>CAZRBA010000112.1:0-21643 GCA_964598255.1 uncultured Caldithrix sp. | reverse complement strand
AACATTTCAAATCCTTTAAACCGGTGTACCAAACAAAAGGAGAATAGATTTGGATTCCACAACCATCGTGCGAACCAAAGGCGAACGCGGCGCATTGAGCATTATGGCCTGCGATTCGGGTCACGAATTTGCGCAGCGTATCGTAAATCATTTGAACGAAATCATCAACCATGAATCGCATAGTCTTCCCTTACGTTTGATCAACAACGAAGAAATTCGCTTTGCCAATGGCGAAATCAAAACCGTACTTAACGAAAATATTCGCGGCGACGATCATTATGTGGTGCAGTGCATTGACGATCCTCTGAGCCAGCGCACTGTAAATGATAACCTAATGGCCTTGTTGACGGCCATTAACGCCGCCTTTCAATCCGATGCCGATTCCATTACCGTCGTTTTGCCGCAATTCCCTTACTCGCGACAGGAGCGCAAAAAAACACGCGAAGGCATTACGGCTAAACAAGTAGCGCAATTTATCGAAATTTCCGGTGCCAATCGCGTAATTACTCTGGATATCCATGCCGAAGCCATCATGGGCTTTTTTACCACGGCCAAACTGGAAAATTTGCACGCTTCCAATTACCTGATCAATCATTTCCAAAAAATCTACCGCAATCAAACACACGATTTGGTAATTGCCGCTGCCGATGTGGGCGGTGCTGAACGGGCGCGTTACTATTCCAAACAAATGAAGGCGCATCTGGCCATTGTGGACAAAGCGCGCGATTACTCCAAAAAAGGGGTTATCGAAAGCATGCGTTTGGTGGGCGAAGTGGACGGCAAAGATGTGCTCATCCCCGATGATATGGTCAGTACGGGCGGCACGATTATTAATGCAGCCAAACTGCTGCGCGACAAGGGAGCCAAGAACATTTACGTTTCCTGTTCGTTGCCGTTTTTCAACGGTCCGGCCATCGATTTGATGAATGAAGCTTTTGAAAGTGGATTGATTACACGTGTAATCGGCACGGATGCGGTCTTTCACGGCCCTGAATTCGTCAAGAATACCCCCTGGTACGACGAAGTTTCCATTGCGCCGCTTTTTGCCGAAGTTATTTACAACATCAATCAAAAACGTTCGGTTTCCGACCTGTTACGTTAACCGATACGGCCTGTCGTTAACCATTAACCGATTTTTTCTTTTCGGCAGGCCGAGTTTTCGAACATTTACAAACGGGGGAAAAATTGACGCAAATGAACATCATTCAGGTTGTCGCCGCGGTAATCCGAAACGAGCAAAACCGAATTCTGATCACCAAACGCCCGGCAAACAGCCATTTGGGCGGTTTATGGGAATTTCCGGGCGGCAAAATAGACGCCGACGAAACACCCAAACAAGCCTTGCGTCGCGAACTAAAAGAAGAGCTGGATATCCTAACCGTAGTCCGTAGGCTCCTTTGGCAAGAAACGTTTCAATATCCTGGGAAAACCATTCACATTCGTTTTTTTGAGTGCCAGCTCAAAGATAGCACCCAAAAAGTTTCTGCGCTGCAAGTTGCAGACTTCAAATGGGTTCGGCCCGAGGACCTATCAAAATTCGACTTTCCGCCAGCCGATGCGGCCTTTATTGAATTCCTCCGTTCCGAGCAAAAAACACCCCATTTAAACCCGTAGAATTTCTGCATAAAATTCACTAACTTACCCGTAAATAAAATCCGGATATTTCGTAATTAAAATTTTAACATTTAACGATTGGACGCTTATGATACGTTTTTATGACAGCGGTTTGATCCTGTTTCTAACGATCTGTCTTTTTTTCCCGCAAGTAAGTTCCGCGCAGGATTCCACGCACACCTATTTACAACCCAAAGACACAACTTCATCCGTCCTGTTGCCCGCCGTACCCTTAAGCGAGCCGGATACCGATACACTGGCAACTACCGATACCACCTCCGTTTTTATGAAAGACTTGATTCATTTTATTCGCGTCGGATTCGGTGTTACCATGGCCCCCCTAACCTTTACGCGCCACGATTGGCAAAAGGTCGGTTTTAGCATTGGCGGTACCGCTTTGCTTTTTTTGGCTGACAAAGAAGTCAAAAAATGGGCTTTACGCAACCAAAACAAAACCGACGATGCGTTATTTTATCTGGATCACTATTACGGCAAGGGATATTCTTTGTTTTTTACTTGGGGGTTATACGGCTACGGCGCACTTGTCGGTAACGATAAATTACGCAAATTGGGACGTAATGCCACCGAGGCCTTCATCTTTTCGGGCGCCATTACAGGGGCCATCAAACTCATTGTCGGCCGTCGTCGTCCTTACGCCGGAGACAATCATCTGTTCTTCCGGCCGCTTCAATTCTCCAACGATGATTACAAAGCCATGCCCAGCTTTCACACCACCGTGAGTTTTGCCGTTTCCACCGTTATGGCCAAATCGGTCGATAATGTATACTGGAAGATCTTCTGGTACGGTTCCGCGGCCTTGGTGGGAGCCTCGCGTGTTTATCACAACAAACATTGGCTTTCGGACGTAACCATGGGCGCGATTATCGGTTACAGCGTAGGCGGTTACGTGGTCAACTACGACCGACAACACGCGCAGCGTCATTTGAGCCACAGGCTTATTCCGTTTTACGGGATGGGAACGCTTGGCCTGCGTTATTATTTTTAACCCGGCTCATACATGGGTGGTAGTAGGTGCGGATCCTCGGATACACCCTTACATAAAACCCACTACGGTACCGTTCCGGCCTAAGACGTGCAGAGCAATGCGCACGAAAATACGACTCGTGCTTTTACCGTTAGAACAAATAAAAATATTCGGGAGAGCGGTGTTCAACTTTTTGATAGATGATTTTGCGGATGGTCTCGTACTGCAAATAGGGATATTCGTCTCGGAGCATTTCCAGTGCCTGCTGAGTGGAGTGATTTTGACGCAATTCACGAAATCGTTTGCGAATCTGATAATCGCGTACGCCTTTTTCGCGCAATAAATTATGTTCGATCAAAAACTGGAATACGGAATCGGGAATATGGGGTTTAAGCGGATTCTTCACCATGTTACACACCTCCAAATTAATTAAAAAAATTTAATGGTAACAAGGTGAAGTTATGCGGTTTTCCCTCCGAAATTTAAAACGATCTTTTGATTTATTCCAAAAATAACACAACCCAATTTAAACAAAATAGCGCCAAATGCAAGGGAAAAATTTTTCCCTTTTTTTCGGTAGCTTGCGATAGGTAGTGTACTTACTTAAATTTGACTTCTTTTAAAA
Organism: uncultured Caldithrix sp.; assembly: GCA_964598255.1. Taxonomy (GTDB): domain Bacteria; phylum Calditrichota; class Calditrichia; order Calditrichales; family Calditrichaceae; genus Caldithrix. The sequence goes on along the minus strand of CAZRBA010000112.1, from coordinate 18,419 downwards.
TAAAAAATCGTAGGAATAGTAATTCAAAAGGATACATTATGTTAGATTTAAAATTCATCCGTGAAAATCCGGAAATAGTTAAAGATGGGGTACAGGCCAAAGGCGAAATGGGTAATGTGGATCTGGTTTTGCAGTTAGACAAGGAACGGCGCGAAATAATCCGCAAGGTAGAAGATCTGAAAAAGCAACGCAATGAAAATTCCAAAAAAGTAAGTCAAATAAAAAAAGAAGGCGGCGATGCCTCTGATATTATTGCTCATACCCGGCGCATTTCCGATGAAATCAAGCAACTGGACGATCGGCTTAAGGAAATCGAAAAAGAATTATTCACAGAGTTGAGCCGCATTCCCAACCTTCCGCACCAAACCACGCCCCGCGGCAAAGACTCCAGCGAAAACGTGGAGACTATGCGCTGGGGTAATTTGCCCGAATTCGATTTTACCCTGTTAAATCATTTGCAACTGGGCGAGCGGTTAGACATTCTCGATTTCAAACGCGGGGGCAAAATAACCGGTAGTGGTTTCCCAGTTTACAAAGGCGACGGCGCCCGGCTGGAACGGGCATTAATCAATTTTATGTTGGATGTGCACATCGAAAAACACGGCTACACCGAAATTTTTCCTCCGTTTTTGGCCAATCGCGCCAGTATGTTCGGCACCGGTCAATTGCCCAAAATGGAAGACGACATGTATTATTCACCCAAAGACGATCTGTTCATGATTCCCACAGCAGAGGTACCGGTAACTAATTTGCACCGCGACGAAATTTTGCCAGCCGAACAATTGCCTGTTAAATATGTTGCCTATTCGGCTTGCTTCCGCCGGGAAGCGGGGTCTTACGGAAAAGAGACACACGGGTTTTTACGCGTGCATCAATTCAACAAGGTGGAAATGGTCAATTTTGTACGACCGGAAGAATCGTACGATTTTCATGAACAGCTCTTGCGCGAAGCAACCGAAATTTTGCAAATGCTCAATATTCCTTACCGCGTATTGCTTTTATGCTCGGGCGATTTAAGCTTTGCTGCGGCCAAATGCTACGATATCGAAACCTGGTCTCCGGCCGAACAAAAATGGCTGGAAGCTTCCAGTGTGAGTAATTTCGAAGATTTTCAGGCACGGCGGGCCAATATTCGCTTTAGACCGGAAAAAGGTGCCAAGCCGCAATTTGTACACACGTTAAATGGCTCCGGGTTGGCCACCTCGCGCCTAATGGTTTCGCTACTGGAAACCTACCAGACCGACGAAGGAACGGTTATTATTCCCGAGCCTTTGCGCAAATACATGGGCGGACAAGATGTCATTCGCCGTAAATACAATAAATAAGGTGTTGCCATGTTACGTACCGCATGGATTTTCGTTTTTGCCATCGTTCACACCCTTTGTTGTTCTTTGGCCGCCATCTTTTTCGGCTTATTCAACCCGTTTTCCGAAACCGTAAACGGCGTTATTCGCCTTTGGGCCAAAGGCATTTTGAAAGTGGCCGGTGTAACGGTCACCGTGCACGGTGCCGAAAAATTAAATCCGCAGCAACCTTACATTTACATTTCCAATCATCAAAGCGCGTTTGACATTTTAGCGCACGTGGTCAGTATTCCTGGAACCATGCGTTTTATTGCCAAACAGGAACTGTTCCGCATTCCCGTTTTCGCACAGGGCATGCGTACCGTGGGCATGATTCCTATCGATCGCGGCAATAGCGAAAAAGCACGCGAATCATTGAACAAAGCGATCGCCATTCTGAAAAACGGCGTTTCGGTTATCATTTACCCAGAAGGCACACGCAGCCAAACCGGCCAAATCAAACCGTTCAAAAAGGGCGGCTTTATTTTGGCTCTTAAATCGGGCTTGCCCATTGTTCCGACGGTTATTAGCGGATCGGTCAATATTCTTAAGAAAAAATCGTTCCGGGTAAACCGCGGCGATATTCATGTTTATTTTCTCGATCCGGTAGATGTTTCGGAATTTTCATTTGAAAAGCGCAATAAACTGGTTAAAAGAGTGCGGGATATGATTGTGGCCAAATACAATGAAGTAACCCGGAATTAATCCTTAACTTGCCTTTTGGCGCAAGAAGACGCAAACCGTATGTGCTTCGCTTACACCTTTGCCTGTCGGTACAAACATACCTTGTCGCGACCCGTCTGCTTGGCCTCGTACAGCGCGGCGTCGGCCATGCGTACCAATTCCACATGATCGGCACTGTCTTCCGGGCAACCGGCAACGCCAATGCTAATGGTTAAGCGACACGGCACACGGTGCACCTTGTCCGGGAAAGGATACACTTTAACCAAACTCCGCAATTTTTCGGCTAAAGGCAATGCTTTCTTTTTGGTAATGCCCGGTAAAATAATTACGAATTCTTCACCGCCGTAACGGGCCACTACGTCGGTTTGTCGCGTATTCAATTCTAATAAACGGCTAATGGCCTTCAGAACATTGTCACCTTCTACGTGCCCGTGCAAGTCGTTGTATTCTTTAAAATAGTCGATGTCAATCATCAGCAGAGAAAACGGCGTTTTGTAGCGTTTGGTACGCGCCACTTCTTTTTTTAGCTCGCGAACAAAAAAACGGTAATTGTACAAATTGGTCAAACCGTCGCGAATGGCTTCTTCCGATTTGATTTTGTACAAATATTTGAGCCGATCGAACAGTTGCATGTTTTCGTAAATAATGGCCACGGTTTGAAAAAACGATTTAAAAATGCGGATTTCATACGTGGCAAATTTCTTTTCCGAGGGTTGCTTGTCCAGGTAGATAACGTAACGTTCGTCAATGGAAATGCCAGGATCGAATTCCTCATCATCTTCATCCCGGTGCAAATGCTGAATGTTGTGGCGTCCCAATTCTTGCAAATAGCTTACCACAAAAGAAGAAGCTTTAAAAAACGTGCCAATGGATTGTAGGCTTTCTTCCACCAGTTGGTGATGATTTTTTATCCACAACAACCCGCCTTCTTCGCGTACCAGTTGCAAAAGTTGCTCACTAAATGGTAGCGTAGTCTTTTTTAGTGATTTGGGAAATTCTCCAAAAAACGAACAAGGGGTTATGGTGCCCTTACGCGGATCGTGACCAAAAATAACGCAACGATCCAAATGAAAACCTTCTACGATTCGTTCGGGCAAAACCTTAAGCAATTTTTGCGGATCTTTTAGTGTTCGTAAGTAATTGGCTAACGAATTCAAATAAAAAAGCAAATCGTTGTAACGGGCTAGTTCTTCACGCGAGGCAATCAGATCGGCATTTAACCGGGATAGGCTTTTGTTCAGCGTTTCCAGTTCCGACACCTTGCGTTTTAGCCGTTCCACCAGCTCTATGTTGTAACGTTGTAAAAATTCCTTTTCATATTCCGGAGGTACGAACTCGCGCTTGCCGGCCAAAAATTCTTCCAATTTAAAGATAAACTCGTTTACATTTATCGGTTTGCTGATGTAACCGTCGCAACCTGCGGTTAAAACATACTCGCGCACATTTTCGGTACTGGCGCCGGTTAAGGCAATAATGGGAATGTTGCGCAGCTCGGAAAGGCTTTTCAGATGGGTGGTAACTTCCGAACCTTGCATATCCGGAAGCATCAAATCGATTAAAATCAAGTCGGGTTTGTGCAGCTTGGCCAAACGAATGCCCTCCAAACCGCGGCTGGCCTCGATGTAGGTATAGCCCTGATAACGAATAATATCGGCCATTAAAGCTCTGGCGTCGGGGTCGTCTTCGATGTAAAGAATTTTTTTGCTTTTCTTGTTCATATTACCCTGCCTGCCTTTGTTCGTGGTACCAAGGTTAAAACCAACGCCAATGAACAAGGCATAATACTGGCACATAAATTCGACACAAATTCTTTCGTTGTCAAATAATATGTCGGTACAAAGTTGAATGTTCTTTAAAAAAGTGTCTGTTTTTGAATGATTTGGGCCGAATTTCACCGGCAAGAAGATCAAACCGGATTTTTGTCATCTTTTGTGCTTTTTTCGAACTTACAAACAAGCAGGGTCATATCATCTTCTTGCAAGCGTTTAAGACTGAATTTTTGAACGGCCTTAATGATGGCTTCACGAATTTCCAAAACGTTTTTGTTTCTGTTTTTTCTTAACACTTGCAAAAGGCGTTCTTCGCCGAATTCTTCACCCGATCCGCTCATGGCTTCGGTAATGCCATCGGTGTACATGAGTAACACGTCATCGGGATTAAACGACACTTCTGCCTGCCTGTACTGAAAATTCGGCTGAAAGCCGATGACAATACCACCGATACCCAGGCGTTCGACCGAGCCGTCGGCATGCAATAAAAGTGGAGCATTATGTCCGGCATTGGTGTAAATCAATTTGTTCTGTTCCGTATTGGCCACGGCGTAAAAAAAAGTAACATAATTGCCTTCGGTTGTGCTTTCGTAAAGCAAATTATTCAAACGATACACAATATCGCAGGCTGTCATAAAAAATTGTTTTTGGCTGCGCAGCCCTGCCAATACCAATGCCATTGTCAGGGCGGCGGGTGCCCCTTTACCGCTAACGTCGCCTATGGCCAGCCCCACGGTATGTGTATCGTAACGTATAATATCGTACAAATCGCCGCTGACAATCTTGCTGGGCAAATTAACAGCCGTAATAGCTAAATGCTCAATTTTTGGCGCACGTTGTACCAGCAATGCTTTTTGCACTTTACTGGCATTTATCAGTTCGTGCTCCAGAGCTTTTTTGGCCAACATTACCTTAAACTGTCGAGCATTGTGGATGGCAATGGAGGCCATTTGGGCAAACAACTGTAATAAGTCCACGATCTGACGGTTAAAATACGTCAAACGATTGCTTTCCAGACAAATAACTCCCAACACCTGATTGTCAAATATCAGCGGAATGGAAACTTGTGAACGGGTTTCTTTACGCAGGGGAAAATAATGTTCGGCTGTGCGCACATCATCAATCACTTCAATTTGTCCGGTTTGCACCACCCAGCCGCAGGAACCCTGACCGACTTTCAAATGCATACGTTTTAAAGCTTGCGGGTCGTATCCGTCAAAGCTGGTGTTGAGTAGCTTTTTGCCTGATTTGTCCAATAAAAAAATAGCCGCTGCATCGTAATGGGTTACCTTTTTCAAATTTTTCAGAATAAAATCCAAAATCGTTTTAATATCGAAGCTGGAAAGTATTTTTTGGCCGACTTCCATTAACTTGCGCATTTGATAGTGGCGATTCTGCAAGTCCAAAATAAGAGCGGTATTTTCAAGAATCAATCCGGCCTTTTTCTGAATCTTTTCCATTAACTTCCAGGCGGCCGGATCTCCAAAAAATGGAATACGTTGATAATCGATCAATAAAAAAGCAAAAATTTGGTTATGTCCGCGGAAGGGAAGCAACGTGTGTAGACCATTGCTTTGGGCCCGATGCACGAATTCCTGCGGCAAACGGGTTTTCTTTAAATCTCCGACCAAAAGCGTTGTTAACGATACACCGTTCAAATATTCTGTTTTTAAATCAAACGCCAACAATTCTTCGTCGGAAATGCCATGTGCATGTGCCGGATAATATTTGTCATCTTCCAATATGTAAAAAATAAACGGCTGATTCGAGAACAACTGGTCAAACGCCGCAAAAATCAAATCGGACACTTCTTCGAAACGCAAAGCCCGGTTCAGATCGTTGTTTAATTTTTCCAAGATTTGCCTTGCCCGGGTGCGCAGCAAATACGATTTACGCAAAAATAATCGTTGGAGCAAATCGATAAGTTGAGGCTGAAAAATAAGAAGAATAATAACCGTAATGGTAAAGGTTAAAAACAGCGAACCACTGAATTTATTGACGACATAGTCAAAAATAATAAACAAAAAAAGCGCGATGGCATAAATAAAAACCGTTTCGATAAATTTTCGGACTGACAATAGTGCCTCCGTTGTTTTGGCCGAATTTAGAGAAAAAGGGATTAGAATTCAAAATAAAAGAACGTATGTTCCGGTTAATTTATCAACAGGCCGAATTTTAACCGATTATGTTCCGTTACAACACTAAAAAAGATTTTACTAAAAAAACTTAATTGGTTAATTTACGCAGTCACGGTTTAATAAACGATATTTTGCAATAAAGGAATGCTAATATGAAAAATATTTTGGTTTTAGGTGCCGGTTTTGTGGCGCGTCCTTTGGTGCGCTATTTGCTGGAAAAAACGGATTTTCGTTTGGTGGTAGCCGATATTCGCCTGCAACAGGCCGAAAAACTAATTGACGGACATCCGCGCGGGAAGGCGGAAAAATTGGACGTTAACGATGTGCAGGCTTTAACAGCTATTATTGCCCGGGCCGATGTTGTGGTCAGCTTGCTTCCGTGGGTTTTTCACATAAAAGTGGCCAAAGTTTGCTTACAACAAAACAAGCATTTGGTAACCGCCTCGTACGTAAAGCCCGAAATGCAGGCTCTAAACGAAGAAGCTCAAAAACGCGGTTTGCTCTTTCTTAATGAAATCGGAGTGGATCCCGGCATGGACCATATGGCGGCCATGCAAATAATCAATGATGTTAAAAATCGCGGCGGAAAAATCATCAGCTTTTATTCCTATTGCGGTGGTTTGCCTTCTTTCGAAAGCAATAACAATCCTTTCGGTTACAAATTTTCCTGGAGCCCTGTGGGAGTGATGCTGGCCGCTTTAAACGACGGCAGGTATTTGAAAGACGGTAAAATTGTTAAAGTACCCGAACAACAGCTCTTTCGGCATTATTGGTTAAAAGACATTCCGGATGCGGGAACGTTTGAAGCATACGTCAATCGCGATGCTCTGCCTTACATCGATCTTTACGGAATTCCGGAAGTCCGGAGTATGTATCGGGGAACATTGCGCAATATCAGCCATTGCGAATCGTGGGATTATTTCAAAAAATTAGGTCTGTTTAACCGAGAGATACAGTACGATTTCGATCGATTAACCGTAAAACAGGTTTTGGCGCGTTCCATTAACAGTAACGGGAAAAATCCGGCAAAAGAGGCGGCCGAATTTCTCAATGTTCCGCAACATTCCGTTACGATTAAAAAGCTGGAATGGCTGGGTATGTTTTCCGATATTAAATTGCCCTTGGGCAATGCTACTGTGTTTGATATGTTTGCTTATTTGTTGGAAACAAAATTGGTTTATCGAGAAGGCGAAACCGATATGCTGGTGCAACACCATGAATTTATCGCAGAATACGCCAATGGTAAACAGGAGCAAATTAGTGCCACACTTGTTGATACGGGTATTCCTTTTGGCGATTCATCCATGGCTCGCACTGTCAGTTTACCTGTGGCCATTGCCACCCGGCTGATTGCGGAAGGAAAAATCAAGCTTAGCGGTGTGCACATTCCCGTACTTCCCGAAATTTACGAACCTGTTTTGGCCGAACTGAAAAAGATGGGTATTCAATTTACCGAACGCCACTCTTGGCTGTAATTAAGCGTAAATTGTTTATCTTTTAAACAGGCATTTGTTCCTTTGTGTTTTTAAGCGATTTGCTTTTCGTAAAACTCTTTGGGCTTTTTGCTTAAAGAGTTTTTTTACTTATTAAAACCGGATATACCACATTTGTTTCGCGTACGTTTCGACCGTTCGGGCGCGGATTGCATTGTTTCGGACAAACTTCGTATATTTGCTAACCGGACTTTTAACCGGTCGGGGTTAACATTATGAATTTTTCGCTGCGAGCGATACAGACTAAACATTAGAATTGAAAAATAAAGGAATAAAAAATGAAACGTATTTTAATTCGTGCAGAAGACAAAAATCGATGGGAACGTCGTGCTCCCATTGTTCCGGAAGATTTAAAACGAATTTTATCGCAAGTCCCGACAAAAGCCTATGTGGAAAAATCGGACAAGCGTTTTTTTAGCGAATCGGAATATGAACAGGCCGGTGCCGAAATATGCGAAGGCATGGAAAAAGGCGATATTATTTTAGGCGTCAAAGAAATTCCGCCGGAAAAGATTTTAAATAACAAAACCTATCTTTTCTTTTCGCATACCATTAAAGGTCAAAAATATAACATGCCCTTACTGCAAAAAATAATCGATTCCGGCTCCACGCTCATCGACTACGAAAAAATTACCGATGAAAACGGCCGACGGCTGGTTTATTTTGGCCGTTATGCAGGCGATGCGGGTGCGATTAATATTTTGTGGCTATTGGGACAAAACTGGCGAGCCAAAGGTATGGAAACCCCGTTTGCCAACATCAAGCAAGCTTTGCATTACCACTCGGTAGCCAAAGCCCATGCCCACATGGAAGAAATCGGAAACGAAATCCGAAAAAACGGTTTACCCGACCGTTTGCAGCCCATGGTTATCGGCATTTTAGGATACGGAAACGTGTCCAAAGGCGCCCAATACATTTTGGATGCTCTGCCCACAAAACGCATTGCACCTCATGAACTCGAAAACCTGGTTGTTAATAAACATTTCGATGCAAAAACCGTCTATTTATGTGTGTTCAAAGAAGAGCATTTGGTAGAGCACAAAGAAGGCAAAGCTTTTGATCTTCAGGATTATTACCGACATCCTGAGCACTACCGTTCGGTATTCGAACGGTATCTGCCTTATTTGTCCGTATTGATTAACGCCATTTATTGGGAAGAACGGTATCCCCGATTTGTAACATGGAATTCTCTGGCCTCTCTGCAAGAACAAGGCAAATTGCGTTTGCAGGGCATTGCCGATATTTCGTGCGATACCAATGGCTCGATCGAATGCGATACGCACTGTACGGATTCGGGCGATCCGGCCTATCGCGTTCATCCGCAAAGCCGATCCGTAAGCAAAGGCTATTTGGGAGAAGGAATTGTGCTGTTGGCCGTTGACAATTTACCGGCAGAACTGCCGAACGACGCTTCGCGTTTTTTTAGCAAACAGCTTAGCCCTTTTATTCCCGGAATTATTAAAGCGAATTTTAATAAACCGTTAAAACAAAGCGGATTGCCGGAAGAAATTAAACGCGCCGTAATTGTTTACCGCGGCAAACTAACGCCCGATTTCCGCTATTTGCAAGAATATTTGCAGTCTTAGCATTTTTTTATAAACTTGCAGTAAACGGAACATTTTTAAATTTGGGCGTTTGATGAACCTACGCAAACGTCAAACATTAATTTTGAGCGCACAAAACAGAATGCTTTAGCGCACGAAAGAAAACCTATGGGTGTGGAACTGTTAAAAATAAATCCCAAAGCCGTAACGGATTTACTTATTCGTTTTTTGCAGGAAGAAATTTACAAAGTGGGGATTCGCAAGGCTGTCTTGGGACTCTCCGGCGGTGTGGATTCTTCCGTTGTGGCCGCGCTGCTGGCCAAGGCTCTTGGCCCGAACAACGTACACGGCCTGATAATGCCTTACCGGTTGAGTAACCCGGAAAGCAGGGAACATGCCGAACTCCTGGCCGGAACCTTTGGCATAGGCTTTGAAGTACGCGATATTTCGCCTATGGTAGACGCCTTTTTTAAAGATGAGCCGCATGCAGACGTTTTGCGCAAAGGCAATAAAATGGCACGCGAGCGCATGTGCCTTTTGTACGACTATTCGGCCAAACACAAAGCTTTGGTTATAGGTACAAGCAATAAAACCGAACTATTATTGGGTTACGGTACCATTTTCGGAGATTTGGCCAGCGCCGTTAATCCCATCGGCGATTTGTACAAAACGCAAATTTGGGAATTGGCGCGCTATTTGGGCGTACCGCAGGTAATTGTGGACAAACCGCCTTCCGCCGATTTGTGGATCGGCCAAACCGATGAAAAAGAACTGGGCTACACCTATAACGAAATCGATCGATTGCTTTACTATTTGGTGGACTTGCGCTATTCTAACGAAATGTTAATCGATTTGGGATACACGCAAAAAACAATCGACGACATTAGCCGGCGCATTCAAAAAAATCAGTTCAAACGTCGTCCACCCGTAATCGCTAAAATTTCCTATCGGACAATTAATCAGGATTTTCGTTATTCAAGAGACTGGGGCATGTAAGTGGAAACGATCGAACAGGGTGCACTCTATCTGGTGGCCACACCCATCGGAAATCTTGCGGATATTACCTATCGTGCCGTTCATATTTTGCAGCACGTCCACGTTATTGCGGCTGAAGATACGCGTAAATCTTCCGTGCTTTTAAGCCATTATCAAATTCATACGCCTTTGCGTAGCTACCACAGTTACAATTTACGTAACGAAACTCCCAAAATCGTAAATTTGCTTAAAGAGGGGAAAACGGTTGCCTTAATTTCCGATGCGGGAACCCCCGGTATTTCCGATCCCGGCTACCATTTGGTGCAAGCGTGCATTCAGGAAGATATCCGCATCGTTCCCATACCCGGCCCGGCGGCTATTATTACGGCTTTGGTAGCTTCCGGTCTGCCCAGCCATCGTTTTGTCTTCGAGGGATTTTTACCGCAGAAAAAAGGGCGTAAAACGCGTTTAGACCAATTAACTTTCGAAGAACGCACCGTTATTTTGTACGAGTCGCCACACCGTATTTTAAAGACGGCAAAAGAACTTTACCAACGCATGGGCCAGCGCCGGTGTGTGATGGCGCGTGAATTGACTAAAAAATTTGAAGAATTTTTCAGAGGAACACTGGGAGAATTGGTAAATTATCTTGAAAGTAAACCAATAAAAGGTGAAATTGTTCTTCTGATTCAAGGATATAATAAAAGGGACTAAGAGAATGAAGTCAGCGAAAGGTTTAATGCCAAATTGGATTGTGGACGGTTTCGTGAAACTGATTATGCCCATGGTCCGATTATTCGTCAAATTAAAATTAAGCCCGAATTTTTTTACCACCCTTGGTTTTTTGATTACAACCAGTGCTACCGTTGTTTTGTTTATCGATCCCAAATACATTCATTGGTTCGGGCTTTTGGTACTTTTGGGCGGCATTTGCGATGTTATCGACGGTAAGTTAGCCCGCACCGCCGGACGCTCTACCAAATTCGGCGCCCTGTACGATTCTTCGCTGGATCGGTATTCGGAAGTTATTATGTTTTTCGGAATTGCTGCTTTTTATGTTCGGCACGATAGCTACCTGCTTTCCGTCATGTCGTTTATTGCGCTCGGCGGATCGATGATGGTCAGCTACATTCGCGCACGTGCCGAGGGCCTGGGTTTTACCGCCAAAGTAGGTTGGATGCAACGAGCCGAGCGAGTGGTTATTATCGGTTTTGCCGCGCTGCTTAATGTGAACCTGTTTAAAATCACCATGTTCCATGTGCAAAATTATCCTGTGACCTTACTGGATATTGCCGTATGGGTTGTCGCCATTTTTGCCAATATCACGGCGCTTCAACGTTTATATTTTGTTTATGAATCAGACAAATCGCAAACTGTAAAGGAGGAATCATGATAGAACAATTGAAAAACCTGAAAATCAGCGAGCCAAAAGGTAAGTTAGGCGTTCTTATGCCCGGCATGGGAGCCGTGGCCACAACCTTTATCGCCGGTGTTATTGCCATTCGCAAGGGCATTGCCAAACCATTCGGCTCATTAACCCAAATGCAGCATATCCGTCTGGGACGCAGGGACGAAAATCGCAATCCGTTAATCAAAGAACTTATTCCTTTGGCCGAAATGAACGATTTGTATTTCGGAGGGTGGGATCTTTTCGAAGACAACGCATATCAGGCCGCTTTAAAAGCAGGCGTTTTGGAAAAAGAATTGCTGAATCAAATCAAAGACGAGCTGGAACAAATAAAACCGATGAAAGCCGTGTTTAACAAAAACTATGTCAAAAAACTGGACGGAACACACGTTAAAAAAGCCAACAACTGGTATGAATATTACGAAATGGTGCGCGAAGATATTCGTAATTTCAAAAAACAGCACGGATTAGATCGCATGGTGATGATTTGGACAGGCAGCACGGAAATATTCATGAAAGAAAGCGACGTACATGCCAGCAAGGCTGCTTTCGAAAAAGCCATGAAAGAAAACCACCCGGATATCGCACCGAGCATGGTGTATGCCTGGGCTGCCATTGCCGAAGGCCTTCCTTACGTTAACGGCGCTCCGAACCTGACGGCTGATATTCCCGCCATGCTGGAATTCGCCAAAGAAATGGGGGTTCCTCTGGCCGGAAAAGATTTCAAAACAGGGCAAACGCTAATGAAAACCATCATCGCTCCGGGGCTCAAAGCCCGTATGTTGGGTGTGGAAGGTTGGTTTTCCACCAATATTTTGGGCAACCGCGACGGTGAAGTTTTGGACGATCCCGAATCGTTTAAAACCAAAGAAGAAAGCAAACTTTCGGTACTGGATCAAATTTTGCAACCGCACTTGTATCCGGAATTGTACAAAGATCTCTACCATAAAGTACGGATTAATTACTATCCGCCTCGTAAAGACAACAAAGAAGGTTGGGATAATATCGATATTTACGGCTGGCTGGGTTACCCTATGCAAATTAAAATCGATTTTCTCTGCCGCGATAGTATTCTGGCCGCTCCTATTGTGTTGGATTTGGTGTTGTTCATGGATTTGGCCAAACGCTCGGGTTTCCACGGTATTCAGGAATGGCTGTCTTTCTATTTTAAGAGCCCAGTACATGCGCCTAATGTTTATCCGGAACACGATCTGTTTATTCAGCTAATGAAGTTGAAAAATACTTTGCGCGTTATGGCCGGTGAAAAAGAAATTACCCACTTGGGCCTTGAGTATTACATGCAATAAAATCAATGTAAGGTTCCTCTGAATATTCGGAGGAACCTTTTTCTGTTTTTGATGCGAATGTTGTTGCTTTGGAAGCCCATTTTGCCTCGGGCAAACGAAGCGGAGCGACAAAACGAAGAATCGGAACAACTTGCGCAAAAAAAAAGAGAGAGCCCAAAAAACGTATATTGCGCAAATCGTATTAATGCTGTTTGTTTTTGCAAAAATGGTTTGCCGGATTTGACAAATAATGCTTTTTACGGGGATAAACTGTTTCCAATTTCAAGGATACAAAAACGTTTTAACTTGAATTTCAGATTAAGTATTTTTTTAATCCGAAGGCAATAAAACGAGATTTAACGAAAATAATTTATGGATGCAAATATCGAAAAAACCGGTTCCGGCACTCTAAAACAAGTTTTAAAAACTTCGTTTCCGGCGGTCATTGATTTGTCATCACAAACAATAACCTGGCTGATCGAGGCCATTTTTTTAGGGCAGCTTTCGGCATTGGCGCTGGCCGGTGTGGGCATTGCCCAACAATTCATTGTTTTGACATTCAGTATTTTGCTAACTTTTGTCGTGGGCAGCTCCATTATTATTGTACGCTATTTAGGGGCCGACGACAAATGGAATGCAAACCATATTTTGGCTCAAGCGTTTTTAATTGGCCTGTTCCTTTCTTTTTTAATCGGTTTGTTCTGGTATTTTATCGTACCCTTGCTACTGGGCTTCATTAAAGAAAACGGCAATCAAACAAAATTTTACGCTATTACCTACATTCACACGGTTGCTTTTTTTGCTCCGGCAATTATTACCAATTTTATTTCTTTGGGTATACTTCGCGGCGTGGGCGATACATTACTAACCATGACCATCAGCTTAATCGTAAACGGTTTGAATTTGGCGCTTGATGTGTTATTGATATTCGGTTTGTTGGGGTTCCCGCGTCTTGAAGCAAGAGGGGCAGGTCTGGCCGTGGGAATTGCCCAATCCGTCGGATTGATGATTACGCTCTATTTTCTGCGTAGTCGCAAAGCCAGTGTGTTTCTGGCCGTATCCGAAATCACCTCTCCGCAGTGGGCCACATTTAAAAAGTTGTTTAAATTAGGCATTCCCACTACCATCGAGCAATTGGTCTGGTCGACCGGACAAATTATTTTAAGCTTTTTTGCCGCACGCATCAGCGTTATTGCGCTGGCCGTTCATCAGGTATTTGTGCGCATTCAGTCCGTACTTTCCATGGTTAATTGGGGGTTTTCCATTTCCGGCATGACGTTAGTGGGCAGAAGCATCGGTGCCGGAAATCATGCTGAGGCCAAAAGGAACGGAAAAATGGTTGCCCGCGTTTCTTGGATTAATGCGGTGGTGGTGGGTACCTTGCTCTATTTATTCTCGGAAAAAGTGATGGCCATCTTTACCCACGATGCTCAGGTGATAGCCATCGGGCAAAGCATCATGCTGATTTTTGTCATTTTGCAAGTTCCCAAAGCGCTTAACACAGCTTACTCCGGAAATTTACGCGGCGCCGCCGATTTGGCCTGGCTAATGTGGCTGGCGATCGGTGCGGTGATTATGAACGAAATCATCGGCGCCTACATTTTAAGCTTTGGTTTTGGTCTGGGATTGGCCGGATTGTGGCTCATCCAAATTTTAGATGAAAGCGAGCGTTTGACTTTAAATATCTGGCGTTTTAATAAAGGTAACTGGAAAAAGGTTTAATGGAAACGAAACGGTTTATTTCCTTTGAAGGGTTGGATTATTCCGGAAAATCTACCCAAATCAAATTACTTACGGAATATCTTGAGAACAAAGGACAGCGCGTTTATGCCATGCGCGAACCGGGCGGGACGACCATCTCGGAAAAAATCCGCGAGATTCTGCTGGATAAAAACAACATGAAAATGACCGATCGCTGCGAAATTTTTCTTTACAGTGCCGCGCGCGTGCAATTGGTGCAAGAACGCATTATTCCCTTGTTAAAAGAAGGTTATTTTATCATTGCCGATCGTTATGTCGATTCCACCACGGCCTATCAGGGATACGGACGCGGGCTCGATTTGAAAATGGTACACGCCATTAATCAGGCGGCTACGTTCGGACTTTTACCGACAACAACCTTCTATTTGCGGTTATTACCCGAGCAGGTTTATCTTCGCTCACCAAAGAGCGGACGGACACTGGATAGGCTAGAAGCGGCCGGTCTGGAATTTTACCGACGGGTGTTTCAAGGATATGAGAAAATTGCCGAACATAATCCCCGTCGATTCGTCATTATCGATGCCAATCAAAGCATCGAACAAATTCACCGGACAATCGTTGAAGTCGTTAAAAAAACAGCATTGGGTGACTCATGAAAAACGTGCATTCCAAATTATTGTGGATAGTATTACTGGTCTTCACCGTCGGTATTTCCGCCGCACAAAGCCAGGCGGACAAGAAAAACCAGGAAGACTACTACCAGCAGCTTAAACGCGGCTGGGATTACATGCAAAAAACCTACGAACTGATCAATCGCTACTATGTGGATGAAGTAAAACCTTATCCCTTGCTCAGGGCCGGAATCGAAGGCATGCTGGACAAACTGGACCCCTACACGGTATTTATCGAACGCGAAGGGGAAAATCGTTTGCGTATGATTACAGTGGGCAAATACGGCGGCGTGGGTATGGAAGTGGGTTTGCGTAACAAAAAGGTTACCGTAATCGCACCCATCGAAAATTCACCTGCATCGCGTAGCGGCATTCAAGCCGGCGATATTATTCTCAAAATTAACGGCAAAGATATTAAAGGTTGGTCTTTAGACAAAGTATCCAATACTTTGCGCGGTAAAGTAGGCACCAAGGTTACTCTGCTAATTCGACGTCCGGGGTTGGATCGCCCCTTCAAAGTAACACTGACCCGAGCCGAAATCGTATTGAAAGATGTGGGTTACGCCGGGTTCCTGGATAAAGGGATCGGTTATGTGAGTTTAAAAGGATTTACAGAAAAAGCGCCCGACGAGCTAAAGATGGCGCTGGAAAAATTGCAAAAACAACAACCGCTCAAAGGTTTGATTTTGGATCTGCGTGGAAATCCGGGCGGTTTGTTAGAATCGGCAGTTGAAATCGTTAATATTTTTGTCCCCAAAAATACACTGGTCGTGTACACCAAAGGGTATCGCGAAAAGGAATACCGGTTTTACACGCAAGATGATCCTATGTTGCCCGATATTCCGCTGATTGTTTTGGTAAACGGCGGCAGTGCCAGCGCCTCGGAAATTGTTACGGGTTCCTTGCAGGATTTGGATCGGGCGGTGATTGTCGGTACGCCTACTTTTGGCAAAGGATTGGTGCAAAAAATATTTAATATCGATAAAATCGCGGATGTCAAGCTGAAAATTACCACGGCCCGCTATTACATTCCCAGCGGACGTTGCATTCAAAAACGCGACTATGCCGCACACAACGATGTGATTGCCATCGATTCCACGGATAGCACCCATCATTCCCACGAATTCTTTACCAAACATCATCGCATTGTGCACGACCGCGGCGGTATCGAACCGGATGTGATCGTACACGGCGACAGTTTGAGTGCCGTTACCATGGATTTAATCCGTAAAAATTTGCTATTCGATTTTGCCGTAAAATTTCATCGCGAGCATCCGCAATTTCCGGACAGTTCCTATGCCCTTACACCACAAATTAAAGAACAATTCAAGCAATTTCTCAAAGAAAACCATTTTCAATTCCGCATCGAAGGCGAATCCGAACTTTCGCATCTGAAAAAACTCGTGCAAAAACGAGGGTATGATTCCGGAATTTTGGCTCTTATCGATTCCCTCAAAATAAAATTGGACGCCAACAAGGCGGTTGAATTCAAACGCAACGAACCGCAAATTTTCGAACTTTTGCGTTTGGAACTGGCCGAAAAATACGGCGGCTCGACCTTACGCAGTAAGCTCGCCTTGGAACGGGATCGGCAGGCAGCCAAAGCCGTAGCCCTATTGCAGCATCCCGAACAAATGAAAAAAATTTTGGCGGGAGAGATTAAGCCGCATATCAAAAAATAAACAACCGTTCCGGTAACGCAACCGTAAATTTCTGAAATTTTTCGTTTAAAATGTACGACCCTGGCTTTGTCAGGGTCGTTGTTTGTAAGAACCAAGGAAGATTCCGGTGAAAACAGGGAATTATTATTGAAACCGTTTGCTAAAAAACCGCGAAATTATTATCCCTTTTTATGGCACGGCTTTTGGCTGGCCTTTACCTCCGCTTTTACCGATTATAACACCGTCCTTCCGGCGATGATTGTTCGCGCCGGCGGCACCTCGTTTCACATCGGTTTGCTCACCTTCATCAGCATCGGTTTTCCGCTGTTGTCGCGTCTGCTTTTCACTCCCTTCATTTCTTCGCGGCATGCCAAACGGCCGTACCTTATTTTGGGTATTTCCATGCGTATTGTGGCTTTAGCCGGTTTGGGATTCACCATTTACCTTTTTACCAGCGCCACCTCTCTGCAAATTATTTATCTCATTTATTTCTGGATGCTCCTTTTCACCGTGAGCGGATCATTTGCCGGTTTATCGTACACGCATTTGGTCGGTGTTAGTTTTGTTGGCGACCAGCGCAAGCACTTTTTGGTTACCCGCCAGTTACTTTCGGCTTTAGCTCTTGCTTTTTCGGCTTATCTGGCCCGTATGATTCTTAGGCATGGTACCTTTCCGAGCAATTACATGATCTTGTTTTTTATGGCCAGTATTTTCATTTTCATCGCCTCCCTCGGATTCTGGATGCTACGCGAACCGAAGGAAAATCGCACTTCCACAACCTTTACGATTTTGCAGCTCTTGCAAAAAATTCCCGGCCTTTTGCGTCAAGACGCAAATTTGCGTTATCTGATTTTAACGGCAAATTCCCTTTCGGCTTCTTTGATTTTAATTCCCTTTTTAACCGGTTCCCTAAAACATCATTTCACATTAAGCGGAACGTTAGTCGGCAATTTAATTTTTTTCCAATATCTGGGTATGATCATCTCCAACTACGTTTGGCGCCGGGTTTCCAAAACGTACGGCTTTAAAGGATTATTGCGTATTGCCATAATTATGATTTCTCTTGCACCTGTTTTTGGGATTTTAATCTTAGTTTTGGATTCCAAACTTTTGCTTTATTTGCTGTTTTTTTATTTGGGAAGTGCCATTAGCGTGTACAAAATTGCCAACGAAGGGGTCTTACTCGAAATAACAACCGATGAAAACCGTGTTCTTTATTCGGGCGTTTACGGATTGATGAACGTAATCGGTGCGTTTTTGCCGCTATTCATCGGTATTATTTTCCATTTACTCAATCAAAACGTTCTCTTTATTGTATTCAGTCTTTTTACATTGAGCAGTCTGTTTTATTTAAAGCGGATGCATTGCCCGATTGACATGCAGCCATAAAAGCAGAACGAAATATCTTGGT
Source organism: uncultured Caldithrix sp. (assembly GCA_964598255.1). Lineage (GTDB taxonomy): Bacteria > Calditrichota > Calditrichia > Calditrichales > Calditrichaceae > Caldithrix. Next base: position 335 of record CAZRBA010000112.1, on the reverse strand, counting down.
TTTTTAGGGATACGTTCCCTGGGTTTACCGATCAAACATATTCGTCGATTATCTCTTTGCGCGGCGAGGGAATTACCACTTTTTCCACTAACAGTCCTTTTTTCTCGATCACAGCCGCTCCGGCTTCCACGGCCGACTCCACCGCGCCCACTTCGCCGGTAAGCACCACAAAGCCCTTGCCGCCGATGGCCATAGCCAGATGCACGTTAATCAATTGCACCTGCGCCGCTTTAACCGCCGCATCGGCCGCTTCGATAACCGAAGCTACCGAGAAGCCCTCGATTACGCCCAGTGCCCGAATTTCCGGCAGGGCAGCCAGTCCGCTAATGGCCGGA
>CAZRBA010000111.1:0-1551 GCA_964598255.1 uncultured Caldithrix sp. | reverse complement strand
CACCAGCACCTATTTTCCGGCCCCCCGCTTGCAGGTAGCCCGCAGTGGCTTAACCGGAGTTTGCCTGAACGATACACTGTACGCCATTGGTGGTTACGATGAAAATAATGAACCGTTGAACACCGTGGAAATGTACGTTCCTATTTCGACAGCCATACCGCCATTTAAAGAGAATCACATTCCGCAATCCCATATTTTGATTACCGGTTATCCCAATCCGTTTAACGGGGCGATTTCGATTCGAATTTCGGTACCGCGTATTGATTTTTACACGATTACGCTTTATAATGCTTTAGGTAAAAAAATAAAAACATTGTATAACGGAATTTTAACGAACGGTCAACATCGTTTTGGCTGGCAAGGAAAAGACGAAATTGGCAATGATACGGGATCCGGAATTTATTTTTTACAAGTACGATCGCCGCACGCTCTGGCATCGTACAAAGTGGTTTATCTTAAATAGAGTAGTGCATTTCGGTATTTTGTTGCTGCTGTTGTTACCGCCTGCTTTACGAGCGCAATCGACTTTTGGTCGCGCCATGAAGGTACAACAACTTTACGAATCCTTAAAATTCGAAGAGGCCATTAAATACGGTCGTAAGTTATTACGTTCCGACATTCCGTTTACAAAAGAACAATTGTTGTTAATCCATCAGTTTACGGCCTATTCTTTTTTTAATTTGGCACAACCCGACTCGGCTAAAAAACATTTTGTAGATATGTTAGCCATCGATCCGCACTATCAGTTGGATCCTGTGAATACTTCTCCTAAAATTATACGTTTTTTTAACGCCATCAAAAAAGAAATGAAACAAAATCAATTAAAATACAGCATTGCTTACACCAAATATGTGTTCATCCCCGATCGTCGACCATCCGCTGCTTGGCGTTCGGCCGTTTTCCCGGGTTGGGGTCAATATTTTAAAGGACAAAAAAAGAAAGCGATCGGTTTTGCCGCGGCGTTTTCTGCAGCCGGAACATTTACCCTAATAGCAGCCATTATGGAAAAGGATTATCATCAAAAATATCTCGATAGCACTCAGCCGAGGACCATTGGTAAAAATTACGACCGTTACAATAACTGGTACAAAACACGTAAAATATCGTTTATTGTTACCGGAGCTATTTGGCTAAGCTCGTTTGCCGATGCATTGTGGGCCCCGGTCCATTCCGAAAATGTAACCTTAAGTATGTCTTTGCAAAATACTTGCCGGCCTTTGCTCGGAGTTAATTTTTATTTTTAATTCGCTTTTTTTTATTCGTGATTAATAGTTTTTATATTTTTTAAAACGAAGGTGTAATTTGGGGCTTGGGCTTTTAGGCGATGTAATGCGATGAACCTACCCTTTTAACCGGCTGTGCTGTTTTTCGGTGAAATTAAAAGCGTAATGGTTACCGGTTTAATAAAGCTTAACCCGTTGTGCAAATTAAGTAATAGCATGTTTGGTATGGCATAACTGATTGCCGAATTTATATTTATTCAGATATTGAACTAAAGTATATCCTGTAATTTTGGATAAAATCCTTACCGAAAGTCCACGAAATGTTTTA
>CAZRBA010000110.1:0-2866 GCA_964598255.1 uncultured Caldithrix sp. | reverse complement strand
GGCGAGCCCACGTAGCCGGTGCACAAAATTCGTTTGTCTTTAACGATAATGGCGCCGCTTTTGCCGCGGTCGCAGGTGGCGCGCTGAGCCACCTCGTCCACCAGGTGCATGAAGTACTCGTCCCAACTGGGACGTTTGGATATTTTTTCCATAATCGATCCTTTGTAAGTGACAGATGATTTTTAGGCCATAAGGTCAAAGGGCAAATCACTGATATCGCGTAGCCTTCTTCCTTCAATTAAAATATTTAACATGTCCTGTTGGCTTTCGTCACCAATGGTCTCAATGGCGCGTATTAGCTCATTAAGTGCAAAATGATAAACACAATCAATATCGCCGGTTCCGAGAGCCAGGCTGGCAATGCGGGTTAATGTGGGCTCTGCTGTAACTGCAACAATATGAGGTACTCGGCCTTTTCTGTTACGAATAAGATTTATCGCCTCCGTGCGGATATTTTGTGCCCGATCGCTTCTTAATGTCCACTTGCAAGAAATGCTTGCATGTAAAATGTGCCGTTTGCTCGCCTGATTTTCTTTAATCATTGGCGTTAGTAGTTCTATTGAATCGTTTTTATCGATTATCAAATGATTTTTATTTATTTTGTCCGTAGGAATGGCTTCTTTGGCAATTATTATGTCTGGCTTGATGATATAATTTTGTCCAAAGGTCGAGGCAAGCTTTCGATTCGTTTTCAATTCACGCTCGATTTCGGCCAAATCTTTGTATTGTTCGAAACGGGAAATTTCAGTCTCAACCAGGTAATGCCATTTGCCAGGCTTTAAGTGTGCCAGTAAATCAAAAGCACTTCGAATGAAATCTTTAGTAACCTCTTCGAAAATTTTACCGGCGCTTTGACCGGAAATATTTCCTGAATCGGGGTGGGTGCATAATTGGTGCACGATTTCCCAGGCTATTTTAACACTGATCCTGCTATCCCCGTCAGCGTTATTCGGATAATTCCCTTTTTGTTTGTTTTCCCTTATCCGAATAATTTTTTGGCAAATTTTTTGATGGTATTCTTCTCTAAGCTTTTTTAATTTCATCAAGGATTCCGTTATGGTTTGTAAAACCCGACAATATATTCCTGATGCATGCGTTTTTGGATTTGCGAATCCGAATTTACTTTATTACTTGCGGGAAGCATCCTTCGATTTCGGTCCAATTGGCGAATGCCGATATGCGGTGAAATAAAGCCTACGGAAATACCGATTTCCTGTAGGCATTTATGAGTTTCGGTGTCAATGCCTTTCATCAATGAACTTCCCACTACCATAACAGCTACTCTTCCTGGCTTTAGGACCCTGAAAATTTCCTTTAACGATCGTTTCATTTCCGAAAAATAGCGCTTTAGAACAAGAGCTTTTTTGGGATCGATTTCAGATAATCGTGCAATTTTGTTAGAGGTAAATACCGGCAAATCTTCGAATTTAAAACCGGATGTTGCCTCGGCGCCGATGTACGTATTTCGCTTAGTTGTTAAAGTGTCAATTTTAGCTCCGAACCAGGCCAAGGAAAATTTATGCGCTCTCATGTAATCGATAGCATTGGAAGCATAAGGAGGCGAGGTGATAACCAAGTCAACGGAATTTTCTTTCAGGCACAGTTCCTGAGCATCGCAAAAAGTAATCACAGGTGCGTAGCGTAGTGGCATATCGATAACCGATGCAATATTTTGTCGAGCTCTTTTTCTAAACTCATCAAAAGAAGACCGTATTAGTTTTGCGGAGAAATGTTTTTTTGAAGGATCAATGTTTTTATCTCCGTAAACGATTGTCCCAGCCTGATCGAATAATGCCTTTACCTTGTGCGGTCGGGTGTGTCCAAGGTCCAGAGCAAGCGAAACACCGCCGGACTTGGTGATAATTAACGAAGAAAAGATAATTTGAAAGAAGTTTCGATACGCCGCTTTTTCAATAGAATTTATTTGAATTAAGAGTGCCATTAATTCCAGTTGGGTTTCAGGCAAAAACCAAAAATTAATAAATTTTTTCGTTTTCGCATCAAAATATTCATTTGCCAAACGTTGTAGTTTTTTAGGATTTTTGTGAAATTCGGATTTTGCGGCAGAGTAAATTTTTGATGATAATTTAGTCAGTTCCTCTTTATCCAAACGGGTTGTTTTGACACGAGAGATTTTCAGGGCCAAAGGATCAATATCAAACCCTATTCCAACCCTGTCGGCAAAAAGTGCCTCGACTATTGTCGTACCGGAACCGACCATCGGGTCCAAAACAATTTCTCCGGGTTTTGTTAATGAATTGATAAAAATGGCCGGTAGCTGCGGCGGAAATTTTGCAGGGAAAGAATGCAAATTGTGCGAAGCATAGTTGCTCGTTTGATCGTGAAAATCCAAATTATTGTTCAGAATTTCTACTAATTTTTTGATGGTCGAATCGGATTTAATGGCGATATTAGGTTTTGCGAATAATGATAATTGTTTTTTAGAAATAACGTTATTTTCGATGTCCATTTTGGCCCTTTGAAATAAATACCAGAATCGAGTCCCAAAAACGGATGGCCCCGATTCATGCGTCAAGCAACCACCAATCTTCGATGTAAAATAAATACGAAAATTTTTAAATTCAATTGCATTCTATTCCATCTCAAACACATCGCCGACGTTCAACAGTTTTACCCGATCCTTAAACACCGTGAATAAACGGTGGATGGCTTTAAAACCCGTGCAATGCAAGGGCACCACGTAATCGGGATTGAGCAATTCCATATTCTCGACAATCAGATTGATGCGCTCTTCGCTGGCGCCGCTCAGATGCATGCCCCCAACCACGGCGTACACGTGGTTGTTCTGTGTGATGCGCATGGCGTGTTTTAAGGAATTGATCGGCCCGGCGTGACCGCAGCCCAA
>CAZRBA010000109.1:0-2828 GCA_964598255.1 uncultured Caldithrix sp. | reverse complement strand
AAGAAGAGCGATGTAAATATTGATGTTTATGGGACCTTGGATGAGTTGAATAGTTTTTTAGGACTTTTGGAGGCAAAAGTCGTTCAGAAACAATGCCACGATATTTTAATCCGCATTCAAAATCAACTATTTATTTTATCTGCAGAAATTGCCACACCTGATGCCCAAAAGCGGGCCGCTTATAAAGATCGCATTTCTGAAGAAGACATCGCTTTTTTGGAACAGACCATCGATGAAATCAGTGAGAAACTTCCACAGCTACGCGCCTTTATTTTACCGGGCGGTAGCGAAAGAGGCGCGATTTGTCACATTGCGCGGACGGTGTGTCGTCGGGCGGAGCGTCTCTTGGTAAAATGGGGCCAGGAGCAGGAAATAGAACCCATCTGGCTAAAATATTTGAACCGATTGAGTGACTTGCTTTTCGTCTTTGCCCGCTACCTGAACAAAATAGACGGCCGACAGGAAATTAAATGGGGCGGTGTGCGGTAATGACTCAAACGGAATAATCCGGTTTTTATTGGCACTTTTTTCTTTGTTTGGCGATTTTGTAATTTAAAATTTATTCCGGCATAAATCTGGATTTACTATTGCCTCATATTTTCTTATTTTAGAAAAAAAGGTGAATACAAATGAATACCACTCATAAAATCATTATAGGCGATGCGCGGAAAATGCAGGAAATACCCGATTCGTCCGTGCATTTAATCGTTACCTCGCCGCCTTATTGGCAATTAAAAGATTACGGTAACCCAGGCCAAATCGGTTTTAATGATTCGTACGAAGAATACATCAATAATTTGAATTTGGTTTGGAAAGAGGCACACCGTGTGCTGCATCCTGGCTGCCGCATGGTTGTGAACATTGGCGATCAGTTTGCGCGCAGTGTTTATTACGGACGCTACAAAGTTATTCCCATTCGTACGGAAATCATACGATTTTGTGAAACCATAGGTTTCGATTACATGGGCGCCATCATCTGGCAAAAACGAACCACCATGAATACCACAGGTGGGGCAACGGTAATGGGCTCTTACCCGTTTCCTCGTAACGGAATAGTAGAGATCGATTACGAATTTATTTTAATTTTCAAAAAACACGGAAAGCCTCCCAAAGTTCCCCGCCAGATAAAGGAAGCCTCGCGCCTGACAAAAGAAAAATGGAAAGAGTACTTTTCGGGGCACTGGTATTTTAACGGGGCACGTCAGGACGGGCATATCGCCATGTTTCCCAAAGAGTTGCCGAAACGTATTATCGAAATGTTTAGTTTTGTTGGAGAAATCGTTCTCGATCCTTTTTTAGGGAGCGGAACAACTACTTTGGCTGCTATGGAGTTGGAAAGAAACTCGATAGGATATGAAATTAACAAAGATTTTGTGCCGCTGATTAAGCAAAAAATTGAAAATTCAATGCCGCCTTTGTTCCGTCCTCAACTTTTATTTGAAGAACAGAAGTTAAAACATGTTAATTGGGACGAAGAACTAAAAACATTACCCTATATTTTTTACGATCCGATTAAATTTGATAAAAAAACCGATCCGAAAAAATTACTTTTTGGTTCAAAAATAAGTAAGGACCAGGAAATCTCTCAAAACCAGCCGACTCTGTATACGGTCAAAGAAATTCTTGCGCCCCATTTGATAAAATTGAACACTGGCGTTACTATTCGTTTACTAGGCATTAAACCACTAGTCGAAAAAGAATTGCAGGCTATTGATTTTCTGGAAAAAAAGATAAAAGGTCGCCGCATTTATTTAAAATTCGATTCTCAAAAATACGACGATGCCGAGCGTTTGCTGGCTTATGTGTATTTGAAAAACAAAACATTTGTCAATGCTCATCTGCTTAAATCCGGCCTCGCAGAGGTGGATTTACAAATCCCTTTTTCTCACAAGACGCGCTTTCTGAAATATTTTAAGGAAACCCGTGAATATGAACCCCAGGATTAAATTATCCAACGAAGAAATTAAAAATCTACTGGATATTCCGTCACTTCATTTACCCAAATACACCGGTCAAATTCTTAATTTAGCCAATCAAAATGCACAAGGTACCCGTCCCAAAGTAGTAGGGCAGATGAGCGAATTGATCAAAGAGTTTTCCGGTAAAACATTGGATGAATGGGAAGATTGGTATTTGAAACGGCATCCGGAGGCGATTCAAGCGGCTACGGAAAAAATTCTGGCAATGATTGACAATTTTAAAGAAGTGCTGGAGATCATCGATGAAAATATGGTGAGAGCCTGGGTGCGTGATTTGGTTATTATTAAAACCTTTATTGGTCTCAAATTTCAGGAAGCAATTTTAAAAAAGATAGCACGGACTTTGGATAAAAAGTATCGTTTGGCATCTGTTGAAGATGAAGCCCAAGGAATAGATGGGTACATTGGCGAAATACCTGTCAGTATTAAGCCGATTTCGTACCGTTCAAAAAATAGTTTACAGGAAGAGCTTAACGGTGTCATGATTTTTTATGAAAAAGTTAAGGGTGGCCTTCGTATTGATTTTTCCGCTTTAATTGATCAAGTGCAATCATAATGTATTCAGGGCATCCATTATTTAAGAAGCCCGCATTGTTTTTAATGTAACCTGTTTGTAATTTCCGCAGTGATAATTTTTCGGATTTAGCGCATACAGGAGGTATTATGTCTCGGCGAAATGCATTTTGGACTGCCTTTTTTGGGGCCCTGCTTATGGTCGGTGCTCTTTTTGCCCAACAAAAAAAGCTGACTATGGACGATATTTATCATTCGTCGAAATTTCAATTGAAATATTTAAGCGGAATCAAATGGGCGCCTGACGGAAAAGCCTTCTATTTTATCAAACACCAA
>CAZRBA010000108.1:0-4303 GCA_964598255.1 uncultured Caldithrix sp. | reverse complement strand
CAGGGCGCTAACTTTAACTCCGGGCATCCGGCGGAACACATCCGTAATGAACACGCCCTGACTATTGTAAGCCGTGTGATTGGCAATAATACCCAAACGTTTGCCCGCAAAAACGGATTGAAACTCGGCCGCACGATCCAGTCCGGTTTGAACCACAGGCGTTTTTTGAGCTTTGCAAGTGGTTAAAATTAAAGTGAGACCAAGTAGGGCAAAAACGATCCGTTTCATTTTTATCTCCGTTCAGATTAATTTCGGGTAAATTTAGCCTGCAGGGCTGTGTGTTGCAACATATTTGGAATACGAAGGAACAAGGTGAAATATGGTAAAAATTTCCGATTCGATAATAATTATTATGCGATTTTTTCTTTAACAAGAAAATATTTATAATTTGTGAAAAATTTAATTTATTTTTGACAGCTTCGGTTTCCCTTTGTATATTATTGGCTGAAACGAAACGCGAACGGTTTAATCAGGACTAAAGTGATAAAATGAAAACGTGCTGCTGCAAACACAGTATTTATTGTCTTCTCCAACTTTTTTACCTCGTCTTTTCCGTTTCTTTTGACGGACCGTAATATTTCCTCCAAAAATCTCTTACAGCGCTTTCTATTTACGGTTTTGTTTTAACTATTTTTGAGAATTTTTTCCTATAATGCATTTAAAGATGCGGAAAAGCGCATGAGCATTTAAAACAATTTTAAAGGGAAGAAAAACAAAACCGCAGTAAAGTGCAAAATCCATTTTTTGTTGTTTTTTAGCTGTATTGTGAATTATTTCATTTTGTGTACGAATAAAATGCGCTTTTGATTAGCCCCGGAGCGCTGGTTAATTGTAACGGATTAATGAACAAACTCTCGGAGGACGCTATGAAATACTTAAAATATTGTCTGATTGTTATTTTGGCGTTTCCGCTTTTTCTTTTTGCACAAAAAAGCAATAGCGGAAAGCTTAGCGGGTACATGTTCGGTGATTATTATTACGAAGTTTCCAACCACAACAACAACTTTAACGATCGCAACGGATTCTGGATTCGGAGAATTTATTTTAAATACAGCAAAAAAATCAGCGAAAATTTCTCTTCCTGCTTGTTGTTCGAAATGAATACCCCCGACGGACTAACCAAAACGGTTAACAAACCCTTCCCTTTTGTCAAGGCCGCTTACGTAGCCTGGAAACACGGTAGAAATCAGGCTTTGTTGGGCATTTCGGCCACCCCGACATTGGGTGCAGTAGTAAAAACCTGGGGCTATCGATGCGTAGAGAAAACCCCGCTTGATCTGCACAAATTCGCCCACAGCGTGGATTTCGGTTTGGCGCTCAAAGGAACTCTGGACAATGCAGGTAAAATTAGTTACCACTTAATGCTGGCCAACGGCTCCGGCAACAAAAGCGATCCGAACGATGGTAAAAAGGTTATGCTGTCTGTCGGATTTAAACCGAGCAAAGCGCTTTTGATTGATGTTTACGGCGATTGGGACAACAATCCCGGCAGCACCGATTGGTACACCTTCCGCGGTTTTGTGGGCTACAATACAGCCAAATTACGTCTGGGATTGCTGTACACCCATCAGGTACGTCAAATGGTCGGAGCCGCCGACCTAAAACTGAACATGGGTTCCGCTTTTGCCGTGGCTAAAATTTCCCAAAAATCCTCGGTATTTGTTCGGGTCGATCGCTCCTTTGATCCCGATCCTCTGGGCAATACCATTTGCTATTTACCCTTCGACCCCACGGCCAAATCTACCTTGTTCATCGGCGGATTAGATTGTGCCTTGGCTCCGGCTGTACACTTGATGCCCAATATCGAAACCATTCTTTACGATAAGGTCAATGGCGTAACGCCGGACAAAGATATTCTTCCAAGGCTGACGTTCTTTTACAAATTTTAAAGTTTAACCAATCGAAGGAGGTAACTGCCATGAAATTTCTTAAACTAACCTGCATTTGCGGTTTCTTAATTTTTGCCGCGATGTGTACTTCTTCGCTACGTGCCGACAATGTTCAAGGCACCAATGGCAAGTACAAGAATTTTAGCGATGCCACAACCGAATGTCTGGACTGTCACAACGATGTGACGCCTTTTGTAGTTAACGATTGGAAACGTTCCAAACATTATTTTAACGGTGTGGGCTGCTACGAATGTCACAAAACCGATGCCAGCAATCCGGCTGCGTACGAACACAACGGGTACACCATTTCTACTTTGGTAACTCCGAAACAATGCTCTTCGTGCCATGCCGGAATCGTCAAAGAATACGAAGCCTCGATTCACTCTCACTCGGGTCTCATCGCGCAGCGGGCCGAAGCTTCGGCAGGCGGTAATTTTTCCGTGATCGTGCTTTCCATGCTTGGTTGGAAACCGGACAAGATTATTCATCAGAAATTCTGGAAAGATATCGTCAACGATCCCATTTGGCCGTACGCCGGAGTACCCAAAGAACTGAGTACGGAAAATCCCAAAGTAAAAGACGTGGTTAAAATTTTTGCCAACTACGGCTGCTATTCCTGCCACGGAACGGTGATTAACGTACTGAAAAAAACCAAGGAAAAAGTGGTATTCGATTTCAGAACCTGGCCAATGGACGGTGCCGGTACGGTGAATCCCGACGGTTCCATCGGTTCCTGCAAAGCCTGCCATCCCTTCCACAGCTTTAGTTTACGCGTGGCACGTGTGGGACGCGGGGCTTGCGGTCGTTGCCACGAGTCCGAAGATCATCCGAACTACGAAATGTACGGGAAATCCATGCACGGTGCGGCTTTTCTGTCGCAGGCTTATCAATGGAATCTGGATTCGCCGGCAGCTAAAGCCGGACGCGATTATTTTGCACCCACCTGCGCCACTTGTCACATGGGCGCCGTGTACAAAGGCGACAAAATGATTTACCCGCCTACGCATAATCCCGCTGCCATTTGTAAATGGAAATTGGGTATGTGGAAATTAACATTTGTACGCAAAGCCGGAACGCCGCATCCTGCGTTGCCTTCCGTCAAATATCCGACCGACGGCATCAAAAACCGCGAACGGGCATTGGCCATGTGTACGCAATGCCATCTGAAACAATGGGCAGCCAACGCGTTAGTTAGCGGCGATTTGACCATGTCTACGCTGGATAATTTGCGTACCATTGCGTTAAAAGTCGAAAGCGATCTTAAAGCCAAGGGATTGAATACCCCGTTGGATCGCAAAACGGTACGCGACATTGGCGCTATGGCCGTTCGTCCGACTGAAATTTCCATGTTCCATTACGCACCCGGTTATGTCTGGTGGGACGGTGTGTACAAGGTGGCATTTGAGTTGACCGAATGGTTGGAGAACTCGGTAGCTCCGCGTTTGGGCGACGACTATGTTAGCAAGTACATTTCCTGGATCAAAGAACACAAAGAAAAAGTGGAAGCCTATCGCGCAAAAGAACATATTAAATAACGTTCGTTGATCAATCTCTCCCCGCTTTTTGGGGAGAGATTTTATTAATTTCCATACGAGGTGATAAAAATGAAAAAATGGTGCGTGTCGTTAATCGGGATAATTGTTTTGCCGGTTTTGGCCATTGCTCTGAACAGCGAGCCTCCGGCGGTGGTAACCACCACCAAAGGGGTTAATGTAACGGTGGATGAATTCAAAGCGTATTACAAAACCTACAAAGATCGCATTCGTAAAACCAAAAGCAAAGATTGGTATTTTAATCTTTCGGATAAAATTATTGCGGCCAAAGAGCTGGCTTTGCAAAAAATTATTTTACACGAAGCACAAAAGAGCAATACGGAGCAAAGTCCGTTTTTTCGGAAGTTCAAACCCGAAATGGACAAGGCCTTTCGTGAAATTGACCAAAAAGCCAGGGCTGAACATTTGAAGCCAAAGGTTGTCCGGTTGATGAAGCAAAAAATCAAAAACAGCTTTTTGTGCAAAGCTTATTTGAACCAGCAAATGGAGCCGTACATTCAGGTAAGCGATGACGACGTGGACAATTTTTTGATGGCACATCAGGGTCAATATGCCTTAAAGCCGGACAAAAAGAATACCAAGGCGCAAATTATTCAGCGTAAAACTTTGGAACAGCTTATTCAAAGCGAAAAACGCACACGCATCGCTGACCAAATTGCGCAATCTCTGTTAAAAGAATATCATTTGAAAATCAATGAAAAATTGTTGCAAAAGATTGACTGAAAGATGGCAAAGATGGATGTTTGCAGCTCCGGGGCTTAACGGAAGCGCAGCACTTCCACTTTAATGCAGTGATGCATGACAACCTGCAAACCGGCGTTTAGCGCTTTTTGTGCCGCCTGTTCATTTTCGGCGCCCAAT
>CAZRBA010000107.1:0-3473 GCA_964598255.1 uncultured Caldithrix sp. | reverse complement strand
CCATGCCGATACGCTTAAAATCAGAAATTTCTTCCTATTTGGCCAATTTATTGGTTGATTTTTTGCTTTTGATAATTCCGTTGTGGATTATTTATTATATTAAGTATGACATAACGCATTTCAACTCCCGAATATTGCAGTTTTTACCGCTTTATATTTTAAGCTGGTTTGTTCCTACGGTGTTAGGACAAAAATTCAAATTTCAGCCGGATAAAGATATTAAATTCCGTAAATTATTGGAGCCTTATTTTAACGCATTTTTAATCCAACTGGGATTGCTGTCTGTTGCTTTATATGCATTAAAATGGTATTTCATTTCACGCTTTATTGTCTTAGGTTCGCTGGGTGGATTTTTCCTGCTTGAAATTATTCTTTTATCCGGCAGCTATCTCCTTCCGTATAAAAGCGAAGAAAAATCGCAACGTTCTTTCACTTTGTTTTTGCTGGAATTTATCATTTTATCTCTGGGCTTCACCGCACTGTATTATTATAAATATGCTTCGGTCGGATTAAGCTATAATTATAAATCCGCATTGATTTTAATCTATTTTGTCTGGGCCTTTACAGGTATTTTTATCCATCATTTCAAAATAGAAAAAGATAGTAATTATCTTAAGACTATCTGGCCTTTTTTTAAAACATTGTTAATACAAATAGCCATTCTTTCTTTTGTTGCTTTTAACATACGCCCTTTCGAGTATTCCCGAAGTATCATTCTGGGGTCTGTGGTACTGTTGGCCGTTTTCGAGTGGATATATGTTTCACTGTATTATTTGTATTTTAAATCGAACAAGGCTGACATCCCGCGCTTTGATTTGTTTAAATCCACAACCGTACCCGAAGTCGTACAAAAGAACGTGCCGGCTGAAAAGTTCGATGCCCGGCGCAAGTATTTTGTTAAAAACGGACATCCGGAGATATACGGCATACGTAAAAAATTACTTCAGGTCTATTTTAAGGACTACCCCGAAGTCTTTTCGTTTCTGGATGCATACCTGGATTTGGACAAATTCGATATTTTTGATTCTGAAATAATCCATTCTGCAAATCCCTATAATGTACAGGTATTGCCTGACAGGCATTACACCCTGTTTGTAAATTTACACGAAATAAACGATCTGCGCTATATCAATCGGTATTTTATGGATGTACATAAAAAGCTAAAATGGGGCGGCGTTTATGTGGGTAAGTTCGAAACCTATAAAAAGCGTCACGAGCGCATTTTTAACAAATACCCTTATTATCTGGCCAACATTGTTTATTTCTTCGATTTTATCTGGAAACGCATCTTCCCCAAAATGCCCATATTGAAGAAAATTTATTTTGTGATTACCCGTGGCAAATCCCGGGTGCTTTCCCGCGCCGAAGGCCTGGGGCGTCTATATTATTGTGGATTCGAAGTTCTGGCTGAGCGGGAAATCGGCAATTACATTTATTTTATTGCCCGAAAGATCAAAGAGCCTTCTAAAGATGAAAATCCTTCGTACGGCCCCTTATTCAAAATGAAACGTTACGGTAAGAACGGCCAAATCATTTATGTTTACAAATTCCGGACCATGCATCCTTATTCGGAATATTTGCAGGATTATATCTTAAAGTTGAACGGTTATTCGGAAATTGGCAAACCGGCCAATGATTTTCGTGTAACAACCTGGGGCAAATTTATGCGTAAGCTCTGGCTGGACGAATTACCTCAGCTTATTAATGTGCTAAAAGGAGAGATGAAACTTGTAGGGATTCGTCCCGTAAGCGGGCGCTTTTTAAAAGAATATCCGGAAGATGTTTTAAAGATGCGTTTAAAATACAAACCGGGTTGCGTGCCGCCTTATGTTGCTTTAAAAAAACAGGCTGTGGAAGAATATATCGAATCGGAAAGAATTTATTTGTTAGAAAAAGAACAACGCCCACTAACAACAGACATAAAATACTTTTTTTGGGCTATTTATAATATAGCCACTAATAAGATCAGGAGCGCATAATCATGGATAAGATTAATTTTGCCATTGTCGGTTGCGGTAGAATCGGTACGCGCCATGCAGAACATATAAATCGTCTTGCTCACTTACATTCCGTTTGTGATATTGATGCGAATGCGTTGGAGAAAATAAAACAATTGTATCCTCATGTTCGTGTTTATCAATCTATTGATAAAATGCTTGCAGATGACAAAGAATCGCAGGTAATTAATATTTGTACCCCTAATGGCCTTCATGCAGAGCATACCGTGAAAGCGTTAAGAGCAAATAGGCACGTGGTGTGCGAAAAGCCGATGGCCTTAACTGTAAGAGATGCGGAGCAAATGATCGAAGAAGCGCATCAGGCGAAAAAGCATCTCTTTATTGTGAAGCAAAATCGTTTCAATCCGCCGGTGCAAAAGGTAAAAGAAGTATTGGATAAAGGCCTTCTGGGAGATATCTATTCGGCGCAAATCAATTGTTTCTGGAATCGTAATGTGCGTTATTATAATGATTCACGTTGGAAAGGCACAAAGGATTTGGATGGTGGCATCCTATTTACCCAATTTAGCCATTTTATCGATATTTTATTGTGGTTTTTGGGAGATGTCGATTATTCGACGATAAACGCTTTTTCCGAGAATTTTTCTCATAAAGATACGATTGAATTTGAAGATACCCTGGTAGCCATCTTTAAATTCCATTCGGGTACATTGGCGACGATTAATTGTACCATAAACAGTTATGAAAAAAATATGGAAGGCTCCATTACACTTTTCGGTGAAAAAGGAACGGTTAAAATTGGTGGACAGTATCTAAACGTTTTGGAATATCAGAATATTGAGAATTATCAAATAGAGGATATCCGGGAGCACCGTCCGGCTAATGACTATGGATATTATCAAGGGTCTATGTCCAATCACGATAAAGTGATTGAAAATGTATTGGATGTTTTGAAGAATAATGGCAAGGTAGCGGTGAACGGTTACGAAGGTTTAAAAACCGTAGAAATCATCGAACATATTTATGAGAATTTGCAATTTGCATCACCTGGCCTGCGAACGTTAAATGAGAATATTTCTGTGTTGTGAGCTCTAAAGGGGAAAAGGAGGAAACGTACGCCTGAAAAGGAAATTCTGGGTTTTCATATTTATCGTTTGGGCAATCGGAGTTTTTATTTTATCGGTTGTCCCCAATTCGAAAGTGTTCAGAACCCAAAGTGCTTTTGATTTTGATCCCCACGGATATCTGCAGCACATTCTAGCTTATGGGGTCGGGATGTTCATCGGTTTAAAGCTTCCTGTGAAATTGACGGGAAGCTTTGTTGTTTTTTGGGGTGTCCTGATCGAATTTGTTCAGTATTTTATACCTTATCGTTCATTTAATTTTTTTGATATTATGGCGAATATCAGTGGGGCTGTGCTGGTTTTATTGATTTATGTTTCGTTTTTTATGCACAGGTCTAACGGATTAGCGCAGAGATAATAAAAAATATGAAGATGTCTGCGTAAATCCGCG
>CAZRBA010000106.1:0-1746 GCA_964598255.1 uncultured Caldithrix sp. | reverse complement strand
GCTACTGGATTATTACCAAAACCATGATGGATAACGTGCAAAAAAATCACAAAACCATTATGGAATTGAAAGACGTGAAAATCGATACCGGCATTCCCGCCAGAATGTTTACCGAAAGAATGATGAAGAGAGGGTTGTAACCATGAAATATCTGAAAACACTGAGCATCGTATTTATTTTTGCGATCGGTCTTCAGGCGCAGGGTATTTCTTTAACCGGCTATGCGCGCAATTACATGGGTGTTTTGCTCAAAGGCGATCACAATTACGCCATTATTCAGAATACCTTTAACCTGAATGTGGAAAAAACCGGTGACAAGATCGCATTTAAGGTGAATCCTTATATGTATCAGTACCCGAATCTGGATCCGGAGTTGGGTTTACGCGAAGCCTATTTGGATATGTATTTTCCCTCGGTGGATGTACGTATTGGTAAGCAACAAATTATCTGGGGCAAAGCGGACGGTGTGTTTATTACCGATATCGTTTCGCCCAAGGATTTGACTGAGTTTTTGTTGCGTGATTTTGATGAAATCCGCATGGGTATTACCAGTGTCAAGGCAGATTATTACATTGGCGATAATACGTTTGAGATGGTTTGGATTCCGACATTCACACCGACTAAACTGCCCCCGGAAGGTAGCATCTGGCGTCCGGCCATGCCGGCCTTCCCGGTTAAGCCGGTGATTGACCGTTCCCGGGAAGAAGTGCAGCCCAATCTCGACAACAGTGAATTCTTCGCCAAATTTTCGGCCCTTACCGAATATATCGATTTCGAAATTATGGGTGGTTATGCCTGGGATGACGATCCTACTATGCATGTTGTAAAACACATGGATTTCAGTAATCCCCAGCATCCCATTCTCACCGGAATTACTGTTTATCCCGAACATCATCGTTTAACCATTGGTGGCGGTAGTTTTAGTACGACGCTTGGCCCCATCGTTTTGCGTGGCGAAGGTGCCTATTATCAGGGCAAATACTTCAATACCAACGATCCGAGGGCCAAGGAATCGGTCGTAAAGAAAGATTATTTGCACTATTTATTGGGTATTGACTATACGCTTATGGATTGGCACCTTAGCGGTCAATTTATCCAGCAAGCGATTCTGGATTACGATGACTTTATCCAAAACGATCAGTATTCGAATATGGCGACGTTTCTGGCAACGAAGGATTACCTGAACGAAACGCTGAATCTTTCCTTCTTTATGTACTACGATTTTAATAACGAAGCTTCGTTAATTCGGCCGAAAATTACGTACGATTTTGCAGATGCCTTCGAAATTTTGCTTGGTGCTAATATTTTTACCGGTACGGAAGGTATGTTCGGGCAGTTTCACAACAACAGCATGGTGTACACAAAATTTAAATATAGTTTCTAATACGCCATGGTCACTTAAGGCGTTTTGTACGCCGGCGTATTTCAAGACCTCAAGAGCTCCGGCCGCGGTAAGGCCCTCCCGGCCGGAGATAGAGGTCAAAATATCCCGATCCTAAAATGTTCTTATTTTAAGTAAAGGGGTAGTTGGAACACATTACCACAAACGTTGGAGAGAACTATGAAATGGCTTAAACATTTGATGATAACGGGCACGGTGTTGTTGTTGGTAACAAGCCAGCTTGTTTTTGCTCAGCGCATGGGCAGAGGCAGAGGTATGGGAATGCACCATCGCGGAATGCAAAACGCTAACTTTGCAACAGCATGTGCCCAATTGCCCAAACAGCCATTGGATATTTCGGAAAA
>CAZRBA010000105.1:0-127293 GCA_964598255.1 uncultured Caldithrix sp. | reverse complement strand
TGATCAAAATTATTAACGTGGTCGGCGCACGACCCAACTTCATGAAAATTGCGCCCATTCAGCGCGAAATGGCCAAATACGACAACATTCAGCCGGTTTTGGTGCACACCGGGCAGCATTACGACGAACGCATGTCCAAATTGTTTTTTGACGATCTGCAATTGCCCAAACCCGATATTTATCTGGATGTGCGTTCCGGTTCGCATGCCGTGCAAACGGCCAAGGTGATGATGGCTTTCGAAGAAGTGCTCAAACAGGAAAAGCCGGATTTGGTGATTGTGGTGGGCGATGTCAATTCCACGGCGGCCTGCAGCATGGTGGCGGCCAAGATGGACACCAAAATCGCCCACGTAGAAGCCGGATTGCGCTCGTTCGATCGTACCATGCCCGAAGAAATCAATCGCCTGGTAACCGACGTGCTGTCCGACTTTTTGTTTGTTACCGAAAAAAGCGGGCTGGAAAATTTAAAGCGCGAAGGCATTGACGATGCCAAAGTGCATTTTGTGGGCCACGTGATGATCGATTCGCTCATTTACTTTGAGCCTATGGCCGAAAAATCGCCGGTTTTGCAGGATTTGCAGTTGGAGCCCCAAAGCTACGGGCTGATTACCCTGCATCGCCCCAGCAATGTGGATCACAAAGAAAATTTTCTGAAATTACTCAACGCTTTCGAACACATCGAAAAGCAAATTCCGCTTATTTTCCCCATTCATCCGCGTTCGCAAAAGATGATTGACCAATTCGGTTTGCGGGAAAAAGTGGAAAAAATGAAAAACTTGCGTTTGTTGGAGCCTTTGGGCTATCTTGATTTCATGAAATTGTTGCACAATGCCAAGCTGGTGCTGACTGATTCCGGCGGCATTCAGGAAGAAACCACCTACCTGGGCATTCCCTGCATTACCATGCGCGAGAATACCGAGCGTCCCGTTACCGTGGAAGTGGGTACCAACGTGCTGGTGGGAACCGACACGGAACGCATTATTGCAGAGGCGCAAAAAGTACTTGACGGGAATGCCAAAAAAGGGCAAATTCCCGAATTGTGGGACGGCAAAGCGGCCGAACGCATTGTGAAAATTTTAAACGAGAAATTGTAAAATGAAACATGTTTTTCCCCGGGGCAGCGGCATGCTGCTTGTGCTTTTTGTCTGGATGCTCACCATCGGTACGGCGGGCGCGCAGCAGCAAAACACCCTGCCCGATCTTCAGTCGCTTTCTTCGCTTTTTTCTTTAAGCCAGCAAACGCCAAAACCTCAGGCACTTACACCCGGCGATTTGATGAACGCCATCGATGAAAACACCTACCATGTCGATTCCGGAGACGAGTTTTACATTCGCGTGGATGTGCAGGGACCGGATGTCAAAATTTTTAATCCCGTGGTTTCTGCGGACGGCATGCTTGTTTTGCCGGATGTTTCGGCCCTGTACGTGCGGGGGATGCTTTTAAAAGAGGCCAAACGGCGCATTTACAGGCACCTTAAAGATTTTTATCCCGGTGCGGAAATCGACGTTTCGCTCTCCAAGGTGCACAAGGTGCGCGTTTCCGTCATCGGGGCGCTGGAACCGGTGGTTAAGCTGGACCTTACCTCTGCCGACCGTTTGGTGGATGCCATTCAAAACATTGTGGTAGCCTATCAGGCCGATACTTCCCGGGCCAAACTGTTGGATCATGTTTCCGCACGGCGGATCGATGTGATTCGCAATAATGTGCGCCATCGTTACGACCTGTTGAAGTTCATGCGTTTGGGCGATTTGAGCCAGAACCCCTTGCTGCGCAGCAACGATGTGATATTTGTGCATTACCGGGATTCGTTGAAAAGTAATTTGGTGGTTGGCGGCGAAGTGGGCCAGCCCGGCGTTTATGAATTTGTGCCCGGCGATTATTTGATGCTGGCCGTGAAACTGGCCGGAGGCATGCTGCCCTCTGCCGATTCGAATCGTATTGAACTGTACCGCCGGGGGAACGAAGGGGGATTTGTGCGCCGTGTGTTGCACTTACCGGCGGACAGCGCCCTGGCCCTGCAAGCGGGCGATCAGCTTTTTGTGCGCGCCAAACCTAAAAATCGCGAGCAGAAATTTGTCGAAGTGGAAGGCGAAGTTAAGTATCCGGGCGTTTACCCCATCGAAGAGGGCAAAACCCGTTTGTCGCAAGTGGTGCAATGGTTCGGCGGATTTACGGAAGATGCCGCGCCCGAACTGGCCTTTGTGCAGCGAGAAGTAAAGCGCAATAAAAAGCTGGAAAAGGGTCTGGAAGCCATGCGCATGATGAATGTGCAAAACAAGCAAATGCCCACTACGGACATGAGTTTTATTAAAGATTATTACCGCCAGAATTTGCAGATTTTGCAGGCGGACTTCGGCAAAATTGCGCAGGGCGACAATCCGAATCTCGACTTTTTGTTGCAAAACGGCGATCGCATTGTGGTTCCGGCCAGAGTGATGGCGGTTACGGTGGCCGGGGCGGTACGTAATCCGGGTATTTACCCCTATGTGAAGGGGGCAACGCTTAAAGACTACGTGAAAATGGCCGGTGGCTATGCCCCGCGGGCCAAGAAAGGGTTGACCAAACTCATCAAGTACAAAAGCGGCGCCTGGCTGGATGCCGGAGGCAAATCGGTTCCTGCGCCCGGCGACAAAATTTTCGTTCCGCAGCGTAACGAAATCGAATTTTGGCCCATGCTAAAAGAGGTAGTCACAATGGTCGCCCAGCTTGGGACCATTTTTATCATCATTCGTAGCGTGAACAAGTAACAAGGAAAGCTGTTTCGTGAAAGAAACCATTGTATCCATTCTGCAATATATCTGGCAAAAACGGAAGATTAATCTCTGGAGCTTTGTCGCCTCGATTTTGATTTTAATCGTCGTCGTATTTTTTGTTCTTGAGAAAAAATATACGGCCGATGTAACCATTCTGCCCCAGACTTCGGACATTTTTTCCCAACTGGGCGGCGGTGTCAGTGCGCTCTCCGGATTGTTCGGACTGGAAATGGGTTCGGGTTCGTTTAAATCGCAGGAAATGTATCAGGAAATTCTCCATTCCCGCACGCTGCAAAAACGTCTGCTCGATACCGAATTCGAAGTGAACGCAGACGGGAAAAAACAGAAAATGACGTTGTTGAAGTTTCTGGACATTGATGGCGATTCGCCGCGGGAGATCATGGAAAAAGCCTTTAAAAAGCTGGAAGATGATGTCATTTATACCAACATCAGCAGCGAAAGCAATATTTTGCAGTTAAAGGTAACGCTTAAAGATCCGTTTTTGGCGGCCGAAGTGGCAAACAAAATGGTGCAATATTTGAAAGAAATCGTAAAAGATCGTCTGGAAAATGACTTTATTACGCAGATGAAGTATTTGCAAACCCGCATCAATACGGTTTCGGACAGCCTGAAAATTGTCGAACAAAACTTGCAGCGCTTCTTGGAAAAAACGCGTGATTTGAATAAGCCGCAAAATGTGGTTAAGGAAATGCGGCTGAAACGGCAGATTACGGAAAAATCCACCATATACGCGGAATTAAAGAAACAGCAAGAAATAATGGTACTGATGAACGTTACCAATCTTTATCCGGTAAAAGTGCTGGATAAGGCTATGGTGCCTTACAAAAAAAGTCGCCCCAGGCGGGCGTTGTTGCTAATCTTTTTCGGGCTGCTCATTGTGATGGTTCAATTCTTCGTAAATTGGCTGATTGTACGGTTAAAGGATTTAAAAACGCAGGTTCTTCCTGCACAGGGCAAACCGCAACATTTGCCGAACAAAGTGTGACGATTTAGAACTTTCGATAACGATGGCGTGAAGAGGTGTAAGAATATTGACAGAGCCAAAGCGCAAATATTGGTGGAGAAAAGGTGTTTTTTTTGCAGTTAATTTCTTTGCCATCCTTTTGATTGCGCTCTCAACGGTTTTCCTTTTTCGGCCCCAATATACCGCCAAAGCTTTATTGTTACGACATCCTACCAGTCTGGGATTTCAGGATCAGTTTAATACCATTGCTCAGGTTATCGGGTTAAAAAGTAAATTCGGTAATTTTATCATTTCTTTTGAATTGTACCAGAACATTCTGGGCTCCCGTGCGTTTCAGCAAAAACTTTTTCACAAACCATTCACGTTTAACGATCACGGGAAAAAACGCACCGCCACCTTATTGCAATACCTGAACATTACCGGCAGGAACGAAAAAGAAATTTTTGAAAAAGCGTACAAAAAATTCAATGACGATATTCTTTACCTGCACAACGACGAATTGGACGGCGCTTTGTCCGTTGAGATAACGTTGCCCAATGCCGAGTTGGCCGCCAAAGTGGCCAACACGATGATCGGACAGCTTAAAAAACAGGTACTGGCCATGATTGTGAGCGAACGGGACGAAAAACTGCGGTTTATTCGGCAAAAGATCGCCGGAGTCAAAGCGAAAATGGATTCTCTGGACAGCCGTTTGGAGCATTTTTTAGCCCTGGCCAAGGATCCTACTTTGCCGGCGAATCAGGTGCGTCGGATGCGTATCGAACGCGAAATTACGGTGCAAACCGCTGTGTTAACCGAATTAAAAAAGCAGGAAGAGATGTTCCTTTTGCAACAACTGCCCATTCTTAAACCCGTTTGGGTTCTGGATTCGGCCGTTGCGCCTTATCAAAGTTCGCGTCCCAAGCGAATTTTGTTGTTTATTTCGCTGGCGACTATCTTTTTCTTCCTTGAATTTCTTTTCTTTAATCTAAAAGCCTCGCTGTCCGGCGATTCCCGAAACAAGTAAACCGATGCCTAACGAATGGCCATGCGTATGAACCTACCATCCAAAAACGAACTTCGAAGTCTGGCGATAAATTTTTTTAACTACGGCATTTTTCAGTCGTCAACCTACATTGTGCCTTTGATTACCATTCCCTACATCATTCGTGTGGTGGGCATCGAAAATTACGGGATTATCAGCCTGGCCAACGGCATTGCCAATTACATTCGTGTTGGCGTGGATTACGGCTGGAATATTCTGGGCATTCAGTACATTGCGCGGGCCGGTAAAAACAACAAAAAACGCGGAGAAATTGTAAGCGTGATTTTGTCCCAGCAAATGTTTCTGGCCCTGGTAGGAGGCGCCATTCTGGGCTTGGCCGTTTTGCTTTTGCCTAAGTTGCAGCGCGAATCTCTGGTGTTTTTTCTGGCTTACGGTCTGGTTCCGGGCAATATGCTCATTTTAACCTGGTTTTACGTGGGAGCGGAACAGGTTAAGGATTTAAACTACATTTTTCTTTCTTCGAAATTGCTGTACGTTTTGCTGATTTTCTTTTTATTAAAACCGTTAAACAATTTTATGTGGGTGGTAGCTTTTAACAGCCTGTCGCTATTGGCCGCCGGAATGGGCAGCCTGCTTTTGCTGCGTTTTAAATACGGCATCCGGATTCGTCTGTACGGGTGGAAAAAGTTTTCGCCGCTTTTCAAGGAAGGCTGGCCCATTTTTGTCTCCTATTTTTCCACGAATTTTTACCGCAATTCCAATATTCTAATTCTGTCCGTTTTTGCCAGCGAACGGATTATCGGAATTTATTCCGTGGCCGAAAAAGCGGTTAAAGTGGTGCAAAGTACCTTTATGCCGCTTTCCCAAACGTTGTACCCGTACATTGCCAAAATTTCCAAAACAGATGAAGTTAAGGCGGCAAAATATTTGCGTTACATTATCATTGGCATGGCTGTTTTAAGCGGAATGGTTTCGGCCCTGATGTTTGTTACGGCTCCTTTGATTATTCGGCTGTTGGCCGGAACCACACCGGCGCTTGGCGTATTGCTGGTGCGGGTGGGCAGTTTGGTGGTTCTGTTCGGAGTTCTGAATTACATTCTTGGCGTTATTTATTTGACCAATTTCGGATTCAAGGAAAAGTTTTCGCATGCGGTGGTTTCTACGGGGATATTTGGTATTGTAAGCTGTTTTATTTTGTCCTATTTTTTCAGCGCTACGGGAACAATGCTGAGTTTTACGCTGTCCGAATTGTTTCTGTTGGTTCTGCTGACGCACTATGTGCGAAAATACAAACGATTGGGTAAACTGGTATGAAACCGCATTGCAGCATTATTGCCATTAACTGGAATAGCGCTCGGGACACCATCGAGTTTGTGGCTTCGCTGTGGAGCCAAAATTACGAGAACTTTTCGTTGATATTGTTGGATAATGATTCTACGGATGATTCGTTAAGCAAAATAAAAGCATGGATGAAGGCACCGGGTCGTATCCCCTCCGGATTCGAATTGGGAAAGGCGCTTCCCGAACGCATTCCGTTTGTCGAAATGGAATGGCAGGAAACGGATTCGTTTGTTCTTAGCGAAAACGAGCCGCTCAGGCAGGTTTTTTTGCTCAAAAACGAACGGAATCTGGGGTTTGCCAAAGCGGTTAACCGCGGGCTGGAATTTGCCCGCAAGCAGTTTGGCAGTCCGTACTATTTTTTACTTAACAACGATATTTTTATCGATGCCTCCGCTCTGGAAAAAATAATTGCTGCGGCGGAAACGAATCCCGAATTTGACGTGCTGCAAAGTGCGATTTATTATTATGATGCGCCCGAAAGGATCTGGAATGCGGGCGGGCGGATTTTACCCTGGGGACAAACCCGCTATTTTCGGAAAATGCCGCAAAGAAAAATTTACCGCACGTATTCAATTAGCGGATGTGCGCTTTTGTTGCGCAAGCAAACCATCGATACCCTGGGCCTGCTGGACGAACGTTTTTTCCACGGAGAAGAAGACCTTGAATATGCGCTGCGGTTAAAGAAGAACGGGCGGAAATGCGCGGTTGTTGCCGATTCCCGCATTTATCACAAGGTGTCCGTCGGCGCAAATAAACAATGGGCGCGTAAATCGGGACGTTTGATTAATGCGGCGCTCAATCGGTTTTTGAATATGAAGACGTATTTCCCGGCCTGGTTCTGGAAAATATGGCGCGTAATAACATTGTTTTATTATTTTCTGTTGCTATTGATTTTGTACCGGGAATCGCTCAGAGATTCCTGGAAAATAATTCGTTTAATTTACCACTATTCGGGACGGATTTCTGCGGTTACTCCGCAGCTTTTACAGGAAATTCGGGATAAGTTAAAATGATCGAATTATGGAGCAATACCATTGCGGTTTCTCTTATTTTTTCGCTGATTATCGTTGATGAGGTCAAGCGCTTTAAGATGATTGTTACACCGGCCGTTTTCTTTACCGCTCCGTTTTTGTTCATTATTCTGGTTACTAATTTTTTGTTGGTTTATTATCAATATCCTCCCGTTTCATTAAGGGTTATGTGGTTCCTGGCCGGACAGGCACTGATCATTTGGTTGTTGGGCCGGGCGCTGGAGCGTTATTTTTCCCGGGACACCAGCCACCTAAAATCCGCGGTGGATCGGCTGGCGGAATTTTATGCGCGTTATGCCTTGATTTTTATCGGATTGGGTCTGTTGGCCGCACTGTTTATTATCGGAAAAGCATTCTATCTGTTCATGTCCCACGGAAGCTGGCATTATTTTGGCCATTCCGATTACGAGAAGGTAATGTCGCAGGGCATTATCGCCCATTTAATTCATCTGGATAAAATCAGTTGCTTTTTTTTGGTGCTGATTTACAAAAAAAGCAAACGAAGTTTTCGGGTGCTGTATTGGCTTGTGTTCCTATTGAGCTTTTTTGCTTTGGCCCTGGTGCAAATTAAGCATCACATTTTGCATTTGATTTTATTAATGTTTTTGCTTTTGATTATTACGCGCAACGGCAGGGAACAATTAAAATCTCTGGCTACGGGATTTGTTTTGATTGTGGCGGTTTTTAGCTCGTTTTGGGTAATTTTGGCCTATTTGAGCCATATCGAGCAAACGTCCAAAATTATGAATATTCTGGCGAAATATTTTGTTAACTACCTTTTTTCCGGTACCATGAATCTGGATTTGTGGATGCGGCATAGTTACGTGCTTCCGCAATGGAGCCCTTTGGTCACATTCCGAAATTTGTTTCACGTGCTCATGGGCAATCCGAGAATTTATTCTAACGTGTATTATTTATCGATGGATTTTTCGTACATTGCTCCTGCAACCATTTCCAATGTGGCTACGGCCTACGGCCCGTTCTTTTTGATAGGGGGCTGGCCGTTTGCGGTTTTTTATTCGATTTTTATCGGGGCTTTGAGTTATCTGTTTTTCTATTTTTCTTTAATTAAAAGCAATGTATTTGTCTTGTTCATGAATTTAATTTTACTGGTTTATTTGCTGTTTTCATTTTTTGGCGCCTATGTTTTATTTATTTCGTTTTATGAAGTACCGATTCAACTGTTTTTGATTATTTTGTTCATTCATTTCGTTCATTTTATGCTACATCCGAATGAAGAAAAGCAGCCGGAATCCGTTACTGCCGGATATTCCGGATCGTAGAATTGCCATGCGAAGTTTTTTGCGGCAAAGGCAAATTTAATAAAATAGGGAGTAACGAGAAAAAGATGGCGGAAAGGAATTCGATGAAGAAAGTGAAATTGTTGTATTTTGCCAACAGCTATCCCTGGCCTGGCGGACAAATTGTTATTTTTGAACAGGTTTACGAAGATCTAAGCAAAACGGATGAAATAGACATTAAAAAAATCAGCGTTAATTTGATGCGCTCCTGGAAAATTGTGCTTTCCATGCTGCGCGTTTTGTATGGGTTTGTTCTTGTGCCGTTTTATGATGTGATCAGTTTGCAGGCTTCCTACAATTATCTTCATTTTTTGGGGCCGTTACTTTATGGTTGGGCAAAGTTGTGGCGCAAACCCTTTTTGGTGCGCACCAGTGCGGGCAACAATATTGAGCTTTACCACGAACGAAATCGCTATTTTAAGAAAATTCTGGACAAAACCGTTTTTAATGCAGACACATTTTATTTGGAGACCAAATATCAGGTCAAATATTTTTCGTACGTCAGTAAAAACAAAGTTGCCTACATGCCCAACAACAGGCGTCTTATTAACGGCGAGTGGACGCCCAAAAAGGAACCGGCAAAAAAATTCGTGTTTTTAGGCGGCATCGACGAGCGTAAAGGGGCGCAAATGCTGATCGAGGCTTTTTCCGAAGTGGCGGAGCAATATCCGGTGGAATTGGATTTGATTGGTCACGACAGTCTCGGTTTAAAAGAAAAAATTAAAAGTGCGCATGTGCATATTCGTGCCCCGTTTAAACCTGCCCAAATTTACGAGGTTCTAAGTCAATACGATGTGCTCGTGCTGCCCAGTTACCGTGAGGGCATTCCCGGAGTGATTATCGAAGCGTTTATGCTGGATAAACCGGTTATTACCACCTATTTGCCCAGTATTATGGAGTTTATGGAAAACGAAAAACACGGTTTGCTGATTCGGGTGGGGAATAGCGAAGAATTAAAGAAAGCCATTATCCGAATGCACCAGGACATTGATTTGTACAATGCCATTTCGGCTAATATTCATCAGGTTAAGAAAGAATTCGATCGTGCCCGCTGGTCAAGAGTTTATGCGGACGAAGTTCTTCGCCTTGCCCAAAAAGCAAAGATCAAAAATTAAAATTCGCAGCGAGCAAGATGAAATTTAACATTAAAAAAACAATCAAACGGGAAATTTGCCATTACGCTTCGCCCGATTTGGTGATTACCAGTCGGCACAACAAAATTTACGTGCAACGGGACGGCAAAGAAACAATCGTTAGCCTGCCTTTGAAAGGCTGGAAAGAAGTTTTTAGCTTTTCGCGCAAATTGCGCCGCGCCCTGCGGCTGGACAAATGCAATGTGGTGCCGGTGCAGGAGGGATTGGTGATTGTGCGGCAGGGTGCCGTGTATTTTTACGACGAAAGGCAAAAAAAGCTAACCCAAACATTACGTCTTAAAAACTGCCGGAACCTGTTGCACCAGTCCATTGCGGTCATGGAAAACGGGCGTGAGATCATCTTTGGCGAATACGGCGTGAATCCGCAGCGCAACGAAGTGCCGGTTTACAAAAGTTCGGACGGCGGTCGTACCTGGCAAACGATTTTTACCTTTCCTCCCGGAAAAATCCGGCACGTGCACGGTTGCTATTACGATCCCTTTGAAGATAAGGTGTGGACGCTGACCGGTGATTTTGACGGCGAAAGTCACATTTTGTGCAGCGACAAAAACTTCCGGAATGTGGAATGGATCGGGGACGGAACTCAGATTTACCGGGCGTGCAACGCGTTTTTCGAGAAAGATGCGGTGCATTGGATCATGGATTCGCATATTCAGGAGAGCCTGCACATCCGTTTGGATCGAAAGAGCCGTCGAATCCAAAAGTTGCAGGGCTTTCCCGGGCCGGTGTGGTACATCAAACGTTTGCGGGACGGTTACTATTTGGCCGCGACGGCACAGGAAATAGGCGCCGGAGTAAAAGATCGCTACGTGCACTTGATGGTTTCTAAAGATTTGCAAACCTGGCAAGATTTGCATTTGTTCGAACACGACGGGTGGCCGAAGGGCTATTTTAAGTTCGGGGTAATCGGCTTTGCCGACGGGCCGCAAACCGCGGATTCCTTTTACATTTTTGCCGAAGCCGTAAAAGGGCTGGACGGCAAAACCGCCTTGTGTGAAATTGTTGAGAAATGAGACGCTGAAATGGAAAACAAATTAATTCGGGATTACTGGACCATCATCGCGCAGAAGGATCGTTCCGGGCCGGAACATTATTTAAAACCGCTGAGCCATCTGGAAAAATTTCTGGCGGCGTTCGGATTGAGCGTTAATCAGCCCGATTTGAACCTTGTTGCGCCTGTGCAAGACATCGGTGATGTTAAACCGGCCTTTAAAAATTTGACGGATGAAATTCTCTTGCAACTGCGCTACGAGGTGTACGCGCAAAAAGAACCGGAACAGGTCAGCCCATGGGCGGAAAAATTAATGCGCTTTTGCGAAGTGCGCTATCACGATCTTGAAAAAAGAACCGTTGCCAAATTGGGAGATCGCGCGGCGGCCCGACTGCATTTTTTGCATCTCATGGTTTTTTTGATGGATTACGGAGTCTTTAGCGGTGATCCGCGCTATTTGAACATCGTATTGAAACTCGAACGGCAACGCTGGGCCTTTGACGAATCCGCAATTAAAAAAGCGCTTTCGTCCCGGGGGGCGGAGTTTTTGGCAGGACTTTTTCACTTCCGTCTGCTTTTGCTGACCGAATACGGACTTTCCCGAATTAGCAAAGGGCCCGCGTTATGAGCAAGATTGTCATCTTTTCACCCAGTCAATACAGTTTGTACACCATTTGTGTGACCGAGCTTTTAAGACGAAAAGGCATTGAAATAAAGGCGATTGTCGTATTGCGCCTGCTCAATTTTACACGCTTTCGCAAAGAGTTCAAGCGGGACGGCGAGCGGCTGCTGAAGAAAATCTGGAAAAAGGCCGTACTCAGGGAAAAAGCTTATTCTCCTGCCGATTACGAAACCATGCTCGATTTGCTCGGAAACGAGCGGATTACCATGAGAAATGTGAAAGAATTCAAGAAAAAATTTTCGATTCCCGTGGTATTTTGTAACGATCTGAACGCGCCTGTTGTGTTGGATGTGTTGAATGAGACCAAACCGGATTTGGTGGTTTTTACCGGCGGCGGCTTAATTCGCAAACCCGTATTGCAAAGTTCGGGACACGGCATTTTGAATTGCCACATGGGCGTGCTGCCCCGTTACCGGGGCATGGACGTGATCGAATGGGCCATTCTGGAAGAACAATTCGACCAGATTGGCCTGACGGTGCATTTTATGGATCAGGGTGTTGACACCGGAGATATTTTGCGAATCGTAAAAATTCCTTTACGCTCGTCCGAAGAAACCATTGCCCGGCTTCGCGAGCGCTTCGAACCGATTATGTGTCGCACAATGGTCGAAACCGCCGTCGATTTTTTGAATGGCACGATTCGGCGCAGGCCGCAAAAAGCGGAAGACGGAAAGCAGTATTTCATCATGCATCCGCTATTAAAACGGATTGCCGAGCAAAAAATCAGAACAAAATTCCGGCCCTCCGGCAACGCGACGGTTGCCAATGATTGAGATTGGGGCCGAACGCTTTTAAACAACGGTGAAAACGAATGAAAGCCTTGCGCTTATTACACACATTGCGCTATTTGAAACCCGTGCAAATTTGGGGACGGCTGAGCTTTGCGGTAAAACGTAAATTTTTCCGACCAATCATCGTTGCCTCGGTAAAGCGTCAAAAAATCTCTTTACCGGGAAAAGCATTTTCTTTACTCTTGCCGAAGTGTTATCCGCAATCGAGCGTGCAAAATTTAAGCGAGCGGAGATTCGTTTTTTTGCACGTTCCTGCCGATTACCATGCGGGCATCCGCTGGAATGACGGTAGCAAATCTAAATTGTGGCTGTACAATTTGCATTATTTTGAGTATCTCTTGCCCTTAACGCATGAGGTCGGTGAGAATAATTTTAATCCGGCCCGGTCGATCATCCAAGATTGGCTGCGGAACAATCCCGTTGGCTATGGCAATGGCTGGGAACCTTACCCCATTTCGTTGCGTACGGTCAACTGGATTTTTTTCTATGTTGCCTATCGAAAGTTCTTTCGGGACGATCCGGCCTTCGAACAGAACTTCTTGAAAAGTTTGTATCGGCAAATAGCCTACCTGAACCATTTCCCGGAATTTCATCTCTTGGCCAACCATCTCTGGGCCAACATCAAAGCATTGCTCTTCGGCGGAATTTTTTTCGCGCAACCCCATTGGCTGGACAAAGGCGCGCGCCTTTTTTTGCGGGAAGCGGACGAACAAATTTTGGCAGACGGCGGGCACTTTGAACGCAGCCCCATGTACCACGCGCTGATTTTAACGGACCTGATCGATTTGGCCAATTTGCTGCAAAATTCGCTGCCAGGCGAAGCGGCGGAATTTCCTCATGCGCAGATGTTAAAGGAAAAAGTGCATGCCCGAATTCCCGAAATGCTTCGCTGGCTGGAGACAATGACCCATCCCGACGGTGAACCCGCTCTGTTCGGAGATACGGCGTTTGACATTGCGCCGTCGTTGCAGGAGATTAAGAAATACGCACAGGCAGTTCTGAAAACAGACTTTTCGGAAACGCCTGCCTTTGCCACGGTCAGCTTAAAAGACAGCGGCTATTATGTGAAGCGAACGGAGCGCTTTTATTTGGTTATCGATGGCGGGGAATTGGGCGTAAGCTACCAGCCCGGCCATGCCCATTGCGATTTGCTGAGTTATGAGCTTTCGTACAAAGGACTGCGTTTTGTGGTCGATAGCGGAGTGGGCGAATATTTGCCCACGGAGTTGCGCCGGAAGGCGCGGAGCATTTACGGGCACAACACGCTGGTAGTAAACGGATTGGAGCAGGCGGAAATTTGGTCGGCCTTTCGCATGGGGCGGCGTGTGCACCCGGAAAAGGCAGAATGCAAAAGCGAGCCCGTATTTACTTTTCAGGGGGCCTATTCCAATCGTTTAAAGCGCAAATTGGCGTACCGGCATCAGCGCCGAATTGAGGTGCGCGACACCGTCAACATTACGGATCAGTGGCAGGCTGCAAGCGTAAAATCCGTGGAGAACTTAATCCACCTGCATCCGCAGTGTACCGTAAAAGCGGGCCCGGGCTATGTGCAGGCGGAAAGGGATGGCGTCGGGATGCGCATTGTTTTTCCGGCGCACCATGTAAAGGCGGAAATTCGCGATTGGTTTTACGTGCCCGAATTTGGCCGTGTGCTTGCGGCAAAAGTTTTGGTCTTAATGCCCAGAGCTTCTCTCAGCGAAATGTCGTATGCCATTCAGGGGCTGTAAAACGTGCAACCAAAAGTTTGGCGCCCTTGTTTCTCCAGAGTTTTGTTAGCCACAATCAAAATTTTGCAATAATACGATCCACTTGAAATTCAAACGATACGGCAAATTTTTTCAGACGAAATTTTAATAATTGCGATGATAAAGGTACTGAGTTATCATGCCTGAACGCTTTTACGCTCCCTTTGCGGCAAAAAACAAGCCGCTGCCATCTCATTTGCATTAAATTCGGTGTACGCCTAAATTTAAGCGGTCTGAATTTTAGCAAGTAGGAGCTGTACGTTTGCGCATTCTCTATGTTTCACAATACTTCCCACCGGAAATGGGCGCCCCCTCGGCGCGTGTGTTCGAACTTTCCAGACGCTGGGTTAAAAACGGAGACAAAGTAACGGTTCTGACGGGATTTCCCAATCATCCTACCGGCATCATTCCTGCGGAATATCGCGGTTACCGTTTTTTGGAAGAAGAAAAGGAAGGCATTCGCGTGGTGCGCACCTACATTTTTGCCGCACCGAACAAAGGCTTTTTTAAGCGGGTGCTTTCGTACGTGTCGTTCATGTGCTCGGCTATTGTGCAGGGTACGCGCAAGGTGGGTAAACAAGACCTTTTGATTGCCACCAGCCCCCAGTTTTTTGTGGGCATTGCCGGACTGATCATCAGTCGTTTGAAAGGCGTGCCGTTCGTCTTTGAGGTGCGCGACCTGTGGCCGGAATCCATTGTGCAATTGGGGCAGCTTAAAAATAAAACGATCATTCGTTTTTTGGAATGGATCGAAATGACCCTGTATCGTAAGGCGGCGCATATTGTGGGCGTGGCCGATTCCACCGTTAAAATCCTTACCGAACGCGGCGTGCCTGCGGAGAAGATCTCGATTATTAAAAACGGTGTGGATTTGGAGTTGTTTACCATGCGCTCCGATACCGAAGCTTTGAAGCGCAAGCATGGTTATCAGGGCAAGTTCATTGTTTCGTACATTGGCACCCACGGGCTTTCGCATGCGTTAGACAAAGTGCTGGATGCGGCGGAGCTTTTGCGGAACGAACGGGAAATTTTGTTTTTACTGGTGGGCGAAGGGGCGGAAAAAGAGCATTTAAAACGAAAGGCCGCTTCCTTAAATTTAAAAAACGTGGAATTTCTGGATCAGATCGGCAAAAAACAGTTGCCCGAATATTATGCGCTTTCGGACATTGTTTTGGTTACGTTGCGTGATTTGCCGCTTTTCCGCAGCGTAATTCCATCCAAAATTTTCGAGATCATGGCCATGGGGCGACCGATCATCATTAGTGTGGACGGGGAGTCGCGCAAGCTGGTGGAGCAGGCGCAGGCCGGGATTTTTTGTCAACCGGAAAATCCGCAAGAGATGAAAGAGAAGATTCTCTATTTAAAGACACGTCCCGCACAGCGTCTGGAATTGGGGCGTAACGGTCGGCGCTTTGTGGAAGAACATTTCGATCGCAACAAATTGGCCGACCGCTATCAGGAATTGTTGCATAATTTGATGCGGGAAGGGAAATAATGATTAAACGTTTTGTGCTGGCATTGGAAATTATTTTACTGACAACAATCGGATTAAACGCAGGCAATCCGGTTTCGGTACCATTGCACGATCCGGTTTATCATTTTTTGGAGCGTATGGAAACATTGGGTTATGCTCGCGATGTGTTTAACGGTATTAAACCGTTTAGCCGTGCGCAAGTGGCGGATTATCTAAAGCAGATAGCAAAGCATCGCAGCGAATTGACATCCATTGACAGAAGGCATCTGGATGATTTTTTGTTGGATTATCGCTGGGAGTTAAATCCGAGGCAACGCAACCCTTTGTTTCCCAAAGGACGGAATTGGTATTCTGTTTTGGCCAGCCCGAAAAACTTTAAAAAGGACTTTAAACGTTTTTTTGAACAACGTTATCCTGAAGAACAGAACCATGTTTTCGGGTGGGAAACCGACAGCAGTAATTTTTATTTTGATTACTGGCAAGGGGCGGATTACGAGCATCGCGACGATGGCGCTTATCGTTCGGCCAGTTGGCAGGAATACCGGTTTCGTGGTGTATTGAAGCGGAATTTCGGTTATCATTTTGAAGTAAGTTTGGAAGGTTTCCGAGGAAATAACGAACGTTTCGTTCAGGAGCATCCTCGTTTAAAAGGCAGTTGGAGCGAAACCAGCGATTACAAAGTGCATTTTTCCGATCGTACCGGCGGCGAATTGGCTTTTCATTCCGGATATTTCGATGTGCATTTTGCTCAACAGGCTTTGTCTTGGGGGTATGGCGAATCGGGTAAACTTATTTTGTCGGACAATAGCGAACCGTATCCGTATTTGAGCATTAGTAAAGATTGGGGATGGTTTAAGTTTATTGCCTTGCATGGTAAGCTTCAATCGTTCCCGCAGGATACGCTAAAAGACGGTTATGTGTATTACCCGGACAAGTGGCTGGCGGCACATCGTTTGGAATTAACATTGTGGCATAAACTAACCCTTGGATTCAACGAATGCTTTATTTACGGAGAACGCTATGCCGATTGGGCTTATTTGCTGCCCTTTAATTTTTACCGCGCGGTGCAACATAAATTGCGTGATCGGGACAATGCTACCATATCCGTTGATGCGGAGTGGCTGGTGCATGCGGGTGTTAAGGTTTACGGAACTGTTTTTTTGGATGAATTTCGGCGCAAAAAAATAGGCACCGATTGGTACGGTAACAAACAGGCTTTTTCGGCCGGTATTTGGTTGGTAGATCCGTTTAAACTGCCGAATTTTTCGCTGCGTTTCGAATACACCGCCATTATGCCCTGGGTGTACACACACAAATACCGCATTAATTCTTACACATCGGATTACCGTTCCATCGGATACTGGGCCGGGCCGAATTCAGAAGTGTATTATGTTCATTTGCGCAAAGATTGGCATGCGCGTTTGGTAACGGGAATTAAATTTCGGCAATGGAAACACGGTGCCAATTATCCCAATGAAAATATCGGTGGCGATATCTTGTTGGGGCACGGAACTTTACTTGGTTCGCAGCAAACGCCGCGGGAAACGCGTAAATTCTTGGAGGGAATTTTAACCACACGCAAAACGGCGCAGATTTATGCCAATTATGAGATTTTTAATGGTTTTTACCTTAACGGAGCAATTACGTTTGGTCAGTTAAAAGTTGAAAATACCGAGAGTTCATATCAGGACGTTTTTATTGGTATGATGTTGAAGTATTAATTAAACATAACTCTTTTTGGGTTTTGCTATGTTTTTAAAAGAATGCGAAGCCGTTGAATAAAAAAACTACCGATCCGTTAAAACAAGCTTTGATTTCTATTGCAGCAATCTTGAATAAACGCGAACATGGAGAACTTTACTTTAGGGTTGGGAATGACGGGAGGATGGTTGATTAACAAATTAAGGAAGATACTTTACGTCAGATATCGCAAAAAATTCGCAAGGGATCGATCCCAAAATTTATCGATAAATTGAGTTGATTCGGATGCTTTTAATGCGTTCTTAATAAAAGCAGTAGGGGGTAATCGTTTAAAATTAAACATTGGTAACTGTAGAGAAAATTTTAAAGGCTTTGGAACAAAATTCTAAACTCACCATATTGCAATTGGCTGAAATAAGCGGATTGAGCAGGAGATGCGAGGAGTGGGACTTGGCAAAATTAAAAAAAAGAGGGAAGAATCAAACGGATCGGACCGGCAAAGGGTGGGCATTATATTGGTACGTTGTAAAAAATTAAAAGCGGGATAATTTCGAATTAAATGGGTGATCAAAATAAAATAATTTTTATTATCATTTTTCTCCTGTCTTTTGTTGTCGGGCTATTGGTAACCTACGCAACGCGTGCATTGGCTCTGCGCTGGCACATAGGCGAAATGCCCGATCCGCGTAAGGTGCATACCAAATTTATGCCGACCATGGGCGGGTTGGGGATTTACGCCGGGTTTTTAAGCGGAATTTTGCTTTCGGCCATTTTTTTGCCTGATGTATTTAGAAAAATAAGCCAGGATTATGCTGGCATATTATTGGCTTCGTCTCTGACGGTTGCTTTGGGTGTATGGGACGATTTAAAGGGATTGGATGCTGGGAAAAAATTTTTGGGGCAAACGGTTGCGGCAACGATCATTATTGCCTGCGGGGGCATAATCCAGCGTATCAGTTTGCCGTTTACTACGGATTTGAATTTGGGGGTACTGGCTATTCCCATAACGTATCTATGGTTAATTGGGGTGAGCAATGCCGTTAATCTTTTGGACGGTTTGGACGGTTTAGCCGGAGGGGTTAGCTTGATTGCCAGTGCCGTTTTTGCCATACTGGCGTATCAAAATGCCAATTGGGCTTTTTTTATTATTTCGCTTAGTCTGATGGGCGGACTGATCGGTTTTTTGAAATTTAATCATTATCCGGCATCCATTTTTATGGGCGATACTGGTTCTTTGTTTTTAGGCTTAATGTTGGCTGCGTTAAGTATGAAGGGTTTTGAAACCGCACCGGGTCGGGTGGGATTATTATTGCCGATTTTGATTTTGGCTATTCCTATCGGAGATACGAGCATTGCTTTTTTTCGCCGGTTGAACAAAGGAAAGCATCCTTTTAAACCGGATAAAGACCATTTGCACCACCGGCTTATTTACCTTGGGCTTTCGCACAAACAGGCGGTTTACATTATTTATTTGGCCGCCATGGGATTTGCCTTTACGTCTTATTTGTTAGCTTGCCATCTGCTAATGGTGGGAGGCATCGCTTTCTTTTTGGTTATCCTGTTATCTGCTTTAGGGCTAAAGCGATTGGGGTATCTTGAAGCCCAGCGTATTCGTACGTATTACGGGGATTCCGAGATATTTACTTCTAAGCCGGTGGTCGCACCGATTAACATGCGCCGGATAGTTCACAAATTGTTGTTGATTGTTAATGATGTTATTATGATTAATTTGGCTTTTGTGCTTACCTGGTGGATACGCTATCAATCGGGCTGGTTTGAAAATGTTTCCGACTTACCTATCAATCTTGTTTTGCAGCCGGTAGTGCTGGCTTTGGTAACGCTTTTTTGGCTGGGGCTTTTTTGGTTGAACAATTTGTATGATTTGCGCTGGGATGTTTCCCGTTTTGACCATTTGCAAAAAGTTTCAAAAGTGATTTTATTTGGCATTTTACTTTTCTTTTTGCTGACGTTTAATCCCAGCAAACCGTTTTCCGAAGGACGATTGGGGCTTGTTATTTACGGAGGGCTGTTGTTGATTTTAATTAACTGGGGGCGTTTGTTTATTATTTTTGTTGAAAAGCGCTTGTCCGCTTTGGAGTATGCACCCCACCGTGCTTTGATGATTGGAAATACGACCAAGGCCAAACGTTTGATTAAAGATATTCGCAGTAATCCGCATTTGTTGTATCAGCTTGTGGGGTATGTGACCCGAGAAATGATGGACAAACCGTTTGCTGATTTGTCGTTTTTGGGTACGTACGATCAGTTGCCGGAAATCGTGCGTAAATATCAGGTAGAAGAAATTATTATTGCGGTTAACGAGCGTTCCAGAGACGAAATTTTGAATTTGGTATCCAGGATCGATAATCCGTCGGTAATTTTTAAAGTGATTCCACAAATGTACGATGCCATTTCCGGTTTGAAAACCGAAGAAATTATCGGGCATCCGCTGATTCGTTTATTTCCCGAAACTATGAAGTTGTGGCAATGGACGTTAAAACGTCTGTTCGATTTGGTCTTTTCGTTTTTACTGCTGATTTTACTTTCGCCGTTATTTTTGCTGATTATGGTTGCGCAGTTGCTAAGCGGAATTTATCCGCTTTTTGAAATTGTAAATACCGTGGGCAAATATGGCAAAGTTTTCGGATTGCTCAATTTTGCCACGGTTAACCCGAAAACAGGTCAAAGACCTCTGGTGGGCAAAGTGCTATATCGTACACGTTTGTACAAGTTGCCCGGTTTGATCAATATTTTATTGGGAAAAATGAGTTTTGTCGGCCCGCGGCCCGAAACCGTTGAAACGGTTGAAAAGCTGCGTAAAAAAATCAAATTTTACAACCGTCGTTTCCAGGTTCGCCCCGGGTTAACCGGTTGGGCGCAGGTCAAATACCGTTATGAAGAAGCGTTAAAATACAAACGCGATCAATTGAAACACGATCTCTTTTATTTAGAAAACATGTCTTTAATGTTCGATTTTCGCATCATTTTACGTTCGCTTTTTATTTTTATTGGCGGGAAAGAAGCGCGATGACACAGGGAATTTTAACCCGACCGTTTGTTAACGGTCGGGAAAACATCGTTATTTCGGTTATCATCGTCAATTACAATGTGCGCGAATTTCTAGAGCAATGTCTCAATTCCGTGCAGAGGGCATTGCACGATATTCCTTCGGAGATCATCGTCATCGACAACGCTTCGGTAGACGGGTCCGTGCCCATTATCCGCAAACGTTTCCCGCAGGTGATTTTAGTCGAAAACAAAGAAAACAAAGGATTTTCCGCTGCCAACAATCAGGGACTGGAAATTGCCCGCGGGCAATTTATTGTTCTGCTCAATCCCGATACTGTCGTGCAGGAAGACACCTTTATTAAGCTGCTCGAATTTTTCGAAAAAACGCCGGATGCTTCGGCGGCCACCTGCAAAATTCTCAATCCGGACGGAACCTTCTCCATAGATTGTCGTCACAGTATTCCCACACCATTAACAGCCTTTTGGAAAGTCATCGGCTTGTCACGTTTGTTTCCCAAAAGTAAAATCTTCGGTCGTTACAATTTAACCTATCTTGACGAAAACGACCTGTATCCCGTGGAAGCCATTTCCGGTTCATTTATGATGATGCGTCGTGAAATCGTAAAAAAAGTGGGCAAATTAGACGAAGATTTTTTTATGTACTGCGAAGATATTGACTACTGCCATCGCATCAACAAAGCGGGCGGAAAAATTTATTACGTGCCCAGCTCGCAAATTATCCATTACAAAGGCGAGAGTACCAAAAAGAACAATCTGGATTACGTAATTACCTTTAACCGTTCCCTTTACAAATTTTATAAAAAGCATTATCAAAAAAAATACGTGTATCCCTTTAAATGGCTTATTTTTCTGGGAACGGTACTGCGCGGTTTTTTTATTTTTGTTAAAAACAATTTGGAACTGTATTATCCCGTTTTGTTAGACCTGTTAATTCTCAACGGTGTTTTATTCATAAACTTCTGGATCCGGTACACATTAAAAAGCACCTTTCGGCTTGAAGATTTTTTCAACCATTATATTGTCATCAACATCATTACCACCATCGTTTACTTTTTGTCCGCGCTTTTTTTCGAAAGCATTAATCGCGATCGTCTTTCCATACTCAAAATCATTAAAGCCAATTTAATGGCTTTTACCTTTGTTTCGGCATTAACATTCTTTTTTAACCAGTTTGCCTTTTCGCGTTTGGTTGTCATTATTTCGGCTGTGGGCAGTATTTTGCTAATGTCGCTGTGGCGTATTATTTTAAGAGCCAAGCGGCGAAAAACAACCTCTGCTCTAAGCAAAGACTACTTTTTAAAACGTACGGTAATCGTGGGGAACGACAAAGAAACCAGACAACTGCTCGGCAAATTGCAAAGTTATGTGTCATCGAGCATTAAAATTTTAGGGATGGTAGCCGTAAACGAGAAGGAAGTGGGTAAAAGCCTTAACGGTATTCAAATCGTAACCAGTTTAAAAAATTTGCCCGAATTTATTCGTTTGAATCGCGTAGACCTGGTTATCTTTACCACGCACAGTCTTTCCTTCGAAGCCATCCTAAACACCATGTCGCAAGTGCAAAATCCGCAAGTTGAATTTAAAATGGTGCCAGGACATCTTGAATTTATGATCGGGAAGTCGACTATCGAGCGATTGGATTCCGTGCCCTTGGTCGATATTGAATTTGCCTATGGCAAACCGTTTAACAAAATGGTCAAACGAATTTTCGATATTTCCTTATCGTTTTTGTTGCTCATTCTGTTGCTGCCATTTCATTTGTGGAATTTAATCACAGGCGTGGGTAAAATAGGCCATAAAAACATTTTTAAATACGGGCAAAAACCCCTTTCCATTTTGTGGGCCGAAAAAAGTAAAAGGCTTAACTTCACGTTAAATCTGCTTAATATCCTCAGCGGAAAATTGTCTTTTGTTGGTGCCCCGTTAGCCGAAAAAGAGGAAGATGCTCCGGCCTTTGATTACAAGCCGGGATTAACGGGTTTGGTGCAAATTAATAAAGATAAAATTACCAGTGTGGAACTTTATGAAAATTTTGAGGCGCATTATTTAAAGAGCCAGAGCCTGTTTTTGGACATTGAAATTTTGTTGCGCGCATTGTTTCAATAAAAACGAAAAATCACCACCTTAATTTTTTACCGAGCCCTGCGATCATGGCCACTTAAAATAGCATTGATCGGCTTTACGGAGCCTCCTTGACAATTTTGTAATTTTTTACTATTATTTTAAAGGAATATTGGGAACGCATGTTCTGAAAGAAGATCAAAGGATGATGAAGAAGACTACGATTAAAGATATTGCCCGGGCCTTGGGTATTCACCATACCACCGTTTCACGCGCTTTACGCGACCACCCGGATGTTAAACCCGAAACCAAAGAAAAAATAAAAAAAATGGCTGAAAAGCTAAACTATCAGCCTAATTTGTTTGCCCGTAATTTACGAAACAATCAAGCCAATTTAATTGGCGTATTGGTGCCTGAAATTCAGCATCATTTTTTTGCCAGCGCCATTAGCGGAATGGAAGAAATTGCCCAGGAACACGGATATGTCCTTTTGGTTTGTCAATCCAATGAGAATTATGAACGCGAGGTAATGAACACCAAAGCGCTGTTCGGCAATCGCGTGGCCGGCATGTTGGTTTCCGTTGCGCAAACAACGCGCACCGACGAGCATTTCCGATGGTTCCTGAAATCGGGCGGGCGGATTGTTTTTTTTGATAGAGTGCTTGATATTCCCAATACAATCAAGGTAGTTGTTGATGATCGCGCGGGCGGATACAAAGCCACCAAATATCTGATCGATAAAGGGCGCAAACGGATTGCCCATATCGGCGGTACCAAAAATTTGTTAATTTCGCACGAACGATACAACGGCTATGTGCAAGCCTTACAAGAAGCCGGATTGCCTGTTGACAAGCGTTTGGTAGTTTGGTCGGGATTTCATGAAGAAAACGGAGCTAAAGCCATAAAACAAATTCTAAAACGGGGCGAGCCACCCGACGCCGTATTTGCCGTAAACGATCCCGTGGCTTTGGGTGCTATGACGGTTTTAAAACAGCGGGGATTGAAAATTCCTCGGGATGTCTCGGTGGTCGGATTTTCCAATAATCCGATTTCTGCTTTTGTAGATCCGCCTTTAACAACCATAGAGCAACCTGCATATCAAATGGGTATGGAAGCGATTAAAGCCTTGCTTGAACAAGTGCAAAACGGTGAAGAGCCGCCCGAAGACAAAAAAATAGTCCTAAAGACAAAATTAATCATTCGCTCTTCGGCTTAGGTTTGCAAAACAGATAGTTTGTTTCGGTTTGCCTATTTCCATTTGCGAATCGTGCGCATGTTGAATAGGAAGGTCAAAAAAAACGTTGTCTGTGGCAAAAATTGTCGCGTTTTGGAATTCCGTTTTTAACGGAAAGTGGCGAACTCGGTTATCTCTTTTACACGTGTACCATATTTACCTTTCCGTAAATCTTCGTCGCGAAAATTATCCCGGAACAAAACCCGCAATTTGAGCGGGTTTTTAAAATGCACGCCATATTTTGTACAATCGCTCGCTTATGGTTTTTTGTTTTATCCGATTGCCTGAATTTGGTTTGCATTTAAAAAATCTGGTAATTTTGGCAAGAATATTTTAAGTTAAATACCTGCGCATATTGAGTATGTAAGGATTTGACGGTGTTGGTTAGAAAATGGTTTAAAAAAAATTTTTGGCGAGAAGCGCGCAATGTGCTGCTTATTTTTTTGGCACTTGCGGTTTTAATGATCTCCAGTGCGGTGATCGAACTCAAACAAAGTAAAAAAGAGCTGCTTCAGCTCATGAATACCCAATCCCATTCGTTACTGGAATCGCTTTTAATCTCATCTCAAAACATATTGCGGAATAATCAATTTTTAACCAAATCCTTTCGTAGGCGTATGTTAAATAATGCCAGCTTGGTAAAAATTTTATACGAGCAAGGTAAAGCTACCCCTAAAGTTTTAAAAGCACTGGCACAGGCCAATGATATTCAATCCATTCAAATCATTGGCACCGGCGGAAAAATGATTGTTGATGTCAGAAAAAACAAACAAATAGCTCTACCCGCTTCGTCTTACGAGCGATTTTTTCATCCTATTTTTACCGGCGAAACCGATACGTTGATATTTGGGTTACGCATTAAAAAACCGCAAAATATGTACCTTTACATTGTCGCTTTGGGCAGTAAAGCCCACACCGCTATTATTCTAACCGTTGACGGACAGGAAATCATTACCTCCAATGCCCGTGCCGGATTTGGCCCCTTGTTGCGTTTGGTTGCCCGACAAAACCCTTTTATTGTGTATACGGCTTTGCAAGATACCAGTACATTGCTGGCTGCCTCGGGAAATGTACGCGAACTGGAAGCGTTAAATGCCTCCCCGTTTTTAAGAAGGGCATATCATGATTCGCTTTATTTAACGCGCATTACCGAGTTCGATTCCGTAAAAGTTTTCGAAGCCGTACATCCATTTTCCTTTAACGGGCATAAATTAGGGCTTTTTCGTCTGGGACTTTCCATGAAACCGGTAAACGATATCAATGCCCGCATTTACCGTCGGCTTATTTTTATTACTCTTTTGCTTGTTATTTTGGGCAGTTTTATGCTTACCTATCTTTTTACTAAACAGCGTTTTTACTCATTAAAACAAGATTTTGCCTTGGTCGAAACATATTCCACCAACATCATTCAAAACGTAAGCGATGCCATAATTGTTTGCGATCAGAATAAAGGCATTCGCATTTTCAATCGGGCGGCCGAAAAGCTGTTTGGCATTGTGGAATCAGAAGTAAAAGGTAAAACCTTGCAAGCGGTTTTGCGCAATTCCAACTGTGCCAAATTGTTGCAGGAGGCGTTTTCTTTGCGTCAAATCGAATGTAACATTGAAAACGGGTCGAAGATTTTGCTTGTTTCCAAAACCAATTTCGCAGTGGATAATGCCGCCCGCAATACGATTTTTGTAATTCGCGATTTAACCGATCAAAAGGCCTTGGAAGAGCAATTGAATCGCAAAGAACGTTTAACGGCCATGGGCGAACTGGCAGCCGGTGTTGCCCACGAAATTCGCAATCCGTTAAATGCCATTGCCACGGTTGTGCAACAATTGGATAAGGATTTTGAACCTCCCGAACACGCAGAAGAATACCATGAATTGGCGCGTTTGGTGTATAATGAAGTAAAACGTATCAATCAAACTATTCAGGATTTTTTACATTTTTCGCGTCCGGAACCTTTACGCCCGCAAAGCTTCGAATTGAAATCGTTAATTAAAAATATCGTTATGCAATACCAGGCGGAGGCGCGTAAAAAGAATGTCGAATTGACGGCAGAATTACGATGGAACGGAACGGTATATTGGGATAAGGACAAATGGGCTCAGGTTTTGGGCAATTTGCTGCGCAATGCCATCGAAGCGATTGATGGGCAAGGGCAGGTTAAACTTATTGTTGAAAAAACGGATAACGAACAGATTCGAATACGCGTTTCCGACACGGGAAAAGGCATCCCAGCGGAGATGCAAACAAAAATTTTTAATCTCTATTATACGACCAAGGCCAGTGGTACGGGCATCGGACTGAGTATTGTCCAACGTATTGTGGATCAACATAACGGTGTGATTCGCATTAATAGCAAGATAGGAAAAGGCAGCGAATTTTTACTGGTTGTACCGAAAATTTGCTGCTGATTTTTTGCAATATCCCCCGATTAACCTTTCTTTTTCGACCAAACGGTTTAAAGAATCGCCGCGCCAGTCGATATTTATGTTTTTTTTGATTTTGTAATATTGTTGTATTTTAATTAAAATCAGCAACATAGATATTGTCTCCTTTTTTGGCACGCTATTTGTCACTATAAGAAGTGAAGTTGAACTAAACGTACCAAACAAAAGGAGAAGTATTATGAAGAACTTATTCGCAATCTTAACGATCGCCGCAATCTTTTTTGCCGGCAATGCTTTCGCACAGGATTCGTCTCAGGTAAAGAATCAGTTCCGTAACGGACAGCGTCATCAAATGCATTCGATGATGCAAAATCAAAACAATGGTCAGCACGGCCAAGGTTTTGTTGATGCCAATGGCGACGGCTATAACGACAATGCTCCGGATGCCGACGGCGACGGAATTCCCAACGGAATGGATCCGGATTACGTGGGTAGTAAAATGCACAATGGTAATGCCGGTCATGGATTTGTGGATGCCGATGGTGATGGTATTAATGACAATGCCATGGATGATGATGGCGACGGAATTCCCAACGGTCAGGATCCGGACTTTGTCCGCCCGGAAGATGGTACCGGTCGTATGAATGGCCAAGGGATGAATAAAGGCCACGGAATGCATGGCCAGGGTAATGGCTCTGGCATGATGGGTAGCGAGAATGGTTCCGGCAACGGCTTTAAAGGCAAAGCACAAAAAGGTCGCAAATAAAAAAAACGATTAGAGCCCTCATAACCCCCGAAAAAGGTCGGCATGGTGCCGGCCTTTTTCTTTTTAACGAACTTTTGTCTTCGAAAAATTTTTCTGTAAATTAATACGGATAACGAAATAAGAAATTGGATATTTGATGAAACGTTCAAAATACTTGGTCCCGCTCTCTTGGGAGCACCATGGCGCGCTGGTCAATGCCAATCGAATAAAGTTGGGCGTAGAGAAGAAGGCAGCGTCAAACGAAATTTTGCAGTTTGTCCGATACATCTGGGAACATGATTTGTTGCCTCACTTCAAACGGGAAGAGAACATTATTTTGAACCATGGGGAAGCAAACCGAATTCCGAAGGCAATACGAGAACGAACGATAAAAGAGCACAAAGAATTTATCGATTTGATGGAACAAATAGGGCAAGTGCAAAAAGAGGAACAGTACAGGGAACTGTTTCAACAGTTTTCCCGATTGCTAATCGCTCACGTCCGCTTTGAAGAAAATGAGTTTTTTCCTGCGGTCGAGAACGAATTCTTGCCCGAAACAT
Source organism: uncultured Caldithrix sp. (assembly GCA_964598255.1). Taxonomy (GTDB): domain Bacteria; phylum Calditrichota; class Calditrichia; order Calditrichales; family Calditrichaceae; genus Caldithrix. The sequence continues at coordinate 100,347 of CAZRBA010000105.1, read as the reverse complement.
TGCGAGAAATCGGAGAAAAACTAAAGGACCGCCATGTACCCGCATGCATTACCTGGCAGCCGCCTTTTTGGAAAAAATAAACATTCCCAAAGACGGCTGCCTTAAGCGGTTTACCGCTTTTGGTTCGTGCCTGCGCGTAATTTTTTATCTTGATCTGCGGAAATATTGTGCCGGTAATAAAACGGAAAATGGTTCTATTTTAATAGAACCATTTTCTTGCTTTGGCTAAATTTACCCACGCTTAATTGATACACATAAATCCCGCTGGGCAAATTCTGCCCGTTAAAACGAAAATGATGCTTGCCTGCACTTTGCCATCCCTGTGCCAAGTTAACGATTAATTTCCCGCTAATATCATAAACAGCCAAATGCACATATTGTCTTTTGTTCCCGTTAATTTGATACGAAATAGTCGTTGTCGGATTAAATGGATTTGGGTAATTTTGTTCGAGCATAAAACCGCTTGCCACATATTGTTTGGACGGGGCAATTCCGGTAACATTCCCTGCGGAATCCGTTTTAACCACATACACGTCCGCATCTCCCTGACCAAACGACTTAGTAAACCCAACTGCCAAATATCCTTTGTCATCGGTCTCCAGTACGTCCCAAAGCATATCTTCCTGATCGCCGCCCCAGGCGTTTTGCCATTGTTCTTTTCCCTGAGCATCCACCTTTAGTATCATGCCTTTATTTCCGCCACCAAAAGAAGTGCTTCTGCCAACCATGACAAATCCTTTATCCGAAGTAGGGGAAATGGCAAAAGCATAATCGTCGTTAGATAAACCCGCATGGCAAGTGAACAACGTATCACCGGAAGAATTCATGTCTACCAAAAGCATATCGTGATTTCCCCAATATCCATATCCCGCAAACACTGCATTGCTATCCGCAATACAAACATCATATCCCTCAGTCCAGCCGGTTGAAGAAAACGATTTCAACCAGGCCTTGGATCCGTCTGAATGTAGCTTAATCATGTACATGTCAGGAGCAAAAAAAGAATACGATTTAGCCGAAACATAGATATTGCCCTTACCATCCACGGCGCAACCGCGTCCTTCATCGTCGCCCGTACCGCCGGCCAGTGCTGTCCAAAGCGTATCGCCTTCCGAATCGATTTTTAGAATCCAGACATCGTATTGACCGGCACCGTAAGAATTGGTGTAACCGGAAACCACATAATTCCCATCCGGACTTGCTTGGATATCCCAGCCCAAATCCGTTCCGCTTCCGCCATAAATCTTACTCCATAGCACCTGACCAGAATGATTGATTTTAAGTAACAATAAATCCGTTGGAGACGAAGCGTCAGCCCGACTGTACCCGGTAAGTAAAATATCCCCGTCTGGCAATAACACGCCATGTCGTAAAAACTCATCACCTCCTAAATCGATATTTTCTTGCCAAAGCATTTTTCCGGAGCCATCCATGTCGATCAAGTATCCATCCATGCCCTTTGCCCCGAAAGAATAGGTGTATCCGATTATCAAATATTGATTATCGGGTAACTGCAGAATTCCATATCCCACATCTTTGGCTGTGTCTCCAAATGTTTTCTGAAAAGTTGTTGAAGAAAATAAAAAAGAAGGTAGTAAAAAAAGAGAAACGAAAACCAGAAAGCGTTTCATGACCTACTCCTTTCAAAATCAAAAAACCGATTTATTTAAAAGCCAAATTGTTGCCAATTGTAAAGGATTAAATCGATTTTAACTGTCCGCGTCTGAAAGGTTGAAAATTACTTTACGGTATTCGCCGACTTTAAATCAATACGCGAAAAATAAATTTATATGAAATAACTAAATAAATGTCCAAATATACGCTGTGTTAATCATCACATTTTTATATCTGCAGAAATCAACACATGTAGGTGCTACCCATTATTTGTCTGAAAAAGAGAAAATGGTTTAGTCCTATCGAAAGTATCCTATAGTAAAAATATCCTTAAAACCACCGACGAAATTGTAAACGATATTTATTTTAATAAAACCATTTTTCGTGTTTGGCTCATCGTCCCAATTTGCAAACGGTACAGGTAAACGCCGCTGGGCAAAGTGCGAAGCCGAAAACGCACCTGATAGCGCCCCGGTTGCTGATACGTATCCAAAATTTTGCCGACCATTTTTCCCTGTAAATCGAAAACAGTAAGTTGTACATGCCGTATACGCTTCCCTTGTGAGGGAACTTGATATCGAATGGTCGTACTGGGATTAAAAGGATTCGGATAATTTTGACCTAAATACATTTTTTCCGGTTGTAAGGATGTTTCCTTTAATTTGGCCGCCAGCAGCCCCAAGGTTCCGTCCGCATTTATGTTTTGAGCAAAAATATCACCGCTGTCGTTTCGTTTGTCCGTCCATGCAAACAATGCCTGAGCATGATCGTTAAGCGTAAGCACCAAGTCATCCTTTTCGCCTAAACTTGCTGCCGATAAGATAACCGAATTCCAGATAACGTTGCCGTTAACATCCGTAAGAAAACATTTAACAGCTTCGTCATACGCATTCGGGGCGGAACTTTGGAAATATCCTACGTAAACACTGGTATCCGTGTTTACAGTTCGGACAAACGAAATAGTGCAGCCGCCAAGAGGAATAAATGATTTCCCGTCATTCCCCCAAAAAAGGTTGCCGGACAAATCCATTTTTTGGCCGTAAATGCCATATTGGTTCTGGGTGATGTCGGTATCAATCCAGTAGCAAAACAAAGCATTCTCAGACGAGTTAAAGGTAATACTGGGTTTCCAGTGTTTGCGTGCGGAAGTGGTAGCGGTTTTAATTCCGTTAAGCGGATATCCCAAACTGCCGTCCGCCTTTAAATGCCCCACTTCCACATATGATTCATCTGTGGTGGGCTGCTCTTCCCAGGCGATAAAAGCCCCGCTGTTATCATCAGAGCACATTACCGGATCGTAATATGTGGGAATGTTACCGTTATCGTAAACCACAACTCCGTTAGCGTCCCAAGCATACGTACCTTCTGGGGTTAACTTCTGAGCCAGTAAAATCGTTTTAGTCGCCGGATATGAGCCAATCATGTTTTTCCATAAAACAATGACACTATCGTTTTTGGCGGCAATCAATAGGGGGTGTGAAGCCCCGCCGCCTTGCTGTCCTAAAATCGTTAGACCGTCGGTTCCCCAAAGCTTATTTCCGGAGGAAGACAATTTCTGCAAAGCAACCTCGTCATCCGCCCCCGAGCGTGTCCAGGCAAATACATAATTACCTCCCGAAGTTGCCACAACCTTTGGCGACATTTCGCTTTCGGAATTAACAGCTGGTGAAAGATCAATTCCGTTTGAACCCCAAAGAAAATCACCATCCGGAGAAATTTTGTAAGCAAAAACATCCCAACCATTATCGTCGCCGTTGCGAATATCATTAAACACCAAAATGGCATTATCCTGTGCATCCACTGCTAAATCGTAATCGGTAACCCAAGTGTCCTGCGGGTGGTTACTAATCAATAATCCGTCTTGGGCCCACATTTTTTCTCCCTGTGCATTTAGGCGTTGTAAATACATATCATAGTTGCCGCTACGGTTATCGTACCATGAAATGTAACAACCACCGTCGGAGGTGGCTTTAATTTTGGGTACAACCTGATCTCCGGAAGATACGATGATGGGCGTGTTTTGCAGAGAATCGGATGACCATTGGGCCAACAGATTCGAAACGATAACAAATGAAATGATAAGAAGATAGTTAAAAATGCGCATCTTGCTTCCCCCCCCGCGTAAAAAGTCCTTTAGACAAATATAAGCAGAATGCCCGAAAATGCAAGAATTGAAACGGCCTTATTTTCAATAAATTTTTTAAGGAGCTTTTTACTGTAGAATAAATAACCGTGTATTCGGGTCGTTGCGAGATTTGAAATTCGACCAAAATAGTAGTATCTTCGACCGTTTGGGCGAATATGTTTTTCGTTATGAATTTTTGTGATTTACTTATTCCATTAAAAAACAAGCGGATAACGATTTTTCGAAAAAGTGGCATCATTATTGTACGTTTTATTGCAGTTGAATATTAAAAATGGGGTTAATACAATGCAGCAGAAATTTCTTTACTTCGTCTTATTGGCCTTTTCTACACTTTCGTTTGCTCAGTTTACTGCCACTACGGAAATGAATTCGTATGCCGATGATAATTTGTTTCGTTCGCCAGAACCGGTTAGCGATGTGTTAAGCAATATCGGTCTTAAATTAAATTATCAGCCTCAAAATTCGGAATTAAAATTTTATTATGCCGGAACATTCTATTTTTACAGAGATTACAGCGAACGAAATTTTTTGCTGCAATCATTGGGCGTAAATGCCTTCCATCCCTTTGGCAAAGAAGAACGCCACGGGTTCTACTATGGAGCGGATTTTGCTTTGCGCATTAACGGGCAGCAATATGATTATTATAATTATAGCCAACTATATGCTTACGCCAGTTTAAATTTTGATCTGGATTTTATGTTTTTTAAAACGGGTTATAATTTTCGCTACAGATCCTACGCTAATTTGCCGGATTTGACCAATTACAGACATTATATTTTTGCTCAGGTGAATAAATCGTTTGCAACCAAAACAACGTTAATATTGGAAACCGATTTGGGAAATAAATCGTTTGCCGGAAAAGAAATAAGCCCTCTCTATTCCGAAGAAGAATGGGGTATGCGGGGCAGAGGAAGACACATGGAGCAAACTTTCTTACCTTCTCAACTTTCGGTGCCCAGTATGACCCATATCGTGCTTCTGGCCAGGGTTGCTCAATCGATCCATCCGAAAGTTGGTGTGTATGTTCAGTACCGCAAACAAATCAGTTTAACCGAACAAACGGATTTTATTAACAGTACCAATTACTATCAGGACGAAGAGTTGTATGATGACCCGTTTAGTTACGAAAGCGATGGCGTCTCAGGCCAATTTACTTGGATTTTGCCCTATAGAGCGAAACTGCAAATCGGCATAGGTGCGGTGCACAAAAATTATATCAGCGAACAAGCTTTCGTTTCAGCCGACGATAGCGTAGGATCGGGTGGCTTGCGAACCGACGACAACCGAAATGTGTATGTTTCGTTAATGAAAACATTCTATTTTAAAAAGAGTTTTTTGCAGGCCGTGGAATTCAATCTGAATTACAACTATATTTCAAACAAGTCGAACAGTTACTGGTACGATTACCACAATACAATTTTTGGCGGTGGGATTTCATGGAAATTTTAGGCTGAAAAACATGGAGTAAAGCTTATGGCCGATTTTAAAATTCTTTTGATTGACGATGAACCGGCGCAAATTATTTCGTTGAAATCTTTTCTGCAGCGGCGCAAGTATTCGGTGTTTACGGCAAATTCCGGAAACGAAGGCCTCGAAATTGTCCGCAGTAATGATGTCGATTTGGTTTTTACCGATTTTCGCATGCCGGATATGAGTGGCCTGGAAGTGGTAAAAGCCATCAAAGCGATTAATCCGGAAATTCCCGTGGTTGTGATTACAGCTTACAGCCAAACCGAAGATGCGGTTCGGGTAATGAAAGAAGGAGCCTACGATTATCTTTCCAAACCGGTCGATTTAGATGAACTGGAATTATTGGTGCAAAAAGCGCGTGAGCACAACTATCTGATTTCCGAAAACAAAATGTTAAAGCAGCAATTACAGGAAAAATTTAAATTCGATGCCATTATTTCTCAGAGTGGCGCCATGGAAGAAGTTCTCAATACGGCTGCCCGGGTTGCGAAAAGCAAAGCTACGGTACTCATCCGAGGAGAAAGCGGTACCGGTAAGGAATTGATTGCACGCGCCATTCACTATGCCAGTGATCGTAAAGACAAACCTTTAATTACGGTTAATTGTGCGGCTCTAACGGAAAGTTTGTTGGAAAGCGAGCTTTTCGGTCACGAAAAAGGCAGCTTTACCGGAGCCATCGGGCGTAGAATCGGACGCTTTGAACAGGCCGATGGGGGAACATTGTTTATCGATGAAATTGGCGATATCCCTTTGCAAACGCAAGTTAAATTGCTGCGAGCCTTGCAGTTCGGTGCCTTTGAGAGAGTGGGCGGCAACGAAACCATCAAAAGCGACGTACGCGTAATTGCTGCCACTAACCGTAATTTGGAAGAAATGATTCGCAAAGGAACCTTTCGTGAAGATTTGTTCTATCGCATAAATGTGGTTACGATTCACATTCCTCCCTTGCGTGAACGCAAAACCGACATCCCCGTTTTGATAAGGCATTTTATTGAAAAATATGCTAAAGCAAATAATAAACCTATCAAAGGGATTAGTAAAGAAGCACAGGCCTATTTGATGCGTTACCATTTTCCGGGTAATGTTCGCGAGTTGGAAAATTTAATCGAACGTGCCGTGGTTTTAGCACGGGATGAAGTGTTAACCACATCCGATTTCCCTTCGGGGTTAAGCGCCGGAAACGAACGCAATATTCTGGACCCGTCCGATTTTAACGATCCGTATCCGGAAAAAGTGGCCGCTTTCGAACGAGAAATGATCGAAAAGGCTCTGGAATTAAAACGCGGCAATCAAAGTCAGGCGGCACGACTTTTAGGCATTACCGAGCGCCATTTACGTTCGCGAATGCAAAAGTTAAATATTGTAAACACCAAACGTTTGGAAGGATAGGTTAAAAATGAAACGATTTTTACTATTCTTAATGGTATTTTTATTTAGCCAGGGCATATTGCTGAATTACGGGCTTTATGCCCAGGATTCCACACGCGTCCGGCAGCACAAAGGGCAAAACCACATTCCTTTTGTGGATAAAAACGGGGATGGCTACAACGATCTTTTACCCGATCATGATGGCGATGGTATCCCGGACATTATGGACCCAGATTGGCACAAAAAACAACAGAAAAAGCATCATCGTTTTATTGATTTGGACGGAGACGGAATTAATGATTTGATTTTTACCGGAAAAGGTCAAGGCGAAGGCAAAGGCAAAATGGAAATGCGCGGCCAGGAAAAATGGAAAAATCGTGCCGGGGCCATGGGAGAAGAAGGAGCGGAAATGCGTGGACATAGGCGGGGCATGGGCAAGGGTAAAGGCAAAAAATAAAAGTATTTGTCTTAAAACAGTAGCCTGATTCGCTTCTGATAATTATTAACAGGGCATTGTTACCGTTTCCGATAAAAAGAAGGCAAGATCCGTGCTTCTTTAAATACGGACGACCGAATTGTTAAATTATGGTTGGCGTAAAGTGAAGACGTTATTGTTTTTGGGAACGTTTTTACTTTGTTAACTTTAATTATTTGAAAAAATACTCGAATAAATCGAGCCGTAATACCTCATTATTACGAAGGATTCTTGTTTAAAAATGTTCAATAATTAAACAAGACAGGAACCTTACGTATTTAAACCGGAACGTATTTCGCATTATGCGACTAAAATACTTGTTCCTTTGCAAAATAAAAAGGTTGTACAAAAATGCAAGGAGATGTTTCCTCATGGCTGCTTACAGAAAAGGAAAATTTAGCTGGCGTGCTTTTGTAAGTTTGTTTATTACTTGGGCCAGTTTAATTTTAATTGTATCGGGTATTATCTTGTACATTGCTCCTGCTGGGCGCATCGCAAAATGGACGCATATTTCCATTCTCGGACTGGAAAAATCACAATGGCAGGCCTTGCACACCATTTTTTCGTTTATCATTCTGATTCCTGGCGGATACCATTTGTATTATAATTGGCGCCCGTTTGTTTCGTATTTACGCAAAAAGATGAATCAAATGGTTTCCCTAAGAAAAGAATTGACCTCTACCGTTGCCTTAACTATAATATTAAGTGCGCTTACCATTTGGAATGTACCGCCGTTTAGCACGATTATGGATCTCGGAGAATATTTTACGGAATCTTGGGAAAGCGAACAAAATGAACCGCCCATTCCTCATGCCGAAGAACTAACCATAGCCGAATTGGCCAAAACCATTAATAAGCCGGTAGATCGGCTTTTATCTGCTTTGCGGCGTAATCAAATTCAGGCAACGGCAGATATGGTGGTAAAAGAAGTAGCGGCAAAGTACGGGTTAACTCCAAGCGAGCTGTATCGGAAAATGCAAATAGAAATACCGGAAAATAACGGTACCAAAAGCGAATACGGAATGCCGGTTTGGCGGGGATTAGGCCGCTTTACCCTCGAACAGGTGTGTCAAAAAATCAATATTCCCGTAGATACCGCTTTAGCGCGTTTGGCCAAAAACAATATCGTTGCGAATAAAAAGCAGCTACTTAAAGACGTGGCCGAAAAATACGATCGAAAACCCGTGGATATTCTGGAAATTATTGAAAACAAAAAGGGGAATGAAGGCAAACAATAGATGCGGTCTATTCTTTCGTACCTAAATGGGCCCGGTTTACGGAGCGCGTTAAGGCATTTAAATCGTCGATTAATTCGTGTAGCAAAGGGTCCAGTTCTTTGGCAAGTTGCGCATCTACCCGACCGTAGCGTTTGAGCTTTCGGGATTTTTCGTCTTCCAGAACGGTCCACAAATAAGTTGTGCTGCTTAGGATTTGGTCGTTTAGCGTTTCATTAACGGGGGACAAATTGAATTTTGATTTCAGGTGCTCAATACCCTTTAAAATACGATCAAAATGAGCGTTCAGTTGTTTTTTTTGTTCACGGGAAAAATCGATCTTTAAATGATACATAACGCCGGAGTATGCATCCTCTTTTAGCAACAGTCGAAACATAAAAAGGCGTTCCTCGAGCATCTTTAAGGCGATGCCCAATGATTTTTTTTGAGCGTCAGTTAACGCATACTCCGGTTTTTTTTTACGGTTTTCGGAAGCTTCCATAGGTTCTATTTTCGTAAAAAATTCCACACCAGACGGATGGCTCGGGTCTCTCGGTTGAAAATTGTTTCCTGCTGAAAACGATAATCATGCTTACGAATAACCTCATATAAATCGATTATTAATTTTTCGATTTTAATTTGTTCCGTTTGTTTAATTTCGTCGGCAATGGTTGGCTCTTTAATTTCTTTGTAAATCATACGGAAATGTTTTCGGCATAAACCGGCGCTGGATTTAAAGGCTTTTCGAAAAGCATCAATATCACAATAGCGAATAAATGCCTGCGTTAAGCGTTTTTCGTTTTCATTGTGGAGCCGACATAAAAGGCAAAAATCGTGATGTTCGGTATCCGAAGTCATCATCCAACTTTCCAGCAAATCCACTCCGATAATGGATAATCCCAAAATATCGCCTGTTTGTAAAAATTGATTGGTGTGCCGCATGCATAATCCCTGCGATTCTTTTATTTGCTTGCGTAGGTTTCCGTCGTTAACCGATTCGTAAAAAACAGACTGCATGAAACGATGTTCGTAGCGATCAAGTAAATGGCAAATAGGGCATTCATCCGTCTGAAATGATTCACTAAGTTCGTAATACAACGTATCCTTTTCGATAAAAGGTCCCTTTTTACGAAACAGCGGCTTAAGACGATTCCGAATTAACGATAGCATGTTGTGCCCCTTTGCTTGCGTTTAAAACGGCGCTTAAGTCGTTTAAATCTTTAAGCGAAATTTGTTCTTTGAAAATACGATGACGCAAAACATTTTCGTCTTCAAAAGTCATCAGCAAATCGATTCCTTCGTTAAAAAATTTTACCGCAAAACGTGCTTTGGAATGGCCCGTATCCCAACTATGAAAAGCTTCGGCAAAGGTAAGTTGTTGTGGCTTGGAAGAAGCCTCCCGTATAGCAAATAGTAGAAAATTTTCCGAGGTTAGTAATATTTGCGTTTCATGTGCTTTAATAAAAATTTTGCGTCCTTTTTTTTGTTTGACCGCAGGTAAATTTAATTGAAAGACAATGGTTTCGTTCGGTAAGAGTAAAAAGTTGTGTGGTCCGTCTTTGAAAAAACCGTCTATGGTTTTGGGTAATGATTGGTTTCTACTAAAAAACCGCCACAGGCCCAGGAGTTGTCGAAAATGTCGAAAAACATGCGTGTTAAATAAAATATCAATCCGGCCGAAAGCATTTTCTTGATTAAGATAATTTAAGCGAAACCATCCCTGTAGTAAAGCTTTGCCGACTTCCACGGACAAAACATCCTTATGCGCTACGCGTATTACTTCCGGCATCCGTCGGTTATGAAAATCAAAACTGATGAGCCAGTGGCGGTTTGTCAAACAAACGGCTGAAGAGGCTTTGGGATTTATGTGTCCCCAAACGCCGTTCTCTCCTTTCCAAATAGGACAATACACGGTTAAAAGGGGCAAATCGTCCTGCAAATGTTCGCAAATTAACGTGCGGTGTTGTTCGTACAAATCGAACGGATGTTTAACCGCAAATGGTCTGGGTTCATTACCCCTAAAAACGTACATGTTTTTTCCTTTATTGGTTCTTAAATGCCTTTTTACCGGCAAATTGGGCCTGATGCCCCAATTCCTCTTCAATCCACAAAAAGCGATTGTATTTGGCAATCCGTTCGCTGCGGCACCCTGACCCGGTTTTTATGTGACCGGCACCGGTTGCCACGGCCAAATCGGCAATGGTGGTATCTTCGGTTTCACCCGAACGATGCGAAATAAAATAGTAATAGTCGTTTTTACGTGCCATCTCAATGGTATCCAGTGTTTCGCTGATGGTGCCGATTTGGTTTAGTTTGATCAAAATGGAATTGGCCACACCCTTTTCGATACCTTTTTGTAAAATTTTTGGATTGGTGCAAAATATATCGTCCCCGACCAACTCTACTTTGGCGCCCAAAGCTGCGGTTAATTTGGCCCAGCCATCCCAATCGTTTTCGGCCAATCCGTCTTCCAACAGGACGATGGGATATTTATTTAACCATGATTCCCAAAGGGCGATCATTTCTTCCGGACTATGCAGGGAACCGTCGGATTTGAAATGTTTGTAACGTCCGTTGTCCCATAGTTCGCTAGCCGCAGGATCCAAACACAAGCTAATCTCTTCACCTGGTTTGTAACCGGCTTTTTCGATGGCTTGTAAAATAAGTTCTACGGCTTCTTCGTTGCTTTTAAGTTGAGGCGCAAATCCGCCTTCGTCACCTACGCCGGTAAAGTATCCACGTTCGTGTAAAATGCCTTTTAAAGTGTGGAACGTTTCGACCCCCATGCGAATGGCTTCTTTAAAGGATTGAGCACCGTGCGGGGCAATCATAAATTCTTGAAAGTCCACGTTGTTATCGGCATGTTTTCCGCCGTTAATAATGTTCATGCAAGGCACGGGCAAAATATGGGCGTTTGTTCCCCCCAGGTAGCGGTACAAGGGCGCTCTTTCCGAATTTGCCGCGGCATGGGCTACCGCAAGCGAAACGGCCAAAATGGCGTTTGCGCCCAAGGTGGCCTTGTTCTCTGTGCCATCGAGCGCAATCATGGTTTGGTCGATCAGACGCTGTCCGAATACATTCATGCCGGTTATGGCCGGTGCAATTACGGTATTAATATTATGCACGGCCTTGAGCACCCCTTTCCCATGAAAACGCTTCGGGTCGCCGTCGCGCAATTCTACCGCTTCGCGCTCTCCCGTGGAAGCCCCGGAAGGGACAATGGCTTTTCCTACTGTCCCGTTTTCCAGTTCTACCCGGGCGCTAACGGTGGGGTTACCTCTGGAATCAAGTACTTCGAGCGCTTTGATCGATTTAATAGCTAACATGTTAATCTCCTTTATTCTTGTGTGTGTGTGATTTTAACGGCTGTGGGTCAAACGCAATATCTTCTTTTAAATGCAAAAAATCGCGGTGAAGATGATCGTGAATATCTATGATGTAAAGTAATTTTTCATTTGTCATTTGACCTGGGCGCGGCGCCTTGGGCGAAACCCGGGCGGATGCTTTGCCCTTTGTTTCGGAACGCAAATGAGCTTCGAACAATTTTTTGTCTGTGAAAACCCGGTTGCAAACACGGCAGCGGTATTGAACACCGGTAAATTGTTCGATAGCAAAGGGAATGTTTTTAAAGGTTCGAAAACGTACTTTAATTTTGGGCATCCTCGCTCCTGCTGTTTAGTTTAATCCGCAGGAGTTATTAGCCTTAAAGGCGGTTAAAGGTGAACCCCATCACCCTGCACCCATCGTTCTTTGTGTGAAAATTGGTATGCGATGGCGCGTTAAAAAACTTGGTTTTCGTATTATTTTATGTTTAATGCCTTGCCGGTATCAGAGTTCCATGCGTGTTTAATTTGGGTGATTTCTTCCGAAATGGCGTTTAAAACGTCGAGTTGGCGTGTCTGCTCGGCAATTAAACGGCTGAAATCGGATTCACCCTTCTTTTTAAATTCCAAATATCGTTCCATCATTCCGGTAATATTGCGGTGGATTTTTTGCAGCGCCTGATTAAATTCATACAAATATTGCCGGTTGCTATCTTGCAAACGATACAGAAAATCGGCGCGTAAACGTCCGCATTGCCGATCCAATTTTTCACGAATTCGTTTTGGTAGTTGCCGGCGGAGCAAGGCCGCAAACAACGGTTTGGGCAATAAATTGCGCAGTCCTTTTTCGATAATGTCTAAACTGGTTACCACCTCCCAGGTGCGGTAATAAAACTGACTTTTAAAATGCCACAGTTCTTTTGGTAAATCGACGGATTGATCAAGCTCAAACAGATCGGCCGAATATCGGTAAATCTGATTTAAAATATCAATTACTTCGTCGTTAATGCTGCGAATTTCATCGGCGTAAAGATGTTTAATGTCTTTTTCGATGGCCATGCGAAAGGGTTCAAAAGAATCGACAATGGCATTATTGATCCGACGCTCGATTTCTTTCTGCAGCTCGGGTATGCTAATGGAACGATTTTGGGCAACGAATGCCAGCGTCTTTGTTAGTATGTCGTTTTGTGCTTTTTGCCGAAATTCTTCGGTTTTGTCATCGAAATATTCGATTAAATGTGCCTTTAAGCTGTCCAGTAAATAGGATAACCGTTGTTCTTGGCGCTGCATTTTGCCAATATATGTTTCAAATTTTTGCAAATTGTTTTGCAACGTTTCTACGGATAACGCTCCGGCACGTCGTTCGATTTCGATGAGGTTCTTTTGCTCTGAACACATGCGTTCCAAACGTTCGGCATTGGAAAGAATAATCAGCTTTCCTCTGTTAGTCAGCAGAAAATGCTGTAGTTTGCTTTCCAGGTTTTTTAATCCGCTCTGTTCGTATTGTGTGTCGGAATGATGCAGACGCGCTTTTAAAGCGTTTAAGGCCGATATAGGGGCAATTTGCGGACGTGTACCCAGAATGGATTCTAAAATACGGCCGTTAAAATTCACGACGCGTTGCAGACCGTCTTCTCTTAGATAATCCATCTTGTTCAAAACAAAAAATATCTTGGGTACAATAGGATGAATGATCTTTAAAAATTCTTGTTCAAGCTCGGTTAACGGCGGATCGGCGGAGAACAAAAAGATAGCCGCATCTACATTGGGAATATATTCCTGTGTCAAACGTGTATTGTGCTGGTGAATGGAACCAACGCCAGGGGTATCGACCAGAATAAGGCCGTTCCGTAAAATTGTGGCCGGATGTTGCAAAATAACTTTATCGACCTTTTTTTGATTGGTAGGATTCTGACTTTCGCTTACATAGGCGGCCAATTGTTCGGCAGGAATGGTTGTGTGGATTCCGTTTTGAAAAAAAACCTCAACCCTTACCTCAGGACCGTAGGTAATTTCGGTAATAACCGCCGTTAACGGGATGACATCTGTAGGCAAAATAGGCTGCCCGAGCAATGCATTAATAAAAGTGGATTTACCTCGTTTGAATTGGCCTAAAACCACTAACCTGAATTTTTCTTTTTGTAGGTTGTCGTTAATTTTATTAAGCCATTCCTTCTGAGCTGCGTCTTTGGCCCAAGGACGCAGTTTTTCGGTCAGTTCCTTTAGTTTTGCTTTGTGGGCTGCAAAAAGATTTTGGTTGAGATTATTCCCGTTGGTGTGCATGTACGGTTCTCCTGCTTTGTATGTAGAATGCAAACCAAGGCAGGAGTCATTAGCCGGTAGGCATTTTAGGGGCGGACTCCATCGCCAGCGGCAATTTACGAACAAAGGGATAACGAATCAAATGGCTTGGTAAAGGCAAAAACGAATTCGAAAAATGCCTTCGCGATATTTACGGTTTGAATAGTGCGGTAAAAACTAAATGTAAAGTCCGCCCGTTCGTCTTTTCGATTCTTTACCCTGTGGCGCAAAGACGGCCCGGGGTAAAGATCGTAAAACGACCATTGCATCGGAGGATATTTCATTCATAATAATACACCTTGCATCCGCATCCGTCCCACATATCCTCGTATATTTTCATCCGTTCCATAATAAAGCGACGTGCTTCGATTTCCGATTCGAATCCGCGCAGCAAATATTCTCCCTTATCCGATTTTTCCTGTACGAACAGGTAATCACCGAAGCGCAGAAGGCGCAGTTTATCCGAAACCATGGTATCGTGTTCTTCGATCAGTTCGGTAGAATTCAATAAAGCTTGTAATTGTTCTTCGCTAATAACAACGAACTTAGCTTTTCGGGTGGCTTCTACCAATTCCTTCATTTCGTTTCTCCCGTTGGTGTAATGTTATTAACAAGCAAACAAAATTAAAATAAAATTGTAATCCGGGCAAATCATTGTCCGGAATTTGGCCTGCTTTGACCGGCAGGGTAAAAAATAAAATAAATTAACAAAAAAATGGCAAGCGGGTCGATTTTTTTCTTCTCTCCGTACCCGAAATCTTCTTATATTTCCAATTCAGTTAAACAGTAGGAAGCAAACATGTTACGGACAATCAAACCAGGCGCAACCATTGCGGTTATTGCTCCGGCCTTCCCTCCGGATGCGCAAAAATTAACCAAAGGCATTCGCTATTTAAAAGATTTGGGCTATCATATTATCGAAGGAGAAAGCTTATCGGCCAAGGAAAAATACTTTGCCGGTAGCGATGCCTTACGGGCCAATGAAATCAATCGTTTTTTTGCCGATGCACAAGTAGATGCTTTATTTTGTGCCCGCGGTGGCTGGGGCACGTTGCGGATTTTGGACAAACTGGATTATGCAAACATCCGGAAAAATCCAAAGGCGTTGGTCGGTTATTCCGATATTACGACTCTGCAATTGGCGCTTTGGCACAAGTCCGGAATACCCTCTGTTTCCGGGCCGATGGTGGCGGTAGAGATGGGAAGCGGCATTGTACCGTTTACCGAACAGCATTTTTGGGCTCAAATTCAAAACGAAGCCTCATGGTATACCTTTAGGTTTGATTGCAAAGACGAAGTACAAATATGGAACGAAGGCCGGGCAAAGGGACGTTTAATTGGCGGTTGTCTTTCTATGCTGGTACATCAATTGGGCACGCCGTATATGCCCGAATTGAGCGGACAAATATTATTTTTAGAAGATGTCGGCGAAGAACCGTACAAAATTGATCGTTATTTGGCCCAACTGTATCAGGCCGGTGTTTTTGACAAAATTTCCGGTTTGATATTAGGGCAGTTTATTGATTGCGAAGACAGCAATCCTGCTCGAGTTCATATTTCGGTTAAAGATATTTTAAGGGATTATTTTGAGCGGATAAAATGCCCGGTGGTATTTAATTTTCCTTATGGCCACGGAATGCGCAAATTTAGCATGCCTGTTGGCGTGCGTGCGGAATTAGTGACAGAAAAGTGTACATTAATGGTCGAAAATCCATTTTTTTCTGAAATTTTCTAAAAATGTCCGAAGCTAAAAATTAATTCGTTTGACTGTATATGAACATTTTAGTAACTTTAACGTTTTTAAGAAATTAGATAGTTTTTATTTTTTGATCGGAGAGCAAGGCGATGGGATTTTCATTATTTAACTTTTTTTCATCGGATATCGGCATCGATTTGGGCACTGCAAATACATTAATTTACGTAAAAGGCAAAGGCATTGTTGTTAACGAACCTTCGGTAATCGCCTTGGAAGAAAACAGCGATAAGGTAGTAGCCGTTGGTAATGAGGCCAGACAAATGCTCGGCCGTACCCATCAGGATATTGTTACCATTCGGCCCTTGAAAGATGGTGTTATTGCCGATTTTGAAGCCAACGAAATTATGATTCGTGAATTTATTAAAAAAGCCAATGTCAATCGGATGATGATCAGTAAAATTTTGGTGTGCGTCCCGTCGGGTATTACGGAGGTGGAAAAAAGAGCAGTACGCGATGCTGCCGAACGTGCCGGTGCTCGTCAGGTAGATTTGGTTGCGGAAGCTATGGCCTCGGCTATCGGTGTGGGGTTGGAAATCGATGCTCCCGTGGGCAACATGATTGTGGATATTGGCGGCGGTACATCGGAAATTGCCGTCATTTCATTAAACGGTATTGTGAATCACACTTCCATTCGCATTGCCGGAGACGAGATGAATATGGCCATTATTCAGTATTTTAAGAAAAATTACAATCTGTTAATCGGTGAAAAAACAGCCGAAGATTTAAAGTGCGAAATTGGTTCGGCAGCCCCGTTGGAAGAAGAACTTTCGGCAGAAGTAAAAGGTCGCGATTTGATAACCGGCATTCCTAAAACCATTGAAGTTACTTCTAAAGAAATTCGTGATGCGTTAAACGATTCTATTAATGCGATTGTGGAGGCTGTTAAGCTTTCGCTGGAACGCACCCCACCCGAATTGGCCTCGGATATTCTCGACCGCGGGATCATATTAACCGGCGGTGGCGCATTGCTGAAAAATTTGGATGTTCGCTTACGGGAAGAAACTTCCATGGCTATCCATGTGGCCGATGATCCGTTAACCTGTGTGGCCCGCGGGTGCGGAAAAATTTTGGATGAACCCGAGCGTTACGAAAAAGTTCTTTTAAAACAACGTCGTACGGTTTAATCTTTAAAAGATGTTTCATTTAAACTATTTTGAAAAGGTACTGTGAATATTTTTAGTTATTATTTAGGCCGGTACCGGGAAATTTTAATCCTTTTATTATATATTGTCCTTTCGTTTTTGTTGATGACGGCCAGCGATAAAGCATTAGTGGAAGGTATTCGCTCTTTTTCCCTGCAAACCATAGGAAGAGTAGAAGGTACACTGGCCAACGTTCGGGATTATTTTAATCTCTATCAAAAAAATCAACAATTGCAACAGGAGAACACACGCCTTTCTTTTGAAAATTTTCAGTTGCAAGAAGCCTTATTAGAAAATTTACGCTTAAAGCGTTTGCTCAAATTTCGCCATCAATTTCGCTACAATTTGATTCCGGCGAAAATCATCGGTTATAGTCCTCAGGAAATTGTTACCGGCTTTCAGGTGCTTTCGCGGCACTTAAAACCAAAACACAAAGGCGCCGCTGTTATGACGGTAGACGGCTTGGTGGGGCGTTTGGTTAAGGTTTCCGGTTCTTATGCCATCTGCCAAATTTTGCTTGATCCCAGCAGCAAAGTAAGCGTGCGTATTCAACGGAACCGTGAAGTGGGCGTGGTGGTTTGGGATGGCGGAGAGGGGCTTTTACTGAAATACATTCCCAATACCATCGAAGTAAAACAGGGCGATATTGTTTTTACATCCGGGTTAAGTCAAATATATCCGCCCAATATTAAAGTAGGGGTGGTAACAGAAATAAAAAAAGACACAAGCAAATTGTTTCAAACGATTTATGTTAGGCCTGCCGTCGATTTTAATGCACTCGAAGAGGTATTTGTGGTAGAAATGGAATCGGGAGATCATGAATCAGGAAAATAAATATTTTTGGCTGTTGTTTTTTCTGTTCGGGGTAAGCAGTGTTATTGTACAGGCATTATTCGCCCCGCTGATCGCCATCCATTTTTACGAACCGGATTTTGTGTTGGTTGTTGTGCTGTTGCTCTCTAAACGTTTTGGCGGAATTAAAGGAAGCACAGCCGGATTTTTATTGGGCATTTTGCAGGATGCGGTAACCGGTCTTCCTTTGGGGATTTCGGCTTTGCCCAAAGCGGTTGCCGGTTATTTGGGCGGCAAATTTCATGGCCGTGCAATTAAAAGCATGAGTTTAGATTTGTGGTTTATTGTATTTATTCTTATTCACGAAATTATTTTTTATGCCCTGTTTCAGTTTAAATCGGAGTTTTCGTTTCATTATTTTTTTGTGAATCGGGTATTGCCCAATACCTTATACACAACCATTATTTTAATGATTACAGCGTTATTTACGGGTAAATATTTTAGCGAGTAACATGCGGTACAACGAATCTTTTAAACCGTCATCCAGAGGTTTTATTTTTGCCATTTTTATTGTGCTTGGCTTTTTAATTCTGCTTATCGGGTTTTTTAATTTACAGGTAATTAAGCACCATTATTATTTGGAAGTATCTTTAAACAACGTAATCCGGCCCATTAAATTAAATCCCGTACGCGGCCTTATTTTTGATAAAAACAAACGGATTTTAGTCGATAACCGCCCTTCTTTTTCTGCTGCGTTAATCCCGGCGCATGCCTCTGCGCAAACCATACATCAGGTGGCCGAAAGGCTTCATATCGATAGAAAGGAAATCGTCAAAAAATTACGTCGTGCAGCTAAATTTCAACCCGTGGTAATTGCACGTGATGTGCCTAAAAAACAAGTTATCGCCCTGGAAGAGAACCAATACTTTTTGCCCGGATTGGAAATAGTTCCAGACTTTAAACGTTATTATCCGCCGGATGTAAATTCTCCCCATATCTTCGGATACATTGGCGAGGTGAATCCCGAAGAACAAAAACAACATCCTGCCTACGATTTGGGCGATATGATCGGTAAAACGGGTTTGGAACGGTATTACGATTCGGACTTACGCGGTACCAAAGGGGTGCGCTACGTTCGTGTGGATGCCAGCGGAAAAATTTTAGGCGATTACGACCCGCAACTGAATGAGCCTCCCATTCACGGTAGCGATTTGTATTTGTACATGGATTATAACTTGCAAAAATTCGGTGAATCTTTGCTCGAAGGTCACCGTGGGGCTTTGGTGGCCATTGATGTACGCAACGGCGGCATTATTGCCTTGGTTAGTAAGCCGGATTATGATATTCGTTCCCTAAGCGGCAAAATTGATCCGCAGGTTTGGAAGGCATTGTTGGCGGATGAAAGCCATCCGCTTTTTAGCCGCGCCATTCAAAGTACCTATCCGCCGGGTTCAACTTACAAAATTGTCGCTGCATTGGCGGCATTGCAAGAAAAAATTATTACGCCGCAATGGAAGGCTTTTTGCCCGGGCTATTTTCGTTTGGGACGGCGTATTATCCGTTGTTGGAATCCCAGCGGGCACGGATGGCTGGATTTGTATGGCGCCATTAAAAATAGTTGTAATGTTTATTTTTACCAGCTTGGTTTGAAAATTGGCTTGCCTGTCTGGTCAAAATATAGCAAAATTCTCGGATTCGGTCGCAAAACCGGTATTGATTTGCCGGGCGAAAAAGCGGGTTTGGTGCCTACTGTTGCTTATTTTAATCGTATTTACGGAGAACATGGCTGGACCAAAGGGAATTTGGCCAATTTGGCGATTGGACAAGGGGAATTGTTAGTTACCCCGTTGCAATTGGCCCAGTTTGCTATGATTTTGGCTAACAAAGGCTTGTATTACGAACCCCATTTGGTGGATCATCTGTATAATTATCAAACGCATAAAATTGTACAGTTTCCGGTTAAAGCCCGTTATGTTAAAGGAATTTCGAGTAACTATTTTGATGTGGTTCGCGAAGGAATGCACGAAGTGGTAAACGGTGGTACCGGTTGGTTAGGAAAAGTTCCCGGTATCGATATGGCCGGTAAAACCGGCACGGCCCAAAATCCACACGGAAAACCGCATGCCTGGTTTATGGGATTTGCACCTTATGAGCATCCGGAAGTTGCCATTGCCGTAGTATTGGAAAATGCCGGAAGCGGCGGGGGACATGCTGCGCCCATTGCCCGCAAATTTTTGGAGATGTATTTTTACCATAAGTTAATTCCCAGACCGGTCATCAAAAAAGACAGTTTAAAAACGGAAAGCGATTTGAATCCCATTCAAACCGTACCCATGGATAGTTTACGTCCGTTACCGATTATTCATTAAATTTTGGGTAACAAAATGCAAAAAATTTTAAAGACATTCGATTTGGGCATCTTTTTACCAACGCTAATTTTAATTGTGGTGGGGTTGTTTTCCGTTTATAGCGCCACGTATTCCACTTCTGCCTCCTATTTTTCCAAACAGCTTATTTATGCCTTCTTGGGGCTGATCATTATTGTTACCGTTACGGCAATCCCCTACAAACTTATTTACAATTTCAGTTATTTGCTTTATCTGTTTGCTCTTTTACTTTTGTTGCTTGTTTTTTTTATGGGGGTAAAAGGCTACGGTGCCGAACGTTGGTTGGCTATAGGACCTTTCCGCTTGCAGCCCTCGGAATTCGCAAAAATCGCCACGGTGCTGGCTGTGGCGCGTTATTTATCACAAAACGATCGTAATATTAACGAATGGAAACATTTAGTCGTTGTCTTTTTAATGATTTTGGTGCCGTTTGTGCTCATTGCCAAACAACCCGATTTGGGGACCTCATTGGTATTTTTGGCCCTGATTATTCCTATGCTTTATATGGCCGGCATCTCTTGGTTCTTTTTGTTCGTTATTACCGCTCCGCTGGTAACCATGATCGTAGCGTTTAACCTTTATGCGTTTATGGGCTGGATTTTGCTTGTTACGATTATATTGCTTGTTGCCCGGCAAAAGGCGATCATAAAATTTGCCGTTTTTTTAATGCACATCGCGGTTGGAGCCATTACCCCTGTTTTGTGGAAAACATTGCGCCCCTACCAGCAGCAACGTATTTTAACTTTTCTACAACCCGAAAAAGATCCGCGCGGTGCAGGGTACCAAATTATTCAAAGTAAAGTAGCCATCGGATCCGGCGGTGTATGGGGCAAAGGATTTTTACAGGGATCGCAATCACATTTAAACTTTTTACCGGCGCATCATACCGATTTTATCTTTTCGGTTATCGGAGAAGAGCAGGGGTTTGTCGGTATAGTCCTGATCTTAATGGTTTTTCTGTTTTTGTTTTTGTATTTGCTTTATCTGGCCAATCAGGTAAAATCACCGTTTTCACGCTTGGCGTTAGTAGGGCTCATGACGATCCTTTTGTTCCATACGTTAATCAATATTGCCATGACGATCGGTTTGGCTCCGGTTACCGGATTGCCATTGCCCTTTTTAAGTTACGGAGGTTCGTTTTTACTTACCAGTTGCTTATTGATCGGTATCACGATGAATTTTTCAAAAAATCGTTATCATATTTAAATAATTATATAAAATGTGCAATTTTTAAGATTATTTGTTATCTTACGACCGCAAATGAAAGATTTTGTGGTAGGAAGTGTTAAAATCGGAATTATTGAAATTAATCTTTCCGAAACGGTTGACATTGGGCACACAAAAGGCAAACAGGAGGAAATGAGAGGAATTTAATCGGCCCATATTCGGTTGAAAAAATCAAAAACAAAAAAATTAAAAAAATGGTCCTTTTATTAAATTACCATAAAAAATTGTCGAAATAAGTAAAATAGTGAATTTTATCTATTCAAAAAACTAATGTGAGTACGATGCGTAAACAGATTTTTAGTTTAATACTCATTACCTTAGTTCTTGCCAGTAGTGTATTGGCACAGGACAAACGTAAAATCGGTTTAATCCCCTTTACCAACGAAAAACCCAATCCGAAATACGATTGGATTTCTTACGGATTGGATTATTATCTCCGCAATAAATTAAGCGTATTATCCGGATTTTTTGTGCCGGATAAAAAACATTTTAAAAAGGTTTTGAAAGAGGTTGGCTTTGGCAAGGGGCCTTTGACAGAACGGATGATTTATCACATCGGACAATACGCCAATGTCGAAGTAACCGTCTCCGGATCGTATTCGGTAGTAGCCAATACCTTAACGTTAAACGTACTTTACAGCAATGCTTATAACGGAACGCCTTTATTAACTTCAAAAATAAGCGAGCCCTTAAATAATTTTTTTCAGGCCGGAAATCAAATTATTAACCAGCTTATCGAACTGGCCGGTATTCCGGTTTCGGCAAAAGAAAAACAATTGCTGTCGTTTACCATAACCAATTCCGTACCTGCTTACGAATCGTTTATTCGGGCGTATATGGAAAACGAAAAGCCAAATGCGCGCTATGAGGTGGTAACAGGTTTATTTAAGCAAGCCATTCAACGAGATCCCCGGTTTTGGGAAGCCTATTACAACTTGGGAATTGTTTATTTTAATAGCGGTAAACTGGATTTAGCGCTTGCCCAGTTTAATAAAGTGATTAGGGCTTTACCTAATTTTTCCAAACCGTATTTTGGCCGCGGATTGATTTATTACAAAAAAGGATATTTTGAAAAGGCAACCGCCGATTTCCAAAAAGTGGTAGATTTAAATCCCAACGATTACAAAGCTTATTACTATCTCGGGCAAATCTACCGTCGGCTTAAACGGTTTAAGGAAGCCGAAAAAGCATTAAAAGAAGCGCAAAAAATTAATCCTGAATTTGCTCCTGCTTTTTACGAAACGGGAAATGTTTATTACGATCAGGGGAAATATCGCAAAGCCATCGAATTTTACCGCAATGCCACAGAACTGGATCCCAAAACGGCCGATTACCATCTGCGTTTGGGCGATTGTTATTATCGCTCGCAAATATTTTACAATGCCCTTAACGAGCTTAACAAGGCCATCGCCCTACAACCGGATAATTCCATTGCCTATTTTTTAAAAGGATTAACCATTTACAAGCAGGCGGTTATTGAAGAATTGATCGAAGCGTTTTTGGAACTGCTTAACGGTAATCAGCAGCAGACGAATGTTACCCATGCCCGAAAACACAGGAATCATAAACTGGCTATTGATCCGATTAAAAAGAAAAAAGTGTATGTGGAAATGGCCATTGCCTTTACCGAAGCCGTACGCTACAATCCGCACTTTAAAGAAGCCATTTTCAATTTGGGTTTAACTTATCATGAAATGGGTAAATATAAGCTGGCCGAAAAATACTATATGCTGGCCTTAAAAGAAGACCCCAAATTAATGCGTGTGTATCTGAAATTGGCCGAATTGTACACGCAAATGGGCAAAAAAGATTTGGCCTTAGAGCAGTACCGTAAGGTATTTTATTTGCGTCCTTCTTATATTGTAAATCATCCTACACTGGGTCCGGAATTTCATTATATGGACATATTGAGCCGTTTTAAAAAAGAACTGGAAGATCGCTTACAAAAAAATCCGAACGATACAGAAGCCAATTTAGTTTTAGCCAAAGTGTTTGAAGCCCAAGGCAATTACGGCAAAGCGGCTAATTTGGCCAGACGTGTTTTGGCTTTTAATCCGAACAATAAAGAAGCGCAAAAGCTTCTCAAAACAATCGATAAATAATAACCTGCGTTTTTTAACGGCTTTTATCAGCCGAAATTTGGCTTCCTATTTTTTACCAAGGGTAAAAAAACAGATGACGATTCGCCGTCTTCCATACATTTCTCGTTTTACGTTTTAGTTAATATAAATGCATCAAAGTATTACAACGCCCAAAAACGGGCAACAGTAACCGAAAACAAATTCGTAAAGTCCTTCCGCAAATAGCCAAAGTCATTTTATCATTCGCTTTTGTTTTAATTTTTAACGATAACGCCGACCTATGTAAATGATGAATAAAAAAATAAAAAAAATCGAAAAAAATATTTAAAAAGATACAAAAGCCCACGACTCATAGAGTAGGTCAATAAAAAACGGAAAATGAATTTCCGGGACGAAGGTCAAATTTAAACTAAGGAGGTTTAACCATGAGTGCTGACATTACCCGCATTGCTGCAAACATACCGGCAATGAAGAATATCAACATTCTGTCGAAGGTCAGCGACGACATCGCCAAGCATCAATTGCGTTTGGCTACCGGTAAGCGAATTAATTCGCCTGCCGAAGATCCTGCCGGTTACATGCTGGCACGCGGTTTGGAAGCCCGTAAACGCGGTTTGCAGGTGGCGTTGGATAACGTTTCCAATGCCCAGAACATTTTGGATGTGGCCGAAGGTGCCTATTCCAATGTGATGGATATTCTGCAAACCTTGAAAGAAAAGGCCACACAAGCCGCAGACGGTAGCTTAAACTCTACTCAGCGTTCCGCAATTGACGGCCAAGCCGATGCTTTGATCAGTGAAATCGAAGATCTTGTGGATAACACCACATTCAACGGAACCAAACTGATCGACGGTAACTATTCTACCTATTTCCAAACCGGTGAAGGCGGAACCGAACAGTTGCATGTAAGCCTGGGTGCTGCCGATAGCGCCAGCTTGGGCATCAATGCTATCGATTTGTCGACAGCCAACGGGGCCAGTACCGCAATCGGTACCATTAGCTCGGCTATTGACACGCTTTCGGACAACATGAAAAACTTGGGTGAGTACAAGATTCGTTTGCAGTCCAAAGAATCGAATTTGTCAAATGCCATTACCAATACGGAATCGGTGAGAAGTACAATCGAAGATGCGGACTTTGCCAAGGAACAGATGGAAGTGATGAAACTGCAAATTCTGCAACAAACATCACTTTCCTCGTTAACCCAAGCCAATGCGGCTCCGCAATTGGTACTGTCCATGTTCCGTTAATCGATAAGATTGCGAAAAAATCAGGTGGGGAGATTCATTTAAGCTCCCCACCTTTAACTGTTTAAACAAAGGGAGATACGAACCATGCTGAACTATCAACTGAGACCGAAACAACGCGTTCAAAATAATCCTTATCTTGTTCAGAAAATAATGTCTGCCAGTCCGGAAGAGCTGATCGCTTATATTTACGATTACGGTGTTACGGCATGTGCTCAAAAAGATCCCGTAAAAGCCCGTACGGCTATCAATAATTTGATTCAAGCTTTGAATTTTGATTATAAAGAAGTTGCCGAAACTTTTTTAGATGTGTATCGGTATCTGGGGCACTTAATCAACCAAAAACGTTTTGACGAAGCAAAAAAGATTTTAAGTGATTTAAAGAATACATGGGCCAAAGCGTTTAACTTGCCCTAAACAGGAGGTTTGAGTCATGGATTTCGGTTCTAGTTCTATAGGCGGTACCAATTCGATTCAATATTTGGTCGATCAATATATGGCCATTGAATCGCGTCCAAGAGATAAGCTGATTCAGCAACAAAACAATTTGCGGAAAAAGAAAAATATTTACAGTGATTTAGATTCTAAACTTTCCGCGTTGCAAAGCAAAATGAAATATTTTACGGATGTCATTTCGTTGCCGTTTCAGGCCAAAAAGGCCAGCTCTAGTGACGATAGCAAAGTGAAAGTGCGCATCCAAAATACAGCCGCCAAAGGAAACCACACCATAACCGTTCAGCAATTGGCGCGTGCGGATACTCGCGTTTCGAATCAGTTCTCCGATTCAGGTACCGATTTCAGTAGTTTTACAACCGACCAAACCTTTACCATTCAGGTTGCTCACCCCACTGATGACGACCCGAATAACCGAGTGGATATTTCGGTTACCGTCGGGGCCGATACATTTAGCAAAAATAACGGCGAAGTTTTGCAAGATATTGCCCAAGCCATTAACGATGCCATGGCCTCTGCGGCAGCAGACGGAAACATTACCAGCGATGAAATGGCCCAAGCATCCATTATTACCGAACAAAACGGTGTTTCGCGCTTGGTACTTACCAGTGGACAAACAGGATATACTAACCGGCTCGGTTTTGGTAGCAGCACATTGCTGGATACCTTGAACATCAACAATAACGCGCAAACTTCCGGAACAACCGGAGGGTATGTGTACAATGTGGGGACCTCCGCTACCGACAGTGCTTTAAATTCGGTTTTTGTTCTGGATGGTTTGACGATGTATCGCGATTCCAATACGGTGGAAGATGCCTACGACGGTATTACTTTCGAGTTAAAAGATACGTTTGATCAAGAAGTTACCGTAAACGTGAACACCGATACGGAATCCATTAAAAAAGACATACAAGACTTTATTGATAAATATAACGATGTGATCGACTATTTAACCAAAAATGCACGCATTAATTCGGTTACTTACGAAAAAGGCGCCTTACAGGACGATACCATTTATGCTTCGATGATTTCCGACCTGCGCGGTTTGGTTTCCGAATCGGTCGATACCGCTTCGTCCGATAATTACAAATTGCTTTACAGCATTGGTATCGAAGCGGATCAGGACGGAAAGCTTTCGATTAAGGACGAAAGCAAATTAACCGAAGCACTGGAAACCAATCCCACCTATGTGTCCGATTTGTTTGTTTCGGATGACGGGGTGGCTAATAAACTGAACGATTATATCGAACGGTTCGTAAAAACCGGCGGAAGCATTGACAGTAGTAAAAAATTAATAGACGAGCAAATTAAAAATTTGGACGATCGTATCGATTACATGAACGAGCTTTTGGACAAAAAGGAAAAACAATATTACGAAGAGTTTACCAAAATGCAAGAAACCATGAACACCTTACAAAATCAACAAGCATATTTCAGCCAATTTATGAATACGGGTGGAAGTGCTTATTAGAAAAGAGGTAGGCCATGGACGATTTGAGAATTAACGATTATCTGGAAGTGGGCAAAATGGGAGCTATGGAACAAGCCAAAATTGTAGACTCCCACGAAGAAAAAGCCAAATATGAACGTATGACGCAAACTCAGGAGAGCGAAAAAGAAAAAAGCGGGAAAGAACAAGCAGAAGTACATGTGGAAAAATTAGTGGAAATGGCCAATCGCTACATCGATCGTTTTACTACAAAATTAAGTTTTTCGTACGATCCGGAGTTAAAACTTCCTATGATTTATGTCAAAGAAAAAGATACAGGACGTATTATCCGGCAAATTCCGCCTGAGCAAATGGTGAACCTGATGAAAAAAATGGACGAAATCGCCGGCATTATTTATAACAGGAGGGCCTGATGTTTCAGGAAAATAGCTATTCGACACCTGATTTAAGTAGTATTTTGAATCAGGAACTTGATTCTTTCGCTTCGGTTTTGCAATTTTCGGAAAAGATTATCGAGCAAATAGATCAACTTCCGATTTCGGCCTTGTCGCAAATGGTGGAATACCGCCAGAGGTGGATTGATCAAATTCGGGAATTGGAAGAGCATCGAAAAAAAATAGGCGATCAGGCAATTGACGAAAACGATCGGTTGATCATTCAAAATATCTCGAAATTGGCGCGCAAACTGGTGGAAGTGGATGATCGGATTTATCGGCAGTTGCAAACGCGCAAATTAAAGTTTGTTAAACAACATGCCGATTTAATTGCTGCCAGGCGCCGCAATAAAACTCAAAACGGGTTATCCAATCGTATGGATATCATTCAGGAGTAAACATCATGGTTGACAGAATTGATCAATTAGGGGCATTGGGCAACGGCAACCAAAAAACAGATAAAATTCAAAAGAAACACCGGTTAAAAGAAATTGCCAAAAAGAAAATAAGCGACGGTAAAATAAAGGCCGAAGGCGCCAAAGACGAACCAGTGGCAAAAGTTGAAATTTCGCAAACGGCCAAAGAACAACTGGTGCTGCGTGCCGAAGCCGAACGTTACCTTAACATGGTGGAACAGCAGGAAGGCATTAGCCCAGATAAAGTAGCCGAATTAAAACAAAAGGTAAGCGATAATACGTATCTCAAAGAAAAAGTCATCGATAAAATTGTGGATAAGTTATTAAATTTACCCGGATTCTAAAACACCGTTTTTGTACACATAGCGTTTTTCGATTTTTTACTACCCGCCCAATAAATTTCTATGCCCGAATATCTATTCCAAAATAAAAAATAAAAAAAATTTAAAAATTTAAAAAATCCCCCGACCCATACAGTAGAAAAAAATTTAATCAAAAAACAAATGGAGGTCGATATGGGTCTCATTGAGAATATTCTTGGCTTGCCGTCGGGAATTAACCGGCCCAACAAGGCGGGACCCACAAAAAAAGGCGGAGACAGCAAGTCTGCTCAAAAGACATCCGATAGCAAACAAGGCGGTGTGGTAAAAATGGATATTTCGGATAAAGCAAAGGAGTTGCTTTCTCTGAATAACGAAGCTGCGGCAATGGTGGATAAGGTAAAACAAGCCGAAACGCTGTCAACGCAAGAAATCGGTGAAATTAAACAGCGGATTAGCTCCCAGTATTATTTCGATTCCGCAGTAATTGACAAAATTGTGGATCGCCTTTTGAGAACGGTAAAGGTACAACATATTAAATAAGGGAAATTCCTTTATGACTGCAAGGACGCATTCGGAAGGACTGGACTACATCGATATGGCATTAACTGAAAACGGAAAAGGGATAGTCGGGTCCTATGCCTCGGTATTTAATTTATTCCCCGAAGGGTTGCTTATTCTCAGTGAAGATGCAACCGAAATTTTATTTGTTAACGATTTTATTTTGACATTAACCCATTTTACTCGCCAAGAAATAGAAAATAAAAAATTTTTGGATTTGTTTCATATCCCAGATATCCATTCGTTTGTGGAATATTTTTCATTTGCGGTTAAACAAAAAGAAGCCACAGTTTTCGAATTATTGCTTAAAAGCCGTGGCGGACAGCTTGTTCCCATTAAACTGACCATTAGCCTGGCCTCATTTGAAGAACAAAAGTTTATTGTATGCTCGGTTTCCGACCGCTCCGATTTTAAACGGTTGGAAGTGGAACGCAATATGCTTTCGCATGCCCTAAAACAGGTGAACGAGGGGTTAAGCGTTTTTGATTTGGATGGGCGTATTTTGTTTGTTAACGAAGCTTTTTTAGATACTTTCGGCTATGCCAAAGAAGAAATTATCGGCACGTCCATTGAAACGCTTTTTAGTTCCTGCGGAAGCCACGAATTTCAGTTGCATATTTTACCTGCCAGCTTAAAAGGAGGGTGGAACGGCGAATTTAAGGTAAAACGCAAAGACGGTAAAGAAATAACCATTTTTCTGTCTACCTCTACCGTTAAAGACGATGATGGGCATCCCGTAGTAATTGTGGGAGTGATAAGCGACATTACCTTGCGCAAACAACTGGAAGAACAATTACGTCATTCGCAAAAAATGGAAGCCATCGGTCAGTTGGCCGGAGGTATTGCCCATGATTTCAACAATCTGCTAACGGTAATTGAAGGCTATATCGATTTATTGCAAAATGTGATGAAACACGAAGGCAAAACGCCCACTTATGTTATGCAAATCAAAAAGGCCACCGATCGTGCCGTTGCCCTAACGCGCCAGTTGTTAGCATTTAGTCGTCGGCAAATTTTACAACCCAAAGTTTTGGATATTAACCAGAATATTCGCGATTTAAGCATTATGCTTCAACGGCTGATCGGAGAAAATATTGATTTGCTAACCGATTTAGATGCCGAAATATGGCCCATTAAAGCCGATCCACATCAAATCGAACAGGTGATCATGAATCTGATTGT
Source organism: uncultured Caldithrix sp. (assembly GCA_964598255.1). Classification (GTDB taxonomy): domain Bacteria; phylum Calditrichota; class Calditrichia; order Calditrichales; family Calditrichaceae; genus Caldithrix. Next base: position 70,988 of record CAZRBA010000105.1, on the reverse strand, counting down.
CAATGCGCGTGATGCCATGCCCGATGGAGGTAAGCTGATTATCAAAACCAGAGCGATGCATTTGGATTCCAGTTACAACCGGCTGCATCCCGATGTTGAAGTGGGCGATTACGTGCTGCTCTCCATTTCCGATACCGGCATCGGTATGAGCCCCGAAATACGCGAACGCATTTTTGAACCCTTTTTTACCACCAAAGAAAAAGGCAAGGGCACGGGCTTAGGTTTAGCCACAGTATACGGAATTGTAAAACAAAGCAACGGCCATATTTATGTTTACAGCGAAGAAGGTAAAGGAACCACGTTTAAGATTTATTTTCCCGCGGTAAAACAGCGCCAAGTAGCCCGAAAAAAGAAAAAAATAGGCAAAAGCTCTAAAGGAAAAGGCGAAAAAATTTTGGTGGTGGAGGACGAGTATTTAGTGCGCGAACTTATTTTGGATACGTTAAAAAATTTGGGCTATCAGGTTTTGGAAGCATCCAATGGAGAGCAAGCGCTGAAAATATTTCATGAGTCTAAAAATGAAATCGATTTGATTCTAACGGATCTCATTATGCCGGGGATGAACGGCAAACAGTTAATGGAAACCATTACCAAAGAAGCTCCGGATTTGCAATTTCTCATTATGTCCGGGTATGATGACAATGCGATCAGCAAACACGGTTTGCTCGAAGCAGGCATCAATTACATTCAGAAACCATTCTCGCCAAAATCGCTGGGTGAAAAATTACAGGAAGTCTTTAGAAGTTAAGAGCCGTTTTTTTAGATCGGGGTGCGATTATTCGCCTTTAACTGTCCAGAACCTGGCGTACTTTACGCGCCAATTGGTTTCCCAAAAAAGGCTTTAACAAATAACCTTCTTCATTTTCCAGCTTAGGACTAAAAGCACTCATTAAGAGAAATTTAATTTGAGGTTTAATTTGCTGGCAAAGCATACGTAATTCAATGCCATCCATATCGGGCATGACCACATCCGAAATTACCAGATGAATGATATCATGATACCGTTCGAATATTTCCAACGCCTGAATTCCGTTTCCGGCAATCAAAACTTTGTAACCGTACGATTCGAGCGTTTCTTTGGAAGTGGTTAAAATATCGATTTGGTCGTCCACCAGTAAAATGGTCTCGTTGCCGCCTTTTACTTGGGCGGAGGCTGTTTCGGTGCTGGTGTGGTTTTTATCTTCAAGTACGGCCGGAAAATAAATTTTAAAGACGGTACCCTCCCCGAGTTTACTGGAAAACTGAATATAGCCGTCGTGTTGTTGTACCAAACCGTAAACCGTGGCCAGTCCTAAACCGGTACCCTGCCCTAATTCTTTAGTCGTAAAAAAAGGTTCGAAAATATGCTTTTGCACATCGGCCGACATACCGATGCCTGTATCGGCAATGATGAACATGACGTACTCGCCAGGTGGTAAATCCTTTTCTTTTTCGTTGATGGTGATATTGCGTGTTTGGATGGAAAGTTCGCCGCCATCCGGCATGGCATCGCGAGCGTTTATGCTCAAATTGGTAATAATTTGGTCCATGGCGCTGGCATCACCGTGGATTAGGTGCAGATCGTCGGCCAGACGAACGATTAAATGGATGTCTTCGCCCAGATAACGTTGCAGCAACTTTTTATTGCTCAGGACAATTTGGTTCAAATTCAACAGATGCTTGGCAATGTGTTGCTGCCTGCTAAACATAAGCAGTTTGCGTACCAAATCGGCAGCGCTTTCCGATTTTTTGATAATTAGCTTAATGTTTTCGTACACGGGATCATTTTTATCAATGCGCCTTAGCGATAGTTCGCTCAGGCCGATAATACCGGCTAACACATTATTAAAATCGTGGGCAATGCCTCCGGCCAACTGCCCAATGGCTTCTAATTTTTCTACGCGGCGCAGGCGCGATTCCAGTTTTTTGCGCGCGGAAATATCGGTTATCAGAGCCATGATAAACGGCCCTTCAAACATTTCTACCTGAGAAAAGCGTATTTCAAAAGGGAATTCGCTTCCGTCCTTGCGCATACCGGTTAATTCGTGCGTACCTTTTGGAATGTCCGTGGAAAAATGACGAAAATTATTTTGGTTTAAAACATTGTTTTTACCGCGTTCAATAAACGGTAACAAAATTTCCATTGGTTGGTGAATAAGCTCGTCTCTGGAATATCCGAACAGGCGCTCCGTTTGCGAGTTAACCAAGGTAATCCGCCCGTGCACATTGACCAAAACAATAGCCTGAGAAGCCGATTCCAGCAAAATGCGGAATTTGGATTCGCTTTTTTGCAAATCGCTTTCGTAGCGTTTACGTTCGGTAATATCGCGAATTAAACACAAAATTTGTCCGGCCGTACTTTGGATTAATCGTGCCTCGAAATCTCGCAGTTTACCGCCTTTTTCCTGTTGGTATTCAAAGGTCTGCACTTCGGCCGTACGGTTGGTTAACAGAATCATGGTCTGAAAACGTTGGGCCAGCGGGTGAGGAAAAATTTCAAAAACGGTTTTGCCGATAAATTCATTGCTTTTTTCGGGATTTAAACGATCGGATTTGGCATCCAGACAATGGCCGTCTCTGGAAAACAAAAAAAGTTGATCGGGAATGGCATTTAATACGGCACGCAGCTTTTGTTCGCTTTCGCGCAAATCGAATTCGGCTTTTTTTAGCAAGGTAATATCGCTAAATGTGGTAAATACCTCTTTTACTGTTTGGTTTTCGATATGGGGAACCGAGTCCATAATAAGCCAAATATCCTTGGTGCCATCGGCGCGCAGACGAATAATTCGGTGCAAAATCGCTTGCTTTTTTTGCAGTGCATTCACCGGAGGGAAATGTTCCCAATTTAAAGGGTGGCCCTGTTCGTTGTAAATGCGGTAGCTCTTAAAATGCTCGATAGTTAATCCCGCTTTGGATGTATTAAAATGAAGGATTTTAATAGCAGCCTCATTAATTGAAAAAATTCGTCCGTTGGGTTTAAGGTAAAAAACGCCCTGAGCCATGTTTTCAAAAAGAAGGCGATATTTTTTTTCGGATTTGATGAGTGCCCGTTCGGTGCGTTTGCGTTCCGAAATGTCTTTGATCATAATGTAGCAAGCAGGCAAATCGTCGTAAAGAAAATGGTGAGACATAATTTCCACATAAATCTTTTTGCCTTCTTTGGTCAAATTGACCAATTCTCTCGAACTTTGAATTAATGTTTCTTCTTCGTGTTCGTTGGTAGTATGTCTGGGAACCTGGGAAGGATCTTTGAACAAAAGCGTTACCGAACGTCCGATGAGTTCTTCCCGAGCATAACCATAAAGCGATAATGTTGCATAATTAACATCAAGAATTTCAAGCGAATGCGCGTTGTAGATAATCATTGGCATGGGATTGTTTTCAAACATCAAACGAAATGTTTGTTCGCGCTTTCTCAACGATTGGGTACGGATGTCAACCAGTCGTTCCAGTTCTTTACGATAGCGTAAATTCTCTTCAAAAAGGCGTTCTTTTTCTTCCGAAAGCTTTTTAACTTCCAGCGCCCGACGCACGGTACGGGTTAAAGTTTCTTTGTCTACCGGTTTGCTCAGGTAATCGAACGCCGCTTCGCGCACGGCCTGCGTAGCGGAAGCCACATCGGGCTGGGCGGTAATGATAATTACTTTGGTGTTTTGTCTTTTTTGGTGCGCTTCTTTTAAAATATGCAGGCCGTTTTTGTCCGGCAACATCAGGTCGGTAATTACAACATCAAAATCGTGTTTTTGTATTAAGGCTTGTGCTTCTTTAAAATTTTCGGCGGTATGAATATGACGGAAATCGTCTTCAAGATAGGTGCGCAATGTGTAACGAGTAATTTTTGCGTCTTCAACGATTAAAATATTGGCCATTATTTCTTTTGCCCGTTTACTGACAATCCCTATCAGTTAATTACGATTTGCTTTGCGAAACGCGGTATTTCGCAATCAATTGCCCCTCCGAATGCGCAAATGAGTCAAAACGAATACGCTACCCGGGATTAACAATCCTTTTTCGACCGAAAAGTTGCGAACCTTTAATGTTATTTTCTCTTATTTTAAGCTGTCGGAATTTAAAAAATGGTCAAAATCCACGACTTATGTAGTAGTTGAAAAGAAAAATTTTGTTCAGTTTTCGGGCAATATCGAATTTTACCCCGCGTTTGGGTAAAATTTGATCGTTAATAAGACATAGAGCCGCCGTTCATCGGGCCGGTTGCTATTGCGGGCTGTTCTTACGAATGTCCGGCTTTAAGGAAGGAAAATTATGAATAAGAAAATTCTGATTCTGGATAATGACGATACGACGATCCGTTTGATTACGCATTTGGGACGGACATTGAATGCGGATACCTTGGTTATTCATAATTGGGGTAAATCTCTGAATCTTGTCAGAGACGAAGAGCTATTGGTCGTCTTCCTCAATGTGGAATTGGGCATTGTTAACATCCCTTCATTTTTAAAACATTTTCCGCAAGTAAAAAGGGATGAAAAAGATCATATTATTCCTGTATATTTTTTATTTAATAAGCTTTTTAGTCCGCAATTTCAGGCAGCCAAAAGTTATCCCCATGCTGGGGATTTGAAAAAGCCCCTTAAGCTTGAACGCTTGGTCGAAATTCTAAGCGAGCTGATAAATGTAGACCATTCTCTTGAATATACAGAGCAAAAGTATCGCAATAAATGGGAGGAGGTAAAGGCGTATTTGGATAGAACCCAGGAGTTTATGCGTCAACTGGAATCAATTTTAGGATAGGTGATAGGATATGAAAACCGCCACTCAGGTAGATCTGCGCAAAGGTTCTTTGCGTATTGTTCCTTTGCTCGACGGAAAACTTTTGATTGCTCAAAAACTGAGCGGATCGGTTAAAACCGGTGATGTCATTTCGGGTTTGAAAAGGTTGGGTATTACGGAAGGTATTTTAAATAACTCCATAGAATTATTGCAGCGGGAAGATATTAACGAAGTTCCCGTTGCCTGCGCTTATTATCAGGACGAACCTCCCGAATTTAATGTGCATTTCGGGCGGAAGTTTGATGAAACGACTTATTTGCGCATTGTAAACGGTGAGGATATCCCTTTTATTAAAGACGATTTATGGGTGTTGGCCAATCAAAAGTTGGTGAGCACGGTTAAACCTTTTCGTACGGTTTTGCGCTATCCGGACGGACATAAGGAAGAAAAAAAGGTGCTGGAAAATATTTATGATTTACGCATTTTTAACGGAGCCAATGTTCGGGCAAAAAACGGCCAGGTTTTTTCGCAAATAGAGGGAACAGCTTTTATTTCTAAATGGGGTAAGATTTATGTGTTCCCCATTTTAACCGTACGCGGTTTGGGAGAAATTCACGGGAAGCTCGACGAACAGTTTGGTGTGCATGTATTGGAAGATATTCATTCCTATTCCAATTTGGAATTGCCGTCAAACGTTTTTGTTACCGGAATGATCCATTCTTCGTTTATCAAGGTAAAAGGATATGTGCATGCACTGGAAGGTATCGATAATTCCAAAAAAATTGAGAACAGCCGCATTATTGCCGGAAAATCAGTAATTGCCCCGCACATTAAGCGTTATCGTATTTCGGCCGGTGAAGACGTTTTGGTTAATGAAATCATCACCCAATCGATCATTATCAGTCACAGGAATGTAGTTGCCCGCATTGTTGACGAGTCGGAAATTCGCGTGCAAAATCGTCTTATTGCCGATGAAATTCGCGCCGGTAGTCAGGTGTATCTTGGGCCGTCCTTTCTGAAAAACGAATCCTATTTGCATCGGGTAATCGAAAATAAAAAAGCAGAAAACCGGTTAAACCGCATGGAGTATTCCATTGAAGAACTGAAGGACAAACTGGCCCGCGAAAAACAAGTACTGATCAATTATTTTACCCGATTAAAAGAGTCGGGCAAAAAAAACGTACTGCTCGATACCACCATGATGCGTTTGTACGAGCAATTAAAAGAAACCTATGGCACCTTGCACAAAAATGTGAATGATTACCGCGATTTGATTGACGAATTTTTGTCCACCAAAATTATTTTGGCCTATTATGCGCGCGAAAATAGACAAACGGAAGATCCGCAAATTCGGGTTTACGGAAAAATTGCCAGAGGCGTTTTGATCAGTACGGCTAATAAAAGTGTCAAATTGACCAAACCATTAGAAAACGTAACCATTCGCTTTGATCGCATAAGCGGCGAAATGGTTATTACCGCACACAACAATAAAAATGTTGAAAATTCTGTACGGTGAACGGATAAACGTCAAGGTTAAAAATGGGTATGAACGACGAAGAAAAAGAAATACGAGCGGATTTTGTGAATGAAGCCAGCGAAGGACTGGAAAAGGCCGAAACGCTTTTATTGCAAATGGAAGACCAGCTTGCTTCTGCCGGTGGGGCGGATAATGCCCTTGTTGACAGCCTGTTTCGAGTTTTCCATTCCATTAAAGGCAATGCCGGATTTTTGCAGTTTAAATTGATTAACGCGTTAACCCATCAAGCGGAATCGTTGTTGGATCATATCCGCAAGGGTAAACGATCGCTGCAAAAAACGCATATCGATTTGTTTTTTGAAGTTTGTGACGCCTTACAAATGATTTTGGACCACATCAAAGAACATGGGGAGGAGCATGGGTTTCAATCCGACTTTTCGGATTTGCAAAACCGATTGCGCCAAATTACGGAGTCTGCCGATTCGCAATCGCAAAAAACAAGGGAGAATTTGTCTGAGACAACAAAAACGGGAATTGTGATTTCCGCCCGCATGAAAAAAGAGTTTGCGGACGAAACCCGCGAATTACTGGACCAATTGGAGCAAGATTTAATGGCTCTGGAAAAAAATCCCGAAGATATGGAGCGCTTGAACAACGTTTTTAGGGCGTTACACACGATTAAAGGCAATGCCGGGTTTTTAGGCTTTACTGATATCAGCCAACTGTGCCATAAGGCGGAAAACATTTTTGAAGCCGCTCGGGAGCAGACCATTCTATTGGAAGAAAGACAAATTTCGCTGATGCTGCAAATTATCGATTTTATTGGCGCGGCATTGGAAGCGATAAAAGAAGACAAGCCGCCGATAATCGCCGGAAAAAATGCCTTGTTGGATTTAATGGACGATATTGTTTCGTTGCCGGACAAAACGGAATTAGCCGGAAAAGAACAAGCTTCTGAGCCAAAGCAGCCTTTTTTAAGCGAACAAAAAAATACGCATCCGCCAAGTTCGTCGCGTTTTTTTAAACAAAAACTCAGCGATGTTATTCGGGTGGATATTGAAAAGCTCAATCAATTGATGGATTTGGTGGGTGAAATTGTCATTGCCGAATCGACCTTGTTAAATCGATATGTTCCGCAAAATGGTCAGGAAGAAGATTTTTTGAAGGCCTTGCTCTATTTGCAGAAAAATATTCGCGAACTTCAGGATTTGGCAACATCCATGCGCATGGTTCCGCTATCGGGGTTATTGGGCAAAATGCACCGTTTGGTACGCGATATCTCTTCGAAAAAAGAAAAAGAGGTGGAATTTATTGTCAATGGCGACGAAACGGAAGTGGATCGTTCCATAATTGAGCACATTTCCGATCCGTTAATTCATATTTTGCGCAATGCATTGGATCATGGCATCGAAACGCCCGAACAACGCCTAAAAAAGGGTAAACCACGCAAAGGAAAAATAGTGATAGACGTGCAACGGGTTGGCGGGCAAATTTGGATTACCGTCAAAGATGATGGGCAGGGACTTAACAAAGACAAAATACTACAGCGTGCCTGGCAACGCGGCCTAATTCCTAACGGGCATATTCCGGAAGAAGATCAGAGCATTTACAATTTGATTTTTGAACCTGGCTTTTCGACAGCAGATAAAATTACCAATATTTCAGGTCGCGGTGTGGGGATGGATGTTGTGCAAAAAAATATCGAAAAAATTCGTGGTAGTATTTCATTAAGTACGGTTCCCAATTCGGGAACAACGATTATTATGAAAATTCCGTTAACTACTGCCATTATTGACGCAATGCTGGTGCGCAGCGGAGAGACGCTTTATGCGATTCCCATTCTTGATATTCGTGAATCGCTGCAAGTGGGCCATAACCAAACGAGCCGATTGGTAGACGGGCAGCAGGTTATTAATGTGCGCGGGCAATTTATTCCGGTAATGCATTTGCAACAATTCCATCGTCAGAGCGGAAGCCCCACCGATTCGTCGCAAGAAGACGGCATTGTGGTGATAAGCGAAATAGGAGGCAAGACGGTTGGCTTTCGGGTGGATGAAATATTAGGCGAACAGCAACTGGTTCTAAAACCGTTACCCGATTATTTGGGAACGTTGGAAGGTGTATCGGGCTGTGCGGTTTTGGGTAATGGTGCTATTTGCCTGGTTTTGGATTTGGGTGCCATGCTGGGCTATTTGGAAGCAATGGCTACCAATACGCAGTGGAAAATAGCAACGGTGGAAGCATAAAGGAGCCAGAGAATGACCGAAGATACTTTGTCAAATCATGAAATCGATTTGCAAAAGAACAAATATCTGGTATTCCGCTTGGGTGATCAAGGCTTTGCCTTCGAAATTCGCTACGTGGCCGAAATAATCGGTTTGCAGAAAATTACCCCATTGCCTAATGAAAAAAACTCGATAAAAGGCGTAATCAACTTGCGCGGACGGGTGATTCCCGTAATCGATGCCCGGTTACGTTTGGGGCTGCCCGAACGCGCCTACGACGATCGTACCTGTATTGTGGTAACGCAAGCACGCAATATGCTTATCGGGCTTATTGCGGATGCGGTAAGCGAAGTGCAAACGGTTATTCCGGAACAAATCGAACCGCCCCCGCAATTGCGGAAGAACAGGCGTACTCCGTTTTTGCGCGGATTAACCAAAAACAGCGAACAGGTAACTATGATTTTGGATTTGGAAGCCTTGCTTTTTGATGAAGAAATTGCCGATTTGGAAACGCAGCCTTAAGTGGGCCAAAAAGCAAATTCGCACAATGATCTTTTAAGGAGAAATAAGGCATGAAACGTTTGGCATTTTTAAGTATTGTTATCGTACTTTTGATGAATGTAAAGTCCGGTCGAACACAAAATGTAAGCTGGACACAATATTTTTTTGTGGCCCGAAATATTTTCCCTCAGGCCAGCGAAATTTGTGTCTTGCTGCCACAAGAAGAACAGGAAATTCAAAAAACGGCCTTGGGGCGGGCAGCGGCACAATTCCGTTTTAAAGTTAAACTTTATTTGTACACCGAGGCGCGAAGCATTGGTAGCAATCTGAAAATTATTCCCCAAGGCAGCATTTTAATTGTTTACGATTCCCCTTTAACGCAAGATAAAAATACGATGTTGTATATTTTAAGCCAGTCCAAAGATAAAAATATTTCGGTGGTAAGCGCATCGCAACAATATGTGGATGCCGGAGCTTTGGTGGGGCTGGTGAAAGAAAACGGCCATTTACGGGTGGTGGTCAATTTAAAGTTCAGCCAGCAATTGGCTGGTAAATTTACGCCGGAATTCAATCAAAAAATAGGAATCGTTAAAGTTTTACAATAATTGCTGAAAAGCACATAAAAACACTTTGTTTAAAAAAAAGGCAAAATAACCGGTAAAGTTTTTTAAAGAAAGGGACAAATCATGTGGTTTTCCAGGTTGTCCATAAAGCATAAAATTTTGGTGGTATTTGTGCCCGCTATAATCGTTATGATTGGTTTGGGAACATTTTTTATCCGGCATATAACTTCCGACGCTTTGGATATTAATCAAAAAGCATCATTGGATATTATCGGGCGTTTAACCGTGGAAGCCGTACGTATGGGTGTTGAGTTCGGCGATGAAGATATGGTCAAAAAAGCGGTAGCGGGATTTTTGAAAGACGATCAAATTTCCCTGATCGAAGTAAAAGATGCCAACGGAAAATCGTATTTTAGCTATCGAAAAAACGGAATGCCTTTGGTGGATGTGAGCGAAATTAAAGGTTTTATGGAAAGTGCCAGCGAAATGTTTATTCGTTTGCCCGTTATGGACAAACAAAAGTTATTGGGCATGGTAACAATCGGAATTTCGTTAAAAAATAGGGATGCTGCTTTAAATTCTGCCATGAACACCGTTTTGCTGCTGGGTGTGCTGGGTATGCTTTTGTTTATTTGGTTTGTATTTTATTTTACCGGCTTTTTAACAAAACCTCTGCAAAGCCTAAAACGTATGGCCGATCAATTATCAAAAGGTCATTTGGTTTTTGAACAAACGTATAAATGGGATGACGAACTGGGACATCTTTTCCATTCATTTAAGTTCATGGCACAAACCATAAGCGAAAAGGCCCGCGAAGCGCACGATTTGGCCAAAGGCAACATCGATACCGAAATCGGCGTTCTTTCCGACGAAGACGAACTTGGCCATGCCTTGCTGGAAGTAAAAGAGAGCCTGAGAACCATAGTTTCCGAGCTGAAAAATTTGGTAGATCATCTGAAACAGGGAAATATCGAAGCTCGTGCCGATGTGCGTGATTTGCAGGGTGCTTATCGCGAAGTAATCGTTAGTTTAAATGATGCGCTGGATGTGTTAACTTTGCCTTTAAAAGATACCATTACCATTTTAAACGAATATGCCGAGGGCAGTTTGAACCATGAACTGCGCGCCTTGCCCGGCAATTTAATGCAACTTACCGATGCCATCAATACCATTCGGGCCAACTTAAACCGTTTGGTAGAAGAAAGTGTTCGAATGACCGAGGAAGCCAAAGCCGGAAATTTGAGCTATCGGGGTAATGCACAAAAATTTCGCGGTGATTACAGTGCCATTCTCTTAGGATTTAATGAAGCTATGGATGCCATTGTGCAACCGTTGAACGAGAGTGCGCAAATTATGGCCATGGTGGCTCGTGGCGAAATTCCCGAGACGATCAAATCAGAATATCGCGGTGATTTTAATATTCTTAAAGAAAGCATTAACCAATGTATTACGGCCATTAACAATTTAATTCACGATTCCAACGCCCTGATCGAAGGAGCCTTGGAAGGTCGTCTGGAGTTGCGTGTAGATGATAGCAAGCATCAGGGCGATTACCGTAAAATTGTACGCGGATTCAATGAGACGTTGGATGCGCTTACGTTTCCCATGAACGAAATTTTAACGGCACTGGAACGTGTTGCCGAGGGCGATTTAACGGTAAAAATTACCGGAGAACACAAAGGCGATTTGGCACGGATGAAAAATGCTCTGAACAAAACGTTGGATGCCTTAAATGAAATTTTGGCAAATATTGCCAATTCGGTCGAACAAATTCGCAATGGAGCTCACCAGGTGGCCGATTCCAGCCAGGCGGTTTCGCAAGGGGCTACCGAACAAGCGGGAGCGTTGGAAGAAACCACGGTTTCCATCGAAGAAGTGGCCACGCAGGCCAAGCAAAATTCGGAACATGCGCAAATGGCCAATCAAATTTCCAAGCAGGCCACTACGGCCGCGCAGGACGGAAATCAGCAAATGGCTAAAATGCTGGAGGCTATGCAGGCCATAAACGATTCGTCCAATCAAATTGCCAAAATTATTAAAGTAATTGACGAAATCGCTTTTCAAACCAATTTGCTTTCGCTGAATGCCGCCGTAGAAGCCGCCCGGGCCGGAGTGCATGGCAAAGGATTTGCCGTGGTTGCCGAAGAAGTGCGCAACTTAGCTCAACGCAGCGCCAAGGCGGCCAAAGAAACCGAAAAACTTATTGAAGGATCCATCGAAAAAATCCGGGTCGGTGCGGATATTGCCGATCAAACCGCCCATGCTTTGGATTCGATTATTGCCAATATTACCAAGGTGAACGACCTAATGGATGAAATTGCCAGCGCTTCTTCCGAGCAGGTGGAAGGTATCGAGCAAATCAGTTCCGCCCTAAAACAGGTGGATGAAGTTACGCAAAGCAATGCGGCCAGTGCCGAACAAAGTGCTTCTGCAGCCGAAGAACTTTCAGGTCAGGCACTAAACCTACAAAAATTGGTAGGGAAATTTCGACTAACCGGCTATGAAGCCATTTCGGAAACAATGGATGATTACGGCAAAGCGATGGGCTTTTCGCAATCGGCATTTGTTGCGGAACATACCGGCGGAAACGGCCGCAATGGCAACGGAAAACACAAACCGACCGCTTTTAATGACGATTTGGATTTTGGAGATTTTTAAAAATGGTGGATGCCCCATTATTTACCGAAAGCGATCTTTTTGAAATTAGCCGTTTGGTTAAAAAACAATTCGGTATTGCACTGGGGCCGCAAAAACGTTTTTTGGTAAAAACCCGTTTGCAAAAATATATTTATTCGCTTGGTTTTAAAAGCTTTAAAGATTACTTGCAATATGTGGAAAACGATAAAACAGGACGCGAACTCGCCGCCTTGGCCGATCGTATTTCCACAAACCATACCTATTTCAATCGCGAAAGTGCGCATTTTGATTTTTTGTGGCAAACTGTTATACCGTATTGGGCCGCCAGAAAATCTGCTTCGGAAAAAATACGTATCTGGTCGGCCGGATGTTCCAGCGGAGAAGAAGCCTACCAAATAGCCATGATTTTAAACGAATATTTCGGATTAAACAAAGTTACCGATCAAGCGGCAATTTTGGCTACCGATATTTCACGTCGGGCGTTAAAAAAAGCGGAACTCGGGCAATTTTCAAAAAACAATGTAATCCATTTAAAAAAAGAGTGGGTGCAAAAATATTTCATGCAGGTAAATGAACAGGTGTTTGTGGTAAAGCCTTTTTTAAAATCATTAATTCTTTTTAGACGACTGAATTTGGTGCGTGAACGTTTTCCGTTTAAACGCAAATTTCATGTTATTTTTTGCCGCAACGTGATGATTTATTTTGACGAACCCATGCGCGAAAAATTGATTTTCCGGTTCCGGCGTTACTTACAGCCCGGCGGATTTTTGTTTTTGGGACATTCAGAAAGTTTAAGCCATCGTGATCCTTATTTTAAATATGTGCAACCGTCTGTTTACGTGCGCAGGGAGCAAACGTGAAACCCATAAAAGTTTTAATCGTAGACGATTCGGCTTTAGTGCGCCGCATTTTGCTGCGCGGTTTGAGCGATGATCCGCAAATTAGTATTGTAGGAACAGCCGGTGATGCCAACCGCGCGCAAAAACTCATCGAACAAACACACCCGGATGTGTTAACGTTGGATATTGAAATGCCCGGAACCAACGGATTGATTTTTTTAAAGCATATTATGAAAAATAATCCCTTGCCGGTTATTATGGTTAGTGCATTAACCCAACGCGGTTCCAGAATAACTTTGGAGGCTTTGGCCAGTGGCGCCGTGGATTTTATTTTAAAGCCGATGACAAATGTAAAATACAATCTTTCTTTAATGCTCGGCGAATTAAAATCGAAAATTAAAATGGCTGCAAAAGCCAATATTATGGTTTTTAAAAACCAAACCGGTGTAAACCGTAAACCGTTGGCCGGACAAAAAATAAGCGCTGCGTATTTATCGAGCCGAATTATTGCCATTGGTGCTTCTACGGGAGGAACGCGGGCATTACGCTTTTTGTTGGGAGCTTTGCCACCCGATATGCCAGGTATGGTAGTTGTACAACACATGCCAGCCGGTTTTACGTTTCAATTTGCACAACAGTTAAATGCCGAAACCGCATTTAATGTTAAAGAAGCACAATCCGGGGACGAGGTGCGTCCGGGGCATGTGTTGATAGCCCCAGGTAATTTTCACCTGCAATTGGTGCGCCATAATAAAAGCTATCGTGTAATTTGCAGGGCCGGAGCACGCATTAACGGATATCGTCCCAGTGTGGATGTGCTTTTTCGTTCGGTGGCCAAACATGCGGGAGAACATGCCATTGGCATTATGCTAACCGGAATGGGAGACGACGGAGCCGACGCCATGGTAAAAATGCGTGAAAAGGGCGCCTTTACTCTGGCACAGGACAAAGATACTTCGGTTGTTTTTGGCATGCCCAAAGAAGCCTATTTTCGGGGAGGAGCTATGCATTTGTTGCCGTTAAGTAAAATTCCCGAGTATGTTGTAAAACATTTAAATCAAAACATGGCCTGGGTGCATTGAACGATTCGATTGAAAATAGGACTGCGCTGCAAAAAAAGGTACTTGTACCCGGCGCTTTTTTCGGAATAAATATCCCCACGGAGGGAAATTTTTTCTGTTTTTAAAGCCGTGAAATGTAAACAATAAAATCCGGAAAAAGGCGAAAGCAGGGGCAATGCCGGATTAGCCAAAAATTTGGCATGTTTGTTGAAGTAAAATTAACGGGGTGGCAGGTGCTGTTTTCAGGATGGGGCAGGTATTTTTAAAATTTTTAGCCATATTACTTAAAGGGAGTACGCCAAATGCTGGAAAATAAGCGCATATTGTTTGTAGACGATTCACCGACCATGCGCCGGATAATTGCAAATGCCCTGAAGAATTTGGGTGCGGTGCGCTTTGACGAAGCCGAGAACGGTTTGGATGCACTGGAAAAATTACACGAAAACCAATATGATATCGTGCTAACCGATTGGAATATGCCGGAAATGTCCGGTAAAGAATTTGTGGAATACGTGCGCAGGGAAGAACGCTGGCGTTCCTTGCCGATTTTGATGATTACAACCCGCGGGATGGAAGAAGATGTGTTAACTGCAATTCGCATCGGTGTGAACGGATACATTGTTAAGCCTTTTACACCGGATGTTCTGAAAAAGAAAATGTTGGATTTATTGGGTGCCTGATAATTACAGGGGGAATAATGCACGAAGTTAACGGGATAAACGATCTGATTCAGCGCATAAATGAGCTGGATGCCAATATCGAAACCAATAGCGAAGCGCTTCCGCTGGTACACGACATGTTTAATTTTATCAAAGATATCATTCCTTTAATGCTCGAAGTTAACGCATTTATGAAAGACGGATCACAAAAAATTCCCTCTGCTTCCGATAATTTGCAATTTGTTTCGCAAACAACCGAGATGGCCACGCATAAAATTCTTGACCAGTTAGAGTTTATTAACCGTAAAATAACCGAAGTTAAAGCCCAGGCTTCGCAAAATAACGGCTCGCAAGATATGATGAAAAATTTGGAAACGTTGGAGAAAAAGATTTCCGACATTTTTTTGGCTTTTCAATTTCAGGATATTACTAACCAGCAATTGGAATATGTCAATCGCATCTTGGAAGCCATTTACAAAAAATTTGTCGATCTGTTTAACACGTCATTAAAAATCAGAGGACGTACACTGTTCGGACAGGATATTTTAGCGGCCATAGAAAAAGAATTGCAAAAATCGCAGGATAATCATGCCCTGCAAAAATTCAATGTGGTTACCACCGATATCGTACGCCATAACGGAGTGGCTCAGGATATGATAGATAAATATTTCAATCAAAAATAAAAACGGGAGATAAAGGAAGATGCAGGGGAATAGGGATATTTTTGATGAGGATCAGGCAAAAATTTTTAAACAGGTACATCCTAAAATTCATGGCAGTAAGACGGTTATTAAACGCGATCAATTGGTATTTGGCAAACCCAGAAAAATCGAACATTCGTTGCAGGTGAGCGAAAACCATCAGGAAGGTAAAGTGAATCCCATATATAACGGCGAAGATTTGATCGGAATCATTTATGAATGCAGTTGCGGTAAAGTTGCGCAAATTTTGTTCGATTTTGAAGAACAAAGCGAACAAGTTCAAACCGCAGCCACAGGATAAGTTAAAACAGGACAAACGTGAACGTGGAGAAAATTAAAGTAAATATCGACCCTCAGGGATTAACCGCCCGCGTTACCATATCTGCATCGGGAGAATCGTTTCCTTCGCGGGAAGAGCTCATTAAAGCTTTAAAAGAGGCCGGATTGCGCTACGGGGTGCGACGCGAAGTTTTTGACGAAATTCTAAAAAACAAACAACCCGTCTATAACAAAGTAATTGCACGGGGCATCCCTGCCGAAAAGGGAAAAGACGCCCAACTTATTTGGGATGTGCCATTGGCTCCCGAAGACGCAGATAAGCAAAAACGTATTGATTTTAAACAGGGAATGAAATTTGTGCCCGTAAAAGCGGGGCAGGTGTTGGTTAGCAAAATACCGGCGCAAAAAGGCAAGGACGGTAAAAGCGTAACCGGCGAAATGATTTCTTCTTTAGGGCAGGATGTGGAACTTCCCGCAGGGCGCAATACGACCGTTTCGGAAGACGGCTTGCGCTTAATGGCTGCGTCGGACGGATCGGCCTATCGTCAGCAGAACCGCATTCATGTGGATAAAGTATTGCAGATAAAGGGCGATGTCAATTACGGAAGCGGGAATATTAAATTTAACGGCCCGGTGGTTATTGACGGAGACGTACGCTCCGGCTTTCGTGTGGAAGCGCGCGATTCCATTGTAATTGGCGGGAATGTGGAAGCTGCGCATATCTACTCGCAACAGGGAGATATTACCATAAAATACGGGGTAGTGGGCAAAAACAGGGCCAAAATTCTTGCAGGCGGGAGCCTTTCTTGCGGCTTTATTCAAGATGCTACGGTGGGTGTGCGGGGTGACCTAAATGTGGAACACTACATCATTAATAGCAGTGTTTCGGTTGGCGGTGTGGCCACGGTAAAAGGAGCCGAAGGGCAAATACGCGGCGGAAATTTGACTTCCGAAAAAGGTATTGTGGCCGCTGTGGTCGGTTCGCCGCGTAATATTTACACCGAGCTTAAAATTATTGGCAGCGGCCAGAACAGCTCTCAGCGTAAATTGTGGGAGTTAAGTCGATTGCGTACCGATTTAAGTTTGCGTTATTCCACTCTTGAAAAACGTTACCGCTTTTTGAACATTTTAAAAAACGAAGTCAAAAAAATTTCGGATGAAAAACTTTCGGAATTATCATTTTTACAAAACGAGCTAAAACGCCTTAAAAATCGTTTGATGCAATTAGACGATGAAGAAATGGTCTTGCAAAAAGAGGCCGCCCGAGAGCGTTTGTTAAAAGAAGTGGTTGTAGAAGGCAAGCTATACCCAAATGTACATATCGAAATTAACGGATTGGGCTTCCATTCCGACGAATTGTTGGAAAGTGTCAAAATATATCGGTTTAAAGATGAATTAATCGTTGAATCGCTAAAAGAAATGAGCGACGATACCTACGATATTTTTGTGCCCGGAAATAAACAAGGGACAAAGGCAGGTGAATGAGCGTATGACGGAAAAAAATTTGTTTTCGAATGAAATAACTTTTTTAATGAGCGATTTGGCCGCACTCATTTATCAGGTAACCGATTTTGATGTGGCTTTGGAAATGGTTCTGGATACTTATGTGGAATATTTTAAAATAGAGCATGCGGCCATTGCTCGCTATCACGACGATCTGGAAGAGTTTGTCATAATAAAAAGCAGGGAATTCGATCAGGAATTGCAGGAAAAATTGCGCTTTAGTTTGTTTGCATCGATTAACGGGTATATTATTCGCAAAGAACGTCCCTCCAAATTCGGTAATATTCAAGATGCATTGAAAATAGGCGAACAAACCATTGCGCTTAAAAATCAATTACAGGCCCTGTATTTTTTCCCTTTTCGCTTTCACGAACAAATTAACGCCTTTTTAATTGTTGCCATCCATCAGGCTGAAACGGATCTCAGCAAAGAAAAGATTAAATTGTTATCTGCGTTTACCAACCTGATGGCTCCGGTTTTTCATACCTTTGGCGCCGTAAAAAGAAGACAAAAAGGTTTTGAAAATATCATCAGTAAAATTATTAAAGATCGTATTTATGAAGCACGGTTAGGTTTGTATCCGGTTTCGTTTGCCATTTTCCGATTGAGTTTGTGGCATGAAATGATGTCTACTGTAGCGTTGGAAGATACCGTGCGTGTGTATCAGGAATTGTTCGATAAAAAATTATCATCGGTCGGTGATGTAATTTGGCTTACTTTGGATACCGCTTTTTTTATTTTTCCCAATGCCGATCTGTTTACTTCCGAAAGTCTGTGCAGTAGCTTAAAGGAAGATATGGAAACGACTTTTGGCGGGCAAAAAAATCAAATTAAAGTGGAATTGAAATACGTAACCATAAGCTATCCGCAATCCGGTGAGGATGCCGGACAGATTATCAGCCAATTATGGCTGCGGTTATTTGACGAATTACGTAGCGAAACCTTTGCCGCTTCTTAAAAAATGCAAGCAGGAGCCAACCGTAAAGGCAGGGTTCGCATAAAAGTAGAACATTCGAAGGAATAATGAATGGAATTTGCCAATCGAACCATTTTGGTAGTGGATGACGATCCGGCAATTCTGGAAATGATTTCGGACGGACTAATCGACAACCAGTTCGAAGTTGTTACGGCCAGCTCTCCGGATGAGGTTCCGGCCAAAATCAAACATAAAAACATTGCGTTTGCTTTGTTAGACTTTGATTTGGGCTACAAAAATAAAACCGGCATTCAATTGGGTATCGAATTGGCCGACCGAATTCCGGATTTGGTTGTGGTTATTATGACCGGATATCACAATATCAAATATGCTCTGGAGGCTATGCGCAATTATCAGTTCCATTATATGATTAAACCTTTTCGTATTGATCAGATTATTTCGTTGTTTGAGCGGGCCATCCGCGAATTGCAATTACGAAAAGAAAACGAAACATTAAAGCAAGAAATTGCCATGCTGAAAAACGAAATTGCCGAATTGCGAGCCATTCTAAAGGATATCCGACCGGAAGAAGCCAGTTTTAGTGTAGCTGCTAAAGAACGGGAATTACGAAAAAAAATAAAAAATCAGCAAGCCCTAAATTCCTACCAAAGGCACAAGGATGCGCCCCCCATCAAAGATTAAAGACTCTCTCAAACCATCCGAACATATAGCTCTGATAATCGGGGCAAAAGTTCTACAAAAACGTAATAAAATTTTTAAATCGAACACGGGTATTTCGGCCAAGGATTTCAGGCCACCGGCTGAGACGTGTTATTTGTACGACGCTTGATATGAAAAAGACAAAGCAAAAGAAACGGGGCTTATGGAGAAGCATGAAATTTTAGTTGTGGATGATGATCAGCATCTGCGAATGATTTTGCACCAGACATTGGAAGCGGGTGGTTATCAGGTGCAGGTCGCCGAATCCGGTGAAGATGCGTTGCGGATTTTAAAAGAACATCCGGTAGACTTAATCATTACGGATTTGATGATGCCCGGCATAAAAGGGATTGAGCTCATTGGTAAAGCCAGGAAAATATATCCGGATTTAGGTTCCATTGTTATTACGGCCTACGGCACGATTGAACGTGCGGTGGAAGCCATGCAAAACGGTGCGTTTGATTTTATTACCAAGCCTTTTTCAATTAGTCAAATCGAATCGCGTGTGCAGCGCTATTTTGAATATCAGAATTTGCGCCGTGAAAACCAAACCCTTAAACAAAAAATTCAAAGATATCAAATCGATACCAAAATAATAGGTGAAAGTTCGGCGATTAAAGAAGTCATCAATTATGTGGATATAGTGGCCAATAGCGATGCCACGGTATTTATTCGTGGCGAGAGTGGTACGGGAAAGGAATTGGTAGCTCAGGCCATTCACGATCGTTCCGCTCGGGCGGATAAACCTTTTCGCAAAATTAATTGTGCGGCGGTACCGGAAACGTTGTTCGAAAGTACGCTGTTCGGCCATGAAAAAGGTTCCTTTAGCGGAGCTTACCGCCAACAAAAAGGCATATTCGAAGAAAGCAACGAGGGAACGATTTTACTGGATGAAATCAGTGAAATTCCTTATGCCCTGCAGGCCAAGCTTCTGCGTGTGTTGCAGGAGATGAAAGTTACACGGGTGGGTAGCATCGCCGAAATTCCCATTGATGTGCGCATTATTGCCACCACCAATCGTGATATTGATGAACTGATTAATTCGTCAAAATTTCGCGAAGATTTGTTTTTTCGCTTGAATGTTTTTCCCATTACCATTCCTCCTTTGCGTAAACGTAAAGAAGATATTCCCTTACTGGTTGACCACTTTTTGGAATCGTTTAAATCCAAATATCATTACAAAAACAAACAGATCGCACCGAGTTTAATGCAAAAAATTCTAAACTACGATTGGCCGGGCAATGTACGGCAGTTAAAACACATGATCGAACGCGCATTGTTGTTTTCCGGAAAAGAAGAAACGATTACCGAAAAACACTTCCGCTTCGAAGAAGAAGGCAACCGGAACGGAACCAAAGAATCGATTATTCCTGATGAAGTGATCCCCCTGGCCGAAATGGAACGTCGTATGATTTTGGCTGCTTTGCGTAAAACCGATAACCACAGAACCAAAGCAGCGGAGTTGTTGGGTATAACGGTTCGAACGCTTAGAAATAAACTGAATGAATATGAACAAAAAGGATTGATGGAAGGATAGCGATGGAACGTATCGAAAATGTCCCGTCCGGACAATATTTTGTGAGTAAATCGGACAAGGTTATGGTGCAGGCCTTTTTGGGCTCCTGCGTGGGACTAATTGTTTATGATAAAGAAAATCAAGTAGGCGGGTTGTATCACATTTTATTGCCGGAGCCTTCGACTTCTTACGATGATGATTTTGCCGAAAAATACGCCAAAACCGGTTTGCCCTTGTTCTTTACCGAATTGGAACAACTGGGTGCCGATAAAGCAAACATGCAGGCTGTTGTGGCAGGCGGAGCCCTAATGGGCGATGTGACCAGTTTGGATTTACAGTTGGATATCGGCGGACGGACTTCCGATTTGGTGCTTAATTTTTTGAAAGATAACGATGTCGAAATTATCCGTACAGAAGTAGGCGGTTATTTTGGTTATAAAATCAGCTTTAATCTCGATACCTTCGAATACGGCATTGAGGTAATCGGTACCGATCAGGCGCAAGCGCACAAGCCCACCTCCATTGTTCCTTTGGAAAGCATCGATAAGGTTATTCAACGCATTAAACCCATTCCGCAAATTGCTTTAAAGGTAATTCGTATGATTCATGCTGATGATGTTTCCATGCGTGTAATCGGTAAGGAAATTCGACAGGATCAGGTATTAACGGCCCGAATCATTCAACTGAGTAACTCTGCTTTTGTTAATCCCCGTTCCCGAATTCAAACCATTGATCAGGCACTTGTTATGCTGGGCGAGCGACGAATTTTGCTTTTAACCCTCTCCATTTTTACGGAATGGTATTACAAAGAAGCGGATAACGGTTATTCGTTGTGCAAGGGCGGTTTGTTCCAGCATGCCTTGGCTACGGCGCTGGCTGCACAGGAAATTGCCAAGATGACCCGTCGTATCGAACCGGAATTAGGATATACGGCTGGTTTGCTGCATGATATTGGTAAGATTGTTTTAGATCAATGGGTAGATCGTCAGTATCCGTTGTTTTACCGCCATTTGTACAGTGATGAAAATTTGACCCTGAGTCAGGTAGAACGAAAATTATTTCGCATCGACCATACGCAAGCAGGTGCCAAGTTGGCAAAAACATGGGAATTACCGGAAAATTTGGCTTTGGTAATTGAGCATCATCACGATTTGGATAAATTTGATGAAAATCCGGATTTGTTGCACATTATTAATTTTGCTAATTTATTGGTAAGCTACTTTAATACCGGCTTAGTGGTTAACAAATTTGATGAGCGTAATTTGGCAGCTTCTGTAAAATATCTTAATCTGTCGTCCGATCAGATTATTCAAATTGTGGAGAGAGTGCCTTTTAACAACCTTAATAATTTTACGGGTTAAAAATAGTCGGCTTCTCCTCGCAGGCCGCCAACCGCCACAATCAAAGCGCCCCCCTTTGAGGGGGGCTACGGGGGGTAAACACCACAGCAAACTGGCAAAATTTACCTGACGCCGGTTGCCGAGTGGCGCCGCGCCAGCGGTGACGTATCGAGGCACTGGCAAAACCCACCCGCCCTTCGGGCACCCTCCCTCAAAAGGGAGGGCCTTTCTTACCCATGCACCGAATTACGAATAACCATTCAACGATTCAACCAATCAACCATTCAACCTCCCCGGCCACTGATCTGCACGGAGGAATGAAAAAGGAAAAATGAAAAAGGAAAAAGGAGAGGGGGAAAAGGGCGCCAACCGCCACAATCAAAGCGCCCCCCTTTGAGGGGGGCCACAGGGGGTAAATCGTTGTAACAAACCACCAAAATTGCTTTTAGATCGGCACTATTTTGTTCCCTTAACCCTTTACCCCCAACCCTTAACTTAATCCAGCCACCGAAGCACACAGAAGAAGCACCGAAAACACCATTCAACAATTCAACCGATAAACCATTCAACTTCCCCGGCCACTGATCCGCACAGAGGAATGAAAAAGGAAAAATGAAAAAAGAAAAAGGAGAGGGGGAAAAGACGGCCGGTACCTCGATACGTCCCGATGAATCGGGACTACTCGGCAACCGGCTTCTCCCTGCAGGGCCGCAAACGGTCACACACAAAGTGCCCCCCTTTGAGGGGGGGCACAGGGGGTAAATCGTTGTAACAAACCACCAAAATTGCTCTTAGATCGGCACTATTTTGTTCCCTTAACCCTTTACCCTCAACCCTTAACTTAATCCAGCCACCGAAGCACACAGAAGAAGCACCGAAAACACCATTCAACAATTCAACCGATCAACCATTCAACTTCCCCGGCCACCGATCCGCACAGATTGGCAAGGCTTCTTTAAACCCTTAACCTTTAATATTTGCACCCTTCATCCGGATACAGTTTTATAACACAAAATTTAGACCATCAGCAATTCAGCAAATAGGCAACACACAATAGCCCCAATCTATGTCTATTTAATACCAAGCTCCCGCAACAAATTCTGCGCATCAGCAAATTTTTGTGTAATAAACAAAACATACCGAATATCCACATTAATAGCCCGCTGGATAGCTGGTTCGTATTTCCAGTCACTGGTAAGCGCTTCCCAGTTGCCGTCAAAAGCAATGCCCACCAACTCTCCTTTAGCGTTAAAAGTGGGACTACCCGAGTTCCCGCCTGTAATATCGCATTCATTCAAAAAGTCAACAGGTACATCATTTAATACAGGATCATACCATTTTCCGTAGTTATGTGTTTCGAAAAGTTTTTTTAATTTTTTTGGTACGATAAACGGCCATTTGCCTGTTTCTTTTTCCATAACGCCGTGTAAAGTAGTAAATGGTTTGTACCAAACGGCATCCCGAGGTGTATACCCAGCAATACGTCCGTAAGTTAAGCGAATGGTACCATTGGCATCCGGATAAAAAGGACGCTTTTGCCAAGCCATTAAACCACTAATATATTGTTTTTCCAATTGTCGCAAAACAGCCTGATGCTTTTCCTGTTCTTTGCGTAATTTCTCCATTTCAGGTTCCAAAGCCCGCGCCATTTTCAAAAACGGGTCGTCTGTTTTGTTCAAATCTTGCAAAGATGTGTTAAATAAACGTTGTGCAAATTGAGGATCCGTTAATTTGGTGTGGGCATAAGCGTAATCGATAAAAGCATCAACAGAAGGATAATCTTTAAAAATATATTCCAACCCGGTCAACCGTTGACCTTTAGGTAAATTTTTGATACGCAGTAAAACCATTTTAAGCAAGCCTTTGTCAATTTCCGGAGCGTATCCCATGTAGCGATATTTTAAACGTTCAGCCATTCGTTTGACATCTTTTTCCGAAAACATGGGATCCCGTTCGTTGGCCGGTTTAGCTTTTTGCGCTGCCACGTAATAAATGCTTTGCGCTACCGAAGGAATGATACCTGCCAGATAATTGAACTGTCCCAAAACAAACTGACGGTCGGCAGCTTCGGTAGCTTTGCGATATTCATCCCGAAAACGGTTCAGCAAATTGCCGTATTTTTCTTTGAGCTTTTTATCACTGTTAACAAACTTCAACCATTCCTTTTCCTGCTCTTGTTTTTGTTGCAGCAAATGGTGTTTTTTCATTCCTGCGAGATTTCCTTCAAAGTTTTTCATGCTGTTGTTGAGCCATTTACTGATACCCACGGCTTTAATGGCCAGTTGCTGCGATTGTTGGCCGACGCTATCCAGAAAACTGATAATCGTTTTAAATTCTTTGATAGCCGTAGGGTAGTATTTGTTTTGTGCAAAGGCAACGGCAAACGAAGTAGAGTAGCGCTGAGTTCTGCCCGGATAACCGATAATAAAAGTAAAGTCGCCTTTTTCAATGGGAGTACGACTGATTTTGATCCAGTGTTTGGGATGGTACGGCACATTTTCCGGAGCGTATTTGGCGCCTTTGCCGTCCGGAGCCACATAAAGACGCAAAAAGGAAAAATCGCCCGTATGCCGCGGCCACATCCAATTGTCGACATCACCTCCGTAATTACCGATAGCTTTTGGCGGAATAAAAACCATGCGTACATCTTCAATGCGTTTGTATTTGAACAAGATGTATTGTAACCCGGAGTACATGGGGACAATACGGGCATCGATATCGTCGGCTTCTTTTTCTATTTTATCTTCCATGGATTTAATGCGGCGTTTAATGGCGCGATCACGCTTGACCGGATCTTTGATTTTGTCCGTTCCTTTTAATACCTGTTCGGTTACGTCTTTCATACCCAAAAAAATGCGAGCAACGTAACCGGGTGCTGGAATTTCATCGGCTCGGGTTTTGGCTAAAAATCCTTTGGTCAAATAATCGGTACCCTGTGTGGAAGCGCGTTGTACGGCGCCAAAGGCCACGTGATGGTTAGTTAAAATAAGGCCGTCCGGCGAAACCAATTCTGCGGTTGCGCCACCTAAATTGACAACCGCTCCCGAAAGCCCCACATCATTGGAGTTGTAAATTTTACGGACATCCATTTGCAACCCTTTTTGTTGCAAATGCAATTGCTTTAATTGGTTAAGTAACCACATACCTTCGTCCGCTTGCGCCAGTTGCCAACCGAATAGCAGCACAAAGGCGAAAATCAAAAAACGTTTCATGGAATTTTCCTCCTTGCTTGTAAAATGAATACGCACTGAAGAAATATGATTTGGTAAACTAAACAATACAATATCCCCGCGGTTTAGTTCAAATACTAAATTTACGCAAAAATCGGGCGGATGTTTCCGAAAAGAAAAAATGTATTTTTATGCAGAATCTTTGTATATTCCCGCAATTCAAAATAAAATCGGGTAAAAAAATGGGCAAGCATTTTGAGCCAAAACAAAAAATACCGGTGGGCATTTTGGGTGCCACCGGTAGTGTGGGACAAAAATTTGTTCAGCTTTTAAGCCGACATCCTTGGTTTGAAATTAAGGTGTTGGCCGCTTCACAACGTTCCGCCGGAAAACCCTATCGCGATGTAGTTAATTGGATTCAAAGTACGCCGTTACCCACATCCGCCGGTAGTCTAATCGTTCAATCCGCGGCTTCCGAATTGCCGGTAAAAATTTTGTTTTCGGCTTTGGATGCCAAGGTGGCCGAGACGGTAGAGAAAAAATTTGCCAATCAGGGGCATATCGTCATTTCCAATGCACGCAACCACCGATTCCATCCTCAGGTGCCGTTGCTTATTCCAGAAGTTAATCCGCATCATTTGCAGGCCATCGAAAAGCAACCGTTTAACGGCGGTAAAATAATTACCAATCCCAATTGTTCGACTACGGGCCTTGTTTTGGCTTTAACACCGTTAAACGAGGCATTCGGGATCAAAAAAATTCACGTGGTTACCATGCAGGCCCTTTCCGGTGCGGGATATCCGGGGGTTTCTTCGTTGGATGCCTTGGATAATGTAATTCCTTTTATCCCCGGAGAAGAAGAAAAAATGGAGCGCGAACCTAAAAAACTTTTGGGGCAATGGGACGGATCGCGGTTCAGAGATGCCCCATTAACCATCAGCGCCAGTTGCAATCGGGTACCCGTTTTGGAAGGGCATCTGGAAAGCGTGTCGGTAAAATTAGCTGAACCGGCCGAACAAGCGGAAATTATCGATGCTTGGCGAAATTTCAGGGCCGTTCCGCAAGAATTGAGCTTGCCTTCCGCGCCCATGCAACCTGTGCATTATTTCGAAGAGGAAAATTTGCCCCAACCTCGTTTGCAGCGCGATCTGGAAAAAGGAATGGCGGTTAGTGTGGGGCGTTTACGCTCTTGCGCCATTTTAGATTACAAGTTTGTCGTGCTTTCGCACAATACCATTCGCGGTGCTGCAGGCGGTGCGATTTTAAATGCCGAGCTTTTGGTGGCCCTGGGATATTTAAATTAAATTGCATTAAAATGTAATTTTATTTGACTTCTTGATTTCGGACGCCTATATTCAGCCAACAAAAATGATCGAAATGTGTCTTTGACATAGAGAAGGTAACTCTTCTTATCCAGAAAGGTGGAGGGAACAGGCCCTGCGAAGCCTTAGCAACCATCCGTGTAGTCCGCACGGAAAGGTGCTAATTCCTGCCCCGAACCGGGGAAAGATAAGAAGCGGATTCAATAACCCTATTGAAGCCTCTTCAGGATTCTATCCCGGAGAGGCTTTTTTTATGGAAAAAATCAGTGATTGCTAAAATAAATTTTTTGCCGGATACTCGATAAAGAAAGGAGTTCAAATGGCTGACCAATTTCGTTCGAAATATCGTTTCGAAACCCTTCAGTTGCATGCCGGACATGTGCCGGATAAAGAAACCCATGCCCGTGCCGTACCCATTTACCAAACCACTTCTTTTTTGTTCAAAGATGCGGATCAGGCGGCGGCTTTGTTCGATTTAAAGGAATTCGGCAATATTTACACGCGTATCATGAATCCGACGACCGAAGTGTTCGAGAAACGCATGGCTGCTTTGGAAGGGGGTATCGGGGCGCTGGCTACTGCTTCCGGGCAGGCGGCCCAGTTTTTGGCCGTAGCCACAATTGCCCAGGCGGGCGAAAATATCGTGGCCACCAGCTATTTGTACGGAGGTACGTTTAATCAGTTCAAGGTAGCCTTGCCTCGTTTGGGAATTGACGTTCGCTTTTGCAGCAGCGGAAAAATCGATGATTTCGAAGCTTTGATCGATAAAAATACCAAGGCGATTTATATCGAAAGCATAAGCAATCCTCGTTTGAATGTTGCCGATTTTGAAGGCCTGGCCGCTTTGGCTCATGCCTATGGTATTCCGCTAATTACGGATAATACCTTTGGCGCGGGAGGCTATTTGCTGCGTCCCATCGAATGGGGCGCCGATATTGTTACCGCTTCGGCTACCAAATGGATCGGTGGACACGGAACCTCAATTGGCGGAGTGATAGTGGACAGTGGCAGGTTTGATTGGGGAAACGGTCATTTTCCGATTTTTACCGAACCGAATCCAGGATACCACGGTTTGAATTTTTGGCAACAATTCGGCCCGCAAAGCCCCACCGGCAACATTGCTTTTATTTTACGGGCACGCGTGGAAGGCCTGCGCGATTTTGGTCCAGCTTTAAGTCCCTTTAATGCCTTTTTATTGTTACAAGGGTTGGAAACGTTGTCTTTACGGGTGGAACGTCACAGCCATAATGCATTGGAATTGGCAAAATGGCTGGAACAACACCCAAAGGTGAGCTGGGTGTGGTACCCCGGGCTTCCTTCGCATCCTTCGCATGCATTAGCCAAAAAATATCTACGTCCCGGGCTGTTCGGATCGATGCTTGCATTCGGAATTAAGGGCGGAAGTGCCGCAGGAAAAAAATTTATTAATAACGTAAAATTAGCCAGCCTGTTAGCTAACGTGGGCGATGCCAAAACACTGGTCATCCATCCGGCTTCCACCACACATCAGCAACTAAGCGAAAAGGAACAAATACAAGCCGGAGTGCTGCCCGATATGATTCGTGTTTCAGTAGGTCTGGAGCACATTGAAGATATTAAAGAAGATTTTGATACAGCTCTGGCCGTCTGTTGAAAAACAACGGAAGTTTTATAAGATTGATTCGAACGGTACGGCAAAAAGGAATTTAAACCATGTTAAAAAGTAAGACACAAATCGTACAACTATTTGACGAACAAAGTCCTTTTACATTGCAAAGCGGTTTGATTTTAAAGGAATTGAAAGTAGCTTATGAAACCTACGGTACCTTAAATTCTGCTGCTGACAATGCCATTTTGATTTGTCATGCACTCACCGGAGATGCACACGCGGCCGGGCAAACCGAATTAAGCACCGAAATTTTGAAGGAAATTCCGTTTTACAGAGCAAAAAAACCTGGGCAACCGGGGTGGTGGGACGGTCTTATCGGCCCAGAAAAGGCATTAAATACCGACCGCTATTTTGTGGTTTGTAGTAATATTTTGGGAAGTTGTTACGGTACAACCGGGCCGGTTTCGCCAAATCCGCAAAGCACCAAGCCCTTTGGCCCGCAATTCCCGCAAGTTACGGTTCGCGATATGGTACGGGTACAAAAAGCATTGCTCGATTATTTGGGAATAAAGCAGCTTGTCACTGTTATTGGCGGCTCTCTCGGGGGAATGATGACCCTTGAATGGGGTATTATGTTCCCTGAACGAGTACGATCCATCATCCCCATTGCCGCGCCCGCGGCCCATTCGGCCTGGGCCATTGGTTTTAATCATCTTGCCCGACAAGCAATTGTTAACGATCCTGATTGGAAAGACGGTTATTACACTCGGCAGCCCGAAAAGGGATTGGCTTTGGCCAGGCAAATTGCCATGCTCTCGTATCGAACACAGCCTTCTTTTCAGCAACGGTTTGGCCGCAAACTTCAAAATTCCGAACGTACAGATTTTTTTCAGGTGGAGAGCTATTTGTCGTATCAGGGGAAAAAGCTGGTCGGGCGTTTCGATGCCAATAGTATGATGGTTTTAACGCGTGCCATGGATACCCATGATGTGGGAGCCGAACGCGGTGGAATACAAGCCGCTTTACAATCCGTTTCGGCTAAAACATTGGCAATTGGGATAGACAGCGATTTGCTCTATCCGATTTCCGAACAGAAAGAGATTGCCGCTTTGGTGCCGCAGGGAACATATCGTGAAATTCATTCCGTAAACGGACATGATGCTTTTTTAATTGAATACGATCAGCTTAATGTTTTGATCGGAGAATTTTTAAAGGGAATTTGAAAAGATGGCTATAAGGAGATAACCCATTATGATCATCATGAAATTCGGCGGAAGTTCCATTAAAGACGTGTCAGCTATTCGACGCGTTGCGCAAATTGTGGAAAATAACCGTTCCTTTCGTCCGTTGGTCGTTTTGTCCGCATTAGGCGGGGTAACGGATCAGCTTATTCGGGCGCATCGGTTGGCTATGGTTGGCAAAAAAGAAGAGGCGGGAGAGATTGCGGATCAAATTGAAGTACGCCATCGTTCAGTTGCCAATACGTTAATTCCGCAGGGGACAATATCGGAACAGTTACATCTTTATTTGGATGCGGAATTCAAAAAGTTAAGGACATTTTTAAACGTGACTGAGGCCATACGCGTGGAAAGTTTTGAAGTTTACAACAGTCTGATTGGTATTGGCGAATTGCTTTCGAGCCGCATTTTTGACGCTTATTTACGATATCGTAAAAACCAAAGCGTGTGTGTGGATGTGCGCCCCGTTATGCTTGTGAAAATGGTCCAAGGCGAGGTTACGCCTCAAATGGAAAAAATAACCGATATGGCGCGCTTGCATTTTGTGCCCCCTTTAAATAAAAATCAATTGGTTATTACGCAAGGATTTTTGGCAACTACATTGCAAGGGGCACCGGCCACATTGGGGAGAGACGGTTCCGATTATACCGCCTCGATTTTAGGAGCCGTGTTGCAGGCCGATGAAATTCAAATTTGGTCGGATGTGGATGGTATTTTAAGTGCTGATCCCACGATTATTCCCGAAGCAAAACCGTTAACTTTTATGACCTTTGACGAAGCTTGTGAGCTGGCTTATTTCGGAGCACGGGTTTTGCATCCGGCAACCATTCAACCTGCGGTAACGCATGGCATTCCGGTTCGCGTCCTGAATTCCCGTTTCCCTGACGAAAAAGGGACCCTGATCGTAGCCGATTACAAAAACAAAGCGCCGCAGGCCATTCGTTCCATTGCCTACAAAGAGGGCATTTCGCTGGTGACAATCGAATCATCGAAACTCCTCCTATCGCCCAAATTAATTGAAGATATATTTCAAATTTTAACCCGTCACGGGAAAAAGGTTTACGCCGTGAATAAAGCGGCTACCAAACTTTCCGTAACCATCCAAAGCAATGGCGGCTCCTCCCGATTTTTAGATGAATTGGAGCAATTCGGCAGCGTTGATTTGGAGCCTAATAAGGTTGTGGTAAGTGTGGTGGGCGAACGGATGAAAGGTGACCCCAAATTAACCTGGCAAATTATTCGTTTGCTTCACGAGCAAAATGTGCAAATCGAACTGATTTCGCAATTTAACAAGCAAATTAGCATGATGTTTATTATTGATGAAAAGGATATCGAAAAGACGGTTCGCCTAATTCATTCCCGATTTATTGCCAACGATGTCGCGCAAGAATAATCGGAGTGACAACCGGGTGAAAGGCTGAGGAAATAAAATGGGATACTTGCATTAAAAAGTGCGAGAAGGGGGACTTGAACCCCCACGCCCTTGCGGGCACCAGATCCTAAGTCTGGCGCGTCTGCCAATTCCGCCATCCTCGCAAAGGACTCATAATTTAACGCCTTTTTATGCCTAAATCAACTTTGAAACGGTTGCCATAACGAAAGAGCCCTGCACAGTTCTTTTTGATCTTTTTTCCGGATCAGGCGATGAAGAATCGTGATTTCGGCTTTCCGTTTTCGGATTTCGATTTGAGAACGAATAATGTCACCGAACAAAGCTTCTGCCCGATAATTTATCTGAAAATCGACAACATGGTATTTTTTGCGAATTTCAACGGGAACTGCTTCTAAAGCCCAGGTAAAATAATGGCCGCTATTCACATGTCGGTTGACATCCAAATCGCCGAACCTTACCGAAAATTCGGCTTCAGCCTCGATGTTTTCCGCAAGAGGTAATCTTGGAAAAGAATCAATTAAAGCTCTTCCTTTTTCGGAATATTCCACGCCGTTTAAGAAATCCGGTAGTTTTACCGGCTTGCGTTGACTAAAATCGATCATCATCCAAGAGGTGGTTGCGCGTCCGATTACAGTATCGTTTAAAAGAATTTCAAAATCGCGTAATCCGTAATAAGTTTCCTTTTTAGAGGGCCACGTGTCTATTTGTACGGTTTGATGCCAACGCGGGTAGGAATTCAGATGAATATGGGCACGTGATAAAACCCAAGTATAATTAAGACGTTTCAGATTTTCTTTATCCGCCTTTAACGCTGCGGCATGATTAGAGGCGACTTCTTGCAAATAGTTAAAAATTGTTTGCAAATAGGCCAAACCGTGTATATCCACTTCGTAAGCACGAATTTTAAATTTTTCGCTCCAAAATAATTCGTTCATTGCTCGTTCCTTTTTAATTTGCCAATATTTACGAAATTTACACAAATTAGCAATAGAGTTAAAGAAAGGTTTTTCAATTAGTGGCAATATTTCTTAAATTAAAAATTTGTTTTTCAAGAAGGGATTTAAAATGAAGGTACGCTTAATTAAAAGAGAATACGTGTTGAATGATTTTTTTAAAGTTGATGCTGCCGAGTTGCAATACGAGCGTTTTGACGGGAACTGGAGTCCTACGGTCCGCCGGTTAAATTTGGAGCGGGGAGAAGCGGTTGCGGTTTTAATATATTTGCGGGATCGCGATTCCTTTGTTCTGGTTCGGCAATTTCGCTATGCGGTTTATGTGACCGGAAAAGAGGGATGGATTGATGAAATTGTTGCTGGAGTGTTAGATAAAGAAGGCGAGTCGCCCGAAGATTGCGCCCGACGAGAATGCAAAGAAGAAGCCGGTTACGAAATTCGGGAATTGCAGGCCATTGGAAAAATATTTGTAAGTCCGGGGATTACTACCGAACGGATACATCTTTTTATTGGCTATTGTGATTCATCGGATCGGAAGTATGCGGGTGGCGGCTTGGAAGCGGAGCATGAGGATATTCAACTAATAGAATGGACGCGGGAAGAAGCCCAAAAAAAATTAATCAATCATGAAATAGAAGACGGGAAAACGATTTTGGCGTTGCAGTATTTCTTTTTAAAGGAATTAATGCGCAATAAAAAATAACGCCTCCGTTTTTCGCTTTCCCTTTTATCCGGCAAAAAAACAATGCTTCGCAAAAGAATTTTATTTTTCCCGTTGATGCTGACTTTTTATTTTTTTATCTTTCGTTCAATTTTTTGGGGATGGGATTTCCGCCTGTAATTAATCTGATAGTTAGAAGGGAAAATTTAATGGAAACAAACGGAAAAGTCTGTTCGAACTTGTTGGAATCGATCGGTAACACGCCTTTGGTAAAGCTCAACTTTGTAACGCAGGGATTAAAAGCCAACATCTATGCGAAGCTGGAATTTATGAATCCTGGGGGCAGCGTTAAAGATCGTATCGCAAAATACATGGTCGAAAAAGCGGAAAAAGAAGGACGTTTGAAACCCGGTTACACGATTATTGAAAATTCTTCCGGCAATACAGCCATCGGACTTGCTATGGTCGCCATTCAAAGGGGGTATCGGTGTAAAATTGTCATTCGGGATTCTACCAGTCCCGAGAAAATCAGAATGCTCCAACATTTGGGCGCCGAAACCATTTTAGTAGATGCGTCGCTTCCTCCGGAAGATCAATTTTCTTACAACAATTACGCGCAATATTTAGCGGAGCGTACTCCGAATTCCGTTTACATCGATCAGCACAACAATCCTGACAATAACGAAGCGCATTACATGACCACGGGACCCGAAATTTGGGAACAGATGAACGGGAAAATAGATTATTTGGTTTGCGGCATAGGAACCGGCGGAACGTTGTTTGGCGCAGGACGCTATTTAAAAGAACAAAATCCCGAAATCAAACTAATCGGTGTCGATCCGGTCGGATCGGTTTTTTACGAGTACTTTAAAAACAAGAGGAAAATTAATCCCTCGCCCTATAAACTGGAAGGTTTGGGAGACGAATTTATTCTTAAAACCGTTGAGTTCGAACTTTTGGACGACATGTATCGGATTGATGACGACACCGCATTTCAATACACCAGAAGATTAGCCAAAGAGGAAGGCATTATCGCCGGAGGATCGAGCGGCGCAAATTTGTACGGCGCAATTCGCCTGGCGGAAGAGATCGATCTGCCGGTCAATATTGTGACTCTTTTCCCCGATTCCGGCTTTCGTTACATGAGCAGCATTTTTTCCTGAGGCGCTTTTACGATGATAAAATCTTTTTTAGAAGTTTGTCGGGCAAATCATTTGAATTGCCGGCAAAATGTGAGACTTTCGGCTTATACGACCATTGGTGTGGGAGGCCCCGCTCGTTTTTTTATCAAGGTAAAAAACAGCGATGAACTTTTGGCAAGCATCCGTATCGCCAATGAATTCGGAATTCCGTTTAAAATTTTGGGAAACGGCAGCAATGTTATTTTTTCCGATTCCGGTTATTCCGGAGTAATTATTCACAATTCGGGTGGTAGGTGGGAAATTGCTGAACATGCATCTCAGGAGTGCGGTAAAAATACGCCTTCGTTAAAAATCGAACCACGCGGCGGAAATTATCCCGAACTCAGGATGAAAAATCACACAAAATCCGCTCGGCCGGTAATCATCCGCGCAGATTCGGGAATACGTTTGTCTTCGCTAATAAACGAACTTTTGCGTCATGATATTAGCGGTCTTGAATGGTTTTCGGGAATTCCGGCTACTGTGGGCGGCGCTGTTTACATGAACATTCACGGCGGGGGCAATTATTTCGGAAATTTAGTTCATCGCGCCGAGCTTTTTGCAAACAACAAATTAAAAATGGTAAGCCGCGAGTATTTCCGCTTCGATTACGATTATAGTATTCTTCATGAAACGGGCGAAATATTGATCCGGGTGGAATTGTGTCTCCGACGGGGAAATACGGAAGAGCCAAGGGCGTTTATGAAAAAATGGATGCGTTTTAAAAGCGCCCAACCGCAAAAATCCGCAGGGTGTATTTTCCAAAATTTAACCGCGCAGCAACAGCAATCGCTTAACCTGCCCACTCCTTCGGTTGGTTACTTTATCGACAAGGTGCTAAATTTGAAAGGTTACCGACTCGGCGATGCGCTTATCTCTCCCTCGCATGCTGCTTTTATTGAAAATGTGGGAAAGGCGACTGCGGACGATATTGTTCGTTTAATCGGTTACGTAATCAAAAAAGCCAAATCAAAAACCGGAATTGCTCTTAAGCTGGAAGTTGAGCTGGTCGGCGATTTTAAAGATAAAATTTGAAAGGAAAACATCATGGCAAAATTCAGGATTGAAGGCGGACATCCATTAAACGGATCAATTAAGACTGCGGGCAATAAAAATGCGGCTTTGCCGATTATTGCAGCGACCGCGCTTACCGCCGAAACCTGTGTGCTGAAAAACGTACCGGAAATCCGTGATGTTCATGCCATGTTAAATTTGCTTCGGAATCTTGGTAAAACGGTTATTCGGGTAGCGCCTTCGATTTACGAAATAGGGGGTGGCGTTCAGGGCAATCATCTCGCGCGGGAATTGGCTGGGAACCTGCGGGCTTCTATTTTGTTAATCGGTGGACTCTTGCCCGTTACCAAAGAAGTTATTTTGCCTCCGCCCGGCGGATGCGTTATCGGTCGGCGAAAGGTTAATACGCATTTTGAAGTTGTTCGAGCCTTCGGCGGAAAAGTTATTTCTTCGGAAGATGATTTTATTTTACAGGCTTCAAAATTGAAGGCTACTCGTGTTTTATTAACCGAGGCTTCGGTTACCGCCACCGCCAACGCTCTGCTTTTAAGCGCTACCATCGAAGGCGAATCGGTTATTGAAAATGCCGCCTGCGAACCGCACATTGCCGACCTTTGCCGTGTTCTGATAAAAATGGGAGCCCAAATTGACGGTGTGGGCTCCAATCGTTTGCGAATCCGCGGAAATTCACGGCTGCGCGGATTCGAGCATTCTATCGTACCCGATCACATCGAAGCGGGAACTTTTGCCGTGGCTGCCGCATGTTTAAATAGTCCGCTCATTATTCACAACGCTGTCAAATCGCATTTGCAAATGACCGTTTTGCACCTTAAACAGATGAATGTTAAGGCAAAGTTTTTGG
Source organism: uncultured Caldithrix sp. (assembly GCA_964598255.1). Lineage (GTDB taxonomy): Bacteria > Calditrichota > Calditrichia > Calditrichales > Calditrichaceae > Caldithrix. Next base: position 35,959 of record CAZRBA010000105.1, on the reverse strand, counting down.
ATGACAATACCCTGTCTGTTCAGCCTTCGAAATTGATTTCGCATTCGGGGAAAGTTCAGGTGGGTGTGTGGCCTGCTTTCCCGACAGATTTAATGAGTCCTATGATTGTGCTGGCAACTCAGGCTGAAGGCATGACCCTATGCCACGACTGGATGTATGAATCGAGGATGTTTTTTGTGGATAAACTTTCTGTTATGGGCGCCAATATCATCCAGTGCGACCCCCATCGGGTGATCGTTCACGGCCCCACGCCGTTGAAAGGTCAGGAATTAAGCAGTCCGGATATCCGTGCCGGTATTGCTCTGGTTATTGCCGCCATGGTTGCGCGGGGAAAAAGCGTCATCGACAGAGCGGAGCTCATCGATCGCGGATACGAACAAATCGACAAACGGCTTTCTGCTATCGGGGCAAAAATAGAACGAATCGAATAAATTTATTCATATTCCATATCGATATAGCGCGGATCAAGTCGGTAATCGCCAAAGCCGGTGTAATCGACAAACAAGAATGTTTTGCGTAGGGAATAATATTGCCATATTTCGTAAGGCGGGCTATCAATTTCAAACGGGTGCCGTTCGATATCATCGGGAAAACCGAATTTAATTAGGATGCGTCCGCGGTCGGTTTGCCAACCGTCTAAGGTCATTGTGGAAAAATGTTGATTCGCGTAGTTAACCCGACGAAAATATTCGTCTTTAAGCTCGTTTTTAGCAGTCGACGGATCGGGGTCGCGTTCTTTCCAATAACGTTCAAAAAACTTTTGTTTTTCGGCCAACGGTGCTTTTAAATATTTTTTTAGGGTATCCGGATCCAAAATATAGCTCATCTGACGCAATGCCAAATCAATATCTTCTTTAGTGGTAGGTACGCTGGTCCAGAAAAAGGAGAAGGGTTGTTCTCTTGTTGTTTTGTACTTTCCGGAGATGAGTTCAACGGTTAGCAAATATTTGTTGTGTACCAGTCGGGAGCGATCCAGTTTGAATAATTGACGAAAGATATTGGTTTTAGGCATAAAGGTAACGGTGCTGTCGATTTCCAGAATACGCTTGTTGCCGCGTAAACGTTCGCCTTTAAATTGATAACGAATTTTAACAGGGTTATTGGTATCTTTAACGTAGGCATCAAAGTAAACGTAAAAGGCTCCTTTTTTTACGGCAAAATTGTTACCGAATGTGGGTAAAAAGCCAATAACTCTTCCGGTGGAATCTGTTTTAACCTCTTGCAAAAAAAGCAATGTACCAAGGGCCAGTGGTTTTCGGGCAAAATCTTTCATCTTAAATTTGATTTTACGTTTGGCCGATTTGTTGGTGATCAAATCGGTAGATTTAGCCAGTAAAGTATATTCCCCAGGTGGTAAAGAAAACTCATCTTTGATGATAACGGATTTGGAACGACTGTTGGTTTGGTTGAAATTTTTTACATTAATTTTGCGATTGATGGTATGATTGTCAATCACATTTCCTTTTTTATCGTAAACGGCAAATAAAATTTCAAAACTGGTGTCAAAGCCGGATGTATCGCTTTTAATAAAGGTTAAATCGTCGTAAAGGAAATGGGCCATAACTAACAGTTTGTGGTGCTGTAAATCGTTTTCAAAACCATCCTGAATGGCCAGTTCAAAAAAAGGCAACCCAATACCGCTTTGCTTAGATGTTTCCAAGTATTGGGCGAAAAGGGGAACACTAAATAAAAAAACCACTAAAACAATTAAACGAGACTTAAATAATTTCATGGCCAAACACTCTTTTTACTTAATGTTTTTATTAAACGATACTACTTATTTAAAGCAGATGCAAACTAATTTTGTTCCTGATAATTAAAGGGTTTTTAATGTTCCGTACAATTCATACTCGCTGGCATCTTCGATGGTTACTTTTTGCAAGGTGCCTACCAACGAGGCGTTGCCCTTAGCTGCGCGGATAAGAACTTCGTTGTCAATTTCCGGAGCATCCCGGTAAGTACGTGCGGAATAAATGTGTTGTTGTGCATCGTATTCATCAATTAGCACCGAAAGTTCCCTGCCGACGAGTCGCAGGTTTTTTTGCAATGAAATTTCACTTTGTACTTCCATCAGTTGGCGTTGACGCTCCTTGGCAATATGCGCCTCCACTTTGTCCGGTAAACGGTAAGAGGCGGTGCCGTCTTCATCGGAATAAACAAAAGAACCTAAACGGTCAAATTCCATTTCTCTGACAAATTGCAACAATTCTTGGAAGTCATGATCCTGCTCACCCGGATGCCCCACGATAACCGTTGTTCGCAAGGTAATATCGGGGACTAATTTGCGTGCTGTTTCCAGCAGGTCGATAATGGATTTTCGCGTATCTCCACGACGCATTAAACGCAGCATGCGTTCGCTGATGTGTTGAATGGGCAAATCCAAATAATGAAGCAACTTTTGACTGCTTTGCATCATTTCTAGCACTTCCGGAGGAAAATTGGTGGGGTACCAATACAAAGGTCGAATCCATTTTAAATCGGGAATGTTTTCCAACTTATCAAGCAAAGCCCCGATTTTTTGCTGCCCGTACAAATCTTTGCCATAATAAGACGTATCCTGCGAAACAATAAGAATTTCTTTTGCTCCGTTTTTGACCAGACGTTCGGCTTCTTCTACTAATTGTTCGATTGGTTTGCTACGATGTTTGCCGCGAATTGCCGGAATAGCGCAAAATCCGCAAGTGTGATTACATCCTTCGGAAATTTTAAGATAGGCATAGTGGCGAGGTGTACTAACCAAACGGATGCGTTGCAGGTTGTCAACGGCAGCATGGCCTTTACCCAAAGCTTTTAAAATTTGGCCGTATTCTTCCGTGCCGAAAATGGCATCCACTTCCGGAATTTCTTTTTCAATTTCCCGACGATAGCGCTGGGTTAAACATCCGGCTACAAATACTTTTTTGGCCGGGTCTTCTTTTTTTAATTCCAGAGCTTCCAGAATGGTTTGAATGGATTCTTCTTTGGCTTCGGTAATAAAACCGCAGGTATTAATAATAATCACATCCGATTCGCGCGCGTCTTGGGTAATTTGGAATTGATTAACCTTGAGCAAACCAAGCAAATTTTCGGAATCGACGATGTTTTTGGGGCAACCCAGGGTAATAACATTAACTTTTTTCATGATTTGGCAAATAACCCTTCTGCAAATTCTTTGGGATCAAACAACTCAAAATCGGTCATTTTTTCGCCAAGGCCAATGTATTTTACCGGAATGCCCAGTTGACGTTTAATGGAAAGCACCACACCGCCTTTGGCCGTTCCGTCCAATTTGGTCAGGAAAATGGAATTCACTTTTACCGACTTAATGAATTCTCTGGCCTGGCTCACGGCATTTTGCCCGTTACCTGCGTCAATAACCAAGATGACCTCATGCGGAGCTTCGGGGATTTGTTTTTGAATAACCTTGTACATTTTTTCCAGTTCGGCCATTAAATTGACTTTGGTGTGCAGGCGTCCGGCCGTATCGATAATCAAATAATCGACACCGCGGGCTTTGGCAGCATTCAATGCGTCAAAAACAACGGCGGCCGGATCGGCATTGGGCTGGTGCTTAATAATATCGCAATTCAGACGCTTGGCCCAAATTTCCAACTGTTCAATGGCTGCGGCACGAAACGTATCGGCGGCGGCCAATAATACTTTTTTACCCTGTGCTTGATAAAAATGAGCCAGCTTAGCAATGGAGGTGGTTTTGCCGGTACCGTTTACACCAACCACCAATACGATGAACGGTTTATGATCGTCCGAGGTGGGCTGTGGCGGGAATTCCAATTGCTTGCGAATTTCGTCTTTAAGCAAAGCGTACAAGTCTTCCGGCGATTCGGCTTTTTCTTTGCGTACACGTTGGCGCAAATTTTCGATGATTTCCAGGGTGGTGTCCACACCAACGTCGCCGGTAATTAGAATCTCTTCCAATTCTTCCAGTAAATCGTCATCTATTTTTTTATGCGAGCGAATCGCCGAACCGATTTTTGTGAAAACATTTTCTCTGGTTTTTTTCAACCCTTCTTTTATTTTGCCGAACACGGAGTCCCTTTCTATGTTTTGTTATTTACGAATGTACTTTAACCGTTATCCTTTTAAAAAGATTCCGTTTTATTTTTGTCCTTTAAAATTGGGATAATCGTAATTAAATCTCATTTTAAAATACCAGCGAGTGAAAAAAAATCCCGCCAGCATCAATAAAAAATAATAAGGAATTTTTAAACAAATGGCTACTGCAAAAAACAGAATGCTGAATTTGGTAGCTAAAATAGTGGCGGAGACCTGCGGTTTGATTATGGTGTACACAAAGAACGGCGCTACAGGCAAAACAATTAGCAGTGCCAATCGATCTTGAAGCAAAACAGCCGAAAAAAGGCTAAGTACAAATAATAAAAATGCCGCAACGATAATGCGTTTGCTGCCGTACTTAACGGCCAATGTTTGTTTGCCTGCGGCCCGGTCGCCTTCCGCATCGGGGAGTGTGGTAAAAAAATAAAGTGCCGTATTTAAAAACAAATACGGAAGCGAATCGATGAGCATCTGCCACGAAATTACAGGCATAGCTGCAAGCCAACCTACGGCAAAAGCCAAAAATCCCATGCCGGCATTGGCCCATAAACTCCACCACGGTTTGTCTTTAAACTTGAACGGACTAAAATTGTACAAATAGCCGGTTAACACCATAAAAAGAGCCACGGCGACAAAAATCCGCATTCCCTGTAAAAAACTTAAAAACAAAGTGACTATAATGAGTGCGACTACTTCGATGATGGCTCTTCGTTTGCTGATGTGTCCTTCCGAAATCAGAAAAAGTTTGTTGTTTTTAAGATCGCTTTGTACATCGGCCAATTGATTGAGTAAAAAACTGGCACCCATGGCCCCTGCAAATATTGCAAGTAACAAGGCAATATGAACGTAATTTAATCGCGCAGTATGAAAAGACAAATAATACTGCGACTTAAATATGATTAAATATCCGGCCAATAAGGTAGACCATCCCGGATAAAACAGCATGGGGCGCAGAACAAAAAAATAATCGAGCGATTTTAGCAGAGAACGGACGTTTTTAGTTGTCATATTTACATTTTTTTCTTAAGACGATTTTCTAAAATAAAATTTATTTACGAATTTTTCAAAGGAGAATTTAATTACGGATACTTACGGTATTTGTTTTCCGAGAATTTTTTTATTTATAGCAAACGAATGTGGTTGGAGTAAATCCACGGACGATTATCTATGCTGATTTCTACGCGGTAAATACCGGCTTCGGAAATAGGAAAGTAAAGTTCGTCTCCCTTTTTTCGGGCAATGGTTTGTCCGTTACGAACCAATGTAACCCGAGCTTTTTGAGGCAATTGAACTACCAGTTCGGTGCCATTGCGAAATGGTAACGAATCGCCCATGGCGGCTATTCCGATACTATTTTTTGCCCAAAAAGAGAAATTAACCGCAGAACCCAGATAAGCATGCGAAATATAGCAGTGTCCGGCGCGTAATGCAGCGTAAATTTCTTTTAATGCTACCCGATAATCGGTTTTGGGCGTTAAACGCGCTGGGGAAAGTATATGGGTACGAATCGTACGGAACGATACCTTGTAGCGGAAAACGCGAATGGCAAATCCACCGAACAAACGATGTAAAAAACCGTGCGCATCCACTCCGCCAATGCCTACCACACGGCGTTTTAAATTAAGAGCGTCCCAGCGTTGCAAAGTTTGTTCTTTGGGGCGGACAATAGAACGTCTGGGATGCAAAATGCGCCAGAATTTGTTGAGATGTGTAAGCCCTTCCATCCATTCGGACATTTGATTCCAGATCTCGATTCCGTGAAAACGGTCGGAATCCCACAGAGTCCACGGGTACGGCGGATATTTACGAATATGCGCACGGCTTTCATCCGGGTGTGCAATAAAACCGATACCGCCCAGTGCATCCACTCCGTTAACGTATTCCTCGGCCGTGTTTTCAGGGCCAAATTCCCGGTCGATATCAAAAGCCAAGTAGTGGTTGCGGTCGTCTCGGTCATTAATTTCGCTACCTACGCCGACCAACACGTTTCCGTACCAGCCCTCAAAGCCATCCCGTTTTCCTTGTAGGGTGTTGTGATCGGTAATAAGAATAAAATGAATGTCTCCCAACTCATTGGCAATTTGTGCTATTTCCGGAATCGGACGGGTTCCGTCGCTAAAAGTGGAATGAATATGAATTATGCCAGTATAGGTGAAATAATCTTTTAGTAAATTTTCTTTATTTAAGCTCAAGAATGGTTCTCCCAATTAAAATACCCAGAACATCGGCTGTTAAATCTTTCCATGAGAAGATATTATGCGGTCGGGTGGAATCGCGTACTTCTTTTCCAAAGCCAAGACAAAAAGTAAAACCCATGGCCCATTTTGTACTGGAATGAGATTTAAGGCCGAAGTTTTGCCGTAATGTTTTACTGCCGGCAATGGTTAGCATCATGCTGCCCAAAAGGTGCAAGCCTTTGTCCGGTGCAATCCAGCGGTCACTAATTTCTTCGTTGATTTGAACTTGCGCGCGATCGGCAAGGGAATCTTTGCTGGCCCAGGGTTTGGCTTGCAGCCAGGTTGACCATCCGCCTATCATAAGGAGAATAAAAATAAACTGTTTGCTAAAACGCCACATAAAATTGCACTCCTGCCAAGTGGGGCCCGGCCCAAGGGGTAACGGTTAATTTCATTGCTTCGTCAAATTTGTAAAGATACGCGCTGGCGTAAGCGTCGGCAATGGTTAAAAAGTAAGCGGCGCCCCAATACCAAATATATTTTGAGCGTTCGTCCCTATATTTGCTTTCGCGCGTTTGGTGGTACAAATTATCAGCCAGTTTTACCCGCGTTAAAAGGTAAGCATTCACAGCCAAAAATGCCCCCGCTTTCCAATAGGAGGCCGTGTACCATTGCCCCCATCCGGGAATCATGGCCGAACGAACGGCGGCACCCCACGGTGATTTTAACGGCTTGTCCGAAAAAAGCCCGCCATGCCAGCCCGTTGGCTTTTGGCGAAAGGCCACATCGGCTGCGTCTGCCACATTTATTATGTGCATAAATACTCCGGCGCTCAAATTCCATTTAAAAGAATTTAAATGATGCTCTGCCCGGCCTTTTTGGTAATGATAGTAATGATAGGCGGCCTGATAGTAAAAGTGTCCGCATGCTACGTAAAAAAAAACGGCTTGGGGCAAGCGTTCTTCCGTAACCTGACCCCAGCCCGGCATAATTAGTGAGCGCACGGTAACCGCATAGGGATTTAAAGGTTTTAGGCTATCGGCCGACACCGTTTGGGCAAATGTTAACCGGGGGAGCATTAAAGCTAAGGTTAAAATCCATAAGGAACTGTTCTTTTTTGCTAAAGACAAAAAATAAATTGACCAGTCACTTTTACGAACAATTGTTCCGATGTCCTTTTTGATCCGAGTGAATTTTGTTCGATTCAATATCAAAAAACCGATTCCTAATTTTTTGGGGTTTTGATCAATGTTTCGGGTTTAAAACGGTTCATCATCAAATGGCATTTCTACCTTTACATACGTTCCTTTGCCCGGAACTCCGCGAATACTCATGGTTCCGCCAAACATCGATGCCCGTTCACGCATGCCCAAAATTCCCAACGATCGTGACGATTCGATTTGTTGGGGCTTAATACCACACCCGTTGTCTGTGATTTCCAAGATAACACCCTGACGCTTTTTTTTCAAAAAGATCGAAACCCGTTCGGCCTGAGCGTGGCGTGCAACGTTAGTAAGCGCTTCCTGAAAAATACGAAAAAGGGCCGTTGATTTTTCCCGCGTAAGTTCGTTAATTTCGCTGGGTAAAGAAAAACGACATTGAATACCCGTATGGGCACTAAACTCTTTTGCTTGCCATTCGATGGCGGCAACAAGTCCCACTTCGTCCAGAATACCAGGCCGGAGTTTGCTGGAAATTTGTTGAACGGATTCCACGGCCCGATTGATTAAATCGGAAATAGTTTGTACTTTTTTTGCGGTTTCCGGTTGTTCCTGACTTTGCTTTTTGCAAAGCAAAGAAATTTCGATTTTTAACACGGTAAGCAACTGGCCCAGTTCGTCGTGAATTTCGCGGGCAATCATGGCCCGTTCTTCCTCGCGGATGCTATGAAGGCGCGAGGCCAATTGCCGCAATTGTTCGCTGGAATGCTGCAAAGCTTCCTGAGCACGTTTACGTTCCGAAATATTGCGTACGATGGAAAGTACGGTCGGCTTGTTTTTGTATTCGAACAAATGAGCACTTATTTCAACCGGAATGCGGCGCTTATCTTTACGATAGTGTTCAACTTCATAAATTACATGGCCGGTTTTAATCAGGGTTTCCAATGCGCTCTGTTCTTTTTTACGATATTCCGGCGGGATGAGAGCCAAGGGCGTAAGGCGCAAAAATTCTTCGCGAGAGTATAAGTACGTTTCACATGCGCTTTGATTTACTTCGATAAAGTGTTCGAAACGGTTGTCCGAACTTAAATGGTTCACAAAGGCCGGATCGTTGGCATTGTTAAAAAGCATGCGAAACCGTTTTTCGCTATCAGCCAAATCGAGATGCATACGTTTACGCGCCGTGATATCTTTTACAATACTTAAAACCGCTTGTCCGATTTGGGGAAGATGCAAAGACGCATGCGAAAATTCCAGCCATAGGGTTTCGCCAAACCACATTTTGTATTGTGCTTCGTGAGAGGGTGCTATTTTGGCCTGTCCCAGACACAGTTCGAATTGTTCCGTAAGTTCGCCGCGTTCATCGGGATGGTAAACCACGGCAAAAGAGCGACCCAAAAGTTGTTCACGTTCCATGCGTACCAGTCGGCAATAGGCTTCGTTTACCGCTAAAATTTTGCCCTGTGCATCTACCAGCAACATACCGTCGGAAGCATGGTTCCACAATTGATGAAAAATTTGTTCCGACCATATCGGATTATTTTTTGCAGACAAATGGTTCGGTATTTGGGACATAAAATCGCACACCCCGATTAATTCAAATCTTGTTTAAGTAATAAACGCTCGATGCCTTCTCTGCCGATAATATTGTATTTTTCGGCCAGAATTTCCTCGGATAGTTCTTCGTCGGTGATAAAGTGAATATCCAGTAATTTGCCTGTCTTAAAACCGGTACGCATGTAGTTAATTTCGTCCAGACATAGGCTCCAGCCTTCAAACCATCGTTCTAACTCTTTGCGCTGTTCGGGAGTTCCGGTAAAATGTACCAATAAATCGATATCGCTGCCAGCCCGTGCGGTACCGGTTTTGGTGCTGCCTAAAATGTACAAGCCTTTTACCCCAAAATATTCAGCATCTAACTCGGAAGCGATTTTTTCGGCCATTTGCATGCGCCATTGGCGATGATCGACAAAGGAAACACCGAAGGTCATACGTTGCTCGTCAATTTCCGAATGAATGCTGCCCTGAGGCGCTAAAATACCCATGGCCTTATCCTGATCTCCGTTCATCAGCAAGTGAAAATACAAATTGTTGGCTACCTTAGGGATTTCGATAAGATGAATTACATCACTTAAAAAACCAAAAGCCGGCAACATTTCGTAGAGAGCATTGGGAGATTGGGTTAAAAAACGTTCATTAAAGATGACTTGCGGATCGTCGGGATAAAGGGGTAAATATTTGATTCCAGATTCTACCAGATCCTGAAAAAAATGCGTTCCAAATGAAAGATCCGGTACGTAATTGCCTTTTCGCCGCGCAATTTCGATTAATACGGCGGTATTATTAATATCGGAATAAGTAACATTGACGCCCAGTTTAATATCGCCGCGGCTACCCCAACGCCCCGGGCCCATTAAAATGAACCGTTTGCGCGGTAAAATTTTATTGATTTCGCCAACAGCCCGCCCGATCGTCTTTAAGTCGTCCACATTGTCAATCTGGCTGTATTTTTCCGGATCAATGTAAACGACAAACTGAATATCGGTAACAGTTCCGTTGGTTACATATTTGTTGGCCGTAAAAATAATGTTTTCTTTGGCAATATTGCTGGGGAATTTTGCCGGTGCCGTAGATTTGGAATAACTTTGCGGCCGACATTGCAATAAATAAAAATCACGACCGTCATGAGCAAATTCAATATCCACCGGTGTGGCAATGCGATTTTGCAATTCTTTTAAAACAATGTTTACCAGTTTAACGAAATCAGTTTGTTTGAAAAGATTTTCAAACGTCACTACCAATTCTTCCTTTTTTAAATCGGTGTTAAATCCCAACGGCCGCAACAAAGAACCGTCGAAGACGGAAACAATTTCTTTGAGCATGGGGTATTCATATCCGTATTCTTTGATTAAAGTACGGATTTCCAGCGTTTCGAATTCACAGCTTTCAAGATTAATGACATCGATTTTTTGCGGAGAATAGCGTATAATATCATCAACATTAATGTTGGCCCGTAGTTGCGGTTGTCCCGGAGCGATCATCACGGGGTAATCGTCACTTAGGCGATCCACGGCCCGTGTGCCAAGACCGGGCACCAAACGAATCAATCCGTCTTCGCGACGAATGCGTGGCGACCAGCGAAACTCGTTATTGCTAAAAGCTACTCCGGCAAAAGCGGGAAGAAAATAGGGCCCCACTTTCTGACCCACTACTTCCTGAATCATGATACCCATTTCTTCATGGAAATCGAGCAAGCCCCGTTCGGCGCGATATTCAATGGGATCGGGCCCGATGGTCGATGCATATACTTCGGCAATGGCATCGCAAAGTGCTTCCAAACGTTCTGCCTTGCTGCCTTGATTGGCGATGAATAAGCTTTTGTATTTTCCGGAGAAAGCCGACCCCAGACGGTCTTCCAACAAACTAGAACTACGCACGATTAACGGGCGTTCGCCAAAGTCATCCAGAGCCATGGCAATGCCTTTGACGATTTCCGGCGGAAAGTAGGAGTTTTTGAATAATTGCACTACATGGGGATATTCTTTGCGCACCTCGTTAATGGGTTTGTATTTTTGTTCCAGCATTTCATCCAGGTTGTTGTAGTGCATAAAATAAATCATGGCGTCCGAAGTGATGTGCCATGTTTTTGGGGTTTTAATGGATGCTAAAAGATCTTGCGAATCTTCGATGGATTGCAATACATGGTAGGCCAGAAAAACCCCGGCGCTTTTTCCGCCTAATTTTCCGTGGCTGCCAATGGGGAAAATCATACGTTGCAAAAGTTTGTAAAAATCACGTACGCGCACGTAGTTTTTGGCAATATTGATAAACTCCAGTTGATCGGTAAAAAAACGACGAATTAATGAGGCGCGTACGCCGATTAGCGTGGAGGGCGAGAGTTGCATCCCCTGCGGGTTAATTTGGTAGTATCGGCGCAAGGCATCGTTGATATCGGTTAACGAACTGTTGTTATCCGAGGTGGTACGAACCAAGAAGTTGGTTTTGTCTTCTTGCATCCAACGCTGAATTTTTTCCAGAATTTCTCCGCTCGTCAAATATTTGGATGCCAAATCAAAAATTTCGTTAGCCAAGCGGTTAATATCGGTGGCCTTCTTTTTCTTAAGCGGGGCATTGGCTTCGCCCAAAATATTTTCATCCCGTTCGTTTACCGCATACGGATTAAATTTTTGCAATAAGTCATTGGCCTCGGAAATACCTTTCCACACCAAATGATTAAGCATTTTGCGGCTAATACGCAAGTACACATCGGGATCGGTGCGTTTGAGAAGTTCAAGGATTATTTTCCATTCGCCGGAGTGTTTGCCCGAAATTGTCTGCTTGGTTGATTCCCATTTGTCAAAAATTTGTTTAAGCTTTAAATACATGATGTGGTAAGAAAGGCGCTGAGCCAGAGTGTTTAGCGTTTGTTTTTCGTCGCGCAGAAAAGGCCCTACCTCGTTCATGGGTTTTTCTTCGTTGTAACTTACGCGGATGTAACCGATTACTTTGTCTTGAAAATAAAGATCGGCGGTCAGGGCCCAAGGCGAATCCTTATAATTTTGCGAGGTGAATTCTTTTTTTTGATAGGTTATTTTAACTTTGCAAATTTCAGGAAATTGAAATGCCGTAGGTAATAAGTTTACAATACGTTTAAAAATATCGTCTAAAGTTAATTCCTGATTGTGCAATAGCTCTTCTATTTCATAAAGAACATTCAGCTCACGAACGCGTTCTTCGAGCGTGTCGATGAGTTTATCCAGGCTTTCCGGATGGGCTTTTTTATGCATTTGATGATCCATTTTATCGAACCTGTTTGATGTTTATTTGTGTTTATCGTATGAAGTCAAAGATAAGAAATCCGGCGGCGAATTGCCACCGGATATAAAATGCGGGATTAGATGAATGCAAGAGAAAGATTACACCCAACCACGGTCACGACAGGCTTGGGCCACGCGTTCGATGGCAATAATGTAAGCTGCATCGCGCATGTAAAGTTTTCGGTTGTCCGCCAAATTAGCCACCGACCAAAATGCGGAGGTCATCTTGTCATCAAGACGCTTCAGAACTTCCTCTTTGGTCCAGTAAAAATTCATATTGCTTTGAACCTGCTCGAAATAGCTGCATGTTACCCCACCGGCATTTGCCAGAAAATCGGGAATTACATAAACGCCGTGTTGTTCAAGAACGGCGTCGGCTTCCGGTGTGGTGGGGCCGTTTGCGCCTTCGGCAATTAGTTTAACGCGTTTGCTAATTTTATCCACATTGTCTGCCGTAATTTGATTTTCCAGCGCACATGGCAGTAAAAGATCGACATCTTGCTCGAGCCATGCCTCTCCGGGTAGAACCTCGTAACCCAAATTTTGAGCTTTGCTTTTGTCGATTCCGCCAAAACGATCGGTAATGGCGCGTAGTTCTTCCAGTTTAACGCCCTCGTTTTTACGGAAGGCATACGATGTTTGGTCGTTTTGATCCCATGAAGAGACACAAATTACTTTACCGCCCAATTGGGTGAACTTATCGATAGCATATTGGGCCACATTGCCAAAACCCTGTACGCTGGCGGTGGTTTTGGTAATATCCATTTTCAGATGCTTCATGGCTTCACGTACCGTAAAAATAACACCGTAACCTGTGGCTTCTGTGCGTCCTAAAGAACCGCCCATGCCCACCGGCTTTCCGGTGATAAATCCTGGAAAATGTCCGCCCGTTAATGTTTCGTATTCGTCTAAAATCCATAACATGTGTTGGGCGTTGGTCATCACGTCCGGAGCCGGTACATCGGCGTGGGGGCCAACGTTTTTGTAAATTTGTCGAATCCAGCCGCGGGCAATTTGTTCCTGTTCGCGGGCACTTAAATTATGCGGGTCGCAAACAACACCGCCTTTACCGCCGCCCAAAGGCAGGTCGGCTACGGCTGTTTTCCAAGTCATCCACATAGAAAGGGCACGTACGGTATCGATGGTTTCCTGTGGATGAAAACGAATGCCGCCCTTGGCCGGACCGCGGGCGTCGTTATGCTGTACACGAAAACCGCGAAAAATTTTTACGCTGCCATCATCCATACGAACGGGGATGCTAAAATGATATTCTCGTAAAGGATTACGCAGTAAATCGCGTGTTGCTTGGTCCAAGCCGATCATATCGGCTACTTTGTCAAATTGCTTTTGTGCCATTTCGAAGGCATTGAAGGATTTCTCTGACATTGGTTTTATCCTTTCTCAATTTGATTTTCAGGGTGTTTTTGTTAAAAGAGCATTGCTTTAAGTGGTTAATTTACAAAGGAAATGGCTAAAAAAAAATTTCTTTATTTATTCAGATTAAAATAAAAAGGAAGGTGGAAAGAATTATGGTAACATTAGGAAGAACAGTGTGTTAAATAATACGGGGATTTCGTTGGACGAATGCAGATAAATTTACGGTTAAAAAAATACAAAATTTGAAAAACAGCGTATGGAATTTAGAGATAATTCGGTAAAAAATGCAGATAACGTTTATCTGTTTTTATCGACGGTTCGATTTCTAATTTTCGGTTCGTTAAACGCACAAGTTTGTTGTTTCGGTAAGACGAAAGATAAGCACTGCTAATTTTTACCGACCGCAAACAGAACCAGGCTAAAAAAGCTTAAAATTCGATTCGCATTGTTCGCTTGGTTTTATTAAACTTACGAATGCCTTTCAGCTTGTCCGTAAAAATAAAAAAACATCGAAAAAAACGCTAAATATTTTTGCATTTTGACCGAAATTATGTTATCATTGTGGAAGAAAATTCCATAAAATTCCTTAAAGTGGAATAAATTCCCTAAACTCTTTTGGATGGGCCATGGCAATAACCGAATTTGCAGGTGAGTTTTACTGCACATTGGATAGTAAAAATCGCGTTAGTATTCCTTCCGGAATTCGTAAGGTATTTGTTCCCGAAGCCGAAAATACAATTGTGTTTACCCGCGGCTTTGAGATGGAGAATATTTATGCCTACCCTTTAAATGAATGGCAACGACTTACCAAAAAACTGCGCACCTTAAATCCTCTTGAAAAGAAGACACGCGATTTTATCCGTTTGTTTGTCGGTGTTGCTCATACGGCCACGATGGATAGCCAGGGAAGAATTATGATTCCCGAACGCATCCTCAAGTTGGGGAAAATAAAAAAGGATCTGTTGTTGATAGGTTCTTTAACCAAGTTCGAAATTTGGAATCCCGAAGTTTATGAAGATTATTTGCATCGGGATGATCATTTGAACTTGACGGAATTGGCGGAACAAATAGAATTTAGAGACATGTTTTTTGACAACGGTGAATGATAAAACGGCATATCATATTCCGGTACTGGCCGACGAAGTGTGTCGGGCTCTGATTGTAAATCCCGAGGGCGTTTATTTGGACGGGACCTTGGGAGGCGGCGGACATGCCGAGCAAATTCTCGGGCGTTTGGCCTCCAAAGCGCTTTTTATTGGAGTCGATCGCGATTTGCAAGCTATTGAATATGCTCGGAAACGGTTGGCCGGGTTTCCCAATGTACGTTTTTATCACGGAACGTTTGCGCAAATGGATTTGGCGCTGATTCGTTTTGGGGTGGAAAAGGCGGATGGAATTTTGCTGGATTTGGGGATTTCCAGTCATCAGGTGGATGAAAGCGAGCGCGGCTTCACTTTTCGTTCTGGGGTGCGACTCGATATGCGCATGAATACGACCGAGCAAATTCAGACGGCTGCGGATATCCTTAATAGGTATGATTACCGAGACTTGCTGCGTATTTTTAGGGAATACGGAGAAGAGCGGCGAGCGGTTTGTATTGCACGGCGAATTGTTAAGCAGCGGGAGGAGCAACCGTTTTCGGTTAGCGACGATTTGGTTCGCATTATCGACAGTTGTGTGGGGCGGAAGCATGTTAAAAAATCGTATTCGCGTATTTTTCAGGCTTTGCGCATCGAGGTAAACGGCGAGTTGGAGCAGTTAAAAGCAGGGTTGGAAAAAACGCCGGAGTTGCTGAAGCCTGGCGGGCGATTGGTGGTGATCAGTTACCATTCTTTAGAAGATCGAATTGTGAAAAATTTTTTACGCAAGCAGGAAAATCCCTGTGAATGTCCGCCGGAATTGCCGGTTTGTCAATGTGGAAAAGTTCCTACGATGAAACGGGTTCGACCTTATTTGATCGTTCCCGGTGAAAAGGAGATTCGGGAAAACCCGAGAGCAAGGAGTGCAAAAATGAGAGTAGGAGAAAAATTATGAGTAGAAAGAACAAAGGCAAGGCGCGTCAGTGGTTTTTACGGTTTGCGCTGTTATTTGGGGTTGTAATGTTACTTAGTTTAAAACTGTACATTCATTTTCAGGTAGATTTGCTAAATAAGGATATTCACACTTTGGAAGTTCAAAGAAACCAATTGTTAAGCGAGCGCGAAAAGATGCGTGCCGAGGTTAAACGGTTGCAAAATATCGACCGCATTACACAGATAGCGCAACAAAAGTTATCGTTAGTTAATGATCCCGAGACGGTACGGGTAATTCGTTTGGATCAATTCGGCAAATTGGATGAGTATAAAAAGGAGTTTGCTGCGCGTCGTAGTAAACGCATTAAAACCTATTCTTTGGCCGGAATTAAATAGAAGGTCGGACGGAAAAGGGTATGAAAAAATCCCGGTTATTTATTTTGTTGGTGGGTATTGTTCTTTTTTGGGGGGCATTGGAGGTTAATCTTTTCCATTTGCAGGTAATGCGGCACGGTTATTTTGACAAGCTGGCCAAACGACAGTTTTTTCGGAAGGTGGTGCTCCATGCTCAAAGGGGAATTATTTACGATCGGTTGGGTAATCGATTGGTTACCAATGCGATTAATTATGACATTGCGGCCGATCCAAAGCTGGTACGCAATAAAGATCGGCTAAGCCGACTATGTGCCAAACTTTTCCATAAACCGATTGCATATTATTCCAAAAAACTTTCCGGCAACAGCCGGTTTGTTTATTTAAAAAGAGGAGCCGATTCGGAGCAACTTCGGCAAATCGAGCAACTGAAAGACAGCGGCATCATAAAAATTCCGGTTTTTCGGCGCAATTATTTTTACGGAAAGAATGCGGCCCAGCTCATCGGATTTACCGATCCTGACGGGAGAGGGTTAAGCGGGCTTGAGGGTGAATACAACGATTTGTTGCAAGGAGTCAACGGTTCTGCCGTATTGCAATATGCACCCGGAGGAAAGTTGTTTTACAATGCCAACTATCCTATTCAAGCCCCGCGGGACGGCAAGAATATTTATTTGACCATCGATAAAAATATTCAGACCGTTGTGGAGCAAGCATTAGGCGAAGGCGTGCGGGCCAGCAAGGCGGATTCGGGAATGTGTGTAGTGCTCGATCCGAATAACGGGCGCGTATTGGCTATGGCCAATTATCCCTCGTTCGATCCTAACAATCCGCAGCTATATCCGGCTTATACGATGAAGAATCGAACCATTACCGATGTTTTTGAGCCGGGTTCTACCATCAAAGGGGTTGTAGCGGCCACGCTGCTGGAAAAAGGGCTTAAACGGCCTTCCGATCGTGTTTATTGTAATTTGGGGCGATATGCGGTTTATAACAAGGTGTTTACAGATTCCAGGCCACACGGAACTTTGACTTTTAAGGAGGTGGTTGCCCACTCTTCCAATATCGGTATGATTAAATTAACCCAAAATTTACCGGCCAATACGTTATTCCGTTATTTGAAAAGTTTCGGTTTTGGTACCCAAACGGGAATTGAGTTGGAAGGAGAAGCCAGCGGCTTTTTGGATCAACCTTCAACTTGGTCCGGTATTAAAAAGGCTTCGATTTCCATTGGCTACGGAATCGGGGTTACGGCTTTGCAGTTGGCTTCGGCCTATGCGGCGCTGGTTAATGGCGGAAACCTTTACAAACCTTATGTGGTTTGGAAGATAGTAGAGCCTAACGGGCATGTGTGGGAAGAGCATGAACCTACGTTAATCCGTCATGTTATTTCACAACGTGTGAGTCGAATTATTAAGGATTTTTTGCGTGCCGTGGTTGAAGAAGGTACGGGCAAAAAAGCGCGGATTAAGGGAGTGCTGGTTGGCGGGAAAACGGGTACGGCCAGAAAAACGAAGCCGGGTGGTGGGTATTATGCTCGCAAATACATTGCTTCATTTGTGGGTATTGCGCCTTTGGATGAACCGCGTTATGTGTGTGCGGTTGTTGTAGACGGCCCCAAAACGCATTTTTACGGCGGGCAGGTTGCTGCCCCGATTTTTAAGCAAATAATGACTCGAATTTTAAATTTGGATGTTTCGGAAGAGCCGGATGCATTGCCCGAGGAGGCAAAGCGAGAAGAATTGTTTGTGCAAAAGGCTAAGGAATTACCGGACTTAAAGGGTTTTGCCAAAAACGAAGCATTACAATTTTTGAAAGCTAAAAATGTGGAATATGAATTTGAGGGCAAAGGGGCCTATGTTGTAAGAACCCACAAAGAAGACGGGGTTTTGATTTTGGAATTGGGTGATCGACAATTACTGGGTAAGAAAATGCCCCGTCTGACCGGACTTACTGTGCGTGAGGCGTTGAGCAAACTCGATTTGTCGAAATTAGATATCAAAATTGTGGGAAGTCCCGCAGGTATTATTTACAGGCAAAGTATTCCTCAGAATCGTATGTTAAGGAAGAAACAGGTGCTTACATTAACTTGCCGGATGCCCTGAATTTTGGAATCGTAAACGTTTTAAATATTTGGCAGAAGGTTTTACATGTCGAAACGTAATAAAAAATTATCGGATTTGTTTGAAAATTGCGGGGAACCAGTTCCGGAATCTTTTGCGGAACTAAACGTAAGCGGCGTGCAATTTGATTCGCGTCGGGTACAGCCTGGCGATTTGTTTGTTGCCGTACGCGGTTTTACAACGGACGGACACAAATTTTTGCCCATGGCCGAAGAAAAAGGAGCGGTGGCGGCTGTGGTAGAGAAGAAATCCGCGTTAATTAAAATTCCGCAAATCGAAGTAAAAGATTCCCGTAAAATTTTGGCCTTTTTGGCTGCCAATTTTTATCGTCCGGAGATTGATCATTTGACCTTGGTCGGCATCACGGGAACGAACGGAAAAACCACCACCTCCTTTCTTGGGCAATCCGTCTTGAATACGGCCGGTTTGTCTTCCGGATTGTTGGGAACGATTCAATATCGTGTCGGCAGGCAAAATGTTGATGCTTGGAATACAACGCCGGAAGCTGCGGATGTGGCGGCCATGTTATTCGATTTGGTGCAGCAAAATTTTAAGGCCTGTGTTTTGGAAGTTTCTTCTCATGCTTTGGCACTTAATCGTGTGGATGGTTTGCGTTTTAAAGTGGGGGTATTTACCAATCTGACCCGGGATCATCTGGATTTTCATAAAACTTTTGAACATTACTTCCGTAGCAAAATGCATCTATTCGATTTGTTGACGGCGGATGGAACGGCGGTAATTAATGTGGATGATGCGTATGGGAAAAGGGCGGCCGAGCTGACAGACAGGGCGGTATTGACTTTTGGGCGTAGCGCACAGGCGGACATTCATCCGCTGCAAACCAGTGTTTCGTTGCAGGGAATTGATTTGGAATGTGCCACGCCGTTCGGTATTATTCGATTGCATTCCCGATTAACAGGCGATTTTAACGTGCAAAATATTTTGGCCGCAATCGGTATCGGTTTGGCTCTGCATATTTCATTGGATGAAATTCGCCGGGGCATTGAACAAATGGAACGGGTGCCAGGACGTTTGGAGATGTACGAAATAAAAACGGGGGTTCGTGCGGTAATTGATTATGCCCATACGCCGGATTCTCTGGAAAAAGCATTAAAAACGTTACGTTCCATGACCGATGGTCGGCTGTTGGTGATTTTTGGGGCCGGGGGCGATCGCGATCATGGTAAACGTCCTTTGATGGGACAAGTGGCAGAGACGTTGGCGGATTTGGTTTTTGTCACATCGGATAATCCGCGGAACGAAGATCCCAAAGCGATTATCGATGATATTTTACAGGGAATGAAAGAGGCATCCAAGCGCCGCGTAATTGTGGACCGAAAGCAGGCAATTATGGCTGCGATTAAAGAGGCCCGGGCCGGAGATGTAGTTTTGGTAGCGGGGAAAGGGCACGAGACTTACCAGATTGTTAAGGGCGAAAAGTACGATTTTGATGAAGTGGCTATTTTGATGGAGGCGGCTCGGGATGCTTGATTTGCATTTTAGTGATTTGCAGAAATTAACGCGTGTTCGGTTTGAAAATTGTCAGGCATTGTTTGAAACCGATCCGTTGTTAGGGCCCATTAATACGGATTCGCGCAACCTTGAGCCGGGTGCCATTTTTTGGGCATTGCACGGCGAAAGGTTTGATGGCCATGCTTTTGTAAACGATGCATTTGAAAGAGGAGCTGTTGCCGCTGTTGTGGATAAAAATGTGGGTGGAACCCATCCGTTAATTTTGGTACCCGATACGCTAACGGCTTTGCAGGAGCTGGCCGTTCTGAAACGCGAACGGTTTAAAAAACCGGTTATTGCCATAACCGGATCGAATGGTAAAACAACCACAAAAGAGATGATCGCGCATTTGTTGGCGGCCAAGTGGAAGGTACATAAAACGGAGGGCAATTTGAATAATCACATTGGCTTACCGTTAACCTTGCTGCAATTGAAAGCGTGGCATCAAGTTGCCGTTGTAGAACTGGGTAGCAATCATCCTGGAGAAATTGAACGCTTGGCCGAGATTGCCAAACCAGATTGGGCTTTAATTACAAATATCGGCCCGGCACATCTGGGGAATTTTGATTCGTTGCAGGCCATCGCCAAAGAGAAGCTAAGTTTGTTCCAATCGCTTCCGGAAGGGAAGTTGATTTTTGTAAACGCCAACGATCCGTTTTTAACGGATTACCGTCGGGCCGGATTGAAAAGGGTTTCCTACGGTTTTGATGTGCCGGCAAATATTCAGGGAAAAATAATCGCCGTGGATGAAAACGGTTGCTGTTCGTTTCGTTTTAACGAAACGATCGAAATTAAATTAAACGTACCTGGTGTTCACAATGCGTATAATGCTCTGGCCGCCGCTGCTGTGGCCTTGTTTTCTGGATTGACTAAGGAACAAATTAAAGAAAGGTTAGAAAACTATTCCGCATTTGACAAGCGAATGCAAATGTTGCGAATAAAAGGGGTGCGCGTTATTAATGATGCCTATAATGCCAATCCGCAATCGATGAAAGCTGCTTTTGAAACGCTTAAGAAAATGAAGATAAAAAGCGGCCTTTTTTTAGCATTGGGGGATATGCTTGAACTGGGAGCGAAAAGTTTGGCCATGCATGAGGATGTTTTGCGTTTGGCACTGGAGCTGGAGCCTAAAGCTGTTTTTGTTTTGGGTAAAAATATGCGGCTGGCAGCTCAAAAAATAAAGGATGCGCGTATCGGAATTTTTACCGACCACCGCTCTTTGGCACGAGCGGTCAAAGAGCGGATAAAAGCGGAAGATGTTTTGTTTATTAAGGGGTCACGGGGAGCACAAATGGAAAAAATTTTGACGTACCTCTAAGAAATGAGAAGGGAATATGTTAGCACGATTTTTATATCAGTTTAGCGATTATTTTATCGGGTTTAATGTTTTTCGTTACATCACGGTACGGGCGGCTCTGGCAGCTATGACAGCTTTGATTTTGAGCTGGTGGATTGGCCCGAAAGTGATTCGTTTGATGCGCAAATATCAGATTGGTGAAGAGATTCGTGTTGAAGGGCCCAAGTCGCATCAAATTAAGAAAGGTACACCTACTATGGGTGGGCTAATTATCTTAGCTTCTATTATTATTGCGGTTTTGCTCTGGGCGAATTTGTACAATATGTACTTTTTGCTGATTTTTTTTGCCACTTTGGTTATGGGGCTGGTCGGTTTTATTGACGATTATTTGAAATCCATTTTAAAATTTAAGAAAGGCTTGATCGGACGTTACAAACTTTTAGGACAAATTAGTGTCGGGCTTTTGCTGGGATTGGTGATCTATTTTCATCCGTTTTTTAACGGATTACATTCCAATACCAGCGTTCCCTTTTTTAAAAATTTGGAGATTAATTTTGGCTGGCTTTATATCGTCTTTATCATTTTTGTGCTAACCGGTGCGTCTAATGCCGTGAATTTAACGGATGGGTTGGATGGATTGGCTTCTGGGCTTTCGGCCATTACGTTTATCGTCCTTTCCGGTGTGGCTTATGTTAGTAGTAATGTTAAATTTAGCGATTATCTTAATATTATTTATTTGCCGGGTAGTGAAGAGTTGACCATTTTTTGTATGGCTGTTTTTGGCGCTGCCATGGGCTTTTTATGGTTTAATGCCTACCCAGCCGAAATATTTATGGGCGATACGGGTTCCCTGGCTCTGGGCACTGCCATGGGAACGGCAGCTATTTTATTGAAGAAAGAATTGTTGCTTATTTTAATTGCCGGGGTCTTTATTGCCGAAGCCTTATCGGTTATTATTCAAACGACGTATTTTAAATATACAAAAAAGAAATTTGGCGAGGGACGCCGTATTTTTCTGATGGCTCCGATTCATCATCATTTTGAACTGAAGGGTTGGCATGAAACCAAGGTGGTCATTCGTTTTTGGATTGTGGGTATTTTATTGGCCCTGATGAGTTTAAGCACTTTTAAGACACAGTAATTTCGGAGAATTGAGAAGCAAAATGACACAAGTAAAAAACAAGATAAATATAAAGGGTAAACAGATAACTGTTTTGGGCGCTGCGCGTAGTGGGCTGGCTGCGGCAAAGTTGCTGAAATCAAAGGGCGCAAAAGTTTTTGTGAGCGATTCAGGGCAGGCTGAAAGGAAGCCGGAGGCCGTTGCATGCTTGCAACGGGAGCGGATTGAGTTTGAGTTTGGCCGCCATAGTACGCGGGTGTTTCAGGCGGACTTTTGCGTTTTAAGTCCTGGGATTCCGGTTGCTTCTCCTGTAGTAAAAGAGTGCCTACAAAGGGGAATACCCGTCTATTCGGAAATTGAAATAGCTTCGTGGTTTTACACCGGGCCGGTGATAGCGATCACCGGCTCCAACGGCAAAACCACCACCACCACCCTCATCGGTCAGATGCTACGCAAGGCCGATCCCCATGCCGTAGTAGCCGGAAATATCGGCCAGCCTTTTTCGGATTTTGTGCTCGAAAATCACAAAAACAGTTGGGCCGCCGTGGAAGTTTCCAGTTTCCAACTGGAAACCATCAATACCTTTCATCCGCAGCAAGTTGTTTTGCTGAATTTTGCACCCAACCATTTGGATCGCTATCCGGATTATCAGGCATATAAAGCGGCTAAATGGCGGGTTACCAAAAACCTAACGGAAAACGATCTGCTTATTTATAATGCCGCCGACGATGAAATTCTGACTCGTTTACCGAAGTTACATTGCCGCAAAATCGGGTTTGATATTAACGGGAATGTTTCGGCTCACGCCTATTTTGCGCAAAACGCATTGTGGATTAACAAGCAAAAATGGTTGGATGTCAGCCAAATGAAAATACGCGGTCTGCATAATTATATGAACGCCATGGCCGCTATCTTAGCCGCTTATAATGCAGGTGTTCCCAAAGAAGATATCATAGACGTACTGCAAACGTTTCCGGGAGTAGAGCATCGTTTGGAATTTGTGGCCAAAATAAACGGCGTAAAATTCATAAACGATTCCAAAGCTACAACAGTCGAATCCCTTTATTATGCGTTGCAAAGTTTTGACCAGCCTATCATCTTGATAGCCGGAGGTAAAGATAAAGGTAGTGATTTTACACGTTTAAACAATTCTATCAGGCAAAAAGTCAAGACATTGGTCTTAATCGGCAAAGCAGCCCCCAAAATGGAGAAGGCCTGGAGCGCATTAAAACCCATTGTAAAAGCCAGAACCTTGCAACAGGCTGTGGTACAAGCATTTGAGCGGGCACAATCAGGAGATGTGATTCTTCTTTCACCCGCATGCGCCAGTTTTGACATGTTTAACGACTTCGAAGATCGCGGAAAACAGTTTAAAAAAATCGTAAAAGAACTAAAGGAAAAAAATGAAGCGCAATAGTGTCGACTGGATTTTAGCATCGGCCGTAACTTTGTTACTTATCATGGGGCTAATCATGGTATTTAGTGCCAGTTCTATGATAGCCAAATTCGAATTCGGCAACATGATGTATTTTTTTCAAAAACAAATATTGTGGGGCGCACTCTCGCTTATTTTTATGGTCGGATTTTCAAAGATAGACTATAAAATTCTTAAACGACACGGTTTACCCCTTGGTTTAATGCTTTTAAGCATTTTGCTTTTAGCAGGATTATTTGTTTTTGGCGCCTATTCGCATGGAGCACGACGCTGGTATCGGCTCGCCTTTTTACGCTTCCAGCCTTCCGAATTCGCCAAAATAAGTGTGATCATTTACACTAGCTATTACTTAAGTACAAAAGAAAGCAAACTCAAAAACTGGAAAAAAGGACTTATGCCATTAATGGCATTACTCGCGCTAACCGTGCTGCTTATCTATCCTCAGCCCGATTTAAGTACCTCGTTAATGATTTTAATCATTGCCGGCTGCCTGATTTTTGTCAGTCCGGTGCCACTAAAACATTTGGCAGCAATCGCTTTAGCAGCAGTGCCTTTCATTATCTTTACACTTGTGCGCAACCCCTACCAGTGGGGACGCGTGCACAATTGGTGGGTAGCTTTGCACGATCCCGCGCATGCCGCCTATCAGCTCAAACAATCCCTTATTGGGATCGGACGCGGCGGACTCTTCGGGCACGGACTGGGGCAAAGCGTACAAAAATTCTTATTTCTACCCGATTCGCATACGGATTTCATTTTTTCCATTATCGGGGAAGAATTTGGCTTTGTAGGTACCAGCATTGTCTTATTCCTGTTCCTTTTGATCTTTTTCCGAGGAATAACCGTAGCACGACGCATACATGATAAATTCGGCCGATATTTGTCACTCGGAATCACTTTAAATATCGTTTTGTACGCCTTTATTAATGCAGGCGTGGTCAGTGCATTATTGCCCACAACCGGATTGCCCATGCCATTTTTTAGTTACGGAGGCTCAAGTCTGCTCTTTCTTTCCATTGCTACGGGAATTCTATTGAATATTTCCAGACATACGGGAAATGAAATAGATGAATTGTTGGAAAAACATAATACCAGACAACTTTGGTCAAAAAAGATTGTGATTTCAGCCGAATGAAAAAAGATGAACAAATACGCATAGCCATTGCGGGAGGCGGAACCGGAGGGCATTTGTTCCCGGCACTTAATCTGGGTAAAGCAATTAAAAATACTTGGAACGCGCAATTGCTTTTTTTCGGTACGATTCGAGGAATTGAAAAAGACGTGATCCCCAGAGCCGGTGAAGATATCATATTTTTGCCGGTTCGCGGCTTCCGACGTAAAATTACCTTGGAGAACATCCTTACCCTTTATCATTTATGGCGAAGTATAGCCATTAGTAAAAAGGCACTGCGTCGCTTTAACCCGCATTTGGTATTGGGCACCGGAGGCTATGTGATGGGCCCGGTTTTAAAAGCAGCAGTAAAAATGGGTATCCCCATCGTTATACAGGAGCAAAACAGTTATCCCGGATTAACCACGCGCATGTTAGCCAAAAAAGCAGAATATATATTTTTGGCCTATGAAGAAGCCAAACAATACTTACCCAAACAAGCCAAAACCATTATAACCGGTAATCCCATTTCGTTACCTCCCGTAAAAACCGGAAAACGAGAAGCCCGAAAAATATTCGAATTACACCAGAACAAATTAACCATCCTCGTGTTGGGCGGAAGTCAAGGAGCTGAAAATATTAATCGGGCCGTCATGTCGATCGTACGAACCACCAAAGATCAAAAAAATGTACAGTGGCTTTGGCAAACAGGAAAAAATAATTTCATTAAATGGATCGGAAGAGTTGCCGCGGAAAAAATAAAAAACGTAAAAGTTGTTCCGTTTATACGCGAAATGTTCAAAGCCTATGGCGCGGCCGATTTGGTAGTTTGCAGAGGCGGAGCCATGACCCTTTCGGAACTTATGGCCATGGGAAAACCCGCTGTTATTGTTCCAAATCCCTATTCCCCGGCCGATCATCAATATAAAAACGCGCAAGTTTTGGCCAAACATGGCGCTGCGCTTGTTGTTAGGGATAACGCAAACCTAACGGACAATTTGCAGCAAACACTAAACCGGCTGCTTGCAGAACAGGATAAAATCCAACGAATGGCCAAGAATATGAAATCATTGTATCCTGGTGATAGTGTGGCAAAAATTCTGCAAAAAATAGCAGAGTTATTGCAACAAAAAGGAGTATCGAGTACTTAAAATGAGTATTTTTAAGCGAAAAAAATCATTCTATTTTATTGGTATCGGCGGAATCGGCATGAGCGGGTTAGCCGAAATCTTGCTTTCCATGGGACACCAAGTTTCAGGATCCGATCGCCAGTTAAGCGAAATAACCCGCTATTTGCAAAAACGCGGTGCACACATTTTTCAAGGCCATAATGCTCAAAATTTACAAAAAGCAGATTTCCTTGTTTACAGCTCCGCAATTCCTAAAGATAATCCGGAAATGCAGCGTGCCAAAGAAATGGGGATTCCCATGATGCGTCGCGCAGAACTATTGGGACAAATTTTTAATCGCCACTTCGGCATTGCCGTGGCCGGTACCCATGGCAAAACAACCACCACTGCCATGATCGGACAAATTTTACTTAAAGCGGCTTTTGACCCTACTATTATTGTCGGGGGACGCCTGCACAACTTGATGACAAATGCACGTCTTGGGAAAAGTGAGTATCTAATTGCCGAAGCCGATGAATACGATCGTTCATTCCTAACACTTGCTCCGAGAATAGCCGTACTTACTTCACTCGAAGCCGACCATTTAGATATTTATCAGGATTTGAACGATCTGAAAGAAACTTTTCTGCGCTTTACCAATCAAGTGACTTTTGACGGGGTAATCATTTGCTGTAACGAAGCGGAACATTTAAAATCCGTTCGTCCGAAGTTTAAAAATACCACCATACTTTACGGATTAAGCCCAGAAGCAGACGTGAGGGCAGAAAATGTCCGTTTTTCTGAAAACCAAAGCCGATTCGAAGTACATACCACTTCCGGAAAAATCGGAGCCGTAACCTTGAATGTACCGGGTCGCCATAATGTACTTAATGCTCTGGCAGCCATAACCGTAGCCATGGAATTGGAAATAAATTTCGAAGTCGTCAGTCAGGCCTTGTCCGAATTTAAAGGCGTAGAACGTCGCTTCGATGTACATGGTATTTTTAATGATATTATGATTGTCAACGACTATGCCCACCACCCGACCGAAATCGAAGCCACATTACGCGCAGCACAAACCGGATGGAAACGCAGAATCGTTGCGGTTTTTCAGCCACATTTGTATTCGCGTACCCGCGATTTTTACAAAGAATTCGCCCGAGCGCTGCAAATGGCCAACTTGGCCGTGGTCACCGAAATCTATCCGGCACGTGAAGAACCGATTCCGGGTGTCAGCGGAAAACTAATTACCGATGCCATGGGAAAAAAAGGTTGCTATATTACCGGCAAAGAAAAACTATTCCGTTTTTTAAAAAAAGAATTGCGTCCCGGAGATATGGTGCTTTTTTTAGGTGCGGGAACCATTAATCAAATGGCAAACGAATTTATTGAAAAAATAATCAAGGTCACACACAATGGCTAAAAGAAAAAAACACGGTTTTCGGGCAACCATTATTTTTTTGGGAATTATTATTTCGCTCTCATTATTGGCCTATGCCAACCGCAGGGTAGAAGCGTTCATGCAAAATCGAATTTCCGAATTTCGTTTGCGTAACATTCGTATCCACGGTAATTCGGCGTTAACCCGTCAGGATATTTTGAATTTATGCGGAGTAAAAAAGGGAGCGGGCTTTCTAAAAATCAAACCCGCTCTGGTAGCGCGAAAATTATTGCGATCACCGTTTATTAAGTCCGCCAGTGCCGTTTATAGTTTACCTTCCACACTGCACATTATCGTGCGGGAACGCACCCCTTTGGCTTTTGTTTATGACGGAAAATTACGCTTAGTAGAT
The DNA here is from genome assembly GCA_964598255.1 of uncultured Caldithrix sp. Classification (GTDB taxonomy): domain Bacteria; phylum Calditrichota; class Calditrichia; order Calditrichales; family Calditrichaceae; genus Caldithrix. Next base: position 8,491 of record CAZRBA010000105.1, on the reverse strand, counting down.
GAAGACGGAGTGATTCTGCCCATTCCGAAAAATACACCGCATGTCTGGAATCTACCGGTAATACAGGGGTTTACGGGAAACGCCGGAACAATTGGTAAACGGACAAACCAAACCAAAATATTAAAGGCACTGGAAATTTTACAATACATTAAATTCATCCGCTCACCATTGGCTCCGTTAGTAGCTGCAGTAGATGTGGGTCACGATAAAAATTTATATCTAACATTGGTTAAAGGCGGAGCGCAAGTGCGTTTCGACGAACAAAACTATCAGGACGAACTGTATATTTTAACCCAATACGTCCGTAATTATTTGAATTGGAAACAATTGGCGGACATTCAATACATCGATCTGCGTTTTGCCGATCGCTTAATTGTCAAAAATAAAAGGGGTTAACACCCCCGAAATAAAAATAGAAAAAAGATTAGGTGACGCCTATGGAAAAAAATGATATTGTTTGCGGATTGGATATCGGTACTACCAAAATAGCTGCGATTGTAGGTAAACTGGATGAATACGGCCATTTAAATATTGTTGGTGTCGGACACTACCCCTCACATGGCTTGCGGCGAGGGGTGGTGGTGAACATCGAAAAAACCGTCGATTCCATCCGGCATGCGGTAGAGCAAGCCGAATTAACCAGCGGCCATAAAATTTCCCGTGTTTATGCGGGCATTGCCGGCGATCATATTCGCTCCTTTAACAGTACCGGAGTTATTGCCGTTAGCGGAAAAGATAAAGTCATTACCCAAAAAGACGTGGAACGAGTTATTAATGCGGCTCAAGCCATTTCCATGCCCATGGATCGCGAAATTATTCATGTTTTGCCACAGGAATATACCGTGGATAATCAGGACGGAATAAAAAATCCCGTGGGTATGGCCGGAGTTCGTCTGGAGGCGGAAGTCCATATTATTACGGCTGCGGTTGCCTCTGCCAAAAACATCATCAACTGTATTGATCAGGCCGGTTACGAAGTTGCCGATATCGTGTTGGAACCGTATGCTTCCAGTTTGTCCGTTTTGCATGAAGACGAAAGAGATTTGGGAGTGGCGATTATCGATATCGGCGGTGGTACCACCGATATTGCCATGTTTTTCGACGGTAGTATTCGCCATACGAAAGTACTGGGCATTGGCGGCGAACATGTAACCAGCGATCTTGCTCAGGGATTGCGTACCTCCCGCGATCAGGCCGAAGAAATCAAGAAAAAATACGGTTTGGCCATGCAATCGTTATTAAACGGAGACGAACTGATAAGTGTCCCGGGAGTAGCCAACCGACCACCGCGCGAAATTTCACGTAGCGTTATCGCAGCCATAGTAGAACCACGAATGGAAGAAATTTTTCAGTTAGCTCTGCGCCAGATGGAAAAATCGGATATTTTCGATTCTTTGGGGGCCGGTGTCGTGTTAACAGGCGGCTCTTCGCTAATCGAAGGCGCTTCCGAACTGGCCGAACGTATTATGGGGTTGCCGGTGGAGATCGGTTATCCGCGTGTAAGCGGAGGACTGGTCGAAACGGTCCGCAGCCCTATTTATGCCACCGGGGTGGGTCTGATTTACTATGGATTGCGACATGGCCAGGGAGATCGGAAAATACTAAAAAACAACGGTATTACCAGTATTTGGCAACGACTTAAAGAAATTGTAGATGAGTTTTTCGGTTGATAAAATCCTGTGGTTCAATGCCCTTTAATAACCATAAAAAAAGAAAAAGGAATAAATGGGAGAAATAGAAAATGATCCAGTTTGATGCATCGGAAGAACAAGGCGCCAAAATTAAAGTGGTTGGCGTCGGCGGCGCAGGCGGCAATGCCATTAACGGCATGATCGAAGCCGGATTGCAGGGAATCGAATTTATTGCCATTAACACGGACGCACAAGACCTTGAAAAAAGCAAGGCCTCCAGTCGTCTGCAAATCGGCAAAAATCTGACCAAAGGATTGGGAGCGGGAGCCAATCCCGATATTGGCCTTAAGGCCATTATGGAAGACAAAGACCGAGTTATCGAAACGCTGAACGGTGCGGATATGGTATTTGTTACCTGCGGAATGGGCGGAGGTACCGGTACGGGTGCCGCACCTGTGATTGCCGAGATCGCCAAAGATTTGGGAGCTCTGACTGTTGGGATTACCACATTACCGTTTAGTTGGGAAGGCAAAGTACGGCGGCGTAATGCAGAAAAAGGCATCGAAGCCATGCGCGAACGCGTAGATACCATTTTGGTTATTCCAAATGATCGCATCTTTTCCATTATCGAACCCAACACATCCTTTATTTCGGCTTTTAAAGAGGTCGATTCCATTTTGTTGGAAGCTACGCGTAGTATTTCCGACCTGATTAATGTGCACGGTTACATTAATTTGGATTTTGCCGACATCCGTACCATTATGGCCGGAATGGGTGATGCATTGATGGGTAGCGGGGTTGGAGTCGGCGAAAATAGAGCCATTGTGGCTGCCGAACAAGCCATCACCAGTCCTTTGCTCGATGGAGTCGATATTGCCGGTGCACGCGGTGTACTGATCAATATTACCGGCGGACCGAATATTTCCATGCACGAAGTCGGCCAGGCCTCCTCACTGGTTCAGCAAACCGTTGGAGAAGATGCCAATGTGATTTTCGGTGTTGTCATCGACGATAATCTTTCCGAAGAAATTCGGGTAACGGTAATTGCTACGGGCTTTAACAAAAATTTTGAAAAAGCCGAAATTTTACAACAACCCAAAAAAGATGAAACCGAGCTTACGCCCGAAACACCGAAAGAACGGGAAAGCACAGACTATCGTGAATACGATAAGCCAACATTCATTCGACAACGAAAACCCGTAGAGGAACCCTTAGCTCGTAAACCGCAGCCCCAAATTTATTTTTTTAATGAAGACGAAGTGGAAAACGATCCGGAAAATTTGGAAATCCCCGCCTTTTTGCGCAAACAAATGGATTAAGTTTCACCCTGAAAATAAACCCGAAATATACGTAGAGACGCTCCCTCGGGCGTCTCTACCTTCGGGAAAAGGGGGAACAAGTTCGATCGCAAACAACCGTACGTATTTTTTGCCATGTGATCTATTGCATAAAAATTCTTTGATTTTCGGAATATCTTTGTGGAATTACCATTATCTCGCATAAAAACAATAATATAAACAAATTCCCATGTCCTTAAAGATTAAGCGCATTTTTCCGATTAATAAAATCAGACCAAAGACAAATCGGGAAAAAGGAGGTTTTCCATGCAACGGGAACTTTACGGCATTAACGAGGCGGCTAATCAACTGGGTGTAAGCACCGAAGTTATTCAACGGTTCATTCGTATGGGATTGGTCTTTCCCGTAAATAAACAAGGAATGAAACTCACACGATACGGACTCAGACGTCTGAAAATCGTTTTGGATTTATACGAAAAATCATATCCCTTGGAACATATTGAAGCTTATTTGAACCATTAAACGACAAAAATCGGACCTCCCTGAACCGGCGGTGTCGGCGGATTAAAATCCTTTCTTTTCTTAATTGTTAATACCGCCGATTTTTTTGATCTGAAGCAATTCAAAAACAGTAAACCACATTTGATTTTATTCTTTCCCGCTTCTATATTATTTTTGTTGTAAAACTATCCAATTAATACGCGAGGATCGATTATGGAAAATAGCGATTTGAAAAAATTATCGTTTGCCACATTATGTGTTCATGGATCCGGCGGTGCCGATCCGGCCACAGGTGCCTTAAGTTTACCTATTTATCAGAGTTCTACGTTTAAATTTAAAAGCGCCAAACATGGCGCCCAACTTTTTTCCGGAGAAAAAGAAGGCTATGTGTACACGCGCTTAGGTAACCCGACACAAGCAGCTTTCGAGCGTGAAATGGCATTTTTGGAAGGCGGTGAGGCGGCATTGGCTTTTGCTTCTGGAATGGGTGCAATTTCCAGCGTTATTTTTTCGTTGTGTGAATCGGGAGATAATTTTATTTCGACCAATACTCTTTACGGCGGAACCCATAATTTGTTTAAAGAGACCTTACCCCGCTATCAAATTGATGCTCGAGAGGTGGATACCACCAGCCTGGAAAATGTGATTAATGCCATTGATGATCGAACCCGTTTGATTTACATTGAAACACCGGCTAATCCCACATTAACGATAACCGATCTTAAAGCCTGTGCTAAAATTGCCCGAGATTATAAAATACCTTTGGTGGTGGATAACACATTTCCCACCCCCTATTTCCAACGGCCATTGGCATTGGGCGCCGATATTGTGCTCCATTCGGCCACCAAATACATTGGCGGTCACGGCGATACAGTAGCCGGTGTGGTCATCGGAAAAAAAGATTTTATCGATCGGCTACGCGGGAATTTTTTGCGTGATTTGGGTGCGGTTATCAGTCCGGTCAATGCCTGGCTTTTGGTACGCGGATTAAAAACATTAGCCGTACGTATGGAGCGTCATCAGGAAAACGCCATGAAAATCGCCAAATTTTTGCAATTTCATCCCAAAATAAAAACCGTGTATTATCCGGGGTTAACAACCCATCCGCAGCATGAAGTTGCCAAAAAACAAATGGATGGTTTTGGCGGTATGGTTAGTTTTGAAATCAAAGGCGGCCGACGTGCGGGCGAGCAGTTGATGAATTCCGTAAAATTGTTCACTTTGGCCGTAAGTTTGGGCGATGTGGATTCGCTTATTGAACATCCAGCTTCAATGACCCATTCCACTTATTCGGCCGAAGAACTAGCCGAATGTGGTATCTCGGAAAGTTTGGTACGTTTGTCGGTGGGAATTGAAGACTTCAGAGACTTAATTGCCGATTTGTCTCAGGCTTTGCGTAAAGTAAAAATTTGATTTTTTGTTTTTTTCTTTTAAACTATAAGAAATGATACAAAGAACGGTTCCCGGAGTTTGAGTCGGCTGACCTCCGGCTCTTTGGCCTTCGTCCCGGAATAGCGCGCTCCGGGGGCCGTTTTTAAATTAAAAAAGGTAAGAGATAGCTTATCCCTTACCTTTTTTTATGAGCCACCGACAGGAGTTGAACCTGCGACCCACTGATTACGAATCAGTTGCTCTACCAACTGAGCTACGGTGGCTTTATATTTTGAAAGCTGCAAATTTAAGATAAAAATCTATGGAAATCAACCTTATCTCAGTGGTCCCTGAATACGTATGATATCCGTCCTGCAAATATCACATTGGCAAAGTTGCCGTAATTCGTCAAACTGAAACATTCCCAGATTATGGCCATCGCTAAAGGTGAACATAACAGCGTAGCGTCCGACCATTTGCCATGAGCGGAAGGTTACCTTTTCCGCCTGCTTGACAAACGTCTTAAAAGCCTGTGAATTCGGCCCTTCATTCCGTATTTTTTCACAAGAAGCACAGGGACAATTAACGCGCAAATGATCGGCAAAATAAATACTTTCGTGTTCGTCGTCCCAGATAATTTGCACTACCTTGTCCGAGATGAGTTCTATTTTTTGGGGATACATGGCATTTGTTTCTACAATGTCCTTTACGATTCAAAGGGAAAAGGCGCTCCCGTAACATGAGAGCGCCCGACATTCTATTGTTTGCTTTTTTCGGCCCAAATTTGTACCAAATTTACCAGAGTCTCAACGGCCTTTTCCATATCGTAAATACAAATCCATTCTTTTTTACTATGAAAATTATGGCCGCCCGTAAAAATATTAGGCGTCAATAATCCCATAAAAGACAAACGCGAGCCGTCCGTGCCGCCGCGAATTAAACTCTGCCGCGGTTCAATACCGGCGCGTTTAACCGCTTCGATAGCGTATTCAACAACTTTCGGATCTTCATCGATTTTGTATTTCATGTTGCGGTACGATTCTTCAATTTTTAGCGTAACCGTAGCGGGAGCATATTTTTGGCCCAGTTCATCGCATAGTTCCTGCAAAAATTTTTCCTTCTCTTGCAATCCCTCCACGGTAAAATCGCGTACCAAAAAGGTAATTTCCGTCAGCTCAACCGAACCTTTAAACGCATGCGGATGTAAATAACCTTCACGACCTTCCGTTGTTTCCGGAGACATGCGATCTTTGGGTAAACGTTCGATAAGTTCAGCACCGATTTTAATGCCATTGATCATTTTGCCTTTGGCGTAGCCAGGATGCACGTTTACGCCTTTTATGGTTACATAGGCTGTGTCTGCGCAAAAGGTTTCGTCTTCAATTTCACCCAATGATTCTCCGTCGATCGTGTATGCGTAATTGGCAGCAAATTTTTTAACGTCAAAATATTTGGTGCCTGTCCCCACTTCTTCGTCAACAGTAAAAGCAACGCGGATTGTTCCGTGTTTAACATCCGGATTTTCGATTAAATATTGTAAGGTACCCATAATTTCGGCAATGCCTGCTTTGTCATCAGCACCTAACAGGGTAGTTCCGTCCGTTGTGATGATATCTTTGCCAAGGCAGTGTTTTAATTCGGGATTCTGTTCGAATTTGATCACCTGCTCCGGATCATTGGGCAAAACAATATCTTGCCCCTGATAGTTTTCATGAATAACCGGATTTACATGGGCACCGCTTACTTCGGGTGAAGTATCCATGTGGGCAATCAGTCCTACCACCGGCACATCATAGTCCACATTTGCGGGTAATGTGGCAAAAACATAGCCGTATTCGTCCATTTCTACATCTTTAAGCCCCAGTTCCGTTAATTCTTTTACCAAATGCCGTCCCAGTTCTTTTTGTTTTTCGGTACTGGGATAGGTGTCCGATTCTTCGCTGGATTGGGTATCGAATTTTACATAGGTTAAAAACCGATCTAAAAACAAATGACGATCAATAGGTTTCATAATCCACCTCATTTCTTTAATAAAACACAAGTTTCCGTCTTTGTAAAATCGAAATTTAATAAACAAACCTGTTCTATCCAAACTTTAAAAATGGTTTTTGGACAAAAGAACAAACGGGAAAAACAAAGCGACATTTTATGTGGATGTAAAGGTATGGAACCGGAATTTACGATGAAGAATAAACAAAAAAAGGCCATTCGTTGTGAATGGCCTTTTTTGATTTGTGCAAATTTAATATTTAGCTAAAATTGCCTCGGCGCGTCCCACATAAGGGCTATTGGGAAATTCGCTGCGCAAACGTTGGTATTCTTCCCGCGCCTTATTTACATCGCCCTTGCGTAAGTAGCACAAAACCAGTTTAAATTGCGCGTCAGCCATTTTATTGGAATTAGGGAAAGTGAAAACTTTTTGGAAATCCATAATGGCGGCATCATATTTGCGCAAGGCGTAATGGCACTCACCAATCCAATACTGGGCGTTATCGGCCAAGGGGTGGTTGGGATTGCTGGCGATGAGCGATTGGAAAAGCGCAAGTGCCGTCTGGTAGTTCCTGGCTTCGAATGCTTCACGCGCTTTTTGGTAAGTCGCTTCATATTCGCTTGGCGGAACTGTGGTTACCGTAGCGGTAGCCGCTGCGGTTAAGCCCGTTGGCTGATACGTTTTGCCGCTTTCTTTTTTGGATTGTAAACGTGTGATTTCCAGACTTTGTTGATTAAGCTGGTCTTTAAGTTGACGAATAATTTGATCTTTATCGCGAAGCTGTTGTTGTAAACTTTTTATTTTGCGTTCGTATTCCCGTTTTTGCCGACTGCTCAGAGCCGGTGCCGTTCCCTGACTGGCAACATCTTTTTCATCCAGTAAATTCAATTTTTCGTTCTTTTTCTTTTTGCCCGTTTTTGCGGCCGTTTGTCCGTTATTGGTGTCTATTCCTAACAAAGCTTCGATATCGGTTAAATCTTTTTCCTGACTGGTTGCCTGATTTGTTTTTGCTGGTTCGCTTTTTCGGGTTCCGGCGCAGCTAAACATAAAAAAAGCCGATAAAATCAATAAGAATACTGACATTTTGATGCTCATGGTTTCCTCCAGGTAATAAAGATTAGGCTAACACAATATAAAAATGCTTTTGGAATAAGTCAATAAATATTAGCCATAAGTTTTTTATTAACTGAGGATTAAGAAAACCACTCCCTGCACACGAATGTAAAGTTCATGAAAAGCAGGAGCAAGGGTTTGAGAATTTTGTGGATTCGCGTTTTTCTCCGCTCCGAAATGGGCTTTCGGGACAGCGCCTGCGGACTTATCTAACGTCAATAATCGTTATTTCGAACACCTACGTTTTTTGCATCGGTTTCGATGACTATTTGCACCGATCGATCAATTATTTTTGATTGTACCGGAATCATAATATTTCCCAATAATAGTGCCGATTTGAGCTTTTCGATCCGGACCATTCAACTCTCCGGTCTGTTTTTTAAGTTTTTCCCGTTAATAATCTCCGGAAGGTAAACGGGAATATAAGGCAGCTTATCATTTTGCTTTTGCCATTGCCGTGGTGTATTGGATGTATTTTTAGGTGTCGCTCTTAGCGTACGGTCATTTCCCAAATCGAATAGCCCCATTGTGTGGCCCGACGAATGCATTCGATTTTTAAATAGCGCGCATGACTGGACTGTAAACAA
>CAZRBA010000104.1:0-3601 GCA_964598255.1 uncultured Caldithrix sp. | reverse complement strand
AAAAAAATGCAAAACACTTCCGTTTACGCACAATACGCAAAATTACAATCATCCGAAAATCGCCTTTAAAATGTAGTAAATAACAATGGCCCCGGCCGCTCCGGCGGGAATGGTGATAATCCACGAAACGACGATATCACTTACGGTGCGCAAATTCAATGAACCGATACCGCGTGCCAGTCCGACTCCTAACACCGCACCGACCAAAGTGTGCGTAGTACTAATGGGTAAGCCCAAACGCGAAGCCAATACGATAGTTGTGGCTGCGGCAAATTCGGCGGCAAAACCGCGGGTCGGGGTTAATTCGGTAATCTTCTTTCCGATTGTCTCCATTACGCGCCAGCCCCAGGTGGCCAAACCGACCACAATACCGATCCCCCCCAGCCCCAGAATCCATAACGGTACTTGTGATTTCATGGCAATAACGCCCGTGCCTAAAATGGAGACCACGGCTGCCAGCGGGCCGACGGCATTGGCCACATCATTAGCGCCGTGGGCAAATGCCACAAACGAGGCACTCAAAATTTGCAAATAAGCAAAAATCTTTTGCACCGTTTTGAATTCGGAACTACTGCGACGAACCTCGGCATGCAAATTCACGGAATCTTTGGCCGCTTTCAAATCTTCCAAAACACGGGCCAATTCCAGTTTCAATTCGCCGCGAGAAGCATTTACAGCTTTACTCAAATGATGAATGGCGCGTTCGATTCCGCGGGTTACTCCCGCAGGTTGTTTCGATTCTTCAACAATTTCCGCTTCTTCCTTAATGTTGCGTACCAAATAATGGCTGATTACGGCAGCAATCAATCCTACGATAACCGCCACACCCATAGCGTTCATGAAACTCAAATTCAAATGCAAATTTTTAAGGCCTTTAAAAACCATGGCCAAAGTTAAAATCACAAACACCAGAAAAACCAATGGCGGCACCACCCGCTTGGCTGATCGAATCGGATTGTCCTGATAATAAATTTGCCTTCTCAAAAAGCTAAAAATAATAAAGGCCAACGTACCGCTAAGCAAGGGCGACACAACCCAACTGGCTACAATGGAACCCACTTTGCTCCATTCCACCGAATGGAATCCGCCGACAACCACACCGAACCCAATGACGGAACCGACAATGGAATGGGTAGTGGAAACGGGCCAACCAAAATAGGTTGCAATTTGCAACCAAATGGCAGCCGCTAACAAGGCACCAATCATTCCATAAACCAAATCCATGGGATGTCCGGCAAAAAGCTGGGGGCTAACAATTCCCTTGCGAATGGTTTCCGACACATGGGAACCGACCAAGAAAGAGCCGGAAAACTCCAAAATGGCGGCCAGAATCACGGCACGTTTAATGGTTAAAGCCTTGGATCCCACCGAAGTGCCCATGGCATTGGCCACATCATTCGCGCCGATGCTCCAGGCCATATACAACCCGGAAGCAACGGCAATAATCAGCAATATCGTTTCAATTCCGCTCATGTATCACTCCAAAATAACTGCATTCTTTCTACTTAATATCCAACACCATCCGTACCCGGTTTGCCAATTTTTCGGCCGTATTACTCAAAGCGGCCATGGTACGGAAAATATGCGTCCACAAATAAAAGCTCGAATAGGGAAGTTTATCTTCCATTGCAAACAATTTTTTAAGCAGTTTCACTTGCACCATATCTACTTCATGCTCGATAAAAGCCACATTGTCAACCATTTCACTCACCAGATGCGCTTCTTTCCCACCGAATGAGGCTTCAATCAGCTCGTCCAATTGTTTTAAAATCAGATGAGTTTCATTCACCGACTGAATATTTTTTTCCACAAACAATTTTAATTCTTCCGCCAAATCGGGTAAAGGCTCCAGCCTTTTCATGGTAAACAACACGGCCGTATCTTCGGCCTTATCGGCTATGGTATCCTGCAGTGAAAGAATATCCAGTAAATCGGCACGATTGATGGCTAAAAAAATGCCTCTGGGCAGATTGTTACGAATCTCATTTTTAGCCAAATCCGCCAAATGCTCCAACTCGGAAATTTCCGCAGCCAGTTTTTCAATCTGATCGTAATCATTTTTTGTATAGGCATCGTAAAGTAGTTCCAGCTTTTGCACGCATTGAGCAACCCGTTCCATGTGCGATTGCAATGGGGCAAACGGCGAACTACGGAATAAATTGGCAATTGTTCTCATTCAATGCTCTCCTTATTTTTATTAAATTTTTTAATATAATTGATTTTTTGTTAGATTTTTGTTAGAAATTCACGGCCGCTTATTTTATTTGTTTTTAAAGCCAGCCCGTTTACGTTTAAAATCATTCTTCTTTTTCCAAAATCACGAGCAAATTGGTACGTAAAAAAGGCAAACCGGGCAAACGGGTGATCAAATGCCAAAACAAAAAAATCAGAAACATCCATTTACGCGTGTAATTCAAATCCGAAATATATTGAAATTTCGCAATACGAAATCCTTTTATGCGCGTAATTGCTTTTTTACTATTCACCTTGTGAAAGGTAGGAAAAATATCTTCGTCGTTAACTTTGAAAATACGCGTGATAATCCAATGCTTTATTTTGTACGGCAACAATAAACGCGGCAGAAAAATAAAGGGAGACCAAATATTGGTGGTCACAAAAACGACGCGTCCTTTGGGTTTTAATATGCGGTGCAGTTCATAGAAATATTCTTGGCGTTTACGAAAATGTTCGACCACAAATCGCAATGTAATCAAATTGACCGAATATTCGGCAACCGGCAGCCGACGAATATCGGCCTGTACAAAAGGCCTATGTACTTCTGGCATGCGAATAATGTCGATTCCTGCGGCATACTTTGCGTAACGGCCGAATTCGGCAACAGTGGCATTGTTGCCGCAACCCAAATCGAGCCAAACGGTTTTCCGATTAAGATGGTGCGTAATTTGTTCGTCAAACAATTCCCAACGATGTTTAAAGGAAGGATCCAGTTTTTGCAGAATTTTTTCCGACCACACTCTGTTGTCCAACGGCCCTCCGCCATTTTTTGCAATGAAAATAGTCAAAATTTGTATTGAACGCAAAAAGAGGCGAACGGAAATCCATGGAAGCGGATCAAACAAGATAACTGCAAGCCGTACCGCAGGCTTTGCTAAAAGATGATGAAAATTGGAAAAGATGTTTTTGCCGCCCGAGATTGAACAGCGGCATGTGTGGGGATAATTAGGGAACGGGATTGTGCGGTGCAACTAAAAAAAGCCCCGCGGCATTTTTTTGGGGGAAGACAGAAACATTATTCCACCCGAGGGCATTCTCCCTGCAACAGCATAAAGATCAAAAGAGAGGTAACGCGCTTTTTAAACGGTTACCCCCGAAAAACCGGAAAGCACTTAACCACAGAACGCGACGCAACAGTCGAATAGAATCCCGCCCTTATTTCCGATAGCTCCACTCCGTACCCTGCGGCGTATCTTTCAATTCAATATTCAACTTGGACAAACGATCGCGGATTTCATCGGCCAGGGCAAAGTTCTTTTCCTTGCGCAACGCACTGCGCAAATCGATGAGCACCTGCACCAAACCTTCCACATCGCCTTGTCCGCCACCCAAAAGCTGCGAATAATCGGCAGGCAGCAATCCAAGA
>CAZRBA010000103.1:0-14284 GCA_964598255.1 uncultured Caldithrix sp. | reverse complement strand
CGCTCTTTCGCCGGACGGCGATTTGGTGGAAATGATCGAGTTGCGCGATCACCCCTGGTTTGTGGGCTGCCAGTTCCATCCCGAGTTAAAGTCGCGTGTGGCCAAGGCACATCCGCTTTTTAGGGAATTTGTGGCCGCCGCGTTAAAAAACAGTCCGCATTAAAGTCCGTTTGCCAAAAGACGAGAATAGTTTTTACTAAACGGCCAACCTCCTTCAAGGTTTGAGGGAGGTTGTTTGTTTATGCGAAAAGGGATTTCCAGCGGAATGTTGGCGTTTTAAGAGGCCGGAAAACAATCGTTCGGAGTTGATAATTCCGTTTGGCTTAGGGTTTTATTTTCGGAAGGCGTTATGACTACCGTATCTCACCTACCGCAACAAGTGGTTTTGTACCGCTCCGCGCATCCATTCCAATCTGTTTTGGCCGAAAAATTGCATGAATTCGGTATTCGCTTTCGGGAAATTCAATTCTTAGCCGAATTACAAGATTTAACCTTTATTGAGAAATCGCCGTGTGCCATTGCCATCATTACCGATGATTTAAAGGGCATCGATTTTTTGCGCTCGGTTATGCATTACCATACTTGGACGCAACGCATTATGCTAACCGATTCCGTCCGTTTGAACACGCTCGAGCAAGCCATCAACAAAGCGCATGTTAATTATTTGCTGCATTTACCCATAGAAGATCGGGAATTAAAGACCTATTTGATTAAAGCCAACCGTCGTTTTCAAAATATCATTCGTCCGGTTGATAAATTAAGCGCCCTTAGTAGCGTTACTTCCGATTTGTTGCTAGAAAACGAACGCATGCGTCTGGAATCGCAAACCGATCCTTTAACGCGGCTTTTAAATCGCCGCTCCATGAATACGATTGTGGAAAATTTGTGGCATTTGTATTTGACCGCTAACGAACATTTTTCTTTTGCCATTTTGGATATCGATCATTTTAAACGGGTAAACGACCGTTACGGACACGAAGCAGGGGATAAGGTGTTACAAGAATTGTCTGCTCTTTTATTGCGCAATTTACGTAAAGAACAGGATTTTGCCTTCCGTTACGGCGGCGAGGAATTTGCTTTGATTTCCACGCACATGGATGCGCGGAAAATGTATTTGTTTGTCAATCGATTGCTAAAACTGGCCCGGAATATGGTAATTAGGGCGGGTAACGCGCAAATCAAAATAACCTTTAGCGCCGGTGTATCCGATACGCGGCAGGTACAATCTCCGCAACAAGTCATCCATCAGGCTGATCAGGCGTTGTACCAGGCAAAAAATAACGGTCGCAATCAAATAATCATCTTTAAAAAATAGCTATCTTTATCGGGCAAAGGTTGAATAAAATCGGTTTTCAAAGTATCTTTTTCCGGAAACGAATTAAAGGAAAAATTAATGGCCACATTGTGGGATCGTTTTGATTCTTTATTGCACGATGCGGAACAGTTGTTTTTTAATTTTGAATTTGACAAAGCTTTAGGGCAATGGGAATCCTATTATCAAATTACGGCCAAAGTTGAATTTGCGGGAATTATTAAGGAAATACGGCGGCTACTCCGCGAGGTAGATGCACCCCGAATCGACACCTCAGAAAAATTACTTACCGCCTTTTATAAAATTCGACACCGATTTTTGGAACGGCAAATTCATCAATATACGTATGCGTTGTTTTTAAATTTGCTTAAAAAGATTTATTTGAATCAATTTACCGATCGCGAAAAAGACAACAATTTGTTACATGGCGTTTTTAATTATTTTCTGCAAAATTACCAAAAGGCCGGAGAAGCGTTAACGTCCTATCTACAGCAGAATTTTGAGAGCGTGGAGGGGCGTATATTTTTAGGACATGTTTATCTGGAACTCGGGGAACAACGTTCGGCGGTTGCCTTGTTAACCGAAAATTTGTTTTTGGCTGCAGATCAATTATACGAAGACGATTTGTATCTTTCGCAATTCAAGCTTTTATTTGGTCGGCTGTATTCGCAAACCAGCCGAAAAAACGCCGCTGCCTGGCTATTGCCTTTTGAGGCCTGGTACCGCAATTTTTTGGTTTTTGATCGGGACGATCGTTTTTATAAACTGATGGTTCAAAAGGAGCAAAACGAACGTATTATACGCGTAAAATATACCACGGCCGAACGTTATCGTCATTTTGTGCGCTGTTTATTTGTGGCTGAGTATACCCGTTTGTTTCTCAAAGAAAAAACTGGTGTTATTTTGGACGAAGAAACCTATATGGAACAATTGGATCCGGCTTTGTTTGCCCGCTACCGCAAAAAACGCAAACCGCCAAAAACCGCGGCAAAGCCCAAAACGCAATAGCGCTATTTCTATTTTATTCGTGCCGGAATTTTTTTTGGCACCCCTTCCATTTTTACCAGTTCCGCCGTAATATGCCCCACAATAACTTTGGTGGTCATTTGTACGGGAATTTTATATGGATCGTCCGTAAGCCAAATATTCAGCCTTCCTTCGTGTTTAAAAATACCTTCACCGGCCAACAACGGTTCGATGCGTAAGCAACGGAAAGTACCCGCTTTAACCGTGATGGTTTCTTTGGGGTACACTTTGATTCTTAATTTGTATACCTTTTTCTTTTCATGGCTGGTAATAAATACCGGCTTACCAGGTTCCAAGGAAAGAGTACGAACAAAATAAAGAGCCGAAAGGGCATCGAAAACGCCCGGAGGAATTTTAACGTCATATTGCGATTTTTTACGGATACGGTTTTTCTTTTTATAACGAATGTAGGTAATTTTAGCCAGAGAATCGTTCTGAAAATAATCTACGTAGGTATCGGCCATATAGCTGCCCTCGCGCAGTAGCTTTTCGAAACGTACGGGCAGTAGCGTACGAGCGTTTACATAGGTATTAACCACATCGCGTACTTTGTAGAACCAATCGAAGGCACCGCTGCTGCGTGCTGTGGACTGAATATGCAGCAAACTGTCCTTGTCGTCCATGACGCGCATCTCGGCCATGCCAGCTTTAACGAATCCGTAGCGCAGGCGGAAAATAAGGCGTTCTCCCACGCGGAATGGCCGAAAAAGGATGGAATCGATCCCGCTGCTGTCCGGCCGGGACGGATTTTGAGCCATAGCCGGAACAGATCGCATTGCGATAAACATAAACAAAACAACAGCGGCAAAATACATTCCTTTACGGATCATGCTTCTTCCTGACCTTTATTTTTATCTGTCGATTGATTAGGTTCCTGCCCGGCCAAAAGTTGATTGTCGTACAGTGTACGGTAAATAGCACTCTTTTGGTATAATTCTTGGTGAGAACCGATATGATCAACGCGCCCGCCGTCCATAACCACGATTTTATTGGCATTACGAATGGTGGATAAGCGGTGGGCAATTACAAGCACTGTGCGATTTTGCATTAATTGATCAATAGCCTCTTGTACAAGGCGTTCCGATTCGGTATCCAAAGAAGATGTGGCCTCGTCCAAAATTAAAATCGGCGGATTTTTAAGAATGGCGCGGGCAATGGCCAAACGTTGCTTTTGTCCGCCCGAAAGTTTAATGCCGTGCTGACCGATGTGTGTATCTAAGCCCAGTTCGAATTTTTGAATGAATTCCCAGGCATTTGCCGCCTTGGCAGCCTGAATAACGGCCTGTTCGTCTACGTTCTCTAACCCGTAGGCAATGTTGGCCCGAATCGTATCGTTAAATAATACCGTTTCTTGAGAAACGAGGCCAATCATGCCGCGCAAGGCATGTAATTTAATCTGGCGGATGTCGTTTCCGTCAATGGTAATACGCCCCTTGTCTACATTGTAAAAGCGGGGAAGCAAATCCACTACCGTTGTTTTTCCGGCACCGCTATGACCGACAAAGGCTACGGTTTCTCCCTGACGGATCGTAATGTTCACATCTTGTAGACCGAATTCGTCATCGGAATTGTATTTAAAATATACATGCTCGTATTGAATACGATCCTTAAATGTTTTCAGTTCGATTGCCCGAGGAGGATCATAGGTTTCTTCCGGTTGTTCCAGAATATTAATAATACGCTCCGCTGCGGCCATTCCCGTTTGAATGGTATTATTAACTCCGGAAAACTCCTGAATGGGTTTAAACATGGCAAACAAAAAGACCAAGAAACGGACAAAATCTTCTGCTTGCAATCCGGTGTTCATGTAAACCATGCGTCCGCCAATCCACAACAAGACAATCAATGTGAGTACCATTAAAATTTCGTTTACTGGTGTGGTGGCGATTTTAAGACGTTCGGCGCGGAAGAGTTTTTTAAAAAACAGGTAGTTTGTTTTGCGAAATCGTTTTTCTTCTTTTTCTTCGTTGGTAAAAATTTTTACGATGGTAATGGCCGAAACGGCTTCTTCAAACGAAAGCATGACATCGGCAATTTGTTGGAATACTCTGCGGCTGCGGCGGCGGATGCTTTGTCCGATTTTGTAAATGATAAAAAAACTAAGCGGAAGAATAATAAAGGTGTAAAGAGATAATTTAACGCTGATCATGAGCAAGATGATGATGTTAGCCGCAATTTGCAGCGGCGATAAAATAATTTTACCAAAACTCTGATTCAGAACATTTTGGATGGCGTTTACATCGTTAAACACAATGGAAGTGAGTTTGCCGCTATGATGCGCGTGAAAAAACGAAAGGGGCAGGCGTAAGAGTTTGCCGTGTAGCAAATTGCGAATATCGACCACAACCCGAACGCGAATGTAGGTGAGCAACAATTTGCGTAGGTATTGGGAAATGTTTTTTAACAAAAAAGCCAAAAAAATAGCCAAACAAACCAGTTGCAACGTTTTGTAACGATTTTTACGTAAAATAAGCGATTTGATGCCGTTGTTGATTTTTTGGTATAAACCGTTACCCGTGTTTTTTAGGGCGGAGATTTTATTTAGTGCGCTGCTTTTTTGCTTGGCCTTTTTAAGAGAATCGGAGGGAGATTTTTGCGGCGTTACGCTTTGTTCCGTTTGATGAACATAAGCCGGGCTAAACAACTGACGAACAAAATCCACCGAAATCCAAATGGACAAATTATTGAAAATTACATAGGAAACGGTAAGAAACAAAATAAGGATCAAACCTTTCCAATAGGGTTTAATAAAACCGAGAACTTTAAAATAGAGTTTCATTCCTTGTCCGTTTTATATGTTAAAGGTTTTTTATTCTTTGGCTTAGTAGGATTTTTATGTCCCTACTTCGGCCCAGACAGAATGCAGGGCGCAAGCCTAATTTACGCCATCGCCCAAAATGAAGCCAACTTTTTATCACGATAAGTCATTAAATTGGAAAATTGTTGTAATAGTTTCTATTTTAAATACAAAAAAACGCAAAAAAGCAAGTAGCAAAAAAAGCACAACATTTATGCGCAAAGGACCCGAAGTGTTACATTTGGAGAAAGTCGGGCCCAGCCGGCCGCGAGAGGAATGGTTATGCATATTGTTTTAATCCAACCGCCGATTGAAGATTTTTACACCACAGCCGTGCGTTTGCAGCCGGTGGGTTTGGCCTATTTAAAAGCGGTTGTTAAAGACAGGTTTCCGGAAGTCCACGTAACCGTACGTGACTATCATTACGGACACGGCAAATATTCCCTCCCCTGGCCCAAGGAATTGAGCTTTTTGAAAGCGTATTATCCGGTGGCCGATCGCAGTCCGTTTTCTACGTTTTACCATTATTACCATTTCGGAGCTGCCTGGCAGACCATTGTCGAAGACGTGGCGCAACTTAATCCGGATTTGGTCGGCATTTCGGCTTTGTTTAGCGCCTATGCACCACAGGCATTGCATGTTGCCCGATTGTTAAAAAAACATTTGAACGTGCCCGTTTTGTTGGGGGGCTCTCATGTTTCGGCTGTTCCAGAAGAGGTTTTGAGCCAACCTTTTGTCGATTTTGTGATTTACGGTGAAGGCGAGCGCCCGTTGGTTGAACTGGTAAATGCTTGGCTGGGTAATAAAAACTGGAGGTCGGTCGCCAATTTGGGCTTTAAAGAAAATGGCGGCTTACACTTTAACGGACTAAAGGAAAATTTTCCGCCGGATGAAATTCCCTTTCCGGATTTTTCCGATTTCGATCCCCGAAGTTACCGCTATGCCAAACGTAACTTATGTTTTGTGGTTTCATCGCGCAGTTGCCCCTACCGTTGTTCGTTTTGCTCGGTACACCAAACCTTTGGATCACGCTTTCGCTTGCGTTCGGTGGACAATATCGCAAACGAATTGCATTTGCGTGTAAAACAAGGTTACGCCGCATTCGATTTTGAAGATGATAATTTAACCTTTGATCAAAAACGTATGCGTTTGTTGACGCAACGGTTGCAAAATGAATTTGCAATGCAAGATGTTCGCTTTATGGCCATGAACGGTGTTGCTTATTTCCGCTTGGATCCCCCTATGCTGGAACAGATGTACGCCGCGGGATTCAGAGATTTAAACATTAGTTTGGTTAGCAGAAACGAATCTCTGTTACGCCGCTTACGCCGCCCTTATCATTTTGAAAAATTCGAGCACTTAGTGCAAGCGGCCGCCGGATTAAAAATGCGTGTGGTATCCTATCAGATTCTCGGTTTGCCCGGTGACACGGTGGGTTCCATGATTGATACCCTTGTATATCAAAGCCGCTTGCCTTTAACAATTGGCGTTTCTCCATTTTATTACACACCTAAAATGCCCATTGGTCAACATGACTATTTCGAAAAGCCTTCATGGGTTTTGGGACGTTTAACGTCTTTAGGGCTAAGCAAGAACAAATCGGAGCGTGATGCGGTTTATACTTTGTTTATTTTAGCCCGCATAATTAATTTTCTCAAACATTTGTCGGATATTGATCAAGACATCTCCCTAAGCGTACTGTTAAAATATTCTATGAAGCGCAAGGGAAAAGAACGTTTGGGATTGCAAATTTTGCAGCGCCTGTTAACGGACAAGAGACTTTTGGCTTTTAACGGAAAGGAATTTTTTCCGTTACAACGATTCCAATACAGGTTATTCGAAGTTTTTGCGCAAAAGGTAAGTTTTGTGCAACGAGCGGACGGAAATAAAATACATTTTGATATTTAATTTTTTTGTTTTTCAAAGCAAAAGCCACTTTGAATATTAACGTAAAAAACGATTTTGTTCTTAGCCGGGTTAAGCTTCTTTTGCGGGCGGTAAATATTGTTGAATAATGAAACCCGCTTCCGGACCGAATTGCAAAAGAAAATTTAAAATAACCGCAGACCGGTAGTTTTTTAATAAATGCGAGTTGGGAATCGGGGTAAAGATTGCAGGTGTAATTCCTTTTTCTTGTAATGCCTTTGGCTTTACCCAACCTTTTTCAAATGTTTCCGCCTGACTCATATAGGTTCGGCAATGCGTTCGGTTGGCCCAAAGATCAATTAGGTCTTCGGCACTAAAATCAAATTCCGATTGGCTAGCACGAAACATCCGTACCGGCAAATACAACCAACGCACAAGCTTTTGCTGTAATGCAAACAAAAAATCGCCCAGAGAAAGAAAGCGGGTGTTAAACAGCTCTTCGAGTTCCGGTAGGTAATAATAAGCAAACGGTAAATTGTGAAAAAAATGATGCAGCGTTTTTAAATGTTTGGCTGCCCATCCGCTATGGTAATCGATTTCGGTTTCGAATATGCGTTTGCGGTTTTTGTTGTGCAAAATCGGTACGCGTAAAATTGTTTGCGCATCCGGAAACACAGCCGAACGGTTAACGGAAGTACCTTTGCTAAATGGCAGGTGATCTGTAAAAACCGCTACATTGCATTGGGCCATTTGCCAAAAATAAGTCAAATCGGGAAGAAATGCCGGGCGAAATGTTCCCAAATTCATACGAATATTGTATCCTTTAATTAATAAAAACCATACCATACACCGTTTTGTTTAATTTAAATAATCGGGGCTTAAAGGCCAAAATATAAATGCCGTGCCTGCATGTTTTGCCGTAAATTTGAATATTCCACTAAAGATTTGCGGTTAAAAATATCTTTTGCTTCTATTTGATTTTATTACATATAGGTCACATAACCATGCGATTGAAAACTAAAAAATAGTTAAAAAATTTTAAAAATCTCAAAACCCAACGAACAATAGCATTGAAGGTGATAGGATAAAAAAAATTGACATTAATTTACTTGATAGGAGGTAAACAAAATGAGTGCAGACTTAATGCGTATCAATGCAAACATTCCTGCCTTAAAGAATGTGGACATTTTGTCCAGAATCAGTGACAAGATCGCACGTCATCAATTACGACTTGCCACGGGTAAGCGCATCAACTCACCGTCCGAGGATCCTGCAGGCTATATGTTAGCGCGCGGTTTGGAAGCGCGCAAGCGCGGCTTGCAAGTTGCTCTGGATAACGTTTCCAATGCTCAAAATATTCTGGACGTGGCCGAAGGCGCCTACTCCAATATTATGGACATTTTGCAAACGATCAAAGAAAAGGCCACTCAGGCAGCAGACGGAAGTTTGAACTCCACGCAGCGCAGCGCCATTGACGGACAGGTAAATGCTTTGATCGAAGAGATTGACGATATTGTCAATAACACTACGTTTAACGATCAGGCATTGGTTGACGGCTCTTTTTCGACGGTGTTCCAGACGGGCGAGCAGGGTACAGAGCAACTGTCGGTTTCGCTTTCATCGGCCGATAGCGCCACTCTGGGTATTGATTCTATTGATTTGACCACAGCCAACGGAGCCAGCACCGCCATTACCACCGTAAGCTCGGCTATCGATACTTTGGCGCAGGATATGCGGACACTGGGTGAGTACAAAGTACGCTTGCAATCCAAACAATCGAACTTATCCAATCAGGTAACCAATACGGAAGCGGTACGCAGCACAATTGAAGATGCCGATTTTGCCAAAGAACAGATGGAAGTGATGAAGTTGCAAATTTTACAACAAACCTCACTTTCTTCGTTAACGCAGGCCAATTCGGCGCCGCAGTTGGTTCTTTCCATGTTCAGACAATAAGATGCATGACATGCTCCGACAGACAAAAGCGGAAGGAAATAGCCCCCGATTCCTTCCGCTTTTTTTATTGCTTTGGGGGGCTACGGCACCTTTATTTTGTTAACCCATAACGTTTGAACGAAGCCTTCTTGATTAAGATTTTGTTCGATTTTAAATTCCTGCTCCTAAAAAAAATTTTGAATTTACCGAAAAGATTTTTAAACTCATAACAATTGTTATATATGAATAACAAATCTAAAAACAGCAGGGAAGCGACCGAATGGATTCGATACTTTTAACTCCGCATGTGGAGTGTATAATAGAGTCTCTAAAAGGTAATGATCAAATAACGCAGCGTCTTGTTCAAATGGGGGTATTGCCCGGTTCGCGTTTGCATATTGTGCGTGTGGGGCCTTTAGGCAAAACAGTGGAAGTGATTATTGACCAGACCGAGAGCATAGCCCTGCGTACCAAAGAGTTAAAAGCACTTAATTGCAAAGTGGTTGCGCTGCCCTTAATTGCGGTAAAAGATACGCGTAAACATTATCGTATCCGGAATTTTTTGGCGGGCTGGGGCTTTGTACAAAAAATGCAAAGTCGGGGTTTATTTGTTTCTGATATTATTCGGCTTAATAAATCCGACGGATATGAATTGATCAGCAAAGGAAAACGAATTGTACGTATTGGACGCGGAGAAGCCGAAAAGATTATTGTAGAACCAGTTGATGAGTAGTTCATGGTAAAGAATAAAGTTGTTAACGTAGCCATTAGTTCTATTCCAAATACGGGGAAATCGACACTTTTTAATTTGCTAACTGGTGCTCATCAGGCGGTTGGCAATTGGCCAGGAGTTTCGGTAGAGAAAAAAACGGGTCGTTTCCATTTAGACGATTACTTCATTAATTTAATTGATTTACCCGGTTGTTATTCCCTTACGGCAACATCCATCGAAGAAAAAGTTGTGCGGGATTTTTTATTACAAACGCCTCCGGATGTGATCATCAATATTGTCGATGCCCGTAATTTGTATCGGAGTTTGGGCCTTACTTTGCAACTGGCTCAAAGTGGTATTCCTATGCTTGTGGCCGTAAACATGATGGACGAAGCCCGGCGCATGGGGTTAAAGATAGATATGGAAAGCCTATCCGAACATTTGGGGGTACCTGTATTGCCCATAGTAGCCCGTAAAGGCGAGGGTATTGATCGGTTAAAAAAAACGTTATTAGATATTATTCGGGGCAATGTGTCGTTGCGTTCGCCCAAAACATCGTGTCCCATCCAAACGGATCCCGCGGTTATTTTTTTGGCTGACGAAATCAAATCGTTACACTTAAATCCGAAGTTAAACGATGTGTTTTTGGCCGTACGTTTGCTGGAAAGCGATGATGTTCTACAAAAAATGCAGAAAAAACAACCGCAAAGCAAACAATTGCACAAGTCCTTGGAAATTACGCGTAAGCACTTGGAGCATACGTTTCACGACAAAGTACCAACGGCTTGTGCGCATTGTCGTTTTAACAGTGCGCGCGGTTTGGTGATGGAAACCACCTCGGAGCATATTACCATTACCGATCGCATCACCGAAAAAATCGATAGCATTTTATTACACAAATATTTGGGTATTCCGTTGTTTTTACTCATCATGCTATTACTCTTTCAGGGCATTTACGCATTGGGTACGCCTTTACAAGATTGGATAAGTCAGGGATTTACCTATTTACAAGATGCTACTCGTGCTTTACCGTTTTTTCGGCATGCTTCTCCTTTTATAACCAGTTTTATTGTGGACGGGCTTTTGCAAGGCGTGGGCGTGGTAATAGCTTTTTTCCCCATTATTGCGCTTTTTTTTATTTTTATGTCTATTGTGGAAGATAGCGGTTACATGGCTCGGGCTGCATTTTTGCTCGATCATTTGATGCATGCCATCGGGCTGGACGGGCGCGCTTTTATTAATGTTTTGCTGGGATACGGGTGCAATGTACCGGCCGTGATGGGAACGCGTATTCTTTCCAGCCAACACAACCGTATTATTACGATGCTCATTATCCCGTTTACGTTGTGCAGCGCGCGCTTGCAGGTTTTTATTTTTATTTCGGGAATTTTGTTCGCCCCTACGGTGGCTCCTTGGGTGGTGTTTGGTCTGTATGCACTTAGTTTTGTGGTAGTGATTTTGGTGGGGCTGTTCCTTAAACTAATCCGTTATGCCGGAAGACCGGAACCGTTTATTATGGAAATACCGCCATATCGATTGCCCACTATGCGTACGGTTCTTTTACGCGCCTGGGAAGAGATGAAAGGCTTTTTAAACCGAGCTTCCACCATTATTGTAATCGGTGTAATTGTGGTTTGGTTGCTTACCAATTTGCCGCCCGGTGTAACCGCCGGTAGCATGCAAAGCTGGGCGGCCAAAATAGGTATGACGCTTGCTCCGATTTTTCATCCCATTGGTATTAATTGGCAAGAAATCATAGCGTTGTTATTCGGTTTTATTGCCAAGGAAATTGTTATCGGTTCGTTGGCTGTGATTTACGGCGGAAATCCTGCGGCGCATATTGCTACGAACTTAACGCCTTTGCAAGGCATTAGTTTTATGATATTTACTTTGCTTTATACGCCTTGCGTAGCTACCATTGCCGCCATTAAAACAGAATCGGGCTCGTGGAAAGTAACGATTTTTTCGCTGGGCCTCGGCTTGGTGCTGGCCTGGGTGCTAAGTTTTATGGTGTATCAGGGCGGACGTTTGTTGGGATTTTAAATGATGTCCGCCCGTATCCGATGTATTACCGTCGCGGTTATCAATCCGTACGTTCGTTCGCCAAATTTTTCAGTTTCCCTTCCATCAATGCCGTAACGGCTTCTTCAATCCAAACAATATCCGTAAGCATTACATTAAGTCCGGCACGTTTAAAGCTTTCGTAAGCCCCGGCTCCCATACCACCTGCAAGCAACACATCGCAATCGCCAATTTCGGCAGCCATGCCCGCATGACGTTTATCCGCTTCCGGGCCGTATCCGTGCCGACCCTGCGGATCGGATTGCGTATGGCTGTGTTCCTGCTCTTCTAATTGTGCTTGGCCGGCAAAATGTCCGCTGCCGCGTTCCCGCATTTCCACGTTTGTAATGACATTGTTCTCAATAGTGTAAATCTTATAATAACGCGAACGCCCGAAATGTTGGCTTACGTATTCCCCGTCATTGGTAACGATAGCTACTTTCATGATTATTCTCCGATGTGTTAAACAATTTTAAACATTGAATCCACAAAAAATTATTGCCCTTTGATTTTTGTCCGGTAAAGTTGCCAAAAAGCATCCTTTATTTCATCCCGTACGCGTCTGAAAACCGCCAGGACCTCTTCGTCCGTTCCTTTAGCCAAAGCCGGATCCTCAAAACCGATGTGCAATCGTTCCTTTACCTCTCCCGAAAAAACCGGACAATGTTCGCGAGCGTCGTCGCAAACGGTTATCACAAAATCAAACGAATCATGTAAAAACCGTTCAACCGATTTGGGCTCTCCCTTAGAAATGTCGATACCGATTTCACGCATAACCCGTATGGCCTTCGGGTGCACTTCGGCTGATGGTCGGGTTCCTGCAGACCGTACCACCAGTGTCGGATCGAACGATTTCAGAAAACCCTCGGCCATTTGGCTTCGGCACGAATTCCCTGTGCATAATACGAGAATTTTGCGCATTCAATCTCCTTAAACGATAAAAGCATTGCCGTTCCAAAATAAAATGTACGAACGAGTTCGACGAAATTAATAGAAAAACGCTTGCAATGCAAAGATAGTGTCGATAAAAATTTAATGAAAAAATAAAGTAATTCGCATCATTTTTTTGATGGTAAAGGGGGGATTGCAGAGACTCGGGAATTTTTTTAAATTGCAGCCGAATTTACGGACGAACAGATCGTTTCCCTTTGCTTTTCGATATTCCCGCAGATAAACGGAAAAATTTGCTCCACAAAAACTATCAAAGTGCGGCTTTTTGGTATTCGCAAACAGACCTATGAAAAGTGAAAATAAATAAAAACAAAAAGTATGAAAATTTTTCTGTTGATATTTATATTCGGTCGTTTTCGTATTTCAGGTCTTTTTTATCTTTTGTGGTTTGCCGTTTGCCCGGAAGTTCTTCCTTAAATTGGGCGTTAACAAAAATATCACCGAAATGCAAAAACGCAGCATTCGCTAAATCAAAATCAGGAATTTGGCAAATGCAAATTTTATCATTTCCGTAAAAGGAGCGTGCAATGCCCATGGCTATTACAAACTTTTCTTTATCGCAAAAAGCGAGTAAACGGCCACGCATATTCTGTACCGTAAAGCGCTCCGGCAGGGATCCGCATAATGCCAAATGGTTAACATCCAGAACCTTAATTTCACTTTTCTGAAAATATTCACGGTATTTATTTTCCCGCTTTTCCCTGCGCAATGGCATCGACCGCGGACGTATCGCCTGAGAAACAGGTATTTTCTCAATGACAAACGATCCGAATTTTTGTAGCACTAACTCCAAGGGATCTGTTTCGTCGTTATGATTTAAAAGAATTACCACGTCGGGATGCAGCATTTCGATAACGGCTGTCTGAAATTCCAAACCTGCCGCTCCCTTTACAAAACCCGACGAATCGAATATCATACATTCGGCTCCGGCGTCGCTCATTTTTTCTGCCAGACGATACAAGGACAATAAAATGGTCGTTTGCTTGCGCTGGGGTGAAATATCGCCCACAAAACGACTTACAACGGTTTGCGGTTCTTTGGAACCTTGCGCATAAAATCCGGCGCTAAGCGTGGTTGGCAAATGCAATGCGGATTGTCCGGGATCGCAATCAATAAATGCCGTAGGTTTAAGCACGGAAAATGTTTCACACAAAAAACGAGCCAACGTGGTTTTTCCGCTGTCCGGTTCACCGGTTACATAAATACGTTTGGCAGCCATGCCTTTTAGGCGATCGACCAATGCATTCCAGGAGGGTTCAATAAACATCATAGTTGAACTCTTTTGCTGGTTTAACCTATATAAATATAAAGCAAAATTTGGACGAATTGAACTTTTTTTGTTCGAAAATAAATAAAAAGTCAGATTTATGTAAAAAATTAAAACAAACCGACCCGATTTTGTGAAGGTCGGTTCTATCGGATTCCGTGTTTCGGAATCCAAATAAGGAAAAATTATACTGTTTTCTGTTAAAAATTAATAATATTAACCCGTTGTGCAAATTAAGTAATAGCATGTTTGGTATGGCATAACTGATTGCCGAATTTATATTTATTCAGATATTGAACTAAAGTATATCCTGTAATTTTGGATAAAATCCTTACCGAAAGTCCACGAAATGTTTTA
>CAZRBA010000102.1:0-27036 GCA_964598255.1 uncultured Caldithrix sp. | reverse complement strand
TTGTTTGACAAAAGATAAAATCATATCAAAGTTTTCTCTAAATTTGTCCATGATTACTCCTTGTTTTTGTTTGTGTTATTGCTAATTTAGCAATTGGAGTAATTGTGGACAATTATTTCTTATTAATTTGCACAACGCGTTAATATTACTAATGTTTAAAGGGGTAAATGACGAAATTTAGTTAAGGTGTTTTTGTTAGGGAAATCGCCGTTTTAAACGTTTGCGTTTGCAATTTTGTCGTAAAGGTTTTTTAATATTCGAGTGAATTTTAAAAAAGACGTTTCTAAATTACAGCAAATTTTGGTTGTGTTATTGTTATTGAGTTAGTTGCCGTGAAAAAAATGAATCTTTTGGTATTTCTGCTAAGCATATTCGTGTTGCTCCCAAGTTATAGTCAGGCGCAATTGCTGCCCATAAAAACATTTAACGTGCAGGACGGGCTACCTCAATCTCAGGTGACCACTCTGTTACAAGACTCATTAGGTTATCTGTGGGTCGGAACGGCCGACGGTTTGGCCCGGTTCGACGGCCTTAATTTTGAAACGTTTAGTGCGCATAATGGGCTGAATGGTAATTACATTACCTGTGCATACGTAGACGGGGATAGTTTATTGTGGTTTGGCTTGGATCGTTCCGGAATTTCTATTTATGATATTAAGAAAGAATCTTTCCACCCATTTCGATTAAATAAATCCTTAATTACCCACCGAATTACAGCCATACTACGAGATAATACGGGTACGTTATGGATCGGAACCGATCAATTCGGCCTGTTTTGTGTAAGCAAAGATTCACTGATACGCATGGATTGGCAAAATGGCATTCCGGACACGCATATTTCTTGTTTGACGTTAGCGCCCGATTCCAATTTGTGGATTGGCACCTGGTACGGAATTGTTATTTTTAATCCGGTTCATTTAAACAAACCGGAAAAATTCCATTACATCAACAAATCGAACGGATTGAAAGACAATGAAATAGAAAATATTTTGTTCTACAACGATAAATTTGTTTGGCTGGGTACACGCCATAGTGGACTAATGCGGGCAGAATGGGATAAGGAGCAACCTTACACTTTAAAAGAAGTTCAAGTATTTGATCAAAAGCAATACCTTCCGGATAATTGGATTCGAAGCTTAACCCGTGACCACCTGGGTAATGTTTGGGTGGGCACGGCAAAAGGCGCCGTACAAATTTTACATCCCACCGCGAAAAAACAGCAATTTTTTACCATTACCACCGATAACGGTCTCGGACACAATACAATCGATGTTATTTTTGAAGACAGAGAAGGAATTGTTTGGCTGGGTACCTGGGGAGGTGGATTAAGCCGCTACAAAGGGAAGTATTTTGAAACCTTTACGGTTAAACAGGGATTACCCGATAACGCAGTTTGGGGTATTTATGAAGATTCCTTGCATACCTTTTGGGTTGCTACGGAAAAAGGGCTGGTAGGTTTTCGTAAAAATTTGAAATTAAACAAACTTACGGCGCGTTACGTGTTTACTAAAAAAAATGGTTTGCCCATTGAATTTGTTCTTTCCATCGAAGGAGACGGCCATGAAGGACTGTGGTTGGGAAGCTGGGGAGAAGGATTGGTCCATATTCAGCCGTATAAAAAGAAATTCAAGCATTATACTACAAAGGACGGACTCCCGTCCGGTTTTATTGTTTCGATTAAACGCGATAAAAAAGGTAACTATTGGTTGGCTACTCTGGATAATGGCATTTCTTATTTTAATCCTAAAAAAGGAACGTTTAAAAATTTTAATAAAGAAAATGGTTTTCCCTCGAACAAGATAAATTTTATTTACAAAGATGCGCAGGGCAATTTTTGGTTTTTAACCAAAGATGTAGGGATTGTCCGCTATGACGGAAAGAGTTTCCGGAGGTTTTCGGGACCGCAAAAAAAGTTGGTTTGCGGTGTCACCAGTATGTTTATAGATAAGGATCATAATTATTGGTTCGGGACGGTATCGAATGGGGTATTGGTGATAAAGCCGGGTAAAGGCATCATCAAACATTTAACACAGGTAGACGGCTTGGGTGGCGACAATATTTTTATTCTTGCGCAGGATGGGCACGGCCATGTATGGATTGGCAATAAGCGCGGGCTTGATCGCTATTCGATTCAAAATTCAACCATTAAACATTACAGTTTTGCGGATGGATTTTTATGCTTGGAACCCGATCAAAATGTGTATTTGCATGATAGTGAAGGACATTGTTGGTTCGGAGGTATCGGAGGCATTACGCGCTATTTGCCCGAATACGAAATGCGTAAAACGGTGCACCCGAATATTGTTTTGAATAAGGTTGAATTATTCTTTGGTGAAAAGAAAATACCGGCTGCTCATAAGCTAAAATATTTTGATAATCATTTAACTTTTTATTTTACGGGTTTGGCTTTAAGAAATCCGCAAAAAATTCGTTATTCTTTTAAATTACTGGGGTTCGATAAAAAATGGTCGCCTCCGGTACGTAATAATTCTGCCACCTATTCAAATTTACCGCCCGGACATTATATTTTTCTGGTAAAGGCGCGCAATGCCGATGGGCTCTGGAGCACAGAACCGGCAATGTACTCGTTTACGATTGAACCTCCGTTTTGGATGCGTTGGTATTTTATTGCCGGCAGTTTGTTGTTCATTATTTTAATCATCTATCTGGTCCTTTGGTTGCGTACGCGCAGTATTCAAAAACGCAATTTGCTTTTGGAGCAAAAAGTCAAAAGCCGAACAGCAGAACTGGAAAAAATCACCAGCAATTTACAACGGGCATATACCTCGTTAAAAGAAAGTGAAAGTAAGTTCCGTACATTAACCGAAACTATGAGCTCCGCGGTGTTTATCTACCAAAAAGAAAAGTTTGTTTACGTTAATCATGCTACCGAAGTTTTAACCGGTTATACCAACGATGAACTTTTGAACTTAAATTTTTGGGATATTGTGCATCCCGATTTCAGAGATATGATTCGCCAAAGGGGATTAGCCCGTTTACGAGGCGAGAACGTGCAGAATCGTTATGAATTCAAGATAATCCGCAAAAACGGAGAGGAACGCTGGGTCGATTTTACCGCCGGTAAAATCGAATATGCAGGTGCAACCGCAGCTTTGGGAACGGCTTTTGATATTACGGATCGAAAAAATGCCGAACAGGCCGTAAAGGAAAGCGAATTACAACTGAGAACGTTAATTAATGCCATGCCCGATATTGTTTGTTTTAAAGACGGGCAAGGGCGATGGATCGAAGCCAATGAATTCGATTTAAAATTGTTTGAGATCGAAAAAGTCGATTACAAAGGGAAAAAAGATTCCGAATTAGCCCAATATAGTCATTTTTACAAAGAGGCTTTTTTGGCCTGTGAAAGTACCGATGAGCAAGCCTGGCAAAAGGGAACCGTTACGCGGGGAGAAGAAATTATCCCAAGACCCGACGGTTCTTCCAAAATATTTGATGTGATTAAAATACCTATTTTTAATGAAGACGGAAGCCGAAAAGGCTTGGTAGTTATTGGCCGTGATATTACGGAAAAGAAAAAAATCGAAGAAGCGTTACGGGCGGAAAAAGAGCGTTTAAGCGCGATTTTAGGTAGCATTCACGAAGGTGTAATTGCAACTGATGATCACTATCAAGTATTGTTTATGAATCAATATGCCAGGAAAATAATGGCGTCCCCGGACGAGGAAGTTTTAAATAAAAACATTCGGGAATTAGGCTTTATTCGTTCAAATACGTGTCGCCATATGAATTTGGGAAAAATAAAAAAGACTATTGAAAAAGGTGAAATTTACCATCCCGATACCTTGTTGGCCGTAGAAACCTGGGATGGTCATTCCGTTCTTTTAGATGCCACGTGTTCACCTATTATCGATCCGCATGCCAATAAAAAAGTAACCGGTGTGGTGATTACATTTCGGGATGTTTCCGAACAGAAAAAATTGGAAGAAGAACTGTTTAAGGCTCGCAAGCTTGAATCGTTGGCTATTTTGGCCGGCGGTCTGGCACATGATTTCAATAATATTTTAACCGCTATCATAGGGAATTTGTCGCTAATTAAGCTGCGGATGAGCAAAACAGACTGCCCGAGCAAACTGCTTGAATTGGTCGAAAAGGCCGAAACCGCTTCATTACGTGCCCAGGGACTAACTCAGCAACTGTTAACATTTTCCAAAGGCGGAGCGCCAATTAAAAAAGCGGCTACCATTCAAGAGCTTATCCTGAGCACAGTTGAATTTA
This sequence comes from uncultured Caldithrix sp., assembly GCA_964598255.1. Lineage (GTDB taxonomy): Bacteria > Calditrichota > Calditrichia > Calditrichales > Calditrichaceae > Caldithrix. The sequence goes on along the minus strand of CAZRBA010000102.1, from coordinate 22,797 downwards.
CATTACGCGGTTCAAAGGTTCGATACGAGGTAAATTTACCCGATGATCTTTGGCCTGTGGAAATTGATGAAGGCCAAATAAGCCAGGTTGTTAATAATTTAACCATCAACGCGCTGCAAGCCATGCCCGATGGCGGACAATTTTACGTATTTGCCGAAAACATCGAGTTGGATGAAAACGAAACACTGCCGTTAACATCGGGGAAATATGTCAAAATATCGTTTAAAGATACCGGAAAAGGCATTCCCCGCGAATTATTGCCGCGTATTTTTGATCCGTATTTTACAACCAAAAAGAAGGGAAGCGGATTGGGGCTGGCCTCCACGTATTCGATCCTTAAAAAACACGGAGGATATATTACGGTAGAATCCGAAGTAGGTAAAGGCACGACCTTCATTTTTTATTTACCGGCGACCAACGGAAATTTGTCTAAAAAAGAATCGCAAAGCGTTCAAATTGAAGAAACCGTAGGAAACGCCCGTATTTTGGTAATGGACGATGAAGATAATATTCGCGAACTGGTAAAAGATATTTTGACCAATATGGGCTTCGAAGTGGTTGAAGCGCGGGATGGAAATGAAGCAATTGATATATTCAAAAAAGAAACAGAACAGGGCAGAAAAATTGATTTGGTGATTTTGGATTTGACAGTACCAGGCGGTATTGGCGGGAAAAAAGCCATTAAAGAATTACGCAAACTGGATGGCCATATTCGTGCCATTGTTTCTAGCGGCTATTCAAATGATCCCATTATGGCAAATTTTAAGGAATACGGCTTTGACGGTGTCGTTGCCAAACCCTATCAGGCAAATGAACTGATTTTGGCCGTTCAACAGGTTCTTGGACAGGAAAAATAGAAAGGCCCGTGTTCTGTAACGATTTGTTCTCTTAGAACAATGACTTTTGCTTAAAACGGCTATTTTAAATTGATAATAAGAAGAGATTCGGGTTAAAGTAATTTTTCGTAGCGCCAGAAAACACGTTCAACAACCGCATTGGCATAATAGGAATAAAAACGAATTGGTCCAACCCAGGGAATAACGGATTTTTCCAAACCCCAATCCTTCATATCTTGCAAGCAACGTTTGAGCAAAATGCCGCCGATTCCTTTGCCCCGTAAATCGGGATGGGTGCCCATGGGGCCAAACCAACCGGTACCGAAATTGTTACCGTTGTGTGCGGAGAACGCTTTAATTTGTCCGTTTAAAAGGGCAATGTGAATGGCAATTGGTAACGAATTGTAAGCATTAAGTACCTCGGTTTGCCAAAGTTCAAAATGCTCGCGAATGAATTCCAGCAATGCCTCTCGGTCCTCATAATTGGCACGCCGGATTTCAATGCCCTCGTTAACTAATTGATTTTCTTCTTCCTGAGTATCAAACGATTGACCCTGAAGATCAACCGTCATATTGGAGGTATCCGCAAAGCGCTTAAAGCCCATTGTTTCAAAAAAGGATAAAGCTGGTGTGTAGCGCGGATCGATACCCGGCATAAAATAATTAAAAGGTACATCATAAACGCGGATTTTTTGCATGTCCAACATTTTGAATTTGTTTTCAAGTGCTTGATAAAGCTCCGTGCCGTAGCCCTGCCTGCGATGTGGGGTGGCGACAACCATTAGTTTAATGTAACCGATTTTTTCTTCTCGGATTTCGCGCGTTGTTCCTGCAATGTATCCGATCATTTCTCCGTCTTTTTCGTACACAAAAACCAGTTCCGGATCGTAATTCGGATCTTCCTGAATTTTTTCTCGCAACAAAACTTCCGTCAGTTGGTCATATTCCATGTATTGGTTAGAAAGTGAGAGCATGGAGGGAAGATCATCCTCCGTAAATTTACGCAAACCGCCCATTAAATACCTCCACGGTTGTTCGTTAAATGCGTTCTTTATTGTTTAAAATTAATAGAGATGTTCATATTGCGCAAATTTAATCAAGGTCTGGCTAAACAAGTGAGGGCTTTTTACTAAATGTCCTTTAGAGAAAAGGGGCCCTGTAGGGCCCCGAACAATGTTTATGGGTTACGGTTAACGCAGTAAAATCATTTTATGCATAATGGAGGTAGGCCCCGCTTGCAATCGGTAAAAATAAATTCCCGAAGAAACGGTATTACCTTGGTCGTTTTTACCGTCCCATTCGAATTTATGATAGCCCGGTTGCAGGGTACCGTCGACCAATGTTTTTACTATCTTTCCTAACACGTTGTAAATTTTTAGCGTGATATGTCGGCTTTTCCCATCTTCCGGAATGCCTACGCGAATAGTGGTTGTCGGGTTAAAAGGATTCGGATAATTTTGGGCTAATTTGTATTGCAACGGAATAATTGCAGGTTTGAAATGGTCGTCATGGCTGGCATAAATTTTTAGTTTGTAAATGCTTTTGCCCGGAGTTAAATCGTATTCAAATTTTTCGTTCATATTAATTACGGTTTCGCATTGTGGGTCTACCAAATATAAATAGACCGGCTCTTGGCTAAAGCTTAATTGCGACCATTGCAGATGATGAGGTTTGTCGGGATTGGAAGTACGTAAGGTAACATTCCAACTAACCGCCGATAGGGCATCGTTCGGTAATTGTTTAACGCTTTTACAATAAGAGCGGCCGTTTTCTTCGAACGAGACAGAAGCAAAATCTTTGAAAGAAGGCGGCTCCGGAAGTTTTGCGCTTTTTACCGAACCGATACCAAAAAGGTTGTAATCATCTTTGTAATTTTTACAGGCAACCGTAAGATTGAACAAAGCGGCATCCGGATCGTTTTTTACTTTCATTAAGGGCGAAACTTTTTTCAAAGCTTGGTCTTGCTGAGGAAAATAGGGCATATCGGGTAAACGAAGCACAAGGTTCGCCGTACTGTACATCCAGTAGCCGCGCCAAGGTATGGCTACGGTAGTCGAATCGATGGCCTGAGGATGATATCCGATAAAATCATTGCTTTGTTCGAACCAGTAAACCGCAGGACTGATTAACGAATCTTCAAATGCCTGATTCCACGATATCTCTTCGTTGTTCTTAAAAATCTGACAATCGATCCAACGTTCAAAGTAGGGTAACGAGAGCCCGACCTGATTCCAGCCCGGCTTAAGCTGAATTTGCGCGGGAGACACTGCCCCGGCTTCGTTATTATTTGTTTGAATGGGAAAGGGATTCAGATTGATGTGCAAAAATTTAAGCGGCATAACCCAAAAGGAAGTGCCCGGTAAAAGATCGGCCCCGTTTAACAGATCGTATTTTTCTGTTTGCGTATTCCAACGGAAAAGAACTGCGGAAGAATCTTTTATGTTTAGTGTTTCCATGTTAAAAGTGCGGTTTCTGGGCAAAGAAACCATAAGCCACAAAAAGCGGTTTGTTGTTTTGGCGGAGGCCTTAATCGTAAAGTTGACGGTTGATTTTTGCATAAGTAATTTTTCGTTGACGCGTTTAAATGCCAAGATATTAACAGTGTAAATTCCGTCAATCAAATGCGTAAAAGTCAATTCCTTAACACCGGTGGTATCCATGCGCAAAGTATCTTCGCTGCCCAAACGAAACAGGCGTATACGCATGTGGTAGCTATCGGTAGCTTCCTTTACCCAATCTTTGGTGGAATCCGATACGGAAATATGCAAACGCATGGCTGCCTGAAGGCTGGTTAGTCCGCCGATCGGGCTTACCGTTAAAACAGGATGGATCACCAAATGGGCTCCGCTTCTTTTTACATCAATAACAAAACGTAAGGTGTCTACTCCGCCGAATAAGTCGTCAAACTTTAAGCTTACCGGATTTGCGCCGGTATCGCTAAGAGCCGGGGTTCCGCTTAACGAACCGTTGCTCCATGTAAGCCAGGCTGGCTTTTGCAACGGAGTAACCGCTACCGAATCACCATCGGCATCCGTAATATCCGGCACGTAAACATAAGGACTATCCACATATGCTTCGGTCGGCGGATTGTTTAAAATTTGCGGTTTGGAATTTAATCCCTGACCGTCAACGGCCAAAAATACCCGACCGTTTTCAAGATGCGGATCGTTGCAAGTAAGTATCAGCGAATCGCTAAAATAACCTCGTTGCGGGGGGGTAAACCAAATCTTAAACCCAATACTGTCTTGCGGCGAAATTCCGTCGGTTGTTTGAATTGCTTCCGAAATAAAAGGTCCTGCTTCGTTGGAATGTAGCCATTGTATGTTGTCCACTTCCAAAGGAGCATAGCCAAAATTTTTGATAAAAACCATAGTCGAATCTTGTTGTTTGGGAAGAGCACGTAAATGCGTGCGTAAAGCAAAAATACGGCTTCTGGGTTGCAAACTGGGTGCGGCATAAGGTAAGTTGCCGTACAGTCCTTGATTAATTCTTCCGCCGTTCGGTTCGGGTTCCAGAGCAAAAACATCCTGCGGATCTCCCGCATCGACCGTTGGCGACATGGGGTCAATTAAATAGGGCATATCTTCGTCATCCGCATTGCTTCTAAAAAGGGGAGGTAAATGAGAAATATGCTCGGTTATCACGCCGTCCCCAAGAGAATCTATCGTAGAATAGCGTATGCGAATACGGGCCGGATCAATGGCACTAATCGGTTGCATGTTGCCCCAAATAATGGCATTGCGAACGTGTAGAATACTATTTTGCCCTTGAGCAAAAAGGCTATGATTTTGCGTATGCATAAGGTCGATATTTTTCAAATAACCGCTTGTGTTCTCTCCAGCCATAATACCAAGCATACAGGAATCGATAATGCTGTTTTCAATAAAAAAGTTACTGTTGGTAACCTGAATGCCCGTTTGACTGGCTACAATTCCGCACAGGCGGATGTTGAACGGTCGGCCGTTGGATTGAATGGCCGTACGGGCATTGGAAATGGAAAACCAATACATATTAACCGTATCCGGATTGCTAAACAGGTTTACGCCGTTCCATAAACTATCGTGTGCCGAAAGCTCGACCATGTGTGAAGAATCGCCGAGAATGGCAAACTTCCCTTCGATATCCAGACCCGTACTCGAATCGAATTCAATGTAAATACCGGGCATGATAAGCAGAGAATCTCCCTGAGGCACAAGCAAATTCGATTTGGCCCAATAGGGCAGTGTGGTATCGGCCAATACGCCGGTAACCACCTCGTTTAATTCATAATATGTATGCACGTAGACAGGATTGGACATTTGCGACTGTTGTTGATCGGAAAAGAAAGCCTGAACGTGATAGGTGTAATCTTGGTAAGACCAAACTTCGAAGTCGGTGTATGAATTGCTGTGAACATCGATGGTGGTTTCGGTTGAATTTTTAAATGTTTTAATTATACGGTAATAGCTCGGTTCGCCAAACTCAGAGGGAGGAGAATCCCATTGTAATTGCACGTGGTGCGCATCGAATGTTGTAACTTGCAGGTGTGGTTTCCACGATAGCTTTTGTAAAATTAGAAGACTCCCTGTTTCATAATCCGAGGCTAAAATATTAAGCGTTCCGTCTGCGTCGTAATCACAGCAGGTAAGGCGGTCGTACGGGTTATATCCGCTCCCCAAACTCATTTTGAAAACGGGCGCGTTACTAAACATAAAATTTTCTGTTTGACTGGTTTGATTTTGATAGATAAATAAACTGTCGTTTTGCAGGACGGCAATATCCAGAGCATTAATTACATCCGTTTCGGGATTTCCCCCGAAATCTTGAATGATAAAATCGGAAGGAGCTCCTGCATTGGGATTGAATTGAACTATGGAATTTGGCTGTGCGGGAACGTTTTTGGCTCTGCCGATTTCAATGTCTTTGTAAATAGGAATGATATCGATCCCCTGCGAATAAAGAGCGACAATATCCAGTTTGTTGTCGTTATCCAGATTAGCCAGTTTAACATCGTAATAGTAAGGTGTTCCGGAGGTAAGTGTATCCACGTCTTCGCCATAACTTAAGCCGTACTGGGCGCTTCCTTTTCGGTACAAAATGCGCCCGTTTTCCGCCATTACCAAATCGTTTGCCGGATCATCATCCACATTACCGACGGCTATTTTTTCGATATTCGAGGCATCGTAAAACAATGTTGTACTGTTAAATTGGTTTACTCCGGGAAAGATATTGTAAACAAGTTCGAGTGAGCTTCCCAATACCAATAAATCGGTTTGCGCGTTATTATCGTCGTTGTAGGCAACAACCTGGCGGATATTCCGCCCTTGATAAAAATTAGAGGCCAATACAAAATTTATGTTGTTACCGTTTGATTCGTTTATCAAAAAATGGACGGCATTTTGATCGTAAACGATCAGATCGGGTAAATTGTCATTGTTAATATTCGCCGTAATAAGTTGATGGTGAATCGGTTTGCTAAGGGAAATTAATTGCGGGAAAGAAATTATTGTAAGTCGGTTAATAATAGAATCGGTGGCGACTTTTACCCTGTAATAGCAATAAAGGGAATCACTCGACATGGTAACCAAATCGAGCAGGTCGTCTTGATTGAAAAAGCCGCTTGCCCAATTTGTGGAAGGTCGTTTAATCGGGCGCACATAAGGGCCTGTTGTGTACGAAAAGTCGGATGGGCGCATTTGGGAAAACGTGTATGAAAATTGAGTTTGTTTTAAAGCAAGAGGATCTACCGTATCGTGCAGAGCATAAATATTCGGGCCGAATCCGAAACTCCATGTTTCTCCGGGTATGGCATTAAGCGGTTGTGCGCGGTTTAGTTGGTAAAGCGCATAGGTAGAGTCGGACGAATCGTAGGTAATATTAAAGCTCAATAAACCCGAATAATTGCTAAAAGCAAAGGAATTGCTTCTCAATAAGTTAATATCGGGAACGGTAGAAAATTTTATGCGTATGGTATTTTCAGGGTAGGAAATGACGTTTTCGACAGGAGGGGTTATTTCTTTTATCTGAAAACTATTCAACAAAACAAGGCCTTGTTCGCCGAGAGCCATGCCACGCAGATTATCTTGCTCCGAAGATAAAAATGCATGAATGCTTCGACCGTTGGGTTCGCGATAAACAATTTTCCATGTTCCCAATGTGCCGAAATTTGTGGGTCTGGAACTTTCCCATATTTCACCCATCTGAGAGCTAATCCAAAAATATTGAGTCGTAGTATTGTAATTGGAATACATTCCCAAGGCCAAAACGTTTTCAAAAGGTACAATTCCTAAGTCATCAATTGAGAGTGGTGTATTGTAAATATTAAAGCTCATCAAATGGATTTCTTGGGTATGGGTCTCCTTTGCTAAAAAATAGATATCTCCGTTGGCTTCACCGGACCCTTTGGCAATATTGATCAATTGATAATTTTCCAAGGTAGTTGTAAAATCTTCGGTCACCTCGGAATCCGGCTCACTTTTAAGATAATGGATGTAAATATTTGCTCGGTCGTTTCCCAAAAGAATGGTATTTTGGTAAGTGACGAAAAACGCTTTGATATCCATTACCGGTCCTTGAATCGATAAGGGCTCCCAGGTAAGGGCATCCCGACTGATAGCAATATAATTACTATCGCCAACGACCCAAATCTCGTTTCTGTAATAATTGTCGTCAATGGCGTTTAGATTTTTTCTTGTAAAATTAAAGGTGTGCCAAACGTCTTGTTGATTGTCATAACGAACAAGGGCGCCCTTTGCTCCGCAGAAAAAGATGAAGGAAGAATCTTGCGTTTGGCCGTTGCCGATTCCGTACAAATCGTGCCCGGGTAAGGCCTGATGTGCCGACCAGTTTTTCCCCTGATCATACGAGCTGTATATCCATCCATTTGGCCCAGCAGCGTAAACAATGCTTAAATCGTACATATAGCTGTATGCTGCGTGAAACGTGACGAATGAAGGATCTTCGTGAATTTTATACCAGCCGGCGAGCAGAAAGGCCGGTAAGAACAAAATAAAAGATAAGATGATATTTAAACGACGATAGCTTTTTTTCATGGAAAGCCTCCAAGCTGCTCAAACGATGGTCGATTTCTTTCGATTACACAAAACTTTCCCTCAAAAACGAGGGTTGTTTATCGTTAATAAAATAGCTCAGTATTTCAACTACAATTTATAATATCCAAAAGATATCATTCAATCCGTAATCTTCGTCAAGTTTTTGCTAAAAATTAACTTAAATCTTTGGTTTAATAATTGCGAACAAGATCGGTAAGTTGCAATTATTTGCCGAAATGGAAAGTATTCGCAGTTGGTTTGTCGCTTTTGTAATGTATGATTCGTAAAACAGGTATTTTTTTATATCACGGCGGCCTTGGGTAAGAATATCGAACTTCTAATGAACCTAGTTGCAAACAAAAAATAGGCATATTCGTTTAAAAAAACGTATTTATTCGGGTGAAAAGGAAAAAACGAGTTAGGAAAAGTGATGATGCAAAGTCGGTGTTACCTTGGGCCTTTTAATGTAGCGTATGAAATGCTGCCGTTGCAAGCGCTAAAATTTTCAAACGCAATGAAAATTTATTATATTGACGAAAAATAATAATGGGTACGTACCATGTTGGATACTTTAAAAATTTATAATGAATTTAAAGAAAAACTTGATCCGGATGTTGCCTTAAAGTTAGCGGAAACATTCGGAGCCATTTATGGTGAATTATCAAACATGGTCAGCAGCAGTGATTTTAACGAATTAAAGGAAATCGTGCGTGATTTGGGTAATGCCCAAAAGCAAACGGAAAAGCGTCTTGATTTATTAACGGTAAAGGTCGGAGAATTAGCTGAAGCGCAGAAACGCACGGAAAAGAAAGTGGAGGAATTAGCCGAAGCACAAAAACGTACGGAAGAACAGGTAAAAGCTTTGGCCGAAGCTCAGAGAAAAACGGAAAAACGTGTGGACAATTTGGAAAAGTTGGTTGGCGGTATCAGCAATACTCTGGGCTATTCTTTGGAAAATAAATCGTATGGCCCCTTAAAACGTATTCTGGAAGAAAGATTCGGACTAAAAGTCAAACGTCTTTACCGTCGTAATTTGGTGTACGCCTCTGGTAAATTCGATGAAATTAATATTTACGGCGAAGGACGACGTGACGGAAAAGAGATTGTGGTTATTGGGGAGAGCAAAAGCCAATTTGGGCCGAAAGACGTGCTAAGATTTTTAAAACAATTGGAACGCGTAAAAGCCTATTTGGAAGTTGATGTTTTTCCTTTGGCCTTGGCTCACCAATTCCATCCCAAAGCGGAAGAAAAACTTACCCAATTGCACATTCCGTTCTTCTGGTCGTATGAGACAGACGGAAATTCCTGAGCAATCAATCCGTATCTTTTTTTCGGAGCTAAAAATATAGGAGCTCTTGTGCAAGATACGTTATTTTGCCTTCTTTTTTCCCGAGATCAATCTTTATATTCATCGTTTTTTTAATTTGCCGCACTTGATGCGTTTTTAGTGAAAAATTTTTATTTGAAAAATATTGAAACAGTAATAAATTGATTGCACGAAATTTAATTACGGTGGGTCGAATGATTTTAACGATTTTGTACGTTTTTCTTGTTTTGTATGTTATTGTTCTTTTCTGGTTGTATCGTGGATTTGAATATTTACCGAAGCAACAAAAAACCGATCGCCAACCCAATGTAAGTGTTATTGTTTGTGCGCATAACGAAGAAAAAAATTTACCCAATTGCTTACGTCATTTGGCACGACAAGATTATCCCCGGGAGCGGGTTGAATTTATTATTGTCGACGATCGCTCCGAAGATCGCACTCTGGCTATCATCGAACAATTTAAAGAAAAAGACGAACGCTTCAAATCCGTGCATATTCATGATCGCATTCCGGAGTTTGCTCCTAAAAAGCGGGCTATCGATACGGCGATTAAACAGGCCACAGGAGAAATTATTCTGCTTACCGATGCTGACGGTCGGCCGGTCGAAACATGGATTTCGTCCATGGTTTCATTTTTTAGCGAAGATACACACATGGTTCTGGGCTATGCTCCTTATACCATTCGCCCTGCAAATCATTTTAGTAAAAAACTACTTGCCCTTGAATATCTTTCCCATGCAGCCGTAGCCGCTGCCTCCACCGGGCTCGGGATTCCCTTAACATGCGTCGGCACAAACATGGCTTATCGAAAATCGCTTTATTTTGAAGTGGGAGGCTTCGGCCCGTACAAAAGACACCTTTCCGGTGATGACGATTTGTTTTTAACTTTAGTACGCGAGGCTAAACGCTTTCGCATAAAATATGCCCTCGGTAAACAGAGCCATGTGTACAATAATCCGCCGCGTTTGTGGTCTAAGTTTTTGCAACAGCGTTTGCGCTATGCAAGCAAAGGGTTCGATTATCCGTTTAAAGTAACAGGCGGGCTAATAGCCTATTACGCTTTTAATTTTTTATTGGGAGCCCAGACAATAACCGCTTTGGTCGGGTGGCATTGGACGTTAAGTCTTTTACTTGTTTGGCTTTTGAAGATGGGTTCGGAATTTATTTTCATTCGTAAAGCAACACGAATATTGGAAGACCCCCGTGCATTATCCGTTTTTCCGCTGTTAGCTTTTGTGCATCCGTTTTACGTAATATTATTCGGTGCGCTGGGGCAATTGGGCTATTTTCGTTGGGCGGAAGATAAAATGGAAGCTGCCGTTCAGAACCCCGCAACCACCAAAGAATAATCCGATGGAACTTATGGCCTGGTTTATTTTGTGCTTTTCTTTAGGTTATGCATTACTTGCTTTTATTTTACATCGGGCAAAAAAGCCGAAACCCGTAAACGTGTCTTTTCGTCCTCGTGTGGCAGTATTGGTAGCCATGCGCAATGAAGAAAAACATATTGCCGATTGCCTGAGTAGCCTGGCTCGGCAAAGCTATCCGCAACATCTATACGATGTTTACGTGTTAGATGACCGTTCACAAGACGCTTCTCCTGCCATAGTAGATCAATTTAGACGTCGGTATGCGCATATCCGTTTGATCCCCGTTAAAGAAGATAAATATGGCCTTCGTGGAAAAATGAATGCTTTGGCTCAGGGGATGAAACAGGTGCATCATGAAATTATTCTAATTACCGATGCCGATTGCGTCGTCCCCGAATCATGGGTGGAAAACATGGTGGCCTATTTTGATTCCCAAACCGGGATGGTAGGGGCTTTGACGATTCTCTATCCGTTTGATCGTTTGTCCGTAACTCATCCGCAAAAAAATTGGTGGGCCAAGCTGCAAACATTGGATTGGATTTTTTTGCAAACCATGGCAGCCGTTAATAGCAATTTCGGGAAACCGATTACTATATTAGGAAACAATTTTGCTTTTCGGCGGCAGGCATATTTGCAGGTGGGCGGATTCGAAAGTTTGGGGTTTTCGGTTACCGAAGATTTTGCCTTAATGGAAGCAGTACGCAAAAAGACCCCATGGAAAATTCGTCACACGTTGGATGTTAAAAATGCCGTTTACAGCCATCCGTTGCCGACACTAAGCGAATTTTTTCGTCAGCGCCATCGTTGGATGCGCGGAGGCAAAAAAGCACGTCCTTGGGGAATTTTTATCCTAAGCTTTGCCGTACTTAGCCATGCCGCGTTTTGGGCCGGGCTGATTACAGCGCCGGAAAATCCGCTCGTCTGGACGGCTTTGCTCGCTTTGGTCTCCGCAAATGCTTTTAGCATTCGGCCTGTTTTAAAACGAATGCAATTACGTAAACTATGGATAATTTTTCCGCTTTTCGAAATTTTTTACATGGCCTATTTATTTGTTTTTAGCATACTTTTCTTTTTGCCGCTTAAGGTGAGTTGGAAAGGCAGAACATTTGGTGAATGCGATAACTGAGCATGTTACTAAAAAACCTAAAAGGTTATTTGCCAACGCATTCGTTTTTTAATTTTTGTAAGGCACGCGTGGCTTGCAAACCATTTATTTTGCTTTCCGGTAAAAAACGATTTCCTTTTGTGTGCAGCCATTGGTGTGTAACAGCTATGCACACCGCCCGAAAAATAAAATCTTCTTTAGGTACATCATCTAACTTAAACGCACAATTTGTTTTAGCGACCGGTTTTTGCAAACGCAAATAAAGACGCTGTAAAATCAAAGCGAATTCGGCTCGACTTACCGCTTCCTGAGGATGGAAAGTCCCGTCAGGGAAGGCCCAAATGAGCTGTTTGTTTAAAGCATATTCGACAATCTTAGCTTCTTCCGAATTTCGATTAATATCACTGATCTGAGTCAACGATATTTTAGGATACAAATTGGTAATAATAAAAGGCAAAGGGTAGGAAAAGCGAACATCGGAAAAGTAATAATGTAAAAGCCGAACCAAATCGATTCGCGTAACGAAGGGTTTAAAAACAAAAGGGCGAACCGCTTCGGGAAATTTTTGCAATAGTTGCGTTTTACGATTGAGAGCGCGTAACAATTGTTTTCCCTGTTTATGATTCGCATCTGTATTTAAAAGTGCGGTAAGAATTTTTCGCGCGTCCCCGAACCGATTTTGCTTAAACGCAACCAAGGCGGAGTAGTACAAAACAGGCGTGCGTAAAAGTTTAACATTGTTTCGCACAACAATTTTAGCCAAAGTGTTGAGCTTTTGGTGGGCCAGCTCAAATTCACCGTTACGAATCAAGAGACGTGCTTCCGTCAAACGCGCAGGCAAATAGGGCGGACTACCTTTTAGTGCTGATTGCACATACTGTTCGGCCATTTCTGTATGGTTCTGTTCCAAATAAACCTGGGCCAACCCATCCAACGCCGGTGCAAAATTTTGCCGTAAATCCAAAGCCTTATTAAAAGCGATTTCCGCTTGAATGTACTCACCATTGCCTAAAAACGCTCGTCCTTTTAAAAACCATTGAAAGGCCGGGGTACGCATATCGGGATCTGATTTTGGGGGTTGCGAACCGCAACTTGTCAGCCATAAAGTAAAAAGCAGAATCGATAAAACGGAAAATACCGTGAAACGAAAAGTTTGCAATGAACCGCCCGCGTTAAACAATCATATTTAAAAAAAATGCCCGTTACGGGCATTTGAACCAGAGCGGGAGACGGGACTCGAACCCGCGACGTCCAGCTTGGGAAGCTGACATTCTACCATTGAATTACTCCCGCTTTAACAAAAAACTAATTTAGAATTTAATCGCTTTGCTGTCAAGAATTTTGCACGCGTTTATTTTCTTGAACGGATTAGGGCGCTTGCGTAACTTTGCACCTGTTTTTAATTAAGGAGATATGATGATGGATCATAAAAAAAAAGCATTGCTTTTTCCCAAAGAACACGGCTCGTGGGCTCTAACTTTCGAACCTTTGTTGTTAGCCTTGCTTGTCGCCCCTTCGCTGAACGGGTTGATTTTGTTAATGGGCTCTACCTTGGCCTTTTTTGCCCATCCTTCGGCCAAAGCGCTTTTAGCGTCAAAACTTAAAAACAAAACCGCCTGGTTTTTCTTTTTGGGTTTTGCCTTACCAGCAGTTCTCTTTTTGGCCCTCTTTGTCTATTTGAGTTCCTACCCGGTGTATCTTTCGTTGCTCTTGGCTCTTTTGTTAATGATTTTGTATTTGTTACTGGAAGCATTCTCTTTGGAAAGAGAATTACTAACGGAATTAATGGCTTCCGTAGCCATGGGCTTAATTGCCTTATCTGTGGTGGCTGCTGGCGGAATGTCTGGGGATAAAAGATGGGCCTTTTTGGCTTTGCTTTATTCACGCAGTTTAATGACCACTTTGTATATTCACTATCGTTTGCTGTTGCTAAAGAATAGACTTCGATCCGTTCGGATGAATAATTTTTTACACGGCATCGATTTTTTACTGATTGTTTTCTTGTGGTCACGCCATTTGCTGCCTTTTTTGGGAGTAGCGGCTGTTTTTATTTTAACGCTTCGTGCCTGGCGAGGCGTTTCTTCTGCAGCAACCAGAACAACAGTACGCAAGTTGGGATTTCAGGAAGTTTATTACGGATTGATCTTTTTGGTATTAACGCTGGCCGGTTATTGGCTGGGAATTTAGAAGCGGGCGTGTAAATTTACGAGACGATTCGCTGCCCCCAAAAAACGTAATCGGTATCAATTAAAATATCGAAAAGAATATTTCGATTTTTGCTGAAATAACATAATTCAGTAAAAAAGCCTTCCCTGTCGGGGAAGGCTTTTGTCTGCAAATAATTTCCGCTAATTGTTTTAATCACCGAAACTGATACCCAGCCCTCTGGCCGTGCGCAAAAGCTGATCGTCCGGTTGAACGTGGTTGTAAGCCGAAATAGCTTCCTTGATAGGAATGGAAACAATGTTGGGATGTTTGTAAGAGACCATTTTTCCGTATTCCTGATTCAATACCATTTCAAACGCCTTGACGCCAAATTGAGAAGCCAAAATCCGGTCATAGGCCACGGGCGACCCGCCGCGTTGCAAATGTCCTAAAATGGTCACGCGGATATCTTCCTCGCATCCGGCTTGTTCCAGTTCCTGTTTTAAACGTAAACCGGCCCCCCCAAGGTGTTTGTTCAAATAACCCACTTCGCCCGTTTGTTCGGCCACCACATCACCGCCAATGGGTTTGGCGCCTTCGGCAATTACGATAATCAAAAATCCGCGTCCGCCCACAATACGCGTACGAATTTTTTCCATCACTTTGTTAATATCATATGGGATTTCAGGAATCAGGCACACTTCGGCACCGCCTGCAACCGCAGCGTGCAGGGCAATCCAACCGGCGTCGCGTCCCATGGTTTCCAGAATAAAAACACGATTGTGACTTGCGGCGGTGGTCACCAGTTTGTCTACGGCATCCGTAGAAATTTCCACTGCCGTCTGAAAACCAAATGTGAAATCCGTACCACTTAAATCGTTGTCAATTGTTTTCGGTACCCCGATAATATTCAATCCTTTTTCGAACAAAGCCTGCGAAATACGTTGAGAGCCGTCGCCGCCGATGTTAATAACCGCCTCGATGTTTTGATATTGCAATTTGCGAATCAGCTCGTCGGAACGGTCAACGGTAATCCATTTGCCGTTTTTATCCTTAACAGGCCAAGCAAAAGGACCGCCCTTGTTGGTTGTCCCGATAATGGTTCCGCCCTGTACATGTATGCCCGATACTTTTTTTTCGTCGAGCGGAATTAATTCCATTGGTTCGCGCAAAACCCCGTTAAAAGCCTGATAGCTGCCTACGATTTCCCAATTGTATTCTTGTGCGGCACGTTTTACGATGGCGCGAATTACCGCATTTAAACCCGGACAATCACCGCCACCGGTCACCACTAATACGCGTTTTTTCATAATTACCTCGTTCGTTTACTTAGACCTTATGTCATTTTAACCCTATTGAACCAAATTAGGGCTGAATATACATTCGGGTTTCAATTTGTGCAATTCTTTTTGTCGACCGAAAAATAAAATCGTTTAGCCTGCCAAGGATTTTTTTCATGCTACCTCCGGTAGACCATTGATGGAAATCAATGTGAAAAAATTCAAAAAAAATAATTTTGGTACGATAATGTATAAGCGTGCAGGTCGCAATTACCGATAATTTGTTGTGCTTGTTGCAAGGAAGTACAAGGCGGACCTGTGATAAGCTTTTGAATGTAAAGCATATGTAAGTTTAATATAAAATCTTGTTACATTTAGGAAAGGATGCCAAAATGTTGCGTTTTGTTACCACTTTAATTTTAAGCCTGACCTTCATTTCGTCACTGTGGAGCCAAAACTGGAAATACTTAAATGCAGACAGCTCCGACCTACCGACCAATGCTATCCAGAATATTTATTTTGATGATGACGGTTCCGTTTGGTTTTGTACTCAGGATAAAGGTTTGTTGCATTATGTAAACGGCGTTTACCACGAATACAATTCCGCCAGTAACGATGACTTTAACGCCGATTGGGTAAATGCCATTGTCAAGGGGGCCGGTTCTGTTTATTGGATTGCTACGGAGTACGATGGATTGTACAAATATGCAAACGGAACGTTTGTTAAGTACGAAGACGACGGTGCCGGGCACAAGCTGGAATATTTGCGAGAGATTGCTTTGCAGAAAGGCGGGCCGGATAACGGCGGTGCCATTTGGATCGGGACATGGGCGCACGGTTTGTTCAAATTTGACGGAAACGGCTGGCAATATTTTGATCAGGCCTCCGGTGCTATTCCGGATAACAGTGTTTTGGCACTTGCCGTTGAGGAAAACTCGGACCCCGATAACTACGAATTTGTGCTTTGGGCCGGTACCAATCAAGGATTAAGAAAATTTGACGGAAAAACATGGCAAACCGTGAGCATCGGAGAGGAAAGCGATCTTTGGATTAATGATATTGTTTTAAAAGACAACGGGCCAACCTTTGCCAACGGCACATTGGTGGTCGGGACGGAATCGGGAAAACTTTGCCTTTACGATGGCAATACCTGGGATATTTTTAATATGTCCGATGCCTGGAATCCCAATAATTCGGTTACTAAAATTGCCGTGGATGCGGACGGGATTATCTGGTTCGGACAAGACGAGGAGGGGCTGGGCATGTACGACGGCAAGCAGCTCCTAAGTTTTTACAAGGAAAATTCCGGAATAGCCGGAAACGATGTTATTTCCTTGGCCGTACGGCAAACAAACGATTCTACCGAAGTTTGGTGCTCGGTTTACGGTAACATTGCCTATTTGGGTATTTCGATATTAACGCAGGAACGTATTACCGGTTTGCAACCAAATCGGCTTTTACCGCATGAACCGATGCTTGCGCAAAATTATCCCAATCCGTTTAATCCGAATACGCATATTAAGTTTTATCTTCCGCAGGCCTCGCAGGTAACGCTTGCCGTGTATGATGCACTTGGTAGGCGCATTCGCACGTTAATCCGGCAACGATTGCATGCCGGAGAACATGTTGCCGAATTCGATGCTTCCGATTTACCCAGTGGGATTTATTTTTATACGTTAACCACCAAGCAACGAAAAATAACCCGCAAAATGGTATTTATTCGCTAAACGATTTGCGAATAAAATATTCAAATGAAGATTTTTAATAAGGAGAATATTATGCGTCGTCTCGGTTTAACAATACTTGCCCTTTTTGTTTTTGGGGCGATAATGCCTGTTTATGCCGGTAGCAAGTGGGTTAATTATTCCTACACGAATACCGTTTTTGCCATTGAGCGCATCGGCGATTTTTGGTGGCTAGCCACCGACGGTGGACTTGTTAAGTTCAATGATTCCACAAAGTTCATCCGAATATTTAATCGCGGAAACTCGAATATTCCCTCCAACCATATTAAAAAACTGGGCATAGATGAAAATCAGAATCTTTGGCTGGCAACGGATGTTAACGGAATCGCTCGTTTCGACGGTACGACTTTCACCAATTTTAATACGGCCAACGCCAATATTCTGAGCGATTGCATTAAACTGATGGATTACGAGCAGAACAAAGGTGTGTGGATTGTTACCGATTCCGCACTTACGTTTTTCGATGGCGCGCAATGGACGCATTATCGGACGGATGCCGATGGCGACTCGTTAAAGTACATTTCCGCTTTGTATGCCGCCTCGCCTTACGGTTTGCTTTTGGCCGTGGCAAACAAAGTCGAATTTTTAAACCATGACGGGTCATTTGTCAATATGAATTTTACCGGTAGCGGACTGATTTCCGGCGTAGGGTACGATTATATGAACAATATTGTGGTTTCTACCTATGATAACGGTTTTTGGGTGAGCAACAACGGCGGGTGGGATCATTACAATACCGGTAATACACCCATGCGCACCGATCGGATTGTGGAAATGAAAATCGCGGCTGACGGCGATATCTACTTTAATCACGAACAAAGCGGACTTTCGGTATGGCATGCCGATAATACATGGAATATTATCCCCGATAAAGACGGCGATCCTTTGAATTATTTGATTACCATTTATGCCGGTACTTCTCAAATTGCGCTCGGTTTGGGCTGGCCGTATTGGGGAATGGTGGTAGGCAAACATCCCAGTGAGTGGCAATACGACTTTTCCGATAATTTCGATCTCAACCGCTCACCGATACACAGCAACGAGGTGTGGAATATTGTGATTAAAAACGGGAAAAAATATATTGCCAGCAGGGGAATCGATATTTTGGATAATGGTGATCATTTAATCCGCAAATATGACCACAATAATGGTAGTTATTTTAGTCTGATGAATTATACTAAATATTTGGCCGTGGATGCCTGGGATAATATTTGGTGTGCCGATGATTTGAATGTGAGCCTAACCAAAATTTCCGGTGATCGGATTACGGTAATGAACGATGATAGCCTTGGAATCGTTCATCCGGAAATTACGGGATTGCAGTGGGAAACCCGCAAGAAGCCAAACGGTAAAATATACGGAACTCTGTGGGTAAGTGTGAACGGTAACGATTACGGCGGCCTTGTCTATTTGGATTCTTTGTGGCATAAATTCCCCGACGACCACCCGCAATATCCCTGGGGATTCAAAGAATTTGTCAGAGACGCGAGCGGGGTAATGTGGTTTGCCGACCACAACATATATTCCTATGACGGCAACGTGTTTACCCGCTATTGGGATGAGCTTCCTTTAAAAATCGTCAAATGTGCCGTAAAGGATTCGAGCGGTAATTTATGGTTTGGCGGTTATCCGGATGCTACTTATGGTTGGCAAGGCGGTTTGCTTAAATACAGTGGCAAAGATTGGACATTTTATTCATTGCAGAATTCGAATTTACCAGATGATCATGTAAATACTTTGGCCGTAGACACCTCGGGCTACGTCTGGGTGGGAACCGAGTACGGCGGTTTGGTCAAAATAAACAATGACGGTACCATGGCCATTTTTAATCGTGAAAATACGCCTTTGGATAATAATGCCATCGTAAAAATTGCCGTTGACCCGCAAACCAATAATTTGTGGATCTTAAACAGCAATTCCGGTGTGTTTATTTACAACGAACAGGGGGTGACCTCAATCGATCGTCGCCATACATCCCCGCCTTTACCGCAAAGCCTGATACTGTATGCAAACTATCCCAATCCGTTTAATCCGATTACAACCATTCGGTTTGCGCTTACTCGAGCCGGGCATGTCACCTTAAACGTGTATGATATCAACGGGCGTTTGGTACGGGTTTTGTCGGATGGTTTTAAACCGGCCGGCGAATATCGGATCCGATTCGATGCAAGCAATCTGGCCAGCGGTTTGTATTTCTGCCTTTTGCGCAGCGGTAACCAGACCAGGCAGCTTAAAATGGTATTGATCAAATAATAAATACAAACTCACAAGTACAGGTAATTCGGTTGAATCGGTTGAAATAGGAACAAAGATAAAAATATGTTCGTTCTGCCCGGTAATTGAAGCATCAAATTGCTTTGTTTTTACAAAAGGCGGTAACGTTTTCATAACGAGCGGCTTTATTTCCAATGGCCAGCACTCAAACAAATTTGCTTCGAATGTTTTCCCCTAAGGAACGGATCGTTTTTGACAGGAAAGGCTCAATGCGAAAATAAAGCCGCGGCGAAGTTTTAGCCCGTACCTAATGGTTTTTCGCGTAATTTCCGCATTTTTTTAAATTGCATTGGGCGAAAGCAGAAGCCAAAACGTTTGTGAAGCAGGACGGTTAAATATCGAATTTCTTCGCAACTTTCTTTCGAATTTGTAAGCAAGCAAACGGAGGTGCTTATTGATTAGTTGAATATTACCGCGATTTTTACTATGCTCTGCATTTGATGTTTACGGTTATTTCACGGAGGGAATTCCATTGAGTTTTAAAGCATTGATTTTATTTGTTGTATTATCTGTTGTTTCGAGCGCGTCTTTACAGGCACAAATGCCGTTTAATGCACCGAAATACGAATCCATTCACCGGTACGAATACGAGCTCCATCGCAATTTACCCAAAATGCCTTCGTTTTTCGATCCTTCGGGTAAAGGGATCAAACATTTGTTTGTAAAAAAGTCAGCGGTCAACGCTCCGAGTAAGGCCATTTTCGGTTATTTGCCTTATTGGGAATACACCGAAGCCCGCAACTATTTGCAATATGATGTGCTTACCCATTTGGCCGTATTTGATTTTGGTGCCAACGAAACCGGAAGTATCAGTAATCCATCTTATTGGCCGTGGACCGATGTGATTAATGCCGCGCACGACCATGGCGTAAGGGTGATTATGACATTGGTGAATTTTAATGCGGATCAAATTCATACCATTCTGACAGACACAACGGTTAAAAAGACCCTTTTTGCAAACATAAACAAATTGCTCGGACAATATGTTCTGGATGGTGTTAATATCGACTTCGAAGGTCTGTACGCCGATGATCGCGGTTCGCTGTTAAACGGATTTATGGCCGACCTAAGTGCCAGTGTCAAACAACGTTTTCCCGCAGCGGAAATTTCCTTTGCCGGACCCGCGGTAAACTGGGGTGGCTGGGATTTGTTGGGACTTTCGGAATCGTGTGATTACATTTTTATTATGGGGTATGCGTTTAGCGGCGGCTGGAGCGCCAATGCCGGCCCCACCGCTCCTTTGACGGGTGGCAGCTACAACGTAACCAATACCGTTACCGTTCAATATGCCGAAGTGGTACGGTCTCATCCCGAAAAACTGATTTTGGGCGTGCCATATTACGGCTGCCGCTGGAAAACCAAAGATGGTAAAATACGATCCGAAGCCATCGATTTTATTGACAATCCTTTTTTTACTCAGTCCAAAAAAGAAGCGGAAAATTACGGGGATTTCTGGGATTCGTATAGTCAAACACCGTGGTACAAATATCAAATCGGAACGCAATGGTATCAGGTTTGGTACGATAATGCGGCAAGTTTGGCTAAAAAATACGATTTGGCTGATAGTAAACACCTAAAAGGCGTGGGCATGTGGGCGTTGGGCTACGATGACGGCCGCAGCGAATTGTGGAATTTGCTCCGGCAGCGTTATCTGCCCGAAAGCGAACCACCGGCCGAGGTACCCAAATCAATTGTCGTCTTGCCGAGTACGGATTCCACCTCTCTGCACGTACGTTTCGAACCGGTTTACGGAGTTAACGGATACGAAATATATCTTAGTACGGACGGTATTAATTTTACGTTGGCCAGACAAACAAATCTCACCTCTTTAACAATTGATCGGTTACAGGCCAACCAATTGTATTATTTGCTTATTCGTTCGTTTAATGACCGCGGTTATAGCGCCTATTCTTCGCTTTTGGCCGCTACGGCCACCAAACGGAAACCAGCCCTTTTAGTAGACGGTTTTGAACGCAGTAATGGCGGCACTAATACCTATCGCTATTTAAAATACCATGCCACTTCGTTTGCTGCAAACGGTTTTGCCGTTGCTTCGGCTACGAATGACGCTTTGATAAACAATTTGTGTGTGGCCGATTCTTTCCGAATTGCGGATTGGATGCTGGGCAACGAAGGAAGCAACGATTTTACGTTTAATAACAAAGAAAAAGATATTGTGCGTCGCTTTTTAGAACAAGGCGGACGTCTGTTGGTTAGCGGCTCGGAAGTGGGCTGGGATTTGGTAGCCAAAGGATCACCCGACGATCGCGATTTTTTTCGGAATTACCTGAAGGCGGTTTATCTGGCCGATGCGCCTTTAAATCGGCCTGGCGTCTATTATCGTGTACAACCGCTAACCGGAACAATTTTCGACGGCTTATCGACCTTTAATTTTGACAACGGAACACACGGCACTTATGATGTCAAATGGCCGGACGCCATTCTTCCTGCGGATGACGCGGTTTTAGGTTTGCAGTTTGCCGGTCTTTCTACGGTAAATGGCGGATGTGGCATTTACTATCGCGGAACTTTTCCCGAGTCGCAACAGGAAGGACGGCTGGTGTTTCTTTCTTTTCCTTTGGAAACGGTTTACAGCACCTCCGCGCGCAATGCTTTGGTGGGTAAAATTCTCGATTTTCTGAATACGCCAGCGGCAATCGATCGGGATACGAATCCACAACCCGTTACCTTTAAAATGTGGCCAAATTTTCCCAATCCTTTTAATGCCAGTACGCGAATTCGTTTTCGCCTTCCCGAATCCGCTTCGGTTACCCTGCAAATTTTCGATGTCCGCGGTCGGCAAATTTTTAGCAAGCAAATGAATTTCCCCTCAGGAGTGCACGCCATTGTTTGGCGCGGGGCGGATCAAAGCGGGCAGCCGGTCGCTTCGGGCATGTATTTTTATCGTTTGCTTGCCAACCATGCAGGGCAGAACTGGCTGGCGCAGGGACGAATGGTGCTGATGAAGTAACGTAAACAAATCAACGGCATATCAGTTGGCAAGGTGATATGTTCCCCGAAATATCATAGCCGAAAATATTGTCTATTTTTGTAATGGTTGCGAGAAAGGCGAATAACAGGTGGAGAGCAATCAAAAAAAGTGGCATATTGCAATTTGTGCTGACAAAACCCTCGGCAAATAAAAAATTTTTTGTTTTGTTTGTAATTTTTCTTGACAAACTAAAAACATGCTCGTATATTTGCCGGAAATAAAAACAGAGAACTGAATAATTATGCAAAATACGATGCAAAACATAACCCCTCTCAACATTGCGTCTGAACAAACGGGCGCAATGTTTCGTATTTTGCATTTAATTGAACTCATTAACATTCTTCCGAATATCCTCCTTCTTCTCGGGATTATTATTCTTATTAGTCTTATTAGTTTGGCTCTACTAATAGGCTAATAATACGTCAATCCCGAGATCCAACATAACAAAATAATAACTCCCCCATAAAAAGTTAAACCGCGATTTCGGGATTGACCCCGAGAAGAAGCAGTGTATTCGAACTGTTTTGCTAAATAAATAAGGAGGTCTGTCTTGCGTTCCGATCGGGTTAAAAAGGGGATTGAAAGAGCACCGCACCGCAGCTTGTTGCGCGCCACGGGCGTTATTCAATCGGATGATGATTTTAACAAGCCGTTTATCGGCATTGCCAATTCGTACACCGAACTCATTCCCG
>CAZRBA010000101.1:0-7492 GCA_964598255.1 uncultured Caldithrix sp. | reverse complement strand
ACCCTGATAAATTTTAACATTATTACCGATTACCGTCGTTTCGCCGATGACAATCCCCGTACCGTGATCGATGCAAAACGATCGACCGATGTGCGCCCCGGGGTGAATATCGATGCCGGTTTTGTAATGCGCGTATTCCGTAATTATGCGGGGCAGAACCGGCACCTGTTGTTCGTAAAAAATGTGCGCAATACGATAGGCAAAAATGGCGTAAAAACCGGGGTAGGCTGCAATCACCTCGTCCGTGCTTTCCGCGGCCGGGTCACCTTCGTAAATGGCCTGTGCATCCAGCCAGAGCAAATCGTAAATTTCGGGCAGGTGATCGAAAAAAATTTCGCTTGTTCCGGCAGCACTTTGTGCCATGTGTTGCTCCAAAGGACGGATCAGATGTACAAGTTGCCTGCGCAGCCACGACATTTGCCCTTTGATTTCATCTGTGGTTAAATATTCATGGTCGTTAGAAAAATGCGGAAAAAGTAGTTCAAGCAAATTTTCCAAAAATATCTGCGTTTCTTTTTTAATAGGGAAGTACTGCCGATATTTTAAATGCGTTTTTAAAAGTGTATGAGCAAAATTTTTATGTTTATACATAACATTTTCCTTTATGTTTACAGAACCCAATGGGCTCATTCGTCAAAAGTCAAAATTTGAAAAAGATTATTTAAAAATTGGAAAAAATTAAGAAATGAAAATAAAATTATTTACAACAACAGATACAACAGGGGATGTTAAAAAGGCGGGTTGCCAGAAAGGGAACGGAAAAGTTTCGAGGAATTCGCTCGAAATCAGATGGTCGAATGTTTGCAAATAAACCATACATGTTTTGTTTCTCCTTGATTTGTAAAGGTTGTTACAAGATTAACAAACTAAATTTGCGAAATCAAATATTTTTTGTATGCGTAATGGTAAGGATGTGAAAAAAATTATAAATATACAGCAAATAGTATTTTTAAAAATGTAAAAATTTTATTACCTTATTCTCGTCCTTTTTTTTAAATCAAAAAATGGTAAATTAACCGATCATCGGAACATTTAGGAATAATAATATGTTCTTTTAACGTTTTAGGAAATTAAAATTTATATTTATTTTTATAGGTAGGAAAAACAATATGCTATTGTTCTTAAAGGATTTTACTCCGGACAAGGAAAATTTGGCTATCGGGCTTATGTCCGGAACATCATGTGACGGATTGGATATTGCGCTTATTTCCGTAATGGAAGATCACGGTGAGACCCATTTCCGCTTTTTAAAAGGTAACAGCTATCCTTACTCGGAAGAACAAGTAAGGTATTTAAAAACTCTTCCGCTGGCCGAAAACAGCTCTGCCTACTCAATTAGTCAAACCAATTTTTATTTGGCCCAAATTTGGGCGGAAATGGTAAACGATTTTTTGCGCAAGAACGAATTAACCCCTTCGGAAATCACCATAATCGGCAGTCACGGACATACGTTGTGGCACCAAAGTCAAGCGCAGGATTTGTTGGGACGTAACATTATTTCAACGTTGCAAATCGGAGATCCTTCCGTATTGGCCAAGCTAACCGGCATCCCGGTGATCGGAGATTTCAGAGTAGGCGATATGGCTTTTGGGGGGCAGGGCGCACCTTTAATTCCCTACTTCGATTTTATCTTTTTTTCCCGACTCAAAAAGAAGATTTTGGCGATTAATATAGGCGGTATCGCAAATTTTACCTTTATTCCCCGAGACGGCGATATAAATAAAGTTCAAGGATTCGATTGCGGCCCTGGCAATATGCTGCTGGATCAGGCAATGGCGGATTTATTCGGAGAAGATTATGACCAAAACGGACAAATTGCATTTAGCGGACAGCTTTCGGACAAACTGTTGGATTTTTTATTGGAATCGGATGGTTTCATTAATTTGCCTCCGCCCAAATCAACGGGAAGAGAATATTACGGCAAAGCTTTTTACAATCGGATTAAAGCGTTTGCACGACAAAACGATATTAAACCCGAAGATGTGATTCATACGCTTTCCTTTTACACGGTTATGGCTATTCAGATGAATTATTCGACGTTTATTGCGCCGCATAACGGAATGCCGGATATTGTGGTTGTAAGCGGCGGCGGAGCGTTAAATGATTTTTTAATTGAACAGTTAAAAATACAATTTGCTGATATTCCGGTTCGTTCCTCACTGGAAATGGGGCTCGATATCGATTTTAAGGAGGCGGTCGGATTTGCCATTTTGGCCTGGAGTACCCTTTTGGGGCGTCCGTCAAATGTTCCGGGCGTTACCGGAGCGAACAAGGCGACGGTTTTGGGGAAAATTTGTCTACCTTAATGTAACCACGATTGCTTTATTTGTCGAACGGATCGAATTTGTGAATAGGCAATTTATGCATTTTTATTAAAAAAAGCGATGCTTAATAGTCGTTTGTTCTTAAAGGACCATTGTTTTTGGCATTAAAAAAGCCTCTGTAACCGTAAGCGTTACAGAGGCTTTTCACCATTGGTTCGGAGAACTATTTTAGCAGGATCATTTTTATTTTGGCCTGGTGATTTTTTTGTTTTAATGTACAAAAATAAATACCAGACGGTAAATGCGATCCGTCAAAGCGAACTTCGTGCACACCCGCATTTTGAACTTTATTAACCAATGTTGTTATTTTTTGTCCTACGCTGTTGTAAATACCGAGCGTAACCTTACCCGTTTCCTTTAATTGATAGCGAATAA
The DNA here is from genome assembly GCA_964598255.1 of uncultured Caldithrix sp. Lineage (GTDB taxonomy): Bacteria > Calditrichota > Calditrichia > Calditrichales > Calditrichaceae > Caldithrix. Next base: position 4,793 of record CAZRBA010000101.1, on the reverse strand, counting down.
GAGTGGTTGGATTAAAAGGATTGGGGTAGTTCTGTTCAAGAGCAAAGGTTCTGAGGATTAATTTCCGATCGGATTTGACCGAAGCTTGTGTGCCGCTGGGATCGATTTGGGCAAAGGAGGTGGCCCACCGGCCGTCTTCCTTAGAAAAGGGATCGTAATCGCCCTTAGTCCAAGCGTACTGATTAAAAATCCAAAAGTTGTATTCATTGCTCGGATCAAGGGCAATGGAACTGTAATCTCCCCAGCGATTTCCTACGTGAAAAGGGTTAAAGGTACGCAGGTAGTAATCTTCTCCCAAATGCATGGCTTGTGATGGTTGCAATTGCCCTGGGGCGTCGCTGCTTTGATGTACCGTAAAATAAGAACCCGCGTAAATGGTGGAGGCGGAAGCGGAAAAACCGATGGCGATATCGCCTTTGTTATTGCAGGCAATGGCAGGAAAACCGGTGAATGTTTGGGCGGCAATATCTTCTCCACCTACGTTTCCCTGCTGGTCGAGGGTTATGCCGAATAAGTCGGATGTATTGGCCGCAAACCAGAATACCGTAGCCTGACCGCTATCAGGCCCGGCGGGCGGATTGACCGTAAAAGCGCCCAACAAAGTATCTCCGCGCCAAAAAGCACTTTGCGCACGATCGTCACCAAAGTCAATGGTAGCGTTTCCGCCGTTTTGTGGGGCTTCCGGTACACCGGCAGCGTTATTGTGGATTTGTCCCGGATTCAAAAATTGCACGGTAAACACGGGATTACCGGAATGTCCCAAAGGATCGACAATGTAATAAACAGCAATCATATCATCATCGCCGTTACCGTTATCCCATTCGGAGCTAATCAAAAAGGTGCCCACGGTATCGCCGTTTAACAATGGCTGCGGTCCGGACATAATTGCAGGAATATTGGTAAACGATTGGCTTCCCAATCCCGCTTCCGTGGAAAGGTCGTAAATATGTACGGCAGACGTGTCGTTGCCGTTGTACAGGCCTTTGTCCAAAATCCATAAACGGGAAGCCACATAGGAATTGTTGAAATCGAACATGTTGCCCGTAATATAAATGGCTTCATTACTAACGGCCAAACCGGGGAAATCGAGCCAGGTTTCTTTGGCATTAATAGTGGTTTTAGTGTTGATGCGTTGAAAATACCAACCGTCGTTGGGATCGTCTGTTTTGGAAACGGCCAGATGAATATAATTGATATTGGACGGTGAGGAGCTTTGTTCGTCGGCAATAACTATGTACCGATGTGCGTATGAATCGTACACGACACGGGGGTCAAACAGATCGCTTGGATTGGTAGCCTCAAAAAACGTGTTTAGACTTTCGCTATTTTGTTGTACGCGGTCGGTTTTTGTGTACCATTCGATGGCCGTATTAACGGCAATTAAAAAATGGTTAGGACCAACGCACCCTGCGTTATCGGGCGGAACCTGAGCGCCTCCGTTTAAATCCGAGTCTTGCGTATAATTAATGGATTCGGTTACAGGACCGTTTATGGTTGGCGCACCAGCCAAGGAAAAGGGATTTTGCGGTTTAAACAAATTTTGCGCTGCAAATGGCTTGGGAATATGCAATTCATTATTTAACAAACCAAGGTGATAAAGAGCACCGGCAGAAAGCCTTGGTTTGGTCGTTTGTCGGTAATGGCTGTATCTTCCGGTACCGGCCAAAAGAACTGATGCGGTGAAAAACAAGCTAATCAAAAAAATTAAAAAAAACATTAAAAACGGTGACAAACGTTTCATTGCGGGTAACTCCTTTATTGGTTAAGATTTTGTATGATATTTGTTATAAATCTACGTATATTGTAGAATTTTCTTAATTTTATCCTTTTGTTAACCGGCTTTGTAGTTATTGAACCCAAAAAGAATTTTGTAAATTCCGTTCGGAATTTTTCCGTTGCATTAATATAAAAGTATCCGTTTTGAAAATGCTAATCAAAAATCACAAATCGAGGTCAGATTATTTGAATTCCATGATTTTTACTTTTTGTATGCGGATGCCGTACTTGCAATACAGATGTTCGACAGTCGGTATGTATAATAAGGTACGGCTTAAAATCGTCAATAAGCGAATGGTTATAAAAATTTGTATTTGCATAAGAGGGTTGTTAAATTTGGAGACTTTGTGTAACAACATTAACGGCCGATTTCGGCAAAACTAAAGATTAACGGAGGTATAATTTTTTATGACTGAAGAAAAAAAAGAAACAGGAACCCCAAACCCATCTCAGGATCAACCTGTGGAAGAACAACAAGTAAAACAGGAAGAGATGGCGACACCAACACAACCGCAATCAACCCAACCGGAACCTGCAAAGGATGAATTTAAAGAAGAAGTTGTTAAGTTGGAAGAGTTAGAAGAAGAACTGGAATATTCCCCGCAAGAAATGGAAACATTGACCAAGCTATACGATCAAACATTAGAAGAATTAAAAGAAGGGGAAGTGGTTACTGGTCGCATTTTGAATATTACCGATTCGGATGTGATCGTGGATATCGGTTTTAAATCCGAGGGTATTGTTCCCAAGGATGAATTTGATAATATCGAAGAATTAAAACCCGGTGACGAAGTGGAAGTGTACGTGGATGAGTTGGACAACGGCGAAGGTCAGGTTCTCCTTTCACGCAGACGCGCCGACTTCATTAAAAATTGGGATCGGGTGATTGAAAAATATGAAAATGACGAAGTAATTCCAGGAACCATTACGCGTCGTATTAAAGGCGGCATGGTGGTTAATATCTTAGGTGTGGATGCCTTTTTGCCGGGCTCGCAAATCGATGTGAAACCCATTCGTGATTTCGATGCGCTAATCGGTAAACAAATGAATTTCAAAATCGTTAAAGTTAATCGTGCACGCAAAAACATTGTTGTTTCGTCCAGAGCACTCATCGAAAAAGAACTGGAGGGTAAACGCAAAGAAATTCTGGAAACACTGGAAAAAGGTCAGGTACGCAAAGGTACAGTTAAAAACATTACCGATTTCGGTGTGTTTATTGATCTTGGCGGTGTGGACGGTTTGTTGCACATTACCGATTTGAGTTGGGGCCGCGTAAATCATCCTTCCGAACTGGTTAAGCTGGATCAGGAACTTGAAGTCATGGTTCTTGATTTTAACGAAAACAAAGACCGGATTTCTTTGGGCCTGAAACAGCTTCAGCCACATCCGTGGGATAATGTTCAGGAAAAATATCCGGTTAATTCCGTGGTTAAGGGCCGTGTAGTCAGCATTACTGATTACGGCGCATTCGTGGAGCTGGAAAAAGGTATCGAAGGCCTGATCCACATTTCTGAAATGTCCTGGTCGCAGCATATTAAACATCCCAGTCAAATTTTGACCGTGGGTCAGGAAGTGGAAGCCATGGTGCTGAACGTTGAACCGGAACAAAAGAAAATTTCCTTAGGACTCAAACAATTGGAACCGGATCCCTGGGAAAATATCGAAGAACGATATCCGGTCGGTTCCATTCATAAAGGTATTGTACGTAATATTACCCAGTTCGGTGTTTTCGTGGAACTGGAAGAAGGCATCGACGGTTTGGTACACATTTCCGATTTATCGTGGACGCGCAAAATCCAGCATCCCAGTGAGATCGTTAAGCGTAACGAAGAAATGGAAGTTATGGTGTTGGGCATCAATCGCGAAGAACGACGTATTGCGTTAGGCCACAAACAAATTGAACCGAATCCATGGGATACATTTGAGGAAGAATACAAAGTCGGTGCGGAAACCACTGGCAAAATCGCGCGTTTTGTGGACAAAGGTGTTATTGTTACCTTACCGCACGGCGTGGATGCTTTCATTCCGAACCAGCACATTCCGACTCCTAAAGGTAAAAGACCGGCCGATGTTTACGAAGAAGGCGCGGAAATTAAGGCCAAGGTTATTGAATTCGACAAGGAAAATAAGAAGATTGTTCTTTCGGTGGTTAATTATTTCCGCGATAAGGAACGGAAGGATTACGAAGAATATCTGGCCAAGCAAGGTTTGGCTGCCAACACCATCGAGGACATGATCAAGCATCGTCCTTTGGGTCGGGTTAAGAAAGAAGAAAAAGCGGAAAAAGTTCAGGAAGAGAAAACGGAGAAAAAAGCGGCCGAAGAAAATAAGAAAGCCGAAAAAGAAACCGAGTCCAAGCCAGAAGAAGCTCCGGCCGAAACAGTAAAAGAAGCGGAAACGGTAAAAGAAGAAAAGGCAGAAGAGAAGAAAGAAGAACCGAAAAAGGCAACGGAAGAAAAAGCCGAACAAACGAAGGCGGAGCCCGAAAAGAAAGAAGAAGAAAAAAAGGATGAAGAAAAAACCGCTGAATAATCTCCGTTAATTTAAAACAATAAAAGCCGTCCTTATGGGGGCGGCTTTTTTGGTTTTAAAAGGGTAGCTGTTCCGCAAGGCATATTTTCTCCGGATAACGCGTGGTGTATTTGAACGTTTTAATCCTATCTTAAAAAATTGTACTATTTTATTTTGAGATACAGTTTATTTTGGTCATTCCTATTACAACTTCAAATGGAGATTCCGGCTAAAAAATGGGTGGAAAACAGTACCACTATTTCGGATTTGCGTTCTCCTTTTTTTTATCCACAAGATCTAAAACGTTGTCCGATTTAGGGCATCGGGAATGGTCGCGCTGCCCGGCGACGGTCAATCGGGCGGGCAGGCAAAGTATTCATTCGTGTCTCATTTATCCTTTCTGCGCAAAAGGAAAACGGACAAACTAAAAAACAACAAAAAACACAGGCTGACCGATCCGCCGCGAACGATGCCGCCCAAAGGAGCAGGAATGTAGCGGGCCAGCG
>CAZRBA010000100.1:0-22677 GCA_964598255.1 uncultured Caldithrix sp. | reverse complement strand
ATTAAAAGGAATCTTATTGTGGCCGTTGGTGAACGTTATCTGAATGCCATTCAATCCTATGGTGTAATTTATATCGGAATACGATGATCAAAAATCAAGAGGTAAAATTATTTGTAGTAGTGCAACGGATTTAAGTAGTAGGAAGGAGAGAAAGCCCTCAGGGCGATGCGCTTTTGCCACAAACCGCCAAACTCAAAAGCCCCCCTTTGAGGGGGGCTACGGGGGGTAAACACTGCAACAAACCAGCAAAAAATCCCGATAAAAAATTTGAGCAATCGGCCTCTCGCAGATTCCGCAGATATTCGCAGAAAAAAATCTGCGCCAATCCGCGTGATCTGCTTGCAATATTGGTCAACAACGGCGCCCCATTCAACAATTCAACGAATCAACGATTCAACTTTCCCCAGCCACTGCTCTGCACGGAGGAATGAAAAAGGAAAAATGAAAAAAGAAAAAGGAAAGGGCCAAAAGGCCGCCGCAAATTGTTAAACTTCGCCGAGTACTACCAAAAAAAATCTTTGGGCGCAAATAAAAAGACAACTTTCTATTCATAACGCAGTGCATCCACCGGATTTACCTTTGCCGCCTTACGTGCCGGAAAATATCCGGCCAATAGTCCGATTACGGACAACATGGTAAGGGATAACAGTAATACATCAAACGAAAAGATAGGACGGGCCAAAAACTGCATTGTTTGGTCATTCGCCGGAAGCATCCACATAAGTTTAACCACAGCAGCAGAAATAAGAAGTCCGATAATACCTCCGCTAAAGGCAATTAAAAGCGACTCGAATACGAACTGAAAAACAATATCTCTGCGACGGGCGCCGATGGCTCGTTTAATGCCGATTTCTCGTGTACGTTCTTTAGCGACCACAAACATAATATTGGCCACCCCGACCCCAGCAATAATCAAAGTCATAGCGCCGGTTAAAGCCAAAAAGATATTAATACCGCCAAAAACTTTTTTCATGGTTTTTTCCGCTTCGGCCATATCCCAAATAGAAACGGCGCTTTCGTCGCGCGCATCAAAATGATATTCTCTGGCTAAAACCTTCCTCACTTCGGTAACGACAAAGCTGCTCCGATCCGGACGAACAGGCCGGACGAGAATTTGATTAATGTACGTATTGCCGTAAATACTGCGAAAGGTTGTAAAAGGGATGATGGCACGACGCGAATCGGGGCCGTTGTTCATACTTGTCTGTATTTTGTGGGGCATAATTCCGATTACGGTAAAGGGAACGCCGTCAATATCGACCTTTTGCCCCACAGCCTTACGCGAACCGAACAATTCGCGGGCAATTTCTTCACCTAAAAAAAGGACACGTCTTCGTTCTTGCAAATCCTTGTTGTTCACAAACCTGCTACCCGAAGCAGGAAACATTCGGCGTAAAAATTCAAATTCCGGGTACACGCCTTCCATGTACGTAGTGGCGATTTTACCGCCTACTTTTAGGCGTACTCTGCGCCCTAATTCCGGAATAGCAACCGCAACTTGCGGAATATTTTTGGCAATAATCCGGCTATCTTCCCTTTTTAAACGAATGCGTCTTCCGACAGGCAAGCCTTTGTATTTAAGCGTTGTTTGTCCGCCATACACATAAATAACCTGATCTCCTGCATTGATGAGCCCCAGGCGGACGCGGTAAGACAAGCCTTTGCCAAAAGCCATTAAAAGGGTAACCGCAATAATTCCCCAGCTTATGGCAATAGTAGTTAAAAATGCGCGCGTTTTTTGCGTTTTAATATCCTGTAAAAATTCTTTAAATAAAATAAAAACGTGCATGTTTCCCCCGCATACGGATTCAAAGACGCAGGCAATCGACCACATTCAACTTTGCGGCACGGCGGGCCGGAAAATATCCGGCCAAAAATCCGATGGCAGATAACAATAACGCTGCGGCTACGGCTACCCAAGTGGTTAATTGCGGTGTACCCGCCACATCTTTAAAACTCCGGAGCGGCAAGGCAGCAAAAATTTTAATAATAACCACGGCAAAAACAAAACCGACCGCCGCTCCGATTCCGATTATCAAAAATGCCTCTAACATAAATTGCAGCAAAATTTGCCGTTGTTTAGCACCTACCGTACGCCGGATGCCTATTTCATGCGTACGTTCCTGTACTACAACATACATTATATTCGCCAATCCAATTCCACCGACCAACAATGTAATCGCACCGATAATTCCCAGAAAAATATTGAAACCAAGCGCAAAATAATACACAAACTTATCCATTTCGGTAGTGTCCCAAATGGAAAGCGCCTCCCTATCCTTGGGATCAAATTTGAATTTCCTTCCTAACACCCTATAAATTTGCTGCTTTACCCAGGCGGACTGACGGGCGTCCTTAAGCTGATACACAAAATCGCTGATGTATTTTTCGCCAAAAATCGATTCATAGGTAGTAAGGGGAATAAAAACTCGGTCGGCATCCCGTTGGTTGTACGTTGAATTTTGAATCTTCTTTTTTAACACGCCGATTACTAAGAAAGGAATATCGTTAATGTAGACATATCGACCCACCGCAGGTTTGTCTTTACCGAATAAAAAATCGCGTAAATTATTTCCCAAAAAGGCAACACGCCGTTTTTGTTCCACGTCCAAATCGTTAATCCACCTTCCACCAGGTTGCCACCAAATGCTACGCATGGGGCCGTATTCCGGAATCACACCGGTAATATTGGGACGATTTATGCGATCTTTAACCCGAATAACACCGTGCCACTGGCTGAATTCCGGACTAATGTAACGAATTCCGCCCACTTCTCTGCGAATGAGTTCCACGTCATCGGATGTCATCGGCACCCAACGACCGATACCATATCCTTCAAAAGGAACGGTAGTACGTCCTGGCCAAACAATACAAATGCTCTCGCCCATTCCGTGCATACTTTTTTTTAATTGTTTTTTTGCCCCCGCACCGAAAGCCAACAACAAAATAACGGTTAAGGTACCCCAAATAATACCGAACAGTGTCATAACCGTACGCGATTTGTACTGCCGCAGATAGTAAAAAATTTCATGCAAGCTTTCTCGGATGTTGAGCATGGATTCGTTCTCTGTTTTAAATTTATTGAATTAAGCGAATTCCGATGAACGGTGCATTTGTTTGCGAAGCGCACTGCGCCAATGGTTATTCGATTTGCCGAATTTGCTTTTCCAGTACCCGGTCGCCTTCCTTTAAGCCGGAAAGAATTTCAATGTAAATGGCATCGCTTAATCCGGTTGCAATGTATTTTTCTTTTGCGCCCGATTCGCCCGCCGGAATGCGCACAAAAGCAGAATCGTGACGAAAAGTAACCACCCGCTCGGGCAAAGCCAGCACACTATCGCGCTGTGCGATAATAATATTGGCATTGGCTGAATACCCGGCTCGCAGCACGGCATCGCTTTTGTTATCAATTTGGATTTCCACGGGAAAAACGGTAGTATTATCCTGTTTTTTGGCCTTCAGGGAAATATGTATCACATGTCCGCTAATGAGTTTGCCAGGCAATGCCCCGATTTGAATTTTGCAAGGTAGGCCTTCTTTTATTTTCCCGACGTCAATTTCGTCGACCGTTCCTTTGAAAATGAGATGATCCATATTAGCCATGCGCAAAAGTGATGTTCCTGGTTGGTAAGAAGTTAACGGTACCACCGGGTCGCCCACGTTGACATTTTTCTCAAGAATATAACCGGTTAATGGCGCCTTAATTACGGTTTCGATTTCTTTGCCGGCGATTTTGGTTTTGCCCACTTCCAGCAACTGCAAATGTTCTTTCCGCATTCGGTATTTGAGCTCCGCCTCGCTGTATTGCCGTTGAATTTTTTCGAAATCTTGATCCGAAATCATTCCTTTTTCTTTTAATTTTCGGGAACGCTGCAACTCGCTAAATAATGTTTTCTTTTCGATCTCGGCCATTTCCACGTCGCGTTGCGCCTGTGCCAATTCAACGGGTGTGGGATCGGGTCGTACTTCAACCAAAGGCTGACCGGCACGAACAAAATCGCCCAAATGTACGTACAGTTTTCCAACCACGCCGGAAATTTTCGATTTGACCTCTATCTCGTTTAAAGGCTCGATTGAACCCACGGCTAATGCTTTTTCCACGATATTCTTGCGGACTACCTTCACGGTTGCCCGTTGCACTTTTTGCGGGCCGGATTTAAAAATCAACAACTTACCTGCCAATAATACCAGTAGCAAAACAATGGCCAGATAAATAATTCGTTTTTTTGTTTGACCTTGCATTATCGCAAACTCCTGACATGACAAATACATTTTCGATGTAAAAACATTTGCTTGGTCATACGTAAGAGAAATGTAAAAAGTTGCAAATAGGCTTAAAAGAATTCATGGCAACCGCAATCGCCCTAACGTAAATTAAGAGACAAAATATCGAAAACGGTCAAAATAACGCGCGTCATTGAATCGGAGAGATCTTTAAAATAGGAATGTGCAGCACCGACGAATTTTACGGAAAAACGAGGTTGTATTTTGGGGGCAAAAATTTATCAGTTGAATTTTGTGTTTTCTGCGCACAGGAGATAAAAATAGAATTTATGTCGGCCGAAAGACCGCAAGAGATTATTTTTTTGAAATCAAAACAAACTTCGCCGAATTATTCAACGGCCACCTTAACTTTGCTCCGAGCCACAAAAGCCGATTTGTAACCAAGGCGTTTGGCCAAATCGCGAGCGTTTTCCGCTTCGTTGCGATCTGTAAAATCGCCTACTCGAACCTTGTAAAAAGGAGCTTCGAAAATTAAATACACCTTTAACCCGTGCTTCTCAAAATCCTCACGGGCTTGAGTTTCGGCCATGGTTGCCGCCTGAATATCACGTCCGGCAAAAATCTGCACACGGAAACCGTCTACTTCCTTGTATTGCTTTAACGAATCCGGTATGGTCTGTTTGGTGGTAGCCGCAGAAAGGTTTTTTAAATAATCCGCTTGCTTGTGCAGCAAAGCAGATCGTTTTTGAATGGTAATATCATCATCTTCCAATGTCAGCGGATCAAACGATTCGTCATACTGACCAGAGGTCGCGGATTTGACTTCTTTCTTTTCCGTACCGCTTACCGGAGCCTGCGTCTTTTTGACGGAAGCACATCCGAAAAGCAGAGCAAACGACACAAAAGCTATGAAAACGCGCATAAGTTCAAACCTTTTCCAATGAATTTGCCTGTAACCAGCCGGTTTTGCCATCGTCTAATTTAATTTCCAACCAGCCATTATTACGCCTTAAAATTTCAACCTTGGTACCTTCGTGCACCATAAAAATTTGCGTTGCCTCTTTGCGAGGTTCCGAATAGACCGTAACCGTTGGTTTTAATATGACGCCGTAATTTAGGTTGTCCACATGGTTTATTTTATCAAAAAGAGTAATACCAAACAAGAGAAAAATAATCAGGGTAATAATAATTAGTCCTTTTCCGCGTTCTTTGTGCTTTTGCTTTTTCATATAAAGGTAAAAAGCCCATGAAAGTAAAAAGAGCCAGAAAAAAATAACCACCAAATAGGTCAGCAACCCCATGGAAAACAATCCCAAAAAATTTTGCCACCAAACGGTTAAAAAGAATTTTGGCGGTTTTTGTATTTTGTCGACCAACCGGTGTTCGAGCAGTTTTAAGTTTTCGTTCAAGGCTTCGTCATCCGGAATAAAGCGTTTGGCGCGTTCGTAATAAAGGCGCGCTAATCCCAACTTACCCATTTTAAAATATGCATTGCCCAGGTTGTAATACAACGCACCGCTCTCATAGCCTTTGTGTAAAATTTCCGAATAATCCCGGGCCGCCTTTTGGTAGTTCCCCTTTTGAAACGCTTTATTACCGTCGCGGAACAGTTGCTGCAGGTCGGAGGCAATCAAACTTCCGGCAAAAAAAACGGTGACTACCACAATTAAAATATGTATTTTTTTCATATCCACTTCTCTAATTTGGTTAAAACCTCTTTTGCCCGATCATAAAAGATCTGCAAATCCCGATCGCTCGCTTCCGCTTTGGCGAATTGACGGAAATCGGCTTCTTCCAAAACGTCAATGTATTCTTCCACAACCTGCGGATCAATTTTACGCTCCGATAAATGCTTGCGCACATTGGGCGTACTGAAATCGGTTAACTCCAAATTGAGTTTATCTCTTACGAATCCTTGTAAAGCAGCGCTAATCGCTTTGAAAAATTGTTCCTGGTTGCCCTTTTTGAGCGCTTCGTGCGCTTTGGATAACTGTTTAGCCGCCAGTTTGCCCGCTTTGCGATTGCGCACCAGTCGCTCGTCACTGCCCAGCCGGGCCTGATAATCGTTAAACAGCACAAAAAGAATAAACAGAATAAGTCCAAGCCCCATGAATCCCCAAAACGTAAACGAGCGGTAAGGACGAAAACCTATGCGCTGAAAATGGGTAAATTCTTTAATGTAACGGATATCCTGCCCGATCATCTTAACATATTCCTGACTAAAATTACCGCCAGGCGTGGCTACGGTTGTTTCGTTTACGGGCGCACCTGTAATGTGCAAAGTAATGGGTTTTGTTTTTACGGTAACGTATTTTGCGCTTTGCGGATTAAAATAAGTGAATGATAATGCGGGAATCGTATAATCGCCCGGAATTCGCGGGATCAAAATATATTCGGCTTTTTTGCTTCCGCGAATCACCTCGCCCAAATTATCAACCTGCGTATTGATTTTGGGATCGTATTTCTCGATTCCCGGCGGAACCTGCACATCGGGTAAATTTACCATTTTGATATTGCCTTTACCGCTAATTGTAACGTGCAAGGCAATGGCTTCGTTGGTTTTGGCCTTGGTTTTATCGACCGAAGCCGAAAGTGTGTATCGCCCCACTGCTCCGGAAAAATCGGCCGGTTGACCTTCTTTGGGCAAATCCATTACTTCGATCTTAATCGGCTTGCTGGTAATCGTTTTCTGCACCACATTGCCAAAGGGATCATCAAAAAAACTGTCGAAAATGCTGGTCGAACGCCTGTGCACCTGCGCTTCCACAACCACGGAAACCGGTTCGATGGTAAGCTGGCCGCTTTGGGTGGGAAAAAGCGCCACTTTGCGAATGGTGGCCACATTGTAGTTAAGGCCGTTTACAATTTCGTTCTCGATGGTCGGTTGGGAACGCATTTGAAAATCTTCGGCCCAAAATCCGGGGAACGAAGGCAGCTTCTGAAAATCGTACCCGCGCACATTTACGCGAAAATACAGTTTGTATTTTACGATAATTTCTTCGCCCACATAGGCTTTACGTTTGGAAACCACGGTTTTCAGGTAAATGCTTTGCCCTAAAATATCTTTGCTGGTGGTTTTTGGAGGCGTTTTTGTTTGTGCGTGAGCATTCGCCTTTTGCGAAGCGGCAGTAACCGTAATGGTAATGGCATTGCTTTGGTATTCTTTGCCTTTGTACGTTACCCGAGCCGGAGCAATAATAAGTTTTCCTTTTTTACGCGGTTGCAAATAATAAGCGAACACTTTAGAAGCCGACATGCGCCCGTTTATCCACTGGATGTTGGTCGAAGTGTTTGGCCCGGATAGTACGTAAAAATCTTTAAATGACGGCGGAATAGGATCAGGCAACGAAGTGGATTTGCCGGATATTTCGATGGAATACGAAAAATTTTCGTTTAAGCCGACCACATTTTTGTTGACATAAGAACGAATGTGGATATCCGCTGCCTGTACCCAAGTTACCGCAAAAACGATTAAAAGCGCAATGAGTGTTCGTCTGTTAGTTTTGCTCATTTTCATCCTTAAAAAACCGATTCTTTTTATTGGCAATTCAAAACGGAAAAACAGGAAACATCCGCGGGTGCCTTTAATACAACCCGGCCCGCAATTTTTAGCCGAACGTCCTGTTTCCGTTTACCAATTTTTGTCCATTTGTCTGCGACCAGCCGGTACGCGCATGTGTTCTTTTTTGAATTTTTTATTCTGTTCCTTTAATGCGCGTAAAATACGTTCGGCCTCTTTTTTGGTCATCTGTTTCTTTTTACCGTTTTGTTTTTGTTGCTGTTCCTTTTTTTGTCGTTCCTTTTCGGCTTGCCGTTGTTTTTGTTGTTTTTGCTTTTTTTGCTGCTGATTTTGATTTTGCTGCTGTTGCTGCCTTTGTTGCTGTTGCTGCTTTTTCTTTTCTTTTAATTTTTGTGCCAAGGCTTTAAGATACGGATCATCGGGAAAATGTTGCAAACCTTCTTGTACCACCTGAATTGCCTGCTGCAAATGTCCTTTAATGTACAAATCCGCACCCAAATTAAAAAATCCGCGCGCCGTTTGCGCACGGGCTAAGTTAACGAATATTGTCAAAAATAGAAAGAGTAATAAAAATCGCTTCATCATCACTTTTCGCCTAAAATGTCTACTACATCTTTAATACGTTTGATAAATCCCCCGAAGGCCGCAACCGTAGGATCTTTTTTCAATCCTTCCATCATCAGCCGATAGGCCGCCCTAAATTTGTGTTGGTCTACTAATTTTTCGGCCCGGGCCTTCAGCTTTTTGGCAAATTCCGAAGGTTGAATGGGTTTTTGTTTGTTCTGTCCGTTTTGCTGCCTTTTTTGCTTTTTGGCCATTTCTTTTAATTTGGCCCGCGCCAACTCCAAATTGTATTTGGCATCCCGATCGTTTGGATTGAGTTCCAGTGCTTTTTTGTACGCTTCGATGCTTTCTTTCAATTTATTTTGCTGAAAATAGGCATTGCCAATATTGTAAAACGCTTTTGCGCTCAATTGCAAATTTTTACTGCCTACCACCTTTTGATAAGCCTCGATGGCCTCTTTGTATTTTTTCATTTTGTAATAGGCGTCACCTTGGTCGAACAATGCAATTTCATTCAGCGGATCATCCAATAAAGCATCCTGATACGCAGCCAAAGCTTCTTCGTATTTACCTTGGGCAAATAGGTCGTTTCCTTTTTTTACCTTTCCACGAATGCTGTCGGGCAGCGCAAAACCGATCATCAGCAAAACGAGCACACTAATATTGATCCATCGCATACGCGCCTCCTTTGCGTGTGCGTACCGGCAGAAAGAATTCCGACAGCAGAAAAAGCAAGCCGATAAGCGCAAAAATCTGATATCGATCTTCGTATTGCGAAAACCGGCGTGCGCTTAGTTCTTTTTTCTCCATCTTATTAATTTCGTCATAAATTTTTTCCAACTCCGATTGTCCGCTGGTGGCCATGTAATACTTACCATTGGTCACAAAAGCGATTTTTTGCAAGGTAGCCATATCCAGCTTAGTGGTAACCACGTTACCGTTGCGGTCTTTCATAAACCCTACTTCGTTTCCGTTACGATCGTACACGGGAATGGGAACTCCTTGTGGCGAGCCTATTCCGATTGTGTAAATGATAATACCCTCTTTGGCCGCTTCTTTGGCAATTTTTACCGGATTGCCTTCGTGGTCTTCACCATCGGTAATCAAAATAAGCACCTTGTGTTTGCGATCTTTTTGGTCAAAGGCTTTCATGGCAACCTTAATGGCATCGCCAAGGGCCGTACCCTGAACGGGAATCAAATCAGTATCCATCATTTGCAAAAAGAGCTTTGCAGCACCGTAATCCAGAGTTAACGGGCAAACCAAATGCGCCATACCGGCAAAAGCCACTAAACCGATACGATCGCCTTTTAGCAAATCGATAAATCGGGCGATTTCATGCTTGGCCTTTTCCAATCGATTAGGCTTAATATCTTCGGCTTTCATGCTGTTGGAAACATCAAGGGCAATAACAATATCCACTCCCTTGCGCTTCACCTGCTCCAATTTGGTACCTATTTGTGGGTCGGCCAGGGCAATAACCAAAAAGACATAAGCCAAAATAAAAAGAACGTTTTTCCAGATAACCCGGCGCTTGTTGTACCCCGGAAGAATCCGCTTGATCAGTTCCAAATGCCCGAAGCGCTGCAATAACTTTTCTTTATGCCGATACACCAACACAAAAAAAAGAATTAAGAGCAAAACACCCCAAAGTCCGTTTAAAAACACAGGATATCTAAATCGAAGTACTTCCATAATAACCCGCTTCGTTAATCGTATAATCGTCTGCTATTCTTCCGCTCCCCTTCCGGCACAAAGGCCCACCGCAAAAGAGGACAAAAACACGCAAATGCCCGTTGCAATTCGGGCATCACGGAATTGTTTTAAAATAGGTATTGGCCAAAACCAGTTCCATTAACAACAAGACTACGGCCAAAGCGATAAAATACACAAAAAATTCTTCGTAGCGCGTGTACTCTTTTACCTCGATTTTGGTTTTTTCCATCTTACCTATTTCTTTGTAAATTTCGCGCAACTTTTGAGTGCTGGTAGCGCGGAAATATTTTCCTCCGGTAATGTGAGCGATTTTACGCAGCAAATCTTCGTCAATATCCACGCGCATGGGTACGTAACGCGTTCCCCAAAGCGGATCGTGTACGGGATACATAGCCGTACCACGGGTGCCCGTGCCAATGGTGTAAACGCGGATGCCAAAGGCTTTGGCCATACGTGCCGCCGTAATGGGATCGATTTCGCCGCGATTATTGCGCCCGTCCGTAAGCAGAATAATCACTTTGCTTTTTGCTTTGCTATCTTTCAAACGATTAATGGCCGTGGCCAGGCCCATGCCGATGGCTGTCCCGTCCCAGTCTTTGTCCGCCACTTTCATGTGATCGATAATGTTGTACAACACCCCGTAATCCAAAGTTAAAGGACACTGAGTAAAACTTTCACCGGCGAACACGACCAGACCGATGCGGTCGTTCTTGCGGCCTTTGATAAATTCTTTGGCCACCATTTTGGCCGCTTCGATACGGTTTTTGGGTTTAAAATCTTCGGCCAACATACTGGTAGAAACGTCCATTACCAAAACAATATCTATCCCTTCCGTGGTTACCTTTTCCTCCTTGGTTCCGGATTGAGGACGGGCCAAAGCAATAATTATCGCCATTACGGCCAGCAAGCGCAAAGCGAACAATGAGGGACGCAAGCGTTGTTTGAGACTCGGTTTAATCTTTTTTAACAAGCTCACGTCAGAATAAACAAGCTTGCCAGTAGCTTTGGCCCGGCCACGGAAATACCACCAAACCATAGGTGGCAAAACAAGCATCAATAGCAAATAATACGGATCGGCAAATCGAAACATTCGTCACCTTATTTCTTTTTCGATTTCAAACTATCGCTTTTGCTCGCTTTTTTCGTTTCCTTTTTAGGCTTTGGCTCGAGCAAATCTTCTTTTTTGGGAAAGAGTCGTTTTAAGGATTCGGCTTTAATGGTAACAACCGATTTAAGCAGCGGATTGCGCGCGTAAACGAATTTGTCGTTCTTCTTTTTACCGATTTCCAGCACAACCAAGCGTCCGTTCGGGGAGAACACTTCGATGCGTCCTACCGGATTAAGCAAACCGTACTGATTCAAATATCTGGGATGGTCGTTGACAAAAGAGGTTGCCTTTAAATTATTTAATGCCGATAAGATATTGGTAATCTTCCAATTTTTGGCCTTTTCTCCGGTGGACAAATGCCAATTACCGGAACTGTCTTTTTCAAAAATCATCAAATTACTCTGGTAGAGCAAATTAATACGCTTGGCCTTGGTACGATCGAACTCCGAAATCTTTTTGCTGCGAAAATCAAACAACTTCTTTTTAAACGGACGTACGAAAAACGTGTCCACCGTAAAAATATGCGGACGCACATCGTCTTTGCCGTATACTACCTTCCCATGGCGCGGTGACGAAAACGACACGCCCAGGCGCGCTTTTTCCTTACCGGCAAACAACTCGATGCGATACGCAGGATGGCTAAGGCCGTAACGCGAAAGATTTTTGGCCGATTCGGCAGCCACTGAATTGATGCGCCCGTATTCCAACTTATTTAAAACCGAATTGATTGTACTGTTCTCGCCTTTGGTTTGTAACGGTTCGGTAAGCTTCCAGTTTGCGCCGTCTTTGACAAAATGAAATTTACCGTAGGGATTCTTTAACGTAAACTCACGAATTTTGTCCTTTTCAAAATGCACCACCTTTTTATCACGCCAATCGAACAATGATTTACTGAGGCTGTTTTTCAGAGAACTGGCCACAATCACGATTTCGGAATCGTTTTGCGTGACAAACACATTGCCGCCCACAGGCGTATTGTCCCCAAGTTTCACTTCCACCTTGGGAATGCCCTTCCCCCAAAATCGCAGCGTAATGCATTGCCCGTCATTCAATCCGAATTTGGCCAAATCTTGTTTTTGCGCCTTAAACGTCCGAATTTTTTTGATGTCTTTAATATTGTAAAGCAACGAATTTATAGGGGATTCGTCCGCATCGGTTTTTACAGGTTTTACGATTTCCCACGAACCGTTCTCTTTTTCGAATTCGAATATTTGTCCGTGGTTGTTAATTACGATATGGTTAATGCTGTCTTTTTTTACATGGAACAGTTTTTCTGCCCGAGCCTTTTCCTGCTCGCGTTTTTTACCCCCTTGAATTTCTCCCCAATAAACATAGGCGCCCAGGGCCAAGGCCACAATAAGCAGAATAATCGTATTTCGACGCATTTTTTATCTTTTCTCCTTTTTCCTGTCCGAACAAAAATTGTTTAGTTTGTCGAAAGCAAAAAAGTTAAATTAGGGGTGAAGCGGTAGCGGGCCGTCATGCTGAAATCACGTTTCAGACTTGCCCGTACCGAACTTCCCACACCCTTAAACTTCATCCTTTTTCACCTGTTTCTGCGGATGTAAATAACCGTTCCCAAAATAATAACCAACAACGGAATGGCAATGACCACCAAATAGAACAATCCCTTTACATCCGCCTGAGTCATGGTTAAACGACGATCCTGAATTTCCTTGGGACGGATGGAAATCAGATCTTCTTCTTCCGCCAGATAACTGATGGTATTCTGGAACAGATTGCTGTTTCCCTGATTCTTGAAATACCCGTTTTTAGCAAAATCGGAATCACCGAAAATAACCAACACCGTTTTCTTTTTACCGTGATTTTTTTGCACCACTACACCGATGGAAACAGGGCCCTTCAGGTCACGGCCTTCATCGAACTTGACCTTACCGGAGGCATAATCCTTCTCGGCCCAGCTATTGCGCGAGGTCTTCAGCAATTCCGTAATCCGGAATCCATCTTTGTCCTTCATCGGAGTTACCGAGCAGGCCAACGGATAGAATGTCATAATATTAAAATCTTTGGTAATGGGATTGTTATGATCGTAACTGGTAACCAGCGGCATACCAGGACCGGCACCGAACAATTGACCGACACCGCTTACATCGATGACCATGTCGTTGCCTATTTTTACCCGATATTTGGCGGCAAATCGAGCCACATCCGGCTGATGATCGGGATCGACCATCAAAAATACTTTGCCACCTTTGTCCAGATAAGCTTTAATGCTATCCAGCTCGCCCGGCAAAAAGTTAGATTTAGGTCCGGCAATAACCAGAGCCGTGCAGCTATCGGGAACGGATTTGCGCCGGGCTAAATTCAATTCTTTGACAATGTAATTTTCCTTTTTAATGGCTTCGGCAGCTTCTTTGTAGCCTTCCGGTGAACTGTCTTTAATGGAATGCTCTCCGTGACCCGTGAGAAAATAAATTACCTTATCCTTGTTACGCGTTACCTTGATGATGGCGTTGGTCAAATTGGATTCGGTCAGTTTTTTCACCAGTTCGCGTTTCGGCCCGCACTCAACGGCCAAAGTACCGTAACGACGAATGCCGTATTGCTTGGCAATTTCTGGGCGTTCGTCCGGATCGATAAATTGATATTTAAAATGAGACGACCGGTAGCGGTATTCATCCAGCAAATCTTTGGCATTTCGTTCTTCCGAAGATTTGTAAAAGGCAATTACTTTAACGTCTTTTTTCAAATTATCCAGCACCTTTTTCGTTTGATCGGACAAACTGTACAAATGAGAAGAAGTCCAATCCCACCGAAAATGGCGTCGTGTGGAAATAAAGGCCAACATGGCCACAATAGCCAGCACGACGATAATTTGTATAGTCGCATTCGAACCGTACTTTAACGAACGTTTCGATATTTCCTTATCGCGGTTTTTGTAAAAAACAAAAATAAAGTAACCGATTCCGAGCAAACCGACAATAAGCAGAATCCAATGGTATACCGCCCAAACCCGGTTAATGGAATACCAGATGAGTGCGGCAAACACAAATACGATTCCCGCAATTCCTATGATATTATCTGTCTTTTTCATTTTTCTTTGTTCTCCATTCTAATTTGTCACACTACCTTTCATCTGACCTCAGGCTCTCCATCGAACCGATTCGATCATCTTAACGGAAATATAAAGGCCGAAGAAACAAAACAGGATGTAATAGGCCAAATGGCTGGTATCGATGACACCCTGAGCGAAGTCTTCGAAATGATTGATGATGGAGATGTAATTTAGAATGGGTTTCAATGCCGGGCCGGCAAAATTGGCTCCCCAGCCAACCACCCATAACAGCAGCGAAAGTCCAAAGCCACCAATGGCGGCAATGATTTGATTTTCGGTGGTCGTAGAAATAAACAAGCCTACGGAAATAAATGCGCCTCCCAGCAAAATCAAACCGATGTATCCCGAAAGAACCGGTAAAAATTCAGGATTTCCGTAAATAAACAGCAAACCGTTAAAAATCATAGTCGGCACTAAAAGAACAATGTAAAAAGCCAAACCGGCCAAAAATTTACCGATAATAATTTGGGTGGGTGTAATTGGAGTGGTGTACAACAATTCCACCGTGCCCAAACGTTTTTCTTCCGAATACAAACGCATGGTAATTAATGGTAAAGTAAATAACGAAATAAGCGCAATATTCCAAAAATAGGGCCGGATGAGCATCAGGTTAACATTAAATTTTTGCGGTGCCATGCGGTATTGTTGCGAACGAATCATGTCCATAAAAATAGCCTGCACGAAGCTGGACAAATACAAATAAAAGAAAACACCCGTTAAAGCCGTAAATAGTGCCAAAATCACATAACCGATGGGTGAATAAAAATATGATTTGAATTCCTTCTGAAAAATTGCTAAAGTCGCTTTCATTTTTAGGCCACCTCCTCTTTTGTCGTGAGATGCAGGAAGATTTCTTCCAGAGTAAAGCGTTCGGTGGAAAGTTCCAGCAGGCCCAATCCGTTACCGACAATCGCTTTGGCCAAATCCTTGCGAATATCTTTCGGACTTTCGATAATAATTTCATGTACGTTGCCGTCCTGTTTGGCGAATTCCATGTTCTGAATATCGGCAACGGGTTGCAATGCTTCTTTGATGGTCTTGTCGGCGCCTTCCACTTGCAAAATAATACGTTGTACCCCGCGCAAGCGATTGGTTAAATTCTGCACGGTGTCCTCGGCCACCACGCGGCCCTCGTTAATAATAACCACCCGCTGACAAGTCTGCTCGATCTCCGGCAAAATATGCGACGAAAGAATAACCGTGTGTTCGCCGCTGAGGCCTTTAATCAGTTGACGAATTTCAATAATCTGCTTGGGGTCGAGCCCTACGGTCGGTTCGTCCAGAATAACGATTTTAGGATTATTCAACAAAGCCTGAGCCAAACCGACCCGTTGTTTGTACCCTTTGGAAAGTTTGCCGATAATACGGTTACGCACGTCGCCAAGATTGGTTTTTTCGATTACCGAATCCACTTCGTTTTTAATGTGGTTTTTTTCGACACCTTTTAACTTGCTGACAAAACCCAAATAATCCGTAACCACCATATCGGTGTACAAGGGCGGATTTTCGGGCAAATAACCGATTATTTTGCGAACTTCAAGGTTCTGCTCAAAGATATCATAACCGCCAACGGTTGCCGTTCCGCTGGTGGGCGGCATGTAGCAGGTTAAAATGCGCATGGTAGTGGTTTTACCGGCTGCATTCGGCCCCAACAGCCCCACCACTTCTCCTTTGTTCACGTGAAAAGTGACGTCTGAAATGGCGCGCTTTTCACCGTAGTAGCGTGTTAATCCTTTGACGTCGATCAATGTTCGTTCCTCCTACTTTGATCTATCACCATTTCAACGATTTTTACTTTTACATTTTGATTTTATTTGGATTTTTGCACCTCGCAAAGCTACACCTTTTCGTTTTCGGTTTGTGATTTTTTGCTTAGTGAATCCGCAGCCTTTAACGCTTCCGATACTTCTTGTGTTTCCGTTTCTTCCGGAATAAAAACAATTTTGGTTTGTTGGACAAAATCAACCGCTTCCCGTTTTATGCGTTCTGTTTCTTCCTGCGCAGGCACGTATTTGGCAAATTTGATCAAATCGCTTACAGTTAAAATATCTTTTAGCATATCGTACAAAGTTTTATCCTGCCGTACCTCTTGCGGTAAGTCCTTTAAAATTTCTCCGGTTGTTTGTTCCAGCGCCTTCATGTAATAGCGTCCTTCCAGATAGGCCCTGATAATTTCCGAGAGTTGACTAAAAAATTCCTTGTATTGCTGTTTATCCAACAAATCGCTCTCGTACAATTTGCGCAGTGCACGCAACGCAACTTCGTGCGCCGGAGGCGGAGGCGGCGGCGGGGTAAAAACATAGCCACGTTCCCGTTTGCGTTTCCACAATAAATAAAGCAAATAAAGCAAAGCGGCAACCAACAATACCAATACGGCCATGCGAATCCAAAAACGATAATTAAAAGGAACAGACAACGGTGGTTTGATGTCCTTAAGCGTATGTTTTTTTTCGCCTTTAAGCAAACTTTTTACGTAAATGGTAATGGCCGGTGCTTCGATGATGTGCGGTTTGCTGGCCGTATCCGACAAAAAATAGGCCAGCGGATAAGCGGGAATTTGGTAGCGTCCGGTATCGTAAACCGAAATCACATAATCGTACCGTTCGATGATGCGATCGCCCTTTTGCACGGGTTTGTGAAAATTGTAGGATTTGATTTCGAACATACCCAAATTAATGCCCGGGCCGGGCTGAATAATACGTACGTCTTTTCGGCGATCGATAATAATAGAATAGGTAATATGATCGCCAATGGTAATGGTGGCCGTATCGACCTGAGCTTTTACTTCGATAAGCGGTTTTTGCTCGGACCGGGCCAGAGCCAGGCCCCAAATTAAAACCGACCAAATAACAATTGCCTTAAAAATTCCCTTTTTCATTATTGAATCCGTTGATCGTAAATTTGAACGTTTTCCGCTTGCATTAATCGATTCGCCAATTCCTGATAGGCTTTTTGCTGCTTTTCGGCCAACAAATCCTGTGCCACCTGCTGACGGACTTCGCTAAACGGCCGGTAGCGTACGATTTTACCTTTTTTATTTCGTTCGGCATATTTGTCTTTGTTGGCTTTGTAATACAACCGTACTTCTTCGGGATCGATTTTTACCTTATCCTGCAATTCCTGCTGCAACAATTTATTGGCCATCAAAGACTTTTTGGCTTCGTAAACGCCTTCGATCACATCTTTGTCTTTATCTAATCCTTTTCGCTTGGCCGATTCGTAAAGCAAATCTTGCAAAACCAACTGCCGTAACAATTCCTTCTTTTTTTCTTTGGATTTGAATTGGTCCCGTAAATAAGGCGGCATTTTTTGAATTTCAAAATCCAGATCGCCCTGTGTTATCTTTCGTTTGCCAATGGTGGCCAAAACCGCGCCTGGTCTGTTTTTTTCGATTTGGCTGGTATCCAGCGCTGCTTCTTTTTCCATTACCCGCACCGCATCCTGCGAACGATCGAGACGCTCCAGACAGGAAACGATTTTTCGGCTGACTTCCTTTTGCAAATGACTTTGCGGAAACAAATATTTGACCTTAAAATAATACTCCAACGCCTTCTGGTAGTCGTTCAAACGATCGAAATAAATATTACCGATGGTGTAATAGGTATTGGCTTGGCGCTCGGGCCGAACAGAATAATCCTTAAGATATTGCAAATATTGATTAACCGCGGCTTGGTACAAACCGTTGGTGTAATAGGCGTTGGCCAAATTGAGGCACGCTTTTTCATTAATTACCGGTTCGCGTCTTTTTTGGCAGCTTGTAATCAACACCCCGGCAAAAAGCAAAACGATCAAAAGGCGACGCATTTTTTCTTCGAGCTCCCATTGGTTATTAATCGCAAATGCGCAACTTTACGCATTTGCGCTGGTCTTCATCTAAAGTGCCAGACGTCTGGCGCGCATTTTAAAGAATTTGTTAACCGGTTCCACATACGATTGATCGGTGAAAACGGTAATATGATCCACACCGATGGATTGAAACAGATTTTTTAGCCGTTTTTGCTGTTCCATTGCTTTTAAATGAAATTCATCGCGGATTTGTGCGCTGCTGGTATCGATGACCAGGGTTTCACCGGTTTCGGCATCTTCCAGCTCAATCATACCTGCTTCCGGTAAAGAAATTTCCCGCGGATCCGTAATGCTAATGGCAATGATATCGTGTTTTTTATTGGCAATTTGCAGAGGTTGCCTGAAATCTTCCGCCAGAAAATCGGAAATTAAAAAAGCGGTACTCTTGCGTTTAATTACGCGACTCAAAAATTCGAGTGCTTCCCCGATATCGGTGGTCGCTTCGCGCGGTTTGTAAAAAAGAATTTCGCGAATTACACGAAGTACATGGGTGCGCCCCTTACGCGGCGGAATGAATTTTTCAATACGATCGGAAAAAATAATCAGGCCCACTTTATCGTTGTTTTTAATGGCCGAAAAAGCCAGAACCGCAGAAAGCTCCGCAGCCACTTCCCGTTTGAATTGTTGGGCCGTACCGAAGTTTCCGCTGGAGCTGACATCTACCATGAGCATAACGGTAAGCTCCCGCTCTTCTTCGAAAATTTTTACGTACGGATGCCCCATACGCGCAGATACATTCCAATCGATCAAACGCACGTCGTCTCCGGGTTGGTATTCACGCACTTCGGCAAACTCCATACCCCGACCTTTGAACACCGAATGGTACTCACCGGAAAACACCTCGTTTACCACGCTCCGTGTGTTAATTTCGATTTGCTTGACTTTTTTTAGCAGCTCTTCGGGCAGGGCCTGGTTCTCTCTGGAGGCCACCATTTGTTTGCTGCTGCGTTCCAGTTCGCGCAAATGGCGAAAATACCAGATAATCGCCCCTAACAAAAGCAAAAAAGCAATTCCCAATGCGGGTAATATGAAGTGATTCATTGTAAACGATTCCCAGTTCCACGTACGTTATTCGTTAATCGGTATCCATGAATTCGTTTGAATTATTAAATGGTTAATAACGGCTATTTTTACGAGTTCGCCTTTTTACGGCACTTCCACGCGGTTCAATACTTTGCGAATCACGTCTTCACTAGTCATTTCTTCGGCTTCGGCTTCGTACGAAAGAATAACACGATGACGCAACACATCCATACCGATGGCACGCACATCTTCCGGAGTTACGTAACCGCGTCCTCGTAAAAAGGCATGTGCCTTGGCCGCCTGCGTCAAATAAATAGAAGCGCGCGGACTGGCACCATAATTGATCAATCCCTTTAATTCTTCCAAACCATAGGTTTGCGGATCGCGGGTGGCAAAAACAATATCCACCACATAGCGTTCGATTTTTTCATCCACATACACTTCTTTTACCACGTCGCGGGCACGCACTAATTCTTTGGGAGAAATAACCGCTTGGGGTTCGGCCATTTCTTTGCGCGTTTGGCGACGAATGATTTCCAACTCTTCTTCTTTAGACGGGTAACCGACGCTAAGCTTTAGCATAAACCGATCCACTTGCGCCTCGGGCAAAGGATAGGTTCCTTCTTGTTCGATCGGGTTTTGGGTTGCCAGAACCAAAAACGGATCTTCCAGCGCAAAGGTATTTTCACCGATGGTAACCTGCCGTTCCTGCATGGCTTCCAATAAGGCGCTTTGAACTTTGGCCGGGGAACGGTTAATTTCGTCCGCCAGAATCAGGTTGCTGAAAATCGGCCCTTTTTTAGTGGTAAATTTGCCGTCTTTTTGGTTGTAAATTAATGTTCCGATAAGGTCGGCAGGAAGTAAATCCGGCGTAAACTGAATGCGCTGAAATTTGGTTTGGATGGTTTGGGAAAGGGTTTTTACGGTGAGTGTTTTCGCCAGCCCGGGCACACCTTCAAGCAAAATATGTCCGTTTGAAAGCAGCCCGATAAGCAGACGTTCAATCATATAGGTTTGCCCTACAATTACCTTACTCACTTCCGAAAGAATTTTTTCGACAAAGGCGCTCTCCTGAGCAATCTTCTCGTTAATCGCTTTAATATCGGGATGCATCATTCCTCCTATTTCAATTTTGCGCTTCCGAATGCTAAAAACGTGTTGCGGTATCTTGTGTCAAAAAAATTCAAAGAACATACGACCTGAAGATACCATAAATATTTAAGCCTGTTGGCCGGAATTATTCTTTTTATTCATTTCATTCAAAATAAGTTCCACCGAATCCATAAAAAGGAGCAATTCGCTTTCGCTAATCGGTTCACCGGCAAATTTCACCAATTCCCCGCGTTTAAAAAAGTCTTCCAATTTAGTGATCAAATCGGCACCTATGCCATTTGCTTGCAAAACAATTTTGATTTCGTGAAACTCGCTACCCGAAGGAATGCCAAATCGTTCCTGCAAATAGCGATTAAATGTGTGTTGCAATATTGTAAATCGTTTTTCCGGCAAATCGCTACTTAATCGAACGTTATTTTTTAGTTCTTTCAAATACGATTCTTCCGTGGTTAACGATTCTTCCTCCTCCGCCGGCGGTTCTTTGCGTTTTTGAAAATAACGGGCCAGCGAAAATAGAATGACAAATAAAAACAAGAGAATCAAACCGATAACCAGGAGTTTGCCTGGGTCAAGCCCTTTGTTCGGCTGCTCGACCGGTTCGACAATTTTGACGGGCAATCGTTCGGAAAGAAGACGGCCTGTTTGTTTGCTTACCGTATCTTCGTATTTAATGGTAATGCCGTCAATATAAGCCATTCCCATGTCCAAAGGTGTAAAATAAAAGGTGATTTTTTTAACCGAATGAGGCTTGTTGTTTTTATCCAAATAAAAACGATTGGCCGAGCCGCTGCCGCGCAATTTTAAATTGGTCAGCACCGGATCGCTGATTTTAAGAATATGGTAACGATTCAGCTCGCCCTGCCAGGACAATTCCACATAATAGACAACTTCTTTATTTAACGGCACAACGTCTTTGGCCAAATAAGTGCGCAATTGAATTTCGCAGTTCAACGAATCTGCCGGAGCTTGAGTTTGCTGCCCGAAGGCAACGGCCAAAAGTACAAAACTTAATCCGAGCGCCTTTACAATGCGTTTCATAGTCATTTTCCTTTTATCGTGGTATGCATTGGAAAATCACGTCACAATTCCAATAACGGGTTGGCAATCCGTTGCCCGTATTGGTAAAACCGATTTACCGAAAATCCGCAATAAAAAGACGTGGCTATTTTTTGGCCGACACGGCTTTGGGGCTTGTTTTACTCGAGTCTTTTAAAAAGGGCAATTGATTCAAATCCTTGCCCAAATTTTTAAGTTCGTATTGGGCATCATCGGCCAATTCGTGTTTGGGGTATTTTTGAATGAATTCGGTGTAATACTTTTTAGCCTGATCGTATTTTTTCAGATCGTTGGCGTAAATAAACCCGAGCATAAATAAGGATTCGGGGGCACGTTTCCCGTCGGGATACTCGGCAATAATTTTTTTGTAGAAGTCCAAAGCTTGGTTGATTTGATGTTTGGAATAGGCTTCTTTGGCTTTTTCATAATATTGTTCTTCGGAAAGTTTTTTAGAACACGCCAGAGCTAAAAGTGAAATGACAATTAAACCCAACAAGCCTAATAAGGCACTTTTCTTAATCATAACCACATACTCCTCCAAATTAATCCAAATAAAAAGAAATGCTGCTCCGAATAAATTCATGAATTTAAAAGATCTATCGCTTTAAATCAAATTTGTCGACCGAACAGTACCTCCTATTTTGAATTTAAAGATTTTATTTAACCGATTTAATCCGAAAAAGTTTCCTTTATTTTGTCCAAGATTTTACTTTTTAGGCGAAATAAATTCTTTTGCAAACCGAACGAAATTTATTTTCTTTATTTTAGGTTTGATAAAAAGGACGAGACATATTTGAACTCTTTTTTCACTATTTTTCAAGTTCGTAAGGATCGGAATGGTTAATTGGTTGAATCGTTGAATGGTTATTCGTGATTCGGTGCCTTTCGGTGTGCTTCGGTGGCCGGGGAAAGGGTTAAGGGTGTAAGGGTTAAGGGGAAGCAGTGCCAATTTGTGTGGATCAGTGGCTGGAAAAGTTGAATGGTTGATTGGTTGAATTGTTGAATGGTTGTTTGTGCTCAGGGCTTTTCTTTGGTATTATTCAGGGTAGCGTGGTAATTTGTTGCAACGTTTACCCCCCGTAGCCCCCCTCAAAGGTGGGCACTTTGCGTGTGGCGGTTTGTGGCCCTGCGGGGAGAAGCCGGTTGCCGAGTAGTCCCGATTCATCGGGACGTATCGAGGCACCGGCGGCCTTTTTCCCCTCTCCTTTTTCTTTTTTCCTTTTTCCTTTATCATTCTTCCTGTGCAGATCAGTGGCCGGGGAAAGTTGAATGGTTTATTGGTTGAATTGTTGAATGGTTATTTGTTATTCGGTGCTTCTTCGGTGGGACTCGGTGGCCGGGGAAAGGGTTAAGGGAGATCAGTGCCAATCTGTGTGGATCAGTGGCCCAAATTCGTAATTCGTAATTTTTAATTCGTAATTCTCCATAGCG
>CAZRBA010000099.1:0-3072 GCA_964598255.1 uncultured Caldithrix sp. | reverse complement strand
GATCACAATATTCTTTTACTAAAACCTTCTGCTACGCGAGGCCTAATTTATCGTAACGAATTCTTAAAAACCCTGCAGATTAATCGCCAGATAAAGTGGCTTAAAAAGGTGATCCATCGTTACAAAAAAGATAAAGACGAATCGGTCATCCTGTATGTTTGGCATTACATGTTTTTGCCCTTTGTGCGGCAAATTGCGCACGATGTTTTGATCTTTCATATTTACGATGATGTTTTTATGTACTACAAATCGGAACCGCGAAAAACGGATGTGGCTGCAGAGAGAAAGCTGATCGATGAGGCCGATATCGTATTGGTTGTGGGAGAAGATCTGGCGCGGCATAAAAAAGTGGATCGTCCTTGGATTCCTTGTCCCGGCGGCGTGAATCTTGGCATTTTTAAACGAATGAAGCCGGATTTAAAACGGTTAGGACTTTCCGAAGATGACGATCGCAAAAAAGTGGGTTATTTTGGCCGTATTAATAGCAAAATAGATTTTTCTTTGCTGTCCGAGATAGTGCACAAAGGGCAGGACTTCCTGTTTTTGTTTGCTGGATTGACGGGCAATATGGATGAATCGGACCGAAAACTTTGGGAATCCATTCTTGCTTTGGATAATGTGCGCTATTTCGGCCCGAAATCGCAACAGGAATTGGTGCATTTGTACAATGCGCTGGATGTGGGATTAATGCCCTACCATTACAAAAAAGGCTGGTCGCAGTTTGCCATTCCTTTAAAGTTTTCCGAATTTATGGCCGTGGGAAAACCGGTAGTCAGCACGCCGTTACTCCCGTTAAAAAAATTTGGCGATTTGGTTTCTTTGCAGGATACTGCAGAAGGCTTTTTGCAGGCATTCCGCGAACTGGTCGAGAGCGATTCGCCACAAAAGCAGGAACAACGCATGGCTTTTGCCCGCGAAAATAGCTGGGAAGCAAGGGCTAAAATCGTAATCGAAGAAATTCAAAAAAAACTGCTAAAAAAAGCCGATTCGACAAAGTAAAAAGATGCCATTCTATTCATTCCTGTATGTCAAATTACATATTTAGCATAAATAGGGGCGTAAAAAAATAGCTCCGTTTTCCTTAAAATTTTACCGTCTTTTTGCCACGAGCGATAACTTATCGTATTCTTGTTTTCGGTTCGAGAAATTTTCCGCAATGGTTTGAAAATATAAAATAAGCAGGTAAAAATTTATGCCATTAACCGCAATTATTTTTGTCATCCTGTACTTTACAGGTCTTGTTTTAACTTTACGTAATCCCTATTTCGGGATTGCAACCTATATTTTCGAATGGCACAATCACCCGCCGTACATGTGGTGGGGTAAAGGTTTGCCCGATTTGCGCTGGTCCCTTTTGGTTTCGGTTGTTACACTTATAAGTCTGCTGATCAATTACAAAAAACTAAAACCTCTTTACAAACCCAAATTCAATTTAATATGGTGGCTGGTAGCCATGACGGTTTGGGTTTATTTTATTTCGATTTTTTACTCTATCGATCCGGCTTCTAGCTTCAGAAAAGCCGAATTCTTTTACAAATTGACCATTCAGATTTTTTTGATGATGTTTTTGATTCGCGAGAGCAAACATTTTCGTGTGGTTATTTGGACTTTGATTTTGGGAGTGGCCAATTTCGGACGTATTGCCTATCAGCGGGGAAGTAACCGATATGTGGGCGTGATTGCACCCAATTCCACTGAAGAGAATGCCATTGCCGCACATGTGGCCGCGGTTTTCCCTTTTTTCGAATTGTATTTTCTGATCGGTAAAAAATGGGAAAAAATCATTACAGCCATTTCGTTACCCTTTATTTTGAATTTAATCATTCTGGCCAATTCGCGGGCCGCCTTTGTGGCCCTTGTGGTTATTGCCCTACTTTCGCTTATTTGGATTAAGGGCAAGCTACGCTGGCAAGTGCTTTTGGGTACCTTTATCGGTGCGCTTCTTTTGCTCTATTTGGCAAACGATCAGTTTTGGCAGCGACAAAATACCATTGACAACTACAAAGAAGAAGGCTCTGCCGTCAGCCGAATTTATCTTTGGCGCGGTGCCATTAAAATGTGGAAAGATCATCCCATGGGCCTTGGCGGCGGCGGGTACCAAAAACTGGTAATGCAGTATGTCCCCGAATTAGCGCATATTATGGAACAGAAAGGTGCCAAAACCGTTCACAATACCTTTTTGTTGGTGTTGGTAGAATGGGGATTTGTGGGCGAAATTATCTTTTTAGGTTTTCTTTTCCACATTTTCCTTATTTTGCAGGAGGTAAAAAGACGTTACCGAAACTACCCTTTCGGGCGATTTTATGTTGATGCCATTGCCTTGGAGATGGGATTGCTTGCCATTTTAACCGCCGGTATTTTTCACAATCGATCATATTCCGAAGTTATTTACTGGTTCGGAGCTTTTGCCGTTGCCTTACGTAATATTCAGGGTACCGAGATTTACGAATTGGAAGACGAAGAAACGGATGAAGAGGACGAACCAGAAACCCTAAATACTTCGTTTAATTTAAAATAAGGTCTAATCGCATGTGCCCCAAAAAGAATATTTTATTGATCACCGTGAACTTCCCGCCAAATCCTTCGGTGGGAACCAAACGAGTGGCCAAAATTCTCAAATATTCCGATCAGGATGCTTATCGTTTTTCGGTATTGACGTTAAAAGAGATGTATTACAATGTTAATTTGGGTGATCAAACCGGACTGAAAGACAAAATTCCCAAATCTGTGATTGTCCATCGTACGGATAAATCGGATTTTACCAGTTTGTTTACTTTTCTAAAACAAAGAGTTAGCTCACTAATAAAAAGAAATGGCAATAAGACAAAACAGAATAAAAAAAATTTGACAGATCCCCGGAGCAATTTGTCAAATACTCCCAAACAACCGACGATGTTGCACAGAATAACAGACAAAATACGTGCCTTTGTATTTTTCTTTTTCGAATTCCCTGATAAATACATTGGTTGGTTACCGCATGCCTTAACAGAAGGAAAGCGCATCATCGATGCCGAAAAAATTGATATCATCATGGCTACGGCGCCGCCTCATTCGGTATTCATTATCGCCATG
>CAZRBA010000098.1:0-20102 GCA_964598255.1 uncultured Caldithrix sp. | reverse complement strand
TTCGATAGCCATTTTGTGATCCAAAATTTCGCCGGTCAGGCGCACTTCCTTATCCCCCACTTTTTTGTGGGTTAGCACCGCACCCGACATCCCAATGCGCTCGACCACGCCCTTGGCTAACAATTCCCGGTTCTTGGCATTGAGAACCTGATACTTAACCGACGAACTACCTGCATTTAATACCAATACTAACATTTTTCATTCCTTACTTCTTTTCCCCACCGATCAACTAAATGGGATTTTGCTGGTTTTGCAGATATTCAAAGAAACCTTTACCGGTTTTGCGTCCCAGATGCCCGGCACGCACCAATTTACGCAATAACGGACAGGGGCGATATTTGGATTCGCCCAATTCACGAAACAGTGTTTCCATCCAGGCCATAAGTTCGTCCAGACCGATCTGGTCGGCCAGAGCCAGAGGCCCTTTGGGAAAGTTGTATCCCAGCTTCATGGCCGTATCGATGTGCTCGGCCGTGGCCACACCTTCCATTAAAATGTGAATGGCTTCGTTAATCATGGGAACAATAACCCGCGTGGTAATGTAGCCCGGATATTCAAACACCTCGACAGCCGTTTTGTCCAACATTTCGGCAAACTTGCGAATAAACTCGTAGGTCTCGTCGGAAGTTTTCAAACCGCGCACAATTTCCACCAGAGGAATTTTGGGCACTGGGTTCAAAAAGTGCATGCCGATTACCTTGTCCTGCCGCTTAGTAGCGGAAGCTATTTCGGTAATACTCAACGCGGACGTATTGGTGATGAAGATCGTATCGGGATCACAAATTTCGTCCAATTTGCGCAGCAGTTCTTTTTTGGCTTCCAAATTTTCAGAAATTGCCTCGATCACCACATCACCGTAAATAGCATCGTTAATGTTCGCCGAGGCCTTAATGCGGCTTAAAATGGCCTTTTTCTCACTTTTGGTCAACGTCCAGCGCGCTATTTCTTCATCGATGCTTTGCGCCAAAAGCTCCATGCTTTTACGGGCCATTTCTTCGTCTTTTTCGATGAGAATGACTTCCATGCCCTTGGAGGCTACTAATTGCGAAATGCCGCGCCCCATAGTACCGGCCCCGATGACGGCCACGCGCTTAACGATTTCCCGATCTTCCATGTCGCCAAGTTCGCCCTGACGTAACATTTCGAGATCAAGAACTTCTTCGTTTTTACTATCTTTATCTGACATTGTTCGGCTCCTGTTGCTTCGAAAGACCGTGCTTTCTTTTTTTATTTTCCCTTTGCCTATTCGCGAAAAGAACAAAGGGAAGATTTCATTTAGCCGTTCATTGGCTTTTTGTAAACGTAATTTACGACAAAAGAATGAAATTCTAAAGTTATTTTGTGGCTAATGTCACGGATCGGCACGGAATTATCGCAATTCGATTAATTCTTTCTCCGAAAAGAAAAATCCAAGCTCCGTTTTGGCGTTTTCCGGAGAGTCGGAAGCATGAATCGTATTGCGTCCTTTGCTTTCGGCGTACAATTTGCGAATGGTACCTTCCGCTGCTTCCGCCGGATCGGTTGCTCCGATTACCTCGCGTAAAGAAGCAACGGCATTTTCCTTTTCCAATGCCAAAACAATAACCGGACTTTCGGTCATGAATTCCACCAATTCATCATAAAAAGGGCGCCCTTTGTGCACCGCATAAAACTCACCGGCCGTTTGTTTGTTCAAACGAACCATTTTCATTCCTATGATTTCGAACCCTTTTTCCAGCAAATGATTTATCACTTTTCCTTCGAGTTTTTTTTGCATGCAATCGGGCTTGATGATGGCTAATGTGCGTTCTTTCATTCTATGGTCTCCTTATGATTTTTATCGTCATTTTGAATTTCGTTCGAATTTTTCCTTATCGGTTCCGAAACCTAACAAAAACAATCGGCTCCCACCTATTTTGAGAATTTTTTCTCTTAATATACCATTTTAAAGCGTTTGGCACAAAAAAGTTCACAGGGAGGCAAAAATCCCTGTGAAACGGAATGCGATACGTATTTGTGCTCGGCAAATGTTTTATTTGGCCAAAACCTGTTCGACGGTTGCACCGATATCGGCCGGACTCTTGCAAACATGAATACCGGCTTCCGCCAGTGTTTTCATCTTTTCGGCAGCCGTACCTTTGCCACCGCTGATAATGGCACCGGCATGTCCCATGCGACGTCCCGGAGGCGCGGTTTGACCGGCAATAAAGCTGACCACCGGTTTGTCGAAATTCTCTTTAATCCACGCAGCCGCTTCTTCTTCGGCCGTTCCGCCGATTTCCCCGATCATGACCACGGCTTCCGTATCCGGATCGTCTTTAAACAGCTTCAGAGCGTCGATAAAACGCGTACCGATTACCGGATCGCCGCCGATACCAATACCAGTAGACTGGCCAATACCGCGTTCGGTTAATTGATGCACAGCCTCGTAGGTAAGCGTACCAGATCGGCTAATTACACCGACTTTACCCGGTTTGTGAATGAACGCGGGCATGATGCCCATTTTACCGATTCCTGGTGAAATAACGCCCGGGCAGTTCGGGCCGATTAAGTGAGTATCTTTATCTTTGATAGCATCGTAAACTTTAACCATATCTAACGCCGGAATGCCTTCGGTAATACAAACGATAAGATCCAGCCCGGCTTCGGCTGCTTCCAGAATGGCATCGGGGGCAAATGCGGGCGGCACAAAAATGACCGAGGCATTGGCTCCGGTTTCTTTAACGGCCTGCTCAACCGTATTAAACACAGGCACTTTATCTGCAAACATTTGGCCGCCTTTACCAGGCGTAACACCGGCCACAACCGGCGCTTTTGTATTGTATTCCATCATTTGTTGCGCATGGAACGAGCCTTCGGAACCCGTAATTCCCTGCACCAAAATACGTGTTTTTTCTGTGAGTAGAATACTCATTCTATTTTCTCCATTTTTTAGAATTTATTCTGTCACTTTAAAGTTAAGGGTTAAAAGTCATGCGTGTTTTTTGCAAAGTTTACACTCTTTACTACCCTTATACAATTCATCTTAATGCTAATTCTGCAGAACCTGTACGGCTTTTTGCGCCGCATCGGCCAACGAGGTGGCTACCGTAAATTCCAGATCCGATTTCTCCAACATTTCGGCTGCCTCTTCGGCATTGGTTCCGGCCAAACGAATAACCAGCGGAACATTCACGTCGATGGATTGCACGGCTTCGATAACGCCTTGCGCCACACGATCGCAACGAACAATGCCACCGAAAATATTAATAAGAATGGCTTTTACATTCGGATCTTTTAAAATAATTTTAAAACCATTGCGTACGGTTTCCACATTGGCGCCACCACCCACATCCAAAAAGTTGGCCGGATCGCCTCCGGCTAATTTGATAATATCCATGGTAGCCATAGCCAAACCGGCGCCGTTAACCATACAACCAACATTTCCGTCTAATTTAATGTAGTTCAAATGGTATTTGGAGGCTTCTACTTCCAAGGGTTCTTCTTCGTCCAAATCGCGTAATTCCAGTAGTTCGGGATGGCGATAAAGCGCGCTATCATCAAAATTGATTTTGGCATCCAAAGCCAAAACGTCGCCCTGTTTAGTAACAACCAGCGGATTGATTTCGGCCAAGGAGGCATCTTTGGCGATAAACGCATTGTACAGGGCCATCATAAACTTAACGGCATTGCTCACCTGTTTTCCGCTAAGCCCCAAACCAAAAGCCAGCTTGCGCGCCTGATACGCTTGCAAACCTAACGCCGGATCAATCCATTCTTTTAAAATTTTTTCGGGTGATTCGGCGGCTACTTTTTCGATTTCCACACCGCCTTCGGTACTGGCCATCATTACCAGCTCGGATTTGGAACGGTCCAGAACCACGCCAAGGTATAATTCCCGATCGATATCCACACCTTGCTCGACTAATACCTTTTTGACGACTTTACCTTCCGGCCCGGTCTGATGGGTAACTAATGTCATGCCGATCATCTTTTCGGCAATTTCACGGACTTCGTCTAACGATTTGGCCAATTTAACGCCACCGCCTTTACCACGGCCACCAGCGTGAATTTGCGCTTTTACCACCGCAATTTTCGTCGGCAATTTTTTGGCCGCTTCGACGGCTTCATCCGCAGTAAAAGCTACGTAACCTTCCGGTACGGGAACGTTAAATTCGCGTAGAATCTGTTTTGCTTGATACTCATGAATCTTCATTGGGCACTCCTGTAAAAAACCTTGTTTGTTATGGTTTTATTTGAGAAATGGTAATATAACGATTTATTGCAAATATGTAAACCTGTTTGGCGGGAATATGCCGGTAAAAAGAGGAAAATTTACGGATTTTTATACCAAAAGCGAATTATGATGAAATGGCAAGCAAAAGTTAAGAATAACGGACAAATGAAAATAGAAAAACAAAAAAATATCATTCGATTACCGGGCGCTAACTTGTCGAACCGTGAGTAGTTTCAAATTTTCTCATTTCCAAATGCTTTGCCGCAATGTACGGCACGTTACAAAAAAATAACATGGAGGGCTAAATCCCTAATATTTTTCGGGGCAATACGTGCTGTCTTAAGCCGATGTCCGCCCCCAATTAACCACGGCAGCTCATTAACAACCAAACTGTTTACAAATCAAAGAAATCAGAATTCCGGATTACACTTGCGCCTAAACAACTTTGGTATTATCCGAGCACATAGGCAACGGAGCTGCGCCACGATTCATTCCAAACAGATGGCTTAAACTTTTGTATTAATAGTGAGCGTAATCCTTCATCAAATAATTTTGCACATAATCGCGGATACCGTTTTCTAACGAAAAAAACGCTCGGTTATAACCGGCTTTGCGCAATTTTTCCGTTTTGGCCTCAGTAAAATACTGGTATCGGTCGCGCAACGATTCCGGCATATCAAAAAACTCGATTTTCGGCTGTAAATCCATGGCGGCAAATGTGGCATGAACCAAATCCAAAAACGTACGGGCTTTACCCGTTCCCGCATTGAATAACCCGTTGATTTGCGGATTTCTTAGAAAGAACATAATTATCTCAAGCACGTCTTTAACGTAAATAAAATCGCGCAATTGTTCTCCATCCTTAAAATCCGCGCGATGCGATTTAAACAAACGCACATACCCCTTTTCTTTAATTTGATTAAAAGCCTTAAACACTACCGAGGCCATGTCTTCCTTAAAATATTCATTGGGGCCGTATACATTAAAAAATTTAAGCCCGACCATTTTTTGCAGCCAGCCTTCGCGTCTGGCCTTCAAATCGAACATTTGTTTGGAATAGCCATACATGTTCATCGGCTTAAGAAAATGGATCCGCGATTCGTTATCATCGTAACCCTGTTCGCCCATTCCGTACGTGGCCGCCGAACTGGCATAGATAAAACGCACCTTATTTTTTAAGGCATACTCGGCCAATCGCAACGTGTAGCGATAATTGTTTTCCAACAAATAGTGCGCATCGCGTTCCGTAGTGGCACTACACGCCCCCATGTGAATAATGGCTTCCACATTTGGGGCCTTTTGCAAATAATCGAATAATTGCTCGCGTTCCAGATAATCGCTAAAACTCAGTGCGCGTAAATTTTTCCACTTGTCATTGCTGCGCAAAATATCCACGGCAATGATGTCTTCTATCCCGTCTTTATTTAAACGGGAAACCACACAACTACCGATAAAACCGGCAGCGCCTGTTACAATAATCATAATGCTTCCTTTGCAAGGTTACGCCTTATTTTTATTTTTGGCCTAACATTTTTTTAACATAGGGCGGTAGAACAAACGAGGCCTGATGAACTTCCGGACTGTAATAACGCAATCCGTGTCGCTCGCTAAAAGCACGCGCTTTGTCGATATCGATCACTCTGGGATCAACTTTTCCTTTCGACCCTATTTGTCCGCTCCAAACACCTGTGGGGTACGTAGGCACATGGAACAGCATTACATGAGCCTTATTATTGCCAAAAATATCTTTTAAGGTTTGATGGATTTCCGTAAACGTTTTTTCGTTAAATCGAGGCGCTTCGCCTTGGACAACCAGCATACCGTTTTCATTTAATATGCGATGACAATTTCGGTAAAATTCGGTAGAGAACAAACCTTTGGCCGGTCCAATCGGATCGGTAGAATCGACCACAATCAAATCGTAGGAGTTATCCGTGGCTTCGGCCACAAATTTAATACCGTCGCCAATTATCAAATCCAGCTTGGAATTATCAAACGCAGCCGCAATTTGGGGCAAAAATTTTCGCGAAGCTTCCACAACCTTTTCATCAATCTCGACCATGGTTACTTTTTCTACCTGAGCATGGCGTAGGATCTCTCGTACCACCCCGCCATCTCCCCCGCCGACCACCAGGGCCTTTTTTACATTACCGTGGGCTAGCATAACCGGATGGGTCATCATTTCATGATAATGAAATTCGTCCACTTCGGTACACATAATCATATTGTCGATTGTCAGGGTTTTGCCAAAAGCATAAGTATCCAAAACTTTAACATGTTGATACGGAGACCGTTCGTTGTAAAGGACCTCTCCGCTGTGACGCAGCGATAGGGCAATATTTTCATCTTTATCGGTTAGCCATACATTGCGCTCAATACGGCCCTGCTGCATGTAACGTTTTAATTCTTCACGCATTTCTCCGGGATTAAAATCGATTCGCTTCAGCAAATTAAGCGAACCACGCCAGGTTTCTAATGCCGAATAGTTTTGCGCTTTAAAGACGTTTTTCAAATGGTCAAACGCTTTCCAAGGATCAACCGTATCACCACAAGTAAATAAATCTACTGCTGCATATTGGTATTCCGGCCAGGTGTGCACAGCCAAATGACTTTCTTGCACGACCACAACTCCGGAAACACCATAAGGAGAAAAGTAATGAAAAGTAGAATTAATAATGGTTGCATTAGCGCGGTCGGCCGCTTCAAGCATCCCTTGTTCTATGGTAGTTACTTCATTTAAAACATCGGGATCACACCCTAAAAATTCAACCAGAATATGCTGTCCTAAAGCATTCATTTATTCACTCCGTTTTTTATTTAACGCGTTCCTCATTTTCCGAATTTTCCGCATTGCCAAATACCATGCGCGTAATCGGCCGGATTTTTGTAAAAATAAAATATACTGCATTTTCAACAAAATACGCAATAGCTCAAAAGCGTACTTCGAGTTCATCTTAAGCCCATAATCGGCCAAGATTATTGTTCCCATTTGATTAATTTTTTTTAGCAGAGTTACAAGAAAATATTGTTCACCCAACCTTAAATTTACTAAATTAACGAACAAGCCAAAAACGACGATAATGAGTTCCTTTCAGGCAATCGTTCTTTTCCAAAATATTCGAAAATTTTTATTACGATTACCTAATTCGGTATTGGAACAAATTACTCTTTTAACCGGCAGAATACAAACGAACGGGAAAAATCATGTCCGAAAAACGTAAACTGGCACGCAGGCATTTAATCTATTATCTTCGGGTCTTTGACCGGGAAAACAACAAATTAATCGGCCATTTAATCAATATTTCGCCGCAGGGTATTATGATTATGAGCGAAGAGCCGTTGGAAATTAACAAACATTTTAAACTACGCATGGATTTACCGGTTGATATTTTCGATAAAACCGAGATCGAATTCAATGCCGAAAGCCGGTGGTGCAAAAAAGATATCAATCCGGAATTTTACGATACCGGCTTTGCCATTATCGACCTTTCTTACACTGACGGCCGCTTAATCGAAAAATTGATTGACGATTACGGTTTTCGCTCTTAAAAAATGATTGACGAATGTTCGGGAATTAAATTCGAATTCTACAAAGCATTAAAAAAATAGCAACATTTTAAATAGCGGGCAGTTGTTATGACCAATCCTTTTTTGATAGGAAAAAAAATTTACTTACGCGCCCCGGAAGCGCAAGATGCACCGATTTACGCCCTTTCCGAAAATCATCCGGAAGCCCGGGCTTTTCTTTATTACGCTTTACCTACCAACATCGCACAACACAAAATACGCATCGAAGAACGTCTGAACGATCATAATGCCATTTGGTTTACCATGGCCACCAAAAGTCCGGATAAGCCTATCGGTACCATTGCCTTGGTTCGCATCGATTGGATCGGCCGTATGGCAACCTTTTACATTGCCATTGCCGAATCTGCCAACTGGTCGCAGGGTTACGGTAGCGAAGCGACCCGGCTGCTAATCGATTATGCGTTCGATACGCTCAATTTTAACCGCATTCAGTTACATGTAAGTACGGAAAACCAAAGAGCCATAAAGGCTTACCAAAAAACAGGCTTTAAAATCGAGGGCACCCTTCGCCAAGCCATGTATTTTAGCAATCGTTATCACGATTTTTATTTGATGGCCATTTTAAAAGAAGACTGGCTGAAGGCCAAAATAAATTCTTGAAGCCTGCGGCAATAATGATTATTTTGTTTTTTATCTTGGGTAGCGATTTCCAAAATATTTTCAGACGCTTAACACAAAACCTGTTCGGTACACGAAAAATCGGGATTGCTGCTCGAAAAAGCGAATCCGTTTTTTCTAAATTACCGCAAACAACTTAAGTGCACGAAGGATGTAAAATTATGCGTTTAAAAAAGGAAGAAAAAGCCAGGCGTATTTTAAGTGCTGCCATTAAAGTTTTTGCCGAAGACGGCTACAGAGAAGCCAAAATCAGCCGGATTGCACAAGAAGCCGGCGTGGCCCACGGCAGTGTGTACACCTATTTTAAGAACAAAGAAGATTTGCTTTTTAAAATGATCGCCACTATTTGGCAGGAACTTGGCGAGCGTCTGGACACCATTCGCGAAGACAAGGAACTGGATCCGCTACAAAAAGTGCATGCCATGGTAGCCACAACTTTTGACGTGTTCACCGCAAATCCCAAACTGGGCATGGTGGTTATTAAAGAGCACAACACGTTGCGAAAAAAAGGCATGGATGCTTCGCGCGCCGAATACGACCATTTGGTACTCACATTCAGCAAAACATTTGAACAAGGGGTTGAAGAGGGCTTTTTCGATCCTACCATTGACGCCCCCACTTTTTTGGCCTTTGTCTTTGGCGGATTGTACCACCTGATCCATCGCTGGGCCGACAATCCAAAACTCATCGATATTGATTTTATCCGTCAGCAATCGGCTTATTACATCCAACAGGCTTTAATTAAAATGTAAACAGCGCGACCCTCGGCGTGATCTGTTATGAATGGCCTGTTCTCCCGACCTTAGGCCTGCCCGGCGCCCCATTTTATAGCGCATCGTTACTGCGGGTGTTTTCTTGCAGGTCTTTTACCAAACCGGCGTATTTGCGTTCGATTTTAAATCCGAAACGGTAAAAATACTCGGGGCGGAAAAAACCGGTAGTAACATAACGAAAACGGGCATCTTGCATACGGCTAAAAAACTCATGCATTAAACCCTCGCTAATCCCTTTGCGACGGTATTTGGCCGTTACCACAATTTTTTCGATGTGAACCGTATTTTGATTTAACAAACGATAAAACAACCCGCCAATCACAAATCCGCGTTCGGAAACAGCAATTAAATAGCGATGCTCCGGTTTAAAGATTACCGGTAAATTTGCTTCCAAAAAAATTTTGTGCAATCGGGAAATTTCTTTGGGCGAAATAGGTTTGCGCACATGATACCGCACACCGTCATAATCTTCCAGAGCAACCACCACATCGTTCTGCCGGTGTCCCTGACTATCCGACATACTAAGCCACCCCGCAGAGGCCTTTGGTTGCAAGTGCGGATAACTTAGGCGGCTAAGGAAGAACTCTTCCTTTTCCGTTAAGCGGAAACGGTTGCGTAATTCCGAAAAACGCCTTAATCGTTCTTCGTGAGACAAAGGACGTTCCTGCACGGCCCGCATAATTTCCGTTAACTTTCGGCGCACTTCCGGTTGCGAATCCTTAAAAATACTCTCCAAAAAATAGCGAATCCGCAAAGCCGGATAACGTCCTTCCAGCTCAGACAGACGATAGGTTTCGTAAAGTTCGTTTAATGTAAACAACTGTGCGGAAAAATCGGCCTGGGGATTCAATTCCGTCCAGCGTTCAAAACGTTGTACGGCAAAATATAAATTTTTGGGTGTAAATCCCTTGTCCCTAATTTCTTGTAAAAACGCCTGCAAATAGTCTTGCAAATAATAATGTTTTTTACGGATTGCAAGCCAGACACGCAATTCTTCCAAACGTTCCAGCCCTTTTTCTTCTCCCAGCGCATCCAGAATTCCGCTAAAAATAAAAAACCAGCGATTGGCATGCTTAATAAACGGATACGTACGCTCCAACGGTTTGACAAACTGCTCGACAAAATTCAGAATAAGGGAAGACAAGCCCTTGGATTTTTTACGTCGCCTAATGGAAAAAATACGTACGCCGCTCAAATAATCATGGGGCGGGATCATAATATTATCCGGCGAAATATCGCTGATTTCCAGTTGATACCCCGTGCGCCGCCAAAAGCTGACATAAGCCGAAATCCCCGTCCAAATAAACATGGGCCACAAATAGTGTAAACGTTGACGTGTTTCGGCATTATCACGACGCATCATCTTGCCGAAATACTTCTGAATCGAATCGCCCGGAATGTATTCTTCGCTCCACAAATTGAACTCTTTCCAAAAGCCGCCGAACTCTTCCACCAATTTCATGCCTCTGGTCGGAGCGCAAGCATGAATTAACCAATTCATTTCTTCGCGAAGCACCCGTGTGGGTTTGTTGCGTTCCAAATTGATGACAAAGTCGAACCCGCCCTGAAAACGCGTTTGCACCGAAACCCGATAAACCGTGTGATCGGCTTCCTGATGCAACTGACTTATCCACACGCCACCCGGAGGAATATCGTACAATCCCACCAACAATCCGCCTCCCAATAAGAATAAAGCCTCGCGAATAATGGGTTTTGCCGAAAGCGCGCTCAGCAAAAAGGCACGATCGTCTTGCGAAATGGCTTCGTCAAAAATGATCACATCTTTCCAGCGATATTCCTCTCCGGTTTCCATATCGATGGAAATTTGTTGATTCGGCCCGATCCATTTGCGGAAGCCGCTCAACAATTTACGACGAGATTTTGCGGCCCTTCGGGCCAAAATTTTACACTCTTTGCGTAATTGGTAATGTACCAGCCACTGGCGTACTTCTTTGTAATGAACCGGGTGTTCGATACCAATTTGCGCCAGCAAATCAAATAATTTCCAAACAACCGTTTCTTTTTCAGCCGTTTCGCCGGTAATTCCGGCTACGCGCTCGCGGATAATGGCAAATACCGCTTTTAGAACCTCCGCATCGCCGGCAAGCTCGCGGGCAATTTCATGAATAATTTCCCGATTTAAAAAGTCGGGATCGGTCTTTAAAAAACGTTCGAAATACGTTTTGAACAACGGACCTTTAAAAAACTTTAATCCCAATTTGAATTGTTCACGCAATGCGAAAATTCCGGTAGAAAAATTGGGATTAAGGATTACCTCTTTAACCAGATTATGAAACGGCTGGCGGGAATCGCTTAAAAACAATTTAAAATATTGTAATGCCGTAGTTACCAACTGCGGCTCGTTACTTTGCAAAAGCAACAAGGCCAAATGCAATCCAGGCAACACCAATGTCCGTTCTTCGCTTAATCGCTTTAAAACCGTTGCCTTTTCCACCGGAACCGGAATAGCGGCAACGCTGCCGGTAAATACCACATGCGCATCCGGTTGATCGATGCGATACCACTGAAATACCTGTTCTCGGCTAAAATCGATTAGCTCCTGATTACCCAGCCAATACAATGGGTTAGAAAGTAAAATCTGAAGATCAATAATATCGCTGGCAAATGCATATCGATAGCGCCCGATACGGATGTGTCGTTCCGCTTCGTAGGCCAAAGGTAAAATCAAATCTTCTTTATCAATAACCAAGCCTTGTTCCGTAATGCGGATATCTTGCGTTAAGTAGCCGTTTTCGCGTAAGAACCAATTAGGCAGACGGATCGTCATGTTATGCCACGAGAACTCCACAAAACTTCGGCGATACATCGACTCGATCAATTCGGCAAAATTTTTTTCGATTACTTTACGTTTGTAGGTTCCTTTGGGAGTCAGTTCACCGAACTCGGCGGAAAAGGGACGTTGAATAAGGCGGAAATCCACAATACGTTCAAAGGGGGCAAGAAAATTATTCACCGTAACCACAACCGAAGTAAACAAATCGTGCAACTCTCGGGCGCTCATTTTTTTAAGAGGGTTATTTTTACCCTGAAAATTCGGGTAAATTAGCACTGTGTTAAAGGGGCGGTTATCACCGATCAAAAAAACTTGTTTAACGTAATCGAAGTCGTAAAAATACTTTTCGATACGTTGCGGTGCTATGGTTTCACCGCGGATGTTTTTATAAATTTCTTTTTTGCGATCGATTATTTCCAAATAGCCGTTTTCCAGATAGCGCATAATATCGCCTGTGGGCAGCCAGCCATCGGCGGTAAAGGCGTTTTCCGCACTGGCAAAATAGCCGCTCATCACATAAGGGCCGCGAATTAGCAGTTCGCCGTCATCAGCTAATTTAACCTCGATGCCCGGCAACGGACGTCCCAATGCATTTTCCACATAGCGGCCAGGCAAGGTCATGGTTATTCCACCGGTGGCTTCGGTCATTCCAAAACCGCTGAGCAATTCCACGCCGTAGCGCTGGAAAAAACGAAACACCGCCGGATCCAGATAACCGGCTGCCGAAAGTCCCCAGCGCAATTTTCCGCCGGTTGCGGCGCTTAGGGTTCTGCGAATTTCATCTTCATCGTCGGCCACCACATCCACACGACTACCGATGTAATCGTAGAGTTGCTGCCATTTTTTGGGGATACTGATAAAAATGGTCGGTTTGATCCGTTGCATGTTGCGTACCATGGTTTCCAGCGCAGGATTTTCCATAAAATAATATTCAGCCGCCCAGAACAACGAACCCATCATTTCCAAATAACGACCAAATGTATGATACAACGGTAAATAGGCCAAAAAACGATCGTCCGGACCGATTTGCGGCAGGGCCAGCGCCCGACAAAACCGTTTGTAAATTATATTCATTTGGCTGAACATAATGCCTTTGGGCTCGCCCGTTGTACCCGAAGTGTACATTATCGTAGCCAAATCGTCCGTGCGCATTTGCCTGCGCACACGCGCCAATTGTTCTTCGGGAATGTGAAGCCCGCGTTCCGATAAATAATGCAAATCGCGCAGCCCGCTTTCGTGAGACTGTTCGTTGATCAGCACAATATGCTCAACGCTTTGCAACTGACGTCGCACTTCGTTAACGCGGGCCAAATGTTTGCTGCCCCCTAAAAACAGAATTTTGGCTTGAGTTTGATTTAAAATGTAGGCAATTTGCGACGAAACCGAATTGGCCGGAATCATTACATCGACCAGGCCGCTGCTTAAACAGGCCAAATCGAGTAAAGCCATTTGCGGGCTATTATCACTTAAAAAGGCCACCACCGGTTTTCCTTTTTCGTACTGCCCGGC
The DNA here is from genome assembly GCA_964598255.1 of uncultured Caldithrix sp. Taxonomy (GTDB): domain Bacteria; phylum Calditrichota; class Calditrichia; order Calditrichales; family Calditrichaceae; genus Caldithrix. Next base: position 6,625 of record CAZRBA010000098.1, on the reverse strand, counting down.
CATTGCCAGCAATCCCCGCGCATAACGATCTACCTGACGTAAGGCTTCGGCAAAGGTGATATGCGCTACCTCTTGTCCCCGAATGACACCAAGCCAATTTCGGGAACCATACAGCAGAGCACGCTGACGCAACAGAGTGCTTACCGTAAAATTGGCCTGCTTTAATAAATTCAGGATTAAGGTTTCGTACGGTTTGCTATTTTTCAAACGGACTAAAAACTCGGGCTGGCGCAGAAACTCGAGGTAATACCTAATGAGTACGGCCTTTTCCGCATCGGGGGTATCTTTAAGCAAGCGTTGTCCGAAATCGGCAAAAACAGAGGGGGTTATCAAACCGGCCAAAGGCCGCGCCAAAGAAACGGTAAACAGAGTTTTAAATGTTTGCGCAAATGCTTCTATTTCACGAACGTCCGGCGTGTTTTTTAACGAATCGGCCAATAATTGTTCAAAATGAACGCTCAATTCCTTCAAACCGCCGACGTCAAAGGCTTCTTCACCGGCAGCAAGTTTTTGCCGAAATTGTTCAATTGCCTGCATATTTCCATCATCCTGTTTAAACAAACAACATTAAAACGGCGACTCTTTAAAAGTCGTTCAGATAAATACAAAAAAGCCCGAACGGCCAAAAGCCATTCGAGCCTGCTTATTTTAAACAAAATATAACGGGTTCAAATCAAAATGACAAAACCATTTTTGCACCCATGCTCCGCCAAGCTTTGCAAAGCGACGGATAACGCCTATCAATTGCCCGACGTATCGGCCGGAGCGGGTTGCGGCTTTGGCTTTACGTTTACCTTTGTGGAAGCCGTAGCGCTTTCGTGTCCGTCCGAAACTGTGACCGTAATGGTAAAGGTCCCACTCTGATCATTTGCAGGTGTCCAATTTACCATTCCCGTATTACTATCCAAAGTTGCTCCCCGAGGCAATTTTTTCGCGGAATAGGTCAGCTTATCGCCATCGGGATCATTACCTTTAAAGGCAAGTTGCACGGAGTGACCTGCTTCCACCGTTTGTTCTTTCGGCGCATTTAAAACCGGAGACCGGTTAACATTTACAACCGTAATTTGCACCGGAAGCGTCGTTTCGGCTTCACCGTCGTCGGCCACAAAAATAACCGTGTAATTGCCCGCCTGGTCATAGCCCGGCGTCCAAGAAAAGGTTGCATTTTGGGCATCAAATTTTGCGCCCTCGGGTAATTGTTTAGCCCGATAGGTAATTTGGCTACCGGCATCCGGATCGGTGGCCTTAACCGTAAATTTTAGTTGTTCTTTTTCTTTGACCTGTTGTGCGGGAAGTGTTTCGAACTTCGGCGGACGATTGACATTATTCACGGTAATGGTTATTGTTCGGCTGATGCTGGTATCGCCGTCGCTAACCGTAAACGTAACCGGGTAGCTACCGGCCTGTTCAAAATTCGGTTGCCAGGTAAACACACCGGTTTCGGAATCGAACCGAGCGCCATCTGGCAATTTGGGGCACGAAAGCGTTAACGTGCTTCCGGCATCGGGATCGGTGGCCTTAACCGTAAATTTTAGTGTTTCGTTTTCATTTATCGTTTGATCGTCCAACGAAACGAATTGCGGCGCGCGATTTACATTAATCACCTTAATCGGCACTGTAATCGCAGCGGACGTTTTACCGTCGCTTACGGTAAACGTTACCTTATAACTCCCTGCTTGATTAAAATCGGGCTTCCAGCTAAAGGTTTGGGTTTGCGCATCAAATTGTGCACCCTGTGGCAACCCTTTGGCGCTGTATGTTAAAGTATTGTCCGTATCCGGATCCTTTCCCGTAACCGTAAAAGTTAACTGCCCATCTTCTTTGACGGTTTTTGCGGGAATGGTTTGCAGGGTTGGCGGCCGATTCAAATCTTCCACGATAACATGTGCGGTTTGTTCGGCGGACAATTGACCGCTATCGGTTACTTTAAACACAATATCGTAGGTTCCGGCTTGCAGGAAATCGGGCGTCCATTTAAACAGACCTGTTTGGGCATTTAAAGTTGCTCCCTTAGGTAAATTATGGCAACCGTAAACTAATTTCCCGGCATCTTCCTTGTCTGGGTCGCTTCCCTTAAGCCGAATACTTATCGGTGTGTTTTCGATGCCTTTAACCGGAGCAATGGCTTCCAATACCGGCGGACGATTAACGTTGTTAACCGTAATTGCAAACGTTTTTTGATCGCTTAAGCCGCCCTGATCTTTAACCGTTACGGATATGCCCGCATAATTACCGGCCTGATCGTAGGTTGGCTTCCAATTGAAGACGGCCTTTAGCGAATCGAATTGCATGCCTTGCGGCAGGTTCGAAGCGGTAAATCGTAATTTGCCCGCATCTTCTTTATCCGGATCGCTGGCTTTTACTTGCAATGTCCAAAGCTTGTTTTCGTCCACTGTCTGCGCGGGAATGGGTTCGATAACCGGCGGACGATTGACATTGACTACCGTAATTTTTAAGGGTTGTTTTACGCTGAATTCACCGTCGGTTACCTGAAATTCCAACGTATACACGCCGGATTGTTCATAAGTCGGCTTCCATGTTAGCGTTAGCGTTTGCGCATTAAAATTTGCCCCGGCAGGCAAATGGCTAACCGAATATTTCAATTTCCCCTTGTCTTCTTTATCGGGATCGGTAGCAGGAATAAGTTTGTAGGTTAACAATGTGTTCTCATTTACGGTTTGATCTTTTTGTGCAGGAAAAACAGGCGTGCGATTTACATGATTTACCGTAATGGGAACGGATGCCGAATCGCTTAAACCAGCCGGATCGGTAATCACAAACGTAACAGAATACGAACCGGATTGGTCAAAATTCGGCTTCCATGAAAACTGTCCGCTTTGGGCATTGAATGTGGCTCCCTGCGGTAAATTTCCGGCGGATAATTTCAGCTTGCCAGCATCTTCCTTGTCCGGATCGCTGCCGGTTACCTTGAACGTAAGGAGCTGATTTTCGTCGACGATTTTGGGAGCGATGGCGGCCAGAACCGGCGGACGATTGACATGATTTACCGTAATGGCCACCGTTTTGCTATTGCTTAACCGCCCGTCGCTAACGGTAAAGGTAATTTTGTACTTGCCGGATTGATCGTAATTGGGGGTCCAAGTAAAGGTATTGCCCTGCAATTGTGCACCTTCGGGCAGAGGATTGCCCGAATAGGTCAGCTTACCCTGATCTTCCTTATCCGGATCGCTGCCCTTTAATACAATGGTCAGGGGTTGATTTTCATCAACGGTTTGCGCGGGGATAGCGGCTAAAACAGGCGGACGATTGACATGATTTACCGTAATGGTGGTACGGGCCGTATCGCTTAATCCCGCAGGGTCCTGCACGATAAAAAGAACATTGTCATACACTCCGGATTGCTCAAAAGTCGGCTTCCAGCGAAAAACCAACGAATCGGGAAAGAACCGAGCGCCTTCCGGTAAATTTTCGGCCCGATACTTTAATTTCCCCTTGTCTTCTTTATCCGGATCGTGAGCGCTAATTTTAAATCGCAATAATTTGTTTTCGTCTACGGTAAAATTCTTTAACGGGCTTATTACCGGAGGCCGGTTAACATGCTTAACCGTAATATCTACGGTAACGGAATCGCTTAATGGGCCGGAAGTTAATACAAATAAAATATTTTTGTAATTACCGGATTGATCGTAAGTAGGTTTCCACGTAAATGTTGCGGTTTGAGGGTTAAATGTTGCGCCCTCGGGCAAATGGTAAGCCGCGTAATGTAATTTGTTCTGATCTTCCTTATCCGGATCGTGTCCGTTAAGTTTAAACGTTAATAATTGCCCTTCGTCAACGGTTTGTGGGGGAACCGATGCCAGTACCGGAGGCCGGTCAACATTGTGCACCGTGATGGTAGAGGCATCCATTGCGCTCAGTCCGGCGGGATCGTGTACAGCAAAATCCACGGTATAAATTCCCGCCTGATCGTACGTAGGTTTCCATTTGAACACCCGTGTTTCGGGATTAAACGTTGCACCGGGGGGCAAGCTGGCGGCGGAATAAGTCAATTTTCCGGCATCTTCTTTATCCGGATCCTGTCCTTCTGGAATGGTAAAAGTGAGCATTTGATTCTCATTGACTTCATAATCCGGAATATCGGCAATGGTTGGCGGACGGTTAACATGATGTACGGTTATTTTAAACGATTTGCTGTCGGTCAAATGACTTTGCGTACGCTCATGAACGGTAATGGTAATCGGATAAACACCGGATTGATCGTAAGTGGGTGTCCAGACAAAAATGCCTTTTAACGAATCGAATTTTGCTCCCTGAGGCAACGGTTTTATGGAAAACCAAATGGGATCGCTATCCGGTTCGTACGCAGAAACCTGAAAGCTGAGCGTTTTGTTTTCGTCCGTTTCTTTGTCGGAAATGGCCGCTAATTGCGGGGGACGGTTGTAACGTAGAATCAAAGTATTGGAATCGGCAGCCACATAAACATAAATATCTTTTTTAATAGCATTGTAAATGTGGGATTCGGATTTGTAAACGCCTTCTTTGGTGGGACGGGCGGGATCTTTGGCATCAAAAAATTCCAAGGTTCGGTTATCCGAGTTACCAACAAAAATCGTATTTCCGCTTCGTGTGGCGCTGTAGGCATAACCATGCATGGGAATTCGGTTTACGATTTTAGGATGATGCAAATCGGAAACATCCAAAATCCACAACCCTGCCGGACCATTGGCCACATACATATATGGCCCGTCAAATAAAATGGAGCGCGCATAAATAATTTGTTTTAAATCGCCCACCTTTTTCAAATGTACGGGATCGGTAATATCGAAAACCAGCAATCCTTTACGCTTATCCAGAGCAAATAAATAATTATCCTTTACTCCCAAACCCCAGGTAAACCCGTTAAGATGGGTAACCGATACCAAACGAGGGTGTTCGGGCTGGACAACATCGTAAATAGCAATACCCGAATCTGCTTCGGCTACGTAAAGCAATGAATCTTTGCTTACCACCCAATACGATTCGGCAACGGGTTTTAAATGGCTTAAGATTTTCGGATGTGCCGGGTCGGAAATATCCAACACGTAAACGCCATCCAATCGTCCGGAAAGAAAGGCCAAATGCCCGGCTAAAAAAATATTTTGAGTTAAATGGGTGGTGGGTACGGAAGCAATTTCCTTTGGTTTATGCACATTGCTCACATCTAATATTTGTAATCCGGTGTACTCGTCCACTACAAACAAGGTGTTATTCTTTATTTGAACTTGTTTAATACCATCCCTGGCTTGTACCCCAAGCATTGATTTGGGGGGCTTATAAGCACTAATGAATTCGGCGCTGACATTTTCCTGTGCCAAGCCCAAACCGAAAGCACTGAACATAATGATTATAAAAATAATTACAGAAAGACATCGAGCCTTCATGACGTGCTCCTTATTTAAAGATGTTGCGTCTTTATAAATTAAGACGCTCCCAATCGGGATCAATTTAAATTCAATCCGCTTGCAAATCAAGCAATGGGTTTAAGACCGCCGGATTCTAACGCACTTTGTTGCGAACTTATTTCTTAACGGGCATACTTTACCCATTACAGCCTTTTATTTTCGTTCCATTCGAGGCATTTCTTTAGCAAATAACACGTAATTTACGCTTTTTTAATCAATCTTTTTTAATTACCGGAAAAACAATAGCTAACGGATACTATTTTTTCTACAAACGTATCCGCAAGAATATTAACTAATTAAATAGAAATATTTTGGTTGCTTAGGCCAAAGGGTGCCCGCTCCGATATCGTTCTCCGATTCAATCGAACGATTTTACCTATTTTGTTTTTTTACGAAACCCTCGGATTGCCGGTGCTTTCTGTCCCTGATGCAATTGAAAGGGCTAACTTGCAAAGTACGCGTATGATGTACTTGCCGAGTGGTTTCGGGTTATCGGAATATGCCGATAAAAAATTGCACCAAGAAATAGTGTTTTTGGGGATGGCTTTTACTTTTTTGATCCCTTATTCGGGATTTGTCAATTGCAGCCACAACCAACGACACAACCCTGCAGAGAAGGTAGCAAACTTTCTTCTTACCTTGCCGAAATGTTAAGTAAACCATTGACACTGCATTTTCTTGTCCAGTGGAAATACGAGCAACAATGCACTACCATTTTATTTAATTTTTGTAGGTAGCCGTTTATCTGATCAAACACATTTTAATGCTTTGACGAAATGGCCCGGCATTTAAAACGGCAAAATAGATTCCGGCCGGAACCACATTGCCCAAACGGTCTTTTCCATCCCAATTCAAACGGTATTGTTTACCTTCATGCAAATTCCGGTTTAATAACGTACGTATTTTTTGACCCCGAATGTCAAAAATCTCCAATTGCACCGTAACCGCTTCTCCGGTGCGTTTCGGCACGTCAAATACAATTTGTGTGGCAGGGTTAAACGGATTGGGCACATTGGGATACAGCTTAAAGTGCTGCGGTATGGAGGTTTCACCTGTAATGGTTTGATCGTTAACGGCTAAAATTTTTATCGGGCCATGAAAAGTGCGATGACCGGTTAAACTGACATCGGCCAACTTATAGTAATAGGTCTGTCCGTTTTGCACGGTATAATCCGAATAGCGATAGGTTTTGCCCACGCTGCTGTTGAGCTGGCCTTTTAAAT
>CAZRBA010000097.1:0-1655 GCA_964598255.1 uncultured Caldithrix sp. | reverse complement strand
ATGTTCAAATGGTAAACATGAACACCACGTTCCTTGGCTTGATCGGCAAACGGTACTAATTTGCGGATGGGTGAAGGGGGCATGGCCTGCCCGCGGTCAGATAAGATTTTCATTGTATGCAATCCTTTCCTTATTGACTTTCAATAGATCGTGAATTTACGAATTAGTTGCAAGGTAAGCAACAAAGCCACGAGCAAAGGTAAAAACAATAAAATAAGGAACAAAAAACGATTCCGTTTGTTTGGTCTTTTTGTTGGGAGGCTATTTAAAGGTAGTTAAACCAAGGCAAAAAGACAAGACCATTCAACAAAGCGTCAAAAAGGTCGATGGTTTGCTTTGTCAAATAATTTTCCGGGTTAAAAAACGGATTAAATCATTTTTTGAAAATAAAATAATTGGGCTTTGAATTTGAGATTTTTGTATATTAATAATTTGATAATAAAAAGAAATAAAAGCCAATAAAAGCGGAGGAACTCACTAAAAAACAACTATTTTATTGAAACCAAATGCTGGCGAAAGCAGAATATATTTTTTGTAAAATGCATTAATTGAATGTATATTTAACGTGAAAAAATTCTTTAAACAAGCTTAAAGAATGAAGCGACCAAGAGATATCATAATGGAAGGAGTTTGATATGAGTCGAAAAATGGTCACGATAGATGGTAACCAGGCTGCGGCCTACGTGGCCCATAGAATAAATGAAGTGATTGCCATCTATCCTATTACCCCCTCTTCCCCGATGGGCGAATGGGCCGATGAATGGTCGGCAAAAGGGGTTAAAAATATTTGGGGTACGGTTCCCCGCGTAACCGAAATGCAGAGTGAAGGCGGAGCATCGGGGGCTGTGCACGGTTCGTTGCAGGCCGGTGCCCTTACCACTACCTTTACTGCCTCGCAGGGTTTATTGCTCATGATTCCTAATATGTATAAAATTGCCGGTGAATTGAATCCTACTGTCTTTCATGTGGCTGCGCGTTCTTTGGCCGTACAAGCTTTGTCTATTTTTGGCGATCACAGCGATGTAATGGCTACGCGGCAGACCGGCTTTGCGTTAATGCCTTCGGGAAATGCCCAGGAAGTAATGGATTTTGCCTTGTTGGCTCAGGCGGCAAGTTTAGAATCGCGTATTCCATTCTTGCATTTCTTTGACGGGTTCCGCACTTCACACGAAATTCAGAAGATCGAACAGTTGAGCGAAGATGACATGCGGGCCATGATCGATGACGAACTGGTACGCAAACATCGTGAACGCGCCTTGAATCCGGACAAACCATTCATTCGCGGAACGTCGCAAAATCCGGATGTGTACTTTCAGGGACGAGAAACGGTAAATCCGTATTATTTAAAAACACCGGAAATCGTCCAAAAAGTAATGGATAAGTTTGCCAAATTGGTGGGGCGGCAGTATCATTTGTTTGATTATGTCGGTCATCCCGAGGCAGAGCGGATTATCGTTCTGATGGGTTCCGGTGCCGAAGCCGCGCACGAAACTGCCGAATATCTGGCCAGCAAGGGCGAAAAAGTCGGCATCATTAAAGTGCGTCTGTATCGTCCGTTCTCCATCAAACATTTCATCCAGGCTTTGCCCAAAACCACCAAAGCGATTGCTGTGCTGGATCGTACCAAAGAACCGGGTTCCGCCGGCGAACCGCTC
>CAZRBA010000096.1:0-75275 GCA_964598255.1 uncultured Caldithrix sp. | reverse complement strand
AAAATCGCCTTTGTCCAATTTGGTAATCCAGCTCAAACCGGCTTCCAACGGATTGGTTGTTTCGTCAATATCGTTACCGTACAGGCACATCTTCTTTTCCAGACGCAGCGAATCCCGCGCACCCAGACCGATCGGTTCGATGTCGAATTCCTTCCCGGCTTCCATGATTTTGTTCCACACATCCACCGCGTATTCGTTGGCAAAGTACAGCTCAAAGCCGGGTTCGCCGGTGTAACCCGTACGTGAAATAATCATAGGTACCCCGGCCAATTCGCCTTCCACAAACCAATAGTATTTGATAGCCGAAAGCACGATATCGGTTAATTTTTGTAAGGTGGCTTCAGCACTTTTCCCTTGCACAGCTAATTGAGTGTATTGATCGCTAACATCTTCCACTTGACAACCGTCGATTTTATTTTGCACGATCCAGGTAAAATCTTTATCCTTATTGGCCGCATTCACCACCAGCAGGTAATGATCCGCAAAACGATAAACCAACAAATCGTCCACAATGCCCCCGTCGGGATAGCACATGGCCGAATACTGCACCTGCCCCACTTCCAATCTGGATGCATCGTTTATGGTTACTTTTTGCACCATTTCCAATGCCTTGGGTCCTTTAACCAAAATTTCGCCCATGTGCGAAACATCAAACACACCTACGGTTTCGCGCACGCGGCGATGTTCATCGCGAATGCTGCGATATTGGATGGGCATTTCGAATCCGGCAAATTCTACCATACGGGCGCCCAATTGCACGTGCACATCGTGTAAAGCGGTTTTCTTTAACTCCATCATTTTTCTCCGTTTTTTATTTTTTGATATTTTTGCTCGACCAAATCGGGCACTCTTTCTAAATGGCGTTGAAAAATAAGCGTTGAAACCAATAATATAAGGATTAAGATATCACCGGTAAAATAAATATTTAACATAAAAAAAACAATAAGCGGCAGGCCAAACGAGGCAATCAATATTGCAATAATATGCTGCCTGATAAGCAGGTAAAAAATCACAAACAACCCCAGCCACACGGCAACCAAATAGGCATTAACCATTAACAAAGCTCCGGCCGAAACAGCCAGTCCGCGGCTACCTTTAAAGCCAAGCCAAACCGGAAATACATCGCCGAACAGTACCCCGCCCATAGCAAGCATAACGGCCGTAAAGTGCTGCGGGAAAAAATGCATGGCCAACCAAACACTAACCATTCCCTTGCCCAAATCGATCAGGCCGATCACCAATGCAATCCAAATATTTTTTTTAATGCGATAGGCATTCAATGCGCCCACATCGCCCATACCAAAATGGCGCAAATCGATGCGATAAACCCATTTCCCGAGCCAAAAGGCCAAAGGAACGGAGCCGATTAAATACGTAATTACAAACACGGCAATTAAACGAATATCGAAATTTACCATCATGCCCCCGAATAAAAACATAAAATCTCAACCGGCCAACCGTACCGCAGGGATTTTAAAAAAGAATTTATCATTTTAACGTAATAAGGCAAAAATAAAAATCGGCCTTGTTGACGATTCGTCACGTACTTATTTCCGAAACCGTATCGAAAAATTGTTTCCCTAATGATCAACCGTTTTCCCGATTAAACAGAAGTTTCTTTTTGTTGCGAAAACGTATCACACAACGATAGGGCAAATATTTACGCAAATAATGATCGATAACAATACTGCCATGATACATGTTGGCCCAAATGGCCCGATCCGATACTTTTCGTAGTTTTTGTACCCGGTGCCTTTTTTTTAAAATGGAACCGAAATGCGTCACAATATAAGCCAAAGCCTGTAAAACCGCTTTACCTCGCTGACCTCCCCAAAGCATGGCATCGACCACTACGGTTGCCAATTCGAACAAAATGCGTACGGGAAAAATGAGCAGCAAAAAAGGCCAAGAATAATTTTTGATTAACATGATCAAATTATTACGATGATTCAAATACATTTTACGCTGATTATCTTTGCGCAATGTGTAGCCGGAGTAATGGTAAATATAAGTTCGCAAGGCTACCAAATTCCGATAGCCGGCCAACTGTGCCCGCCAGTTCAAATCGATTTCTTCCTGATGGGCAAAAAAGTCTTCGTCCAAAAGGCCTATTTCATCGGTCACCCGTTTACGCAACAAAAGCGCACAACCCGATGTCCAGAACACCCGATTGTCCATCCTATCATATTGCCCTTTGTCCTTTTCCACGGTATCAAAAATACGTCCGCGGGCAAAAGGATAGCCCAAAATGTCCATTTCGCCTCCGGCGCCGCCGGAATAGTCGAAAAACTGATGATCTTGAACGGACAAAATTTTAGGCTGAACCATGGCCGCCTGTCGATCACTTTCCAGAGTACGTACCATTTCCCGCAAAAAATTTTCCGGTGCCACCGTATCGTTGTTAAGCAACAAAACGAATTCGGATTTTGCCAAAACAATACCTTGATTGCAGGCTCCGGCGTAACCTTTGTTTTCTTTATTTTGAATTAGTTCCACCTGCGGAAAATTTTTGCGCACCATATCCTGGCTACCGTCGTCGGAACCGTTGTCAATTAACAGCACTTTAAAATTGCGATAATTATTTTTGTACAAAGAGGTCAAGCAGTCGTACAAAATTTTTTTGCCGTTGTAATGAGGAATTACAATGGTAACTTTTACCTGTTCCGCCATCCGATTTCCTTTTTCCTTTAACTGACGTTAATCAAATCCATTCGTTTTTTCAGATGTTTTTTTAAGTATGCAAGTAAAGGCGGGTGTCCGCGTAAAAACGGATCGCCTTTAACCAGTTCAAAAGCATCTTTTCTGGCTTGTTGCAAAATTTCGCCATCCGTAATGGGATTTGCAATTTTAAAATCGGGCATACCGCTTTGTTTGGTTCCGAAAAAATCGCCCCAGCCGCGTAATTCCAAATCTTTTTCGGAAATCACAAATCCGTCCTGTGTTTCGGTCATTATTTTCATACGTTTCTGTGCGATTTCGCCGACATTGTAAGGCGTTTTTAAAATACAATACGATTTACCCTTACCGCGCCCCACACGTCCCCGCAACTGATGCAATTGCGAAAGTCCGAAACGTTCCGCATGTTCGATGAGCATCACGGTAGCATTAGGGACATCAATACCCACTTCGATTACAGTAGTTGAAATTAATATTTGAATTTCATTCTGTGCAAATCGGGCCATAATTTCTTCTTTTTCCGCGGGTTTTAATCGTCCGTGCAACAGCCCCACCCGGTAATTTTTGAATTCCGTACGCGAAAGTCGCTGATACGCTTCCGTTGCCGCTTTCAGATCCAGTTTTTCACTTTCTTCGACCAAGGGATAAACAATGTAAGCCTGTTCACCTTTGTTTACTTTTTGACGAATGAAATCGTAAATTTTTGGCGCTGCATTGTCAAAACGCCACAAAGTGATTACCTTTTGGCGGTTAGGCGGCATTTCATCAATTACAGAAACATCCAAATTTCCGTAAGCGGTAAGGGCCAGCGTTCTGGGAATCGGGGTAGCGGTCATTACCAGCACATCGGGATGCGTCCCTTTTTCGATTAATTTGGCTCGCTGCAAAACCCCAAAGCGATGTTGTTCGTCAATAACAATTAACCCTAGCTTCGGCAGTTTGGTGCTGTCGTAAATTAATGCATGAGTACCGATCATAATTAACGGGGCGCCCTTACTCGTTTCTTCGGCAATAAGACGGCGTTCTTTTTGCCCGGTGCTTCCTTTCAGCAAAATAACACGAACGCCAAGCGGCTCTACCATTTTGCGAACGGTAAAATAATGTTGTTCGGCCAAAATTTCCGTGGGCGCCATCAAAGCGGCTTGCTTCCCGTTATCGATGGCAATAAGCATGGCCATCACGGCGACCAGAGTTTTCCCCGAGCCCACGTCTCCTTGCAATAAACGATTCATAGGAACAGGTTTTTTCATATCCTGACGAATTTCGCGCACCACCCGCTTTTGCGCTTCGGTCATGGTAAACGGTAAATTACGGTACAATTTTTCCAGTCGGTCGCTCTTTTTTGCAAACGTAAAGCCCATGGGGCGTGCTTTTTGATGGGCCCTTTGCAAAGCCAACATCAATTGTAATTGAAAAAATTCTTCGTATTTAAATCGGTAAATCGCTCGTTCCAATAAGCGTTGATCCTGCGGAATGTGTATTTCACGATAGGCCTGTGCCCTCGAAATCAGTTTGCGTGCGGTAATTATTTCGTTTGGCATGTACTCTTCTACCTGCGGCAACCGATTGTGCAGCAAGTTAAAAAAGATCCGCCGAAAAGTGTAGGAATTAAGGCCGACCCGTTTAAAAGCCTCGCTGCCCGAATAAAAAGCCAAAATTTTACCGGTATTGAGTAGTTTGTCCAACTCGCCTTCGCCCAAACGATCGTAATCGGGATGTACCATTTGGAATCCGCGGTAAAAACCGATTTTTCCGGAAAGCGAAACCCATTCGCCCACTTTGAAAATATTTTTAAAATAATCCACACTATTAAACCACAGCGCTTCCAACATACCTTTTCCGTCGCTGAGTACAATGTAAAAAAAACGACGACGCCCACCATGACGAATACCCACAGCTTCGATTTTGCCGATGACCGTGACCTCCTGATCCGGTTGTAATTGGTCGAGGGTAACAATGTGAGAGCGATCGACATATTTGCGCGGGAAAAAATTCAAAAGGTCATAAAGGGTACAGATACCGACTTTGGCCAAAACGGCAGCCCGTTTAGGGCCGATACCTTTGATAAATTGTAGCTCGTATGTCTTTTCTTTTTTATCAGCCATGGACAAGGCCACTTTTTAATCCACGGAAGCTTCCCCGCACGCATCCGCACAGAACAGAGACGAACGGGCAAGATGAATCGCAGGGACAAGGTGATACGTTCATATTTTTGCATTGGCGTCAAAAACGCATGCGGAAACAATTCAGCCCGAATCGTTCTAATTACGGTTAATTTCCCTGACGATGCGTCCGTCATCCAGCTCGATTATCCGATGCGCTTTGAGCGTAATGTGCTCGTCATGAGTTACAATAACCAGCGTTTGGTTTAATTTTTTATTCAAATCCAACAAAAGTTCGTAGAGCATATCGCTGTTCTTGCGATCCAGATTACCGGTGGGTTCGTCGGCTAGCAAAACCTTTGGCTTATTAATCAACGCCCTGGCAACGGCCACCCGCTGCTGCTCTCCGCCGGAAAGCTCGTTAGGCTTGTGATGCAAGCGATGCGAAAGCCCTACTTCTGCCAACAAATGTCTGGCGTATTCTTGTTTATCTTTGTTTAACGGCTCGTGCATAAAGGAGGGAATAAGTACATTTTCGTAAGCCGTAAATTCCGGCAGCAAATGATGGAACTGAAAAACAAAACCGATCGCTTTGTTCCGAAAACGCGCCATGGCCGAATTGTTCAGGCGGGCAAGATCCTGTCCGTCAATAAACACCTTACCTTGGGTGGGTAAATCGAGAGCACCGATCAAATGAAGCAGAGTGCTTTTGCCAACACCGGAGGGTCCTTTAATAACCACAACTTCACCGGGACGCACATCCAATGTTATCCCTTTTAAAACTTCAACTTCAATGGGACCGCTGACATAAGTTTTGTGCAAATTTTCGACTCGAATGATTTCTTTATTCATATTATTCATACCTGATTGCTTCTACGGGTGTCAACTTGGAAGCCCGATACGACGGATAAAACGAGGCCAATAAACTCAAAAGGATGGAAATAGATGAAATAGCCACAAAATCCTTCCATTCCATCACAATCGGCAACGAATTAATCAGGTACACATCGGGCGGCAGCGAAATGATATGATAATGCAATTGCAAGAAACCAACCCCATACCCGATAGCACATCCTAACACCGTTCCGATTACGCCTACCAAAAGGCCTTCGTACAAAAAGATTTTCATAATAGACGAGGACGAGGCGCCCATGGATTTTAGAATACCGATCTCTCGCGTTTTTTCCATGACTACCATGATTAAGGAGCTGATGATATTAAAAGCGGCCACCATAATAATCAAACTGAGAATTACAAAGGCGCCCCACTTTTCGATTTCCATCCACGAATAAAGGGAGCGATTAAGCTGAAACCATGTTTCCGTTGTGTACGGATAGCCCAATTCGTCTTCCAATTGGGCGGCCACTTTACCGGCCAACTCATAATTATCCAACTTAACTTCGATCCAGGTAACCCCTTTAATTCCGAATAGCTCGCGGGCATCTTTTAGTGAAATATACGAAAGTGTTTTGTCATATTCGTAATAACCGATCTCCACCAATCCGGCCACATAAAATTGCTTAACCCGCGGCTGGCTAAAAATTCCGCCGCGTTTGGGCATTGTCCACAAAGTCACCACATCGCCGATATGCGTAGCATAGAGTGCATCGGCCAAATAGCGCCCGAGCACGATTCCGGGTAACATTTTCCCGTGAATCAGCATTGGGCTAAAATCCAAATCGCCCAAAATAATTTTGTTTTTAATATCCGTAACGTCGGTTGCCAATTTGGGATCGATTCCTTTAATGATGGTGGCATATTGGCGTTGCTTTCCCGAAATCATACCTTTATCCACAATTACCGGCGAAGCACCAATCACATGCTTGGTATGTTTAATCAAGTTCATCAGCGAGTCGGTACGCGTAATCGGCTCCAGATAAAATTTGCGTACACGCAAATGCGCATCCGCACCTAATAGACGCGAGCGCACTTCCTGTTCGAAACCGTTCATCACCGAAAGTACCAAAATGAGCGCCGTTACTCCGATCATTACCCCGGCAATGGAAACATAAGTAATGATGGAAATAAAACCCGTACGTCGTTTGGCTTTAAAATACCGTTTGGCAATAAAAAATTCGAAAGATTTCATTTGTTCTCCGGCCGCATTTGCGGAAATAAAATAACATCTCGGATGCTGGGTTGGTTGGTCAAAAGCATCACCATACGGTCAATACCAATGCCCAATCCGGCCGTAGGCGGCATACCGATTTCCAAAGCGCGAATGTAATCTTCGTCCATCATTTGCGCTTCGTCGTCCCCGCGTTCGCGTAATTTCAATTGTTCCAAAAAACGTTGTTTCTGGTCGATGGGATCGTTCAGTTCGCTAAAGGCATTGGCCACTTCTTTGCCGGCAATAATCGGCTCAAAACGTTCTACCAAACCTTCTTTTTCGCGGTGTTTTTTGGCCAGCGGTGACATCTCAATGGGATAATCGTAAATAAAAGTTGGTTGAATAAGTTTGGGCTCCACCAGTTCACCGAATATTTCATCGATAATTTTTCCTTTTCCCATTTCCGGCGTAATTTCCACGTTCAATTTTTTAGCCGTTTTTCTTAATTGTTTTTCATCCATCTCGGAAATATCAACACCGGTAAATTTTTCAATGGATTCGTACATGGTCAAACGATCCCACGGAGGTGCTAAATCGATTTGATAACCGCCAAAGGTAATTTCGGTGGTACCTAATACCGTTTGGGCCACATGGGCAAACAATTCTTCCACAAACCGCATCATCCATTTGTAATCTTTGTAGGCCACATAAAGTTCCAACAAAGTGAATTCGGGATTGTGGAAACGATCCATGCCCTCGTTGCGAAAATCTTTGGCAAATTCGTAAACACGCTCAAAACCACCGACAATTAAGCGTTTTAAATACAATTCGTTTGCAATGCGCAAATAGAGCGTACGATCCAAAGCGTTGTGGTGTGTAATAAACGGACGCGCCGTGGCACCGCCGTAAATGGGCTGCAGAATCGGCGTTTCCACTTCCAAAAATTCGCGTTCATCCAAAAACTGACGAATGGCACGAATAATACGGCTGCGTTTGACAAACACTTCTTTTACTTCCGGATTGACAATTAAATCCACATAGCGTTGACGATAACGTAGCTCCTTATCGGCAAACTGATCGTAAACCACTTTTTTGCCGTCTTCTTCCTTTTCCTTAACAATGGGCAAAGGCCGTAACGATTTGGCCAGCAATTGTAATTCTTTGGCAAAGACGGAAATTTCTCCGGTATGGGTTTTAAATACCTGCCCCTTTACACCGATGTGGTCGCCGATATCCAACATTTTGAAAATTTCGAAATGTTCATCACCGATTTCATTTTTACGCACATATATTTGAATGCGTCCCTGCTCGTCCTGAATATCGCAAAAAGCGGCTTTGCCCATCAAACGCACCGACATCATGCGCCCGGCAACCGAAACCGTTTGCTCTTCCAGCTCGTCAAAATGTTCCTTAATGTATTTGGATTTGTGCGTTTGATTGTATTCGTAAGGATAGGGATTAATACCCAGCTCCTCCAATTTTTTCAGTTTTTCAAAGCGTACTTTCATTAACTGATTAAAATCTTCCAATGTATTTTCTCCTCTGTTTATTTTTAAGATTTTTCGTTTACCGCAAGCAAAAATGTTTTGCCTCAATCCGCTTAATTGGAACTTCCGAATCGGACTAAAAATTTTTCGATAAAAGGATAAATATCACCGTCCATTACCTGCTGAATGTTACTGGTTTCATAATTGGTGCGGTGATCTTTTACCATATTGTACGGATGAAACACGTACGAACGAATTTGGCTGCCCCAGGCAATATCGCGTTTGCTTTCTTCGTATTCTTTAACCTTTTCCTGCTGTTCTTTCAGCTTTAGCTGATAGAGTCTGGCGGCCAAAATTTTAAGCGCATTGGCCTTGTTTTTATGTTGCGAACGTTCATTCTGACATTGAACCACAATTCCCGTGGGAATGTGCGTAATACGTATTGCCGAATCGGTTTTGTTAACATGTTGCCCGCCTGCGCCGCTGGCACGATAGGTATCAATCCGCAAATCCGCGGGATTGATATCCACATCAATATTTTCATCAATTTCCGGTAGAACAAAAACCGAGGCAAAGGACGTGTGGCGGCGCTTGTTAGAATCAAACGGAGAAATACGCACCAACCGATGGACTCCGTTTTCCGCTTTTAAATAACCGTAGGCGTAGTCTCCTTTTATTTCGATGGTTACGCTTTTAATACCTGCCTCGTCCCCGGCTTGATAGTCCAAAACATCCGTTTCGAAACCTTGCCGTTCGGCAAAGCGCAAATACATACGCATAAGCATGGATGCCCAATCCTGACTTTCGGTTCCTCCGGCTCCGGGATGGATGGTCAAAATGGCGTTTTTATCATCGTCTTTTCCGCTCAGCATGCGTCTGAATTCGATATCGGAAACAAGCTGTTCCGCTTTTCGCAACTGATTTTCCAGCTCTTCGGCCAGTTCGTCCGAAGCATCTTCTTCGAACATTTCGAAAAGAATTTTAGCATCGTCGATTTCGGCCTGAGCCCGCTGCCAGCTTTCGACCCAGGCTTTGCGTAAATTTATGGCACGCAATGTTTCCTGAGCTTTAGCCTGATCGTTCCAAAAACCGTCTTGTGCGGTTTTTTGTTCCAACTCTCGAATTTCGTCTTTCTTTTTATCTATGTCAAAGATAACCTCGTAAATCTTGCAACCGTTTCTCGAAATGTTCAATTTGCTGACGAAAGTCTTTGTCCATGCATTTGACTCCGAATTTTTAGTTGATTAATCCCTTGTTTTCAGAATATAAAGTTAACAGGAATCGCTGAATCATCCAATTCTTTTTTACCGGATAAAAAATTCGAAAATTCACTCGTAAATTGGGCACAAATTTAAAGGTTTGAATGGAGAGAGGCAAGATTGGCGGGGATAAAAAAATCCCGGCAAATGCCGGGATTTAAATTTTTACTTTTCTTCTTGCAGAATTTGTTTTAATTGCTCAAGTTCCTGTTCGGCTTGTTCGCGCTCTTTCTTCAATTTTTCCAGCTCTTCCTGTACATCCTTGGTACGATCTTTTTCCTCCACAATTTTCTGGAAAAATTCGACACGTTTTTTAAATTTTTCCCGTTCTAACTCTGCGCTGCTAAGTTTATGCGTGGTAATGGGCAATATCTGAATATTCACACCCATGTGCACCCGCCAGGCGCAGTAATTAGGCAAATCCAAATTGGGATTGGTTCTATCGGGTACTAACGTATAATCCGTGGTATTTTCGTCCTTAGAAACCCGAATATCAATGCCTAAATCGGCAGAGAGCCAAGATAAAGCCTTATAACGAATGCTCGGAGAAACATAGGCATAGTTTTCGCGGCTGTAAACAAACGGATCCGGACGGTTAATATAAGCGATACCTTCCACTTCCAAACGGTAATCGAACATGTCGGTAGGGTATGTTAAACCGAAAGCATATTGAAATTCCGAAGAATTTTTGGTTGCGTCGTAATAACGCCCGCCATCATTGTATACCGTTCGTCCCGCTTCCATGTGATTCCAGTAGCCCAAATTTAGATGAGCGCTAAACGAACGATCGGGCAAATAGGGGTCCAGATAATACGACAATAATCCGGTAAAGCCCACTTCAACGGCACCGCTGGCATATTCCACAAATGGATAGTTGTGCTTTTCACCGGTGGGAATGCGCGTATTGATCATAAAGCCGCCATACATTTTATTTTCCATGAATCCGAACGATCCGGCTTTCAAACTAACAAAAATATCGCCCGGTAAATTGTATTCATTGGAATAATGCGTATCCTGATATATGCGCGGAGCAAGAATCAAATCGAGATGATCCAAAATACCCCAGCTTAAACTTGTTTGCCCTACAACCAGCCAGTAATTGGCGGCACGGAAATTTTGCGGCGGCTGGCCGGAGCCTACAAACTGTGTGGCGCGCGTAAAGAAATTCATTTCGGAATATAATGTCACAAACCCCTTGCTTAAAGTTCTTGCACTTTGTGTATGCAACAAACTTTTGCTTCCTTTCGGTGGCTGGGCAAATGCAAAGGTAACCATCAGCGCCAAAAGGATTAGGCTGACTTTTTTCATTTCAACCTCCCAGAAAAACTTTATTAGCTTGAATCTTAATGCTCGGCAACTTTTTAAATTTCTTTGATTATTTTTTATTTTTCTTCAAGTATTTTTTTCAAGTCTTTGATTTCTTTTTCAGCTTCTTTACGCAGTTTACGCAAACTTTCAATTTCGCCTTGAACTGATTTCGTCTTTTCTTTTTCCTTTAAAACGGTCTCGAAAAAGTCGCGTTTTTCTTTGATTTTTTCACGTTCATACACATCCACGGCCTTTTGTGGTCCGCGGCCCAACTGAAAGTTAACGTTTGCTCCCAGATGTATGCGCCAAGATGGATAATTTTTAGGCATGTCCACCCGATCGGAAATGTCCGGGATAATTGTGCTTGTCCATTGGCGCACCGAAGGGGATACCCGAAAATCGGCCCCGAAATCCAAAGATAACCATTCCGCCGGTTTATAACGGACACTCGGACTCAAAAAGGCCCACTCTTCCGCACTGTACACAAAATCATTCGGGCGTTGTAAATATAAAATCCCCGAAAGCTCCACACGAAAATCAAACATGTCCGTAGGATAAATTGCAGCCAAAGCCATGCGCAAATCCACCGAATTTACCGTGGCTACTAATTTTTCCCCTTTAGGGTGGTAAACGCCACGGGGATCCGTATAACCGCTTTCATAGGTATAAAGCGTATGACCTTTTTCGTTATGGTCCCAAATACCGATATTGTAATGGATACTAAACGTACGATCGGGGAAATAAGGATCCAGATAAAATGAGATAGCACCTAAAAACGAATATTCGAAGGCACCGCTGGCATATTCGGCAAACGGATAATTATGTTTTTGTCCGGTAGGAATGCGAAAACTGGTCAGTAAGGCACCGCGAAAAAACCCGTTACCCATGGCAAAATTTCCCGCACGAAATGTAAGAAAAATATCATCCGGTAAATTGAACTCGTTACTGTAATGCGTATCCTGATACACGCGAATTCCTAAAGTAGCATCGAAATGATCGGCAATGCCGTAGGTAAACGCGGTGTTACCGGCAACCAACCAATAATTGACAGCTTTAAAATTTTGTGGTTTCAAATTCCCGACAAAATCGCCCACTTTGGTAAAAAAATTCATCTCATTGTACATGAACAACCGCCCCGGTTCAATCGTACGACCCGTTTGGGTGTAAAACAATGTCCGGTCGGCATTGGGTAATTGAGCGAAGGCCGGCAATATCACCAATAATGTGATAGCAATGGAAAGAAGAATTCGTTTTTTCATGACAAACTCCCAAATCAGATAAGTGAATGGTTTCTGATTTGTTATTTTTTTAAGATAGATAAAATTTTTTTAATTTTCAATAATTTACCTAAGTTCGCAATTCCTTACATTAATATCAACTTAAAAATCGAAGAACCGATAGCCGGAACTCGCCGTTTTAACGATTCACCCGCGCTGCCAAAACAAACACATTGGCAATAATAGCCAAGTCCCTAAAAATTCCCACCAACTTTGTGAATATATCCTGTATGCTACCAGACACGATGATCGTATCGCCGGGCTGCAAAGGCGGAATATTGCTGCTATCACCCGTTTTTAAAAATTTCTCCAAATCCACTTTTATCACTTGCTGATTTTTACGCACAATGCGCACATCACTCAAACGCGCAGAACTTAACGGGCCACCGGCCGAAGAGATCAAATCGATTAACGTATAATTGCTGGGAACGCTGTAAATACCGGGTTTTAAAACATGCCCCCAAAGGTTAACCGTAACCAATAATACATCTCCGTTGCCCAAAATGTATTGTGCCGCCGGATTAGCCTGCTGGGGCATTCTACGTTGTTGCCTCTGAAACATTTTACTGTAATCCTGTGCGTGTAGCGCAGCGGTTAAAAATAAAAATATTAAAAACATGCGTAACGGATATTTCATTCATCACCCCACATTACATCAAATATCTTCCAATTTGATTCCGAACCTTCAAAGTATTGATGGATCACATCCTCCCGGCCCACACAATCCACTCTCCAGCGGTACTTCCCGTTCGGGAATATCGTTTTCAAAGAATCACCCTGTAACCGAAAACTTTGATGCGCCGATCCGTATTCGGTTTTTACATATTTAATATAGGCCAAAATATGGACATCTTTAGAATAAAATCGTTCAACCCGTAAGATGTAACGATCCGGCGTATTACCCGATTCCATCCACCATTCAAAAACCATATCCGGTCGTTTGATCACACTGGCATTGGCATTTAACGAAAGTTTTACCGGTTTTTCCATTAACTGGTATGAAACGGTATCCGAACTTATGCTTTCAATCATGTCTTTGTTTACAGCGGTAACGTAATAATAGTATCGTACGTTTAATTGTAAATCTTGAGTGTCAAAAAAAATAGTATCGGCCTGTCCGGGAACGTTGGCTTGAACACTACCTTCCAATAGATAATTTTTACCGCCTCCGACTTCCTGTGAACGATAAATGTTGAATTTCAGCAACCGATTGTTTTGTGGATGATGATACCACTGAATTTGGATATGGTTAATTTCACCTTCAGGAGTAGGTACCGCATCAATACCAGATTCCGCATTGGTCGTGTCGGCACCGACCGTTCTGAGAACCAGTTGAACCGGTGCGGGTGGTTCTTCTTTTTTATTGGTACCGCTATCGCATGCACCGATGAAAATAATAAAAATCAGTAACCAAAACATAATACTCTTTAAAACACCAATATTAGTGAAACACGATGCGAATTGCCAAGATCATGACTTTGGTAGGCATAATCCAATCGGAATCTCCATAATTCAATTCCGGCTCCGGCCGTAAAAAAACCGGCGTTAGCTCCGATACGAACCGCAAACAAAGAGCGAATAAGCAATTCTCCGCCAATATGCGTATTTCCATCGTAACGGCTGTCCATATCGTAGTTAAACCTAAGCATACTTTTTAAAAAAGGCAATGGTTGCACATAGGCAAAACCAAATTTAAAGTTTCGGCTAATTCGATCGGCGTGTTTGCTATCCGTATTCCATACGATTCGCGTTTGTGTCAAATCCTGTATATTCAAACCGAATGACAAATCTCCGAAATTGGAACCGGCAAAAATATCGTTTAAACTGAATCCTGTAAACAGCCCGAAATCAATCCCTATTCCCGTACCCGAATTTTTATCGATTGTTTGCCGTATGTATTTGACATTTGCTCCGAATCCTAATTTGATCGGTATTTCAAAATACTGCCACCCTAAATCCAAATTGTGCCGGATCAATCTGGAAAAACTGAAAACAAACACATCATTTTGGTTAGAAAAAAAGTCTACCGGACCGGCCGTTAATTGCTCGGCCAATCCGTGTAAACGTTCATAAGCCGTGCGCGCATGTTCTTCGTCAAAGTCAAAACGGGGAATTTCGTCAATGCTTAAACGCATCCACGAAAAAGCAATGGTGGCATTGTGCATCAAAGGAATTACCGCGCCCACATAGCTTTGTTGTTCCAACTTGTCAAACAAATTGGCATACATACTACCGGCCTGAAAGTGTCTAACCAAACCCAATTGGCCGGGATTGTAAAAAACGGAAGTAACATCATCGTTTCCGGCAACGGCAGCGCCGCCCATGGCTAAAGTGCGTGCGCCCGCACCCAACTCCAAAAACGAAGCCGCATAATGCCCGGATTGGGTTAGTCCAAAAGAAACCCAAAATCCGATAAAACAAATAAGTAAAATCTTTTTCATTACTGTAATCTGGCTATTTTTAACATACGTTTTACTGTTTTATTTTTGTACTTCCCTTTGATAATTGCAAAATAAACACCGTTGGCTACCGGATTCCCGTCGTCATCGGTTCCGTCCCATACCAATTCGTGATAATTGGGCTCAAGGATATCATCGTCCGGAACCGTCTCATCCAAATCCAGCATCTTGGAACGAATCAGACGTCCGGATGTCGTGTAAATTTTAATCGACAAATTGTCTATTGGCTCGTTGCTTTCGATGGTGTAAGAAATAATCGTTTTGTCTTTAAACGGATTCGGATAGTTGCCATAGACGATAATATCAAAATTATCGGTTACGGAAAAATTTAATTCCTTTTCGGCCGTATTCCCGTTGACATCGGCCGCTTTAACTGTTAATTCGTGAGGTCCTGACTTTAGATCGGGGCTTAATGTGATCTGAATATTTTTAACGGATCGGGCATCCTGTGGGAAACTGACCGCCTGATTTACCACAAGACCGTCCTTTACGTAATAGCGATCGTCAATTTTCAAATCTACGGTATGGTGTAAGTCAATTCCGTTGGCATCCTGTAACAAAATGCCCATGGTCGGTTGCCGAGGTACAAGCATACCACTGAGCAAGGGACGCCCGTTAACCGTAATTTCTAACATGGGCTGTTTGCGATCGGTAGAATAAAAAACGGCAAACAAACCGGAACGGGTAACATTCGCCTGAATTGTTTTTTCGTTTAACCAGGTACAAGCTTGCACCATCCAGGTGCGCGAGTTTTGATCGAACCGATAAACAGATATGCCCGACTTTTGAATATTCTTCAAACGGGTTGTATCTATGGCAACGCTTAATTTTCCTTTTACCTTACCCTCCACTGCGGGATTGAAAAACGTTAATTTCAACCCAGATGAATCCGTTTCTCCATCGATCGGCACAAAATGCAAATCGCTGCGATGTGTCTCGTCCACGGCTTTGCTTACATTTTGCAAAGCCAACCCAAACAACGTTTGTTCGGGCAAGCTTGCTTTGGGAATTTCAAAGCGCCATATACCCGAGAAGGTAACGTTCTGATGGGTTTTGCCGTTTAAAGTGGTGCCCAAAGCTGTACTGGCGTAAAAATAATTTAAGTACAGGTTTGTTTGAATGATATTGTTCATTTCGTTTTTTTCTGCTATTGCCGAATCCGGATCGGCAACAATTTTGATGCGATGGTAAGGGGCATAAACCAATGTATCGGGCATGGCCACCCGAATTTCCTTTTGTTCGTTGCTATCCAGAGCGGTGGTTACGATGGCAAACGGTGCGTTTTCTTTGATCCTGTCATCATAGCAGGCCACTCGAACCGATTGCACTTTTATGCCCGAATTGTTTTTTACGTTAAACATAAGTTGTAATTTTTGCTTCCCGCCCCAAGCAACGCTGTTGGGTACAATTAAAATATCGGGTCGCGGATCGGTAATTTGCAAGGTTTTCCAATGTTCGACAAATGTTTTTCCGCTGCGGGTTGTTAAACGCACATCAAATAATTTTTTACCGCCCGCGGAAAAACCAGGAAAAGGCTCGATGCTGCGGAACAAACTATCGTTTGCCTTTTGTAAAGGAATGGTTTGCGGATAATTCTGATATCCGTTGGCATCGGTCAAATTAACAATAGCCACGTTTTCCACGGGGTCGTCAAGATATCGAACGGTAATCGCAAACGAAATCGAGTCAAAAACCTGCGGTCTGGCGGGAAATGTTTCTATTTTACGAATAACGGGTTGAGCGATGGCAATTTTCGCCTGCCCATGGGCGGTAATTTCTCCGCTTCGGGCAAATGCCTTAATTGTTAAAATTTGCGGCGAAATATTCTGCGGAACCGTAAAGGGAATTTCTGCCTTGTCTCCGGTAACCGTGGTTTGCGCGGTAAACACTTTGTAGTTTTCTTGGTCTGTTACTTCCAGCGTTACCTGCGCATCTTGGGGTAAGGAGCGCAACAAAACCACCACTTTATCCGCCGGAAGAGCAACAGGTCGATCGGGTTGCACGCTCAAACGATTTTTCGGTTGTACGATATGAATTGCCGGATCGCCCAACAAATTGTATTGCGAAACCTGAGAATGGCGAATGGTTCCGTAACCGAAAGTGTAAAAATAGCCGTCTTCGGTGTAATAAAAGGGATTGGCCAGATAGTATATTTTCATCAGTTGCACGGCCTGCCCAATGGTTAAATCGGGATTCCACAAGTAATCGAAAAGCCCCCATTCAATGGCGTAATCGTTGTAAATCCACCCCACACCGGAAGAGCCCAAAAAAGCAATCGCCCCTTTTTTTTCACCAAAAAGAAGTCGTTCGCCCAAAGAGTTTCTACCGGCATTACCGAAACTACCCGTAAAACAAGTCATACTGGAAATAAACGGTAATTTGTAACCGTTGTTTAGTTGGTCTGCCTCTTCCAATCCCATCAAACCAGCATCGGCCCAAATGGCACCGCCGCCATGGCCCACAAAATTCACAAATGAAAGACCGTCGTCAAAAAAATCGATCACATCGCGGGAATTGCCAAAATGCGCATCTGGATTGCGGTTTTGATCTTTAATGGAATTAATTTGTTCCGCAAAAAATCCGGCGGGCAAACGGTGCCGAATAATCCGCAGGCTTTGGCTACGGAATACGGGTTTTCCGGTGAGGTATTCTTTTGTACCATCATATCCCGAAAGGAAGAGTGTACGATTTATCCAATCGCCTTCCGGTTGCGACGAATAATGCTCCAGCTTATCCAGATAGTTTTTCAATTCGTAAATCGAACCGGCCGGAATACGGCTAACAATTACCTCGGGAATGTAATCGTCTCCCTCTAACAGGGCATATTGGTAATCCGATTCGGCCGCACCGAACTTTAACGTTTGGTAATAAATGGTGGGAACCAAATCGGCATCGGAACGATAATTTGCGCTGGCATCTCCGACCAATACCACATATTCCAAAGGAACGGAAGCATCCCAATGTTCGTATGCATAACGAATGAAATCCTTTATGGCCAACGGCGATTTGATCCCGTAATGAAATAGGTCGTAAATATCACGTACCGTAACAATTTGCACATGGTACCCCTGTGCCTCTTTTAAGGCCTTAAGCCGTTGGCATTCTCGGCTTAACAAATCATGCGTAATAATCAGATAATCGGCAGCATTGCTGCCGTCCAGTAAAGAACGTTGCGGATCGTCTTCTTGCCAATGACGGTAAGCTTCGATGGAAAGTACTTGCTTTTTTTGATCGTCGGTTAATGCTACGTAATGTACCGACGGATCAACAATTTCATCCTGAAAGCTGATTCCATAAGAAAATTTTTTCGTCTTTTCGTCCGTAACCGGTTTAACTTCCACATTCGTTATTTTGCTGATTCCCAATTTGTAGACATCGATTTTGTTTTTGCTAAAACCGTCCACATTAAACTGAATGCGATCGCCCAATTTGACATACCGGCCGTCAAAAAAGTCCCGATCCACATGAAATTTCAAATAGTTGTGATCGGCCTTGTATAAATGCAAATAACTAATATTAAACCAATTAAGCAGCACAATATCGGTTACGCCGTTTTGAAACATATCCACTTCCAGACGATTGGTTCCGTCTTTTAAAACGGACTGATCGATTTTTACCGCGGAGTCGGCGTTGGTAATCATCCGTTTGTATTGATCTTTCCAACCGTCTTTTGGCATTACCCGGCCCACTAATCGGGCTACATTTCCCTTACCACGAATTTTAACGGACACTTGATGTCCTTTAAGCGGATTTTGTGTGGCATCGTAATACGATTTCCCCCGCAGCATCACCCAAACCGTAACGTCCGCGCCGAAATCCGCAGGATGCGGCAGATAAAAATCATAGCCAATACTGCCCGGAGCCGAAACACCGGCGTCGTAATAGTACTGATCGATTTCGTACGCAGGACGGTTAACCAGGGCGTAGGTATGTCCGAATTTTTGTGCGGAATTGTTTTGTTCGAAGTGGAGCGTATCGCGGAAGGCGTACGGGCTGATCACCAATTGATTGTGCGAGGTGGTAATACCGCCGCTTTCTTCCAACAAACGTAAGCCTTTGTGCGGAAGATAAACCAACCAATACACATTTACATCGCTAAAGGGATCGGAATACAATTCGGGATATTTAGCGTAAAATGTTTTTTGATTTTTCTCGCCCCAAAATTCGATGTAGTCGTTCTCGTCAAAAGAAAAATCTTTTTCTCCTTTAACGTAAATCGGCACTTCCTTCCCTTTGTTGTAAAGAGCCAAATGGGTGGGATCGATGCCGCTCAGCGGGAACCCCGCTCTGGCCAATTCGTCATAGGTAACTTTGTAAATACCGTCTTCTTTAACTTTCAGTTTAAAAACGATTTTGTTATTTAACACCGATTGCCATGCCCGATAGTGTTCTTCGTCTGCAAGGTACGCTTTTGCCTGTGCCTGCTGCCGGACGGAAGTGGTAAAAACCCGCTTGGCTGCATTTAACAAAAAAGCCTTGGCCATGTGCGGATTAATCCGGGCCGCTTGGCCGGTTTGCGAAGTTTTGGCTAAAAAGGGATTGTTTTTGTTCCCGATTTTTATTTCGATCGACTTTAAATAGGTAATTTGCCGATGGTCGGCGTTTACACGAACGGGGAACAAGGTCAAAGCCAGAATTGGCGCATTTCCCATTTGCCCCAAATACCGGACATCGGCCCACGCTTCGACAGATTGGCCACGTAATTTTTTATCCCGCGCAACCAAATATTGTTTTACCTGTAATCGCGCCGTCTTGACATCCGTAACCGCAACAGGCGGCGTTTGCGTAATATCAAGATTAAAAAAACGGGTGACCGCAGGAATGTAATGTTTATTTTGATCCAAGGTAAAAGCCGCATGCGTGTACTGCGCAACCTGCGCTCCGTTTTCGTTAACGAGGTCGGGGGCCTTAAAGGTAACCTTTACATGTAAATAAGCTGGTGTTTGCTCGATTATTTTAAATGTGTAGTCGGCGGCAAAGCCAAGATGGAAAACAAATAATATCAAAAATACGATCTTCTTCATATCGACTCTAAAATCAGCATTAATTAAACGTTTTAGAATAGCCTTAAAACTTTTGATTTTCATTGACAATTGTCACGCGGTTGGCCGGCACTGTTTTTCTTTTTTTACGAAATCCGTTTAACGCACCGCGTTCTAATGAGTATCGGCAGAAACCGAAAAAATTTGAGATATCTTTCCGTGCGGTTTGGGAGTGTAAATTTCGTTCAGGCGCTTACGCAGCATGCTTTCGGTTAAACCGCGTACCAGCTTGCCGTTTTCGGCATACGAAATCATTCCCGTTTCTTCGGAAACGACAATAATAAAGGCATCGGTTTGCTCCGAAAGGCCGAGTGCCGCCCGATGCCGGGTACCCAAAGCGGGATCGATTTTCGGATTTTGTGATAACGGCAAAACGGTTTTGGCCGCTACGATAATATCGTTCTGGATAATCATCGCGCCGTCATGCAAAGGCGATCGCGGATTAAAAATGGAGCTGATTAGCTGGCGGGTTACTTTGGCCTGAATTTCAATGCCTGTATCAATAATCGATTTTAACCCCATATCGCGCTCGATAACGATTAGCGCGCCAAAATTTTTATTGGACAGCTCCAATACCGCCGCCACAATTTCATCGATAAAGCCCAAATTTCCCACTTTGACAAATTTTTGGATAATCCTACTCTGGCCGATAAATACAAGCAAGCGACGCAATTCCGGCTGAAATAAAATCACAAATGCCAACACCCATACGGTTTTTAGGCTGGACATAATCCAGGTTAATGCGCTCATGCTCAGCAATTCACCGATGATGGAAACAACAATAATAACCAGTAATCCGGTAAACATGCGAATAGCAATGGTACCTTGTAAAAAAATGTACAGCTCGTAAAAAATCCAGGTGACAATTAAAATATCGATCACATCGATAATTGTTACCGGAATAAAGCCGATTTTAAACAGCATGGATGGTTTTTCCTTTGCCTAAACCAAACGTTTCTTTGCAGTTCATTTTACCTGTCCTTCGCGTACGGAACGGTACATTTTCAGCACATCTGCGGTTGCGGCGACATCGTGCACGCGGACAATTTGCGCACCGTTTTCTATGGCTAATAACTGTGTGGCCAAACTACCGAACAAACGTTGGTCGGTCTCCTTACCCAACACTGCTCCGATGAACGATTTACGCGAAGTTCCGATTAGCACGGGCCGATTTAGAAAAGTAAAGTCTTTTAAGTCGCGAAGCAACTGTAAATTATCCGTAACGCGTTTCCCGAAACCAATGCCCGGGTCAATGGCAACCATGGAAAGCCCGGCAGATGTTAAGATTCGGATACGTTCTTCGAAATATGCATAAATTTCGGCAACAACATCTTCGTAATACGGATTTTTTTGCATATTACGCGGTTGGCCCTTGATGTGCATTACAATAAGCGGGCAACCGGCCCGGCGAACTACCTCGGCCATTTGCGTATCGAACTGCGCTCCGCTGATATCGTTAACCATGTCCGCTCCGGCTTGCAAAGCCTGCTCGGCAACACTGCTTTTGTAGGTATCGACCGATATCAGGATATCCGAATGCCGGCGAATGGCCTCGATAACGGGAATAACTCGCTTCATTTCTTCTTCCGCGCCAACCGGATCGGCACCAGGGCGCGTTGATTCGCCGCCGATATCAATAATCGTAGCGCCTTCGCTTACCATTTGCAATGCGCGATCCGTCGCTTGCGCGCTATCGAAATATTTTCCTCCGTCACTAAATGAATCGGGAGTTACGTTTAAAATTCCCATGATAAAAGGTGCATGACGAAAATCCAAACGGCGCTTATGTCCCCATTGCCACACAGGAGGATCGAATCCTTGTAAAAACGCGGTTATTTTTTGCACAACGCTTTGTAACGAAGCGGGCATATCGGAAGGAAAATCCGACAATTGTGTTAGTTCAGGCTTAAGTAAAATCGGGCTGTTGCCCTTATTTTGTGCAATTGGTTCTGGTACTATCGTAGTATCGAACCGGTTTTGCAACCAATTTATTTCATTTGGGTTTGCCGATCGTATTTCGAAAAGAATCTGGCCGAGCCATTGAAAAGGAATTTTGCTGCCGTACTGCCTGTTGAGTTGTTCGATCCTATTTTTTGACGTTAGATGAATCGGGCGTAAGTGCATGTTTCTTTTTTTGCTCCTCCATTTTTTTCAAAACGGTGCGAATGCCGTACATGGCTTCCAATGCGTATTTGTCGTCATCTCCGGTTTGTAATTTTACCCGTTGCCTAAAATACTTCAAAGCCGAATCCAATTTCCCTTGCCGATTGTAAATCATGGCTACATACAAATACGAATCGCGATGATGCGCCATGTGAATGGCCTTCATAAAATGCTTTAATGCGGCACTGTCGTTTTTCATCAAATAATAGCACACGCCCAAACTGTAATAGGAATTGGCATCTTCTGGATATTCCTTTTGTAATTGTTGAAAAATGGGCAGGGCTTTTTCCGGATGGTTGGTTTTGGCGTACAAAGATCCTAACAAGCTCCGAATTTGAGCATCGCCCGGCTGAATTTTAAGGAATTGTTCGGCCACCCGAATCCCTTCCGAAGTAGAACGCAAGGTACCGATTCCGGCCAGGTAAATTTCGTTTGCCAATTGGTAAACCGCATCGCGATATCCGGGGTCAAAATAAACGGCGCGTTCCAAAACGGCCACCCGATCTTTGTATCCGATATCTTTTAAACGATCCGGCAGCAAGAAACTCAGTTGATAATAAACCCGCGCATTTTCGGGATCATCCACATAGGCCTTTTTCAGAAAAATCTCTGCTTTGCTAAAATCCTGCTGGCGAATGGCCATACGGCCCAATAGCAAATCGGTTTCCGGCGTATCTTTCCTTTGCTTAACTATGGGAATTAAGATTTGCCGCGCTTTAACAAAATCGGGATTTTTGACTTTTACGTATTTCATTTTTTCGAAGTCTACCGGGCGCTTTAAGCCCTTGCGCACATAAGCGGCCGCTGTTAAAATACGCGATTCCAAGTCGTGCCGCTGCCCCGTTTTTTTGATAACCGCATCGTAGCGGCCATTCAAATACAAAATGCGTGCCCGTAACAATGCATTTTGCGGTAGCACGTTTAAAACAGGATCTTTTTTAAAAAAGCCGAACTTTTTTTGCATGGCAAGTAAAACCACGGAAAAATCCGTGGTATCGTTTTGAGCAAATCGGTATTGCTTGTTCTTTTTCAAATCGGTAACAAGACAATGAAAACCGTTACCGTCAAAAGCGCTTTCGATAAGGTAACGCGCTTTCATGGCTTTGGCCGCGTGCAGCCAATTTTGGTAATCGCTTACTTTTTTGGGAGTTAATGTTTGGTAAAGCCAATTCCAGCGATGAAACAAATAGCGCGGCGGTGTGTTATTGATGCTTATCCGTTTAACCACTTCCGGAAAACGCAATGCGCTCGGAGATAGCACAAAGCGCGATCCGGTTTTTGAAGGCAGCACCACCACCCTTTCCTGAGGCTTTGGGGGCTGAAAAACAAACCACAGAGCGATGTAAAACAAAAGAATTACCACGTTGGCCGTAATTACATTTTTTTTAAGGCGGTCACGCGAAACCAAATCTGAATTCCGAAAAAAGTAAAAAGTCAAATTGACCACAATTAATACGAAGAGCAACAAATAAATACCGCCCGGTACGTCGGCCGATAAAAAACGAATGATTGAACTCATGATGCTTCCTAATTTTTATGATAACACAATGTATCTTGTTAACGCCTCAATTTCAAGAAATTTCCTTTAATTTTCGCTATTGATTTTTGGGAACAAATAGCCGAATCTCCGGTTCTGCACCGTTTTTGACACAAGCGGTCTGTTTTTAATTGTCGCTTAGCAACAAAAGACCATTCGCCATCTTGCCGTTTACGCCCGTCCGAAACAAAAAAAGGGAGCAAGGCTCCCTTTGTTACTAAACGCATTTTTGCATGTTTCAAATATCGTTATCCGTTTCCGAATCACGGTTATCGGATTCCTCAGCGGGTTGTTCGCTTTCCGTTGTTTGCTCTTCCCGTTCGCTTTCCCGATTTTGATTTTGTTTGGCCAAATGCTCTTTGAATTTTTCCACTTCCCGCAGGCGTTCTTCGCGGCTGTTGGTATCGGCATCTTTGGCGGCAAATGCGGGGTGCTCAATTTTTTCGCCGCGCAGAATGCGATCGATTTGTTCGCCGTCCAAAATTTCGAATTCCAGCAGAGCTTTGGCCAAAGCATGCAACTTATCGATGTTTTCTTCCAGCAGGCGCATGGCGCGTTTTTCGGCATTGGCAACAATACGTTTTACTTCGTCGTCAATTTCTTCCGCTGTTTTTTCGCTGTAATCGCGATGTTGGGCGATTTCGCGTCCCAGAAAAATCTCCTGTTCCTTTTTGCCAAAGGTAACAGGGCCCATTTTCTCGCTCATGCCCCATTCGCACACCATTTTGCGCGCCAAATCGGTAGCGCGTTCGATATCGTTACCGGCCCCAGTGGTTAATTGCTTAAAAACTAACTTTTCTGCGGCACGGCCGCCTAACAACTGCGCCAGCATGCCTTGCAAATATTCGTAAGAATAGGTGTGCCGTTCGTCGATAGGCAAATAGGCCGTCACACCCAGAGCGCGGCCGCGCGGAATAATGGTTACCTTATGCACCGGATCGGTACCAGGCGTAAGTTTACCGACCAACACATGGCCGGATTCGTGATAGGCGGTAATCTTTTTTTCTTCTTCGCTGATGAGCACCGATTTGCGTTCCATGCCCATCATAATTTTATCTTTGGCTTCTTCGAAATCGGCCATGGTTACCTTGCTGCGATTTCTGCGCGCTGCCAATAAAGCGGCTTCGTTTACCAAATTGGCTAAATCCGCTCCGGAAAGTCCGGGCGTGCCCCGGGCAATGGCTTGCAGATCAACCGAACTGTCCAAAGGTACCTTGCGTGTGTGCACTTTTAAAATACCTTCGCGACCACGCACATCCGGTCGGTCCACCACAATTTGCCGGTCAAAACGACCGGGACGCAAAAGCGCAGCATCCAACACATCGGGTCGGTTGGTAGCGGCAATTAAAATAACCCCTTCTTTGGTGTCAAAACCGTCCATTTCCACCAAAAGCTGGTTCAGGGTTTGTTCGCGTTCGTCATGTCCGCCTCCCAAACCGGCGCCGCGATGGCGCCCCACGGCATCGATTTCGTCAATAAAAATAATACACGGAGCGTTTTTACGTCCCATCTCGAACAAATCGCGCACACGGCTAGCGCCCACTCCGACAAACATTTCCACAAAATCCGCGCCGCTCATGCTAAAAAAGGGCACACCGGCTTCACCGGCTACGGCCTTGGCCAGCAAGGTTTTTCCGGTTCCCGGAGGGCCGAGCAGCAATGCGCCTTTGGGAATTTTTCCGCCCAGCCGGGTAAATTTTTGCGGCTCTTTTAGGAATTCGATGATCTCCTGCAGTTCCATTTTGGCTTCGTCGCAACCGGCCACATCGTCAAACGTAACTTTAATTTTATCTTTGGTTAGCATTTTGGCTTTGCTTTTGCCGAAGTTGAAAATACCGCGGCTTCCTCCGGACCCGCCTTGCATGCGTTTGGCAAAAAAGATCCACACACCCAAAATCAAAACCCAAGGCAAAATGTTAATTAAAATAATCGACCAATCGCTGGGCGGTTCCACAAATCGGATATTAACGCCGTACTGTTCCCATTCTTTGGTGGTTGTATTGTCCACATACGGTAAAATGGTGCGAATATATTGAGCCGATTTCATGCTCTTGCCGACCTGAATGGTCATTTTTTCTTTTAGTTTACCGCGGAATTTCAAATCTTTAAGGGTTACCTCACCCTGAACAATTTCACCGTCCTTCAGTAGTTTTTGGTAGGTATTGTAATCCACTTCCACTTCGTCGGAGCGATTGCTGGGCCACATGGTACTAAAAGCAATGGCAGCCAAAAGAATCAGAATCCAAATCAAGCCCGTTTTAGAGGCCTTTTTCCACTGAAATTCATCGTTGGAGTTCTGGTCTTTTTTATTGGGATCTTCATTCGGATTATGTTTATTGTTTTTATTTTCCATACGAAAAACGCTTCCTTTCATTCCTGTTCAATGTAGTAAATAGAACGTAAGTTTCGTTTTATCTGGCCGTCATCCAGACCGTAACCCACCACAAATTTATCTTCGATTTCAAAACCCACATAATCGATTTGTACCGGCACTTTTTTCTTTTCCGGTTTATTTAACAAAGTAACAAAACGCAATTCGGAAGGATTAAAAGCCTCCAGCATTTTCCGTAAAAACTGTACAGACAGTCCGGAATCCACAATGTCTTCCACCACTAAAACCGCCCGGCCGTTAATATCGGCGCTTAACGGTTTTAAAATTTTGATATGGCCCGAAGACTCGCGCCCGTCGCCGTAACTGGAAATTCGGATAAAGTCCACCTCCAAATCCGTATTGACATAGCGGATTAAATCGGCCAAAAACACAAAACTTCCGTTCAAAATACCGATGAGAATAGGACGCTTATCCTTGAAATCGGCTGTGATTTGCTCACCCAATTCCCGTAAGCGTTTTTGGATGGCTTCTTCCGAAAGCAGCACCTTGTAATTACCAGGTACCAAAACCGATTGATCGTATTGCATAATCGCATTTCCTACGTTTTGATTTCAATTTTATAAATATGTTGACACTTTTTATGAACCCGGTAGCGTTCGTCCAAACGATAACCGGCAATCCAGACGATTTCATCACCGTTGCAAATCAACGGAATTTGCTTTTTGCTCAGGATGTCGATTTTTTGCCTGACAAAAAAATCTTTGACCTTCTGACTTTTGCCCAATCCCAACGGATAAAATCGATCTGCAGGCCGCCACGACCGCACCAATAACGGGAAGCGAACATTATCACCGCAAATAAATTCGACATTTTTATTGTTCGTTAGGTGCACCTGAGCAAACGAAACTTTTTTTATTTCGATCTCGAACGCATGGAAACGAATTTTTGTTTCCGGATACAAAAACAAAGTTTCCGTCTGTTGCGGGTTTTGTTTGGCCAGGATAACCTTTTGTCGATCTTTTACCAGCAGAATATCCCGATGCACATTTAAAACGGCACCTACACGCGCTTTGTCGAAAAACCGATCGATGCGTTGCAAGTACGTTTTTGAAAATGAATAATTTAAGGGATAAAAAGCAGAAATACAATAATCGATTAACCGAAAGCGGTACCGTTTGTCGAGAGCCGTGTATTTTTTAAGGTCGATTTCGATACGATCTCCCTTACGCTCAATCGTTGCTTCGGTTTTGCGAAAAAATTCCCGCTCGAACAATGCGTAAAAATCATTGATCTCTTCCAAACTCCTGGCTATTCCTTCATAAAATTGGCTGCCGAAAATATCTTCGAAAACCGGCAATAATTGGTGACGAATTCGATTACGCAAATATTTGAATGAGGCATTGCTCGAATCACGAACAAATGTCAATTGCCGGTGGCGTACGTATTCTTCGATCTCGGCTCGCCTCAAAAACAAAAACGGCCGGATGTAAGGGCCCCGTTTAACGGGAATGCCGCGCAATCCTTTTAAAGACGATCCTTTGGCCAAGCGCATGAGCAAGGTTTCGATATTATCGTTTAAGGTGTGTGCCGTGGCCAGCTTTGCCCCGGGATGCTGCCCGAGCAATTCGTCAAAGGCCCGATAGCGCGCTTCGCGCAAGGCCGCCTCATTGCTTGCGGTATTAAATCCCTGTAAATGAACCACGGTTAGTTCCACGCCCCGACGTGCGCAAAACGAACGCACAAAATGTTCGTCGCGTTCGGATTCCGAACCCCGCACACCGTGATTCACGTGGATGGCTTTAACGGTTAGCGGTAGGTTATCATCAAGTGCCAGAAACGCATCGAGCAAAGCTACCGAATCGATACCTCCGGAAATGGCAACAAAAACAATATCTTTTGGGAAAAGAAGCTGATGAGTTTTGCAGAACGATACTAAACGTTTGATCAAAATAATGTCTCGGACTTTTTCCGATAAAAAAAGTAGCGGCGCAGGGACTTGAACCCCGGACACGAGGATTATGATTCCTCTGCTCTGCCAACTGAGCTACGCCGCCATCAAAAAATAGGTGATCGGTATGGATCACCTTATTTAGTAGCGGGGGCAGGATTTGAACCTGCGACCTTTGGGTTATGAGCCCAACGAGCTACCTGACTGCTCCACCCCGCGATCAAATCGAAACAATAATTTAAGGACATTTTTTTAGATTGTCAACCTTTTTACAAGGTCATTCAAAAAATTTTGTTCGTCTTGTAAACGGACTTCAAGCGATAACGCTACCAAATGCACGCCTGCTATTTTAATTTCGGCTTCCAATACGGGTAAAAATTCCCGTATTTTTACCAAATCTTTTTCCGTGCAAAATAACCAACGGGCTTCGGTAGCGCGACAAAGGTGTAACAGCCGCTGCAAATCGCTTTCTTTGTAACGATAATGATCCGTAAAGCGTTCGCTTGCCAACAACTTTATTCCCTTTCGCTTAAGCATGGAAAAAAAAGCTTGCGGACGAGCTATTCCGGCAAAAGCAATCGCCGGTTTTCCGCGCCATTCTTCAAGGGAGCCCAAGGGTTCGAAATATTCGTTTACTATCTTTCCGGGCACAAATTCGATTTCGAATTGACGGTGTTGCGGCACAAAGGTTATTGGTTTTCCGCCTGCCTTATCGGGACGCCGAAGCAAGTAAGTTGCCCGTTTTAATTGCCAAATCGTTTCGCGCAGGCGCCCGGTCGGCAATGGCCAATTATCCCAAAAGCCAGCGGAATGTAAAAGTACAATATCCGCATTGCGCGCCACCCAACGATGCTGAAACGCGTCGTCAAGTATCACCACATCCGCTGCTTCAGTCAGTTCGATGTGATGTAACGCTTTTTTGCGTTTTTCGGATACGATAATCAATGCCTGCGGTACTTTGTGGGCCATAAGCAATGGTTCGTCACCGGCATCCTGTACATCGCTAACGATTTTTCCCGCTTCGGCAACCAATTTAAGGCCTTTGCTTTTACGCCGATAGCCACGGCTTACTATGGCTACGCGCACCGAATGTTCGCTCAGGCGCTGCGCCAGCCAAATGGTAAAAGGGGTTTTTCCGGTGCCGCCCACGCGGATGTTGCCTACCGAAACCACCGGAATTTTGCTCCTAAAAACAGGCAGCAAATGCCAATCGAATAAAAAGTTGCGAACTTCCGTAACCAATGCGTAAAGCAGGGAAAAGGGAATCAGTGCAATTTTTACAATTAATAACAATAGTTTCATCTTTTTAATCCGTTTATTCCGAACGGAGCCGCTTAACCTGCCGTTTGTGTTTACGCCCGCCGGAGCAATTTGTTCAGGGCGGCCCATTCTTCGGGACGAAAAAAACGCAGCACAATGAACACTGCCGGAGAAATGACGATAATAAGCAAGCGTAAAAGCAAACCGGGTTGGAAAGCATAATATACGACCAACACCGCCGCCAAATACAACAAAATAAAAACCACACGTCCGTACTCGTAGGGAATATAATAAATTTTTTGATTAACGATAAAAATGCTAAGCGCCATGACCAAATAGCTTAACAAGGTGGCATAGGCCGCGCCCATAATGCCGTAATGCGGCATCAGGTACAAATTGCTCGAAACGTTAACCAACGCGGCCAAACCGGTAAATATGGCCATGTATTTTGTTTTTTTACGAATGTAAATACCGACTGTAAAATTAACGTACATACCGTAAAACAAATAAGAGGCCAGAATAATCGGAATGATTTTTGTTCCGCCCCAGTACATGTTGCCCATCAGTGTTTTTCCGCCGGGCAAAGGAATGCGTACCACATAATCGACGACAAAGCTACCCGCAATTACTACGATCGCTCCCATTAAGGTAAAATAGGTAAGCACGCGGGCGTAAATTTTTTTAGCTTCGGGCTGTTTGGCAATTTTTAAAAAGAATGGCTGCCAGGCATTACGGAAGGCAATAACTACAAGTAACAAAATAGAACCGAACTTGTAATTGGCCGAATACAAACCGAGTAAATCCTTGTTTAACAAAATGCGCATTAAATACTTATCGCTAACTTCGACCGTTAAATAGGCAATACCGTTGGGCAAAATAGGTAGTCCGAACAAAAGCAGGGTTTTAAACACATCGCTGCGCCATTCCCCTTTTAAATAACGTGCCTGAAACGGTAACAAGGCAATTAAATTAATAATCGAAGCAATAAGGTTGGCGAATAAAATTCCGCTAACGCCTTTATGCAGAACAACCACAAAAAGAATATTTAACACCAGCTCCAGCATAAAACGACCGATGCGAAAGGCGGAATACAAAACGGATCGTTCTTCGGCGCGCAAAACCAAATAGGGTAAATTGCCAATGGAATCGAAAAATAATATCCCGGCACTGAGACGAATCAATAAGGCGTAATGGGCCCCTCCAAAGACGATTTGCCCCAATTGCGGGGCCCAAACATATAGCAACAACGAAAGAAATACCGCATTAAGAACTACGCCTCGAAATCCGGTGGAATAAACATCTTTACGCTTGAATTTTCCGAGAAAAAAATATCGCAGAATGGCCGAATCCATTCCGTAAAGATACACAAAATTCATAAAGGCGGTAAAGGTGTAAACCAAAGCCAAATCGCCGTATTGACTTTTGGAGGCCAAATAAGAGGGATCCGTATAAATGGGCAACATAATAAAACCGAGCGCACGTTGCATAAACGTACTGACGGTATAAATGGAAGAATGCCGCGCCAAATTTTTAATTTGATTAATCATGTTGTTTGCGTTTGAGTTTGTGAGCCAAAGCCTGCACGGCAATTACGTAGCCGTACGCACCGAATCCGCTGATTGTCCCCTGACACACTTCGGAAATCACCGAAACCCGCCGGAACGATTCCCTGGCCGCGATATTGCTTAAATGAACTTCGACTACGGGAATCGTACAAGCTTCGATGGCATCGCGCAGTGCGTAGGAGTAATGGGTTAATGCGCCCGGATTAATAACAATGCCGTCAAAGCGGGCCATGGCCTGATGTATGCGATCGATAATATCACCTTCGTGATTGCTTTGGTAAAATTCCAAGGTTACCTTTTTAAAATATTCTTTGACAAAGGTATTCAGCTCGTTTAGGGATCGGTGTCCGTAAACATCGGGCTTGCGTTTACCCAGCAAATTTAAATTGGGTCCGTTAATGATGAGTATTTTCATAAAAAGTTCCTTGTTTGGTGAATGGGCAATTTTTTAGTGCATTGTTTTCTACCCGATTTTAAACGGTTATTTCCAGCCCGTCATAGGCAAATTCCATTTGTTTGGGGAGCATTTGTCCGTGACGCTCGTGATCGAGAATATGGCTGATATGCGTAAAATAGGTTTTATTTGCCCCTATTTTTCTGGCTTCGGTAATGGCTTCGCCCAAACTAAAATGCGACGGATGACGCTTTTCACGCAGGGCGTCCAGAACAAGCACTTGCAAATTTTCAAGCAAGGCGTAGCTTTTTTCCGGAATCCGATTGACATCCGTACAATAGGCAAAATTTCCGATCCGGTAGCCCAAAACGGTTTGCTCGCCGTGTATTAACGGAATGGGAATGATACGAATACCTTCTATTTCGACGGGTTCTTCGATTACATGGGCCGAAAGATTGGGAATGCCTTTTTGGAATTCGATTTCGGGCGCTTTGAAGGCATAGTCAAAAACCTTGGTCAATCGTTCTATGGTCGGGGCATTTCCGTATGCCGGAATGCGTTTTTTCATCAGATAATTAAAGCGGCGGATTTCATCCAGCCCGAAAACATGATCGGCATGGGCGTGGGTGTACAGCACGGCGTCGATCCGCGGAAAAGGATGCCGCAAAAACTGCTGGCGCATGTCCGGCGTGGTGTCGATTAGCAAATATTTTCCGTTGCTTTCGATCATTACCGAAGATCGTAATCGTTTGTTTTTGGGATTTGCAGAGTGGCAGACCGGACAATTGCAATTGATTACGGGCACTCCGCCGGAGGTTCCGGTTCCTAAAAAAAATACGCGCACGTTTTTCACTCGTTTTTTGGGTACGACACTTCCGTTAACTTAAAAATTTTTGCCGTTGTTTGCATGAAAGCGACAACGTTTTTTATCCTTTTTCCTTTAACGGTTAAATCATCTCCTTAAAATTTCGAAGGCCTGTTTTAGGAGTAGGGTGTTATCTGCCCTGTGAAATATGTATTGACCGATATCTTTGATTAAAACCAGGCGTACCTTACCCTGCCTTACTTTTTTGTCTAATGTCATGCGGTTGACAAGCGTTTCGATATTTAAGGCAGAACCATCAAACGGTACGGGTACGCGGTTCAATAAATTCAGCCCGCGTTGGTAAGTATTCTCATTTATCAAATCGATTAAACGGGCATAATGAAGGGCACATTTCATGCCCAGAATTACCGCTTCGCCATGCTTGAGTATGTTAAAATGGTATTCGGCTTCTAAAGCGTGGCCAAAGGTATGGCCAAAATTGAGTACCATGCGTAACCCGCTTTCTTTTTCATCTTTTGCCACCACTCGGGCCTTTTCTTTTGCCGATACTTCAACCAAATAACGTAAAACGGAATCGTTTTTTTGCAGCGCTTTCTGCAAATTTTTCTCCAAATAGGCAAACAGACTTTTGTTTAAAACGAATCCGTACTTTATTACTTCGCCCATTCCGCAACGTATTTCCGCATCGGGCAATGTTTGTAGAAATTGTGTATCGCTTAACACAAACAACGGCTGTTTGAATGCTCCGATTAGGTTTTTACCTAGAGGATGATTGATGCCGGTTTTGCCGCCGATGCTGCTATCTACTTGGGCCAAAAGAGTGGTGGGGACGTGTACCAAATCCACACCGCGTAAATAGGTTGCCGCGACAAAGCCGGCCAAATCGCCAACAACGCCGCCGCCAAAGGCAACAATAAGAGACCCGCGTTCAAAACGATTTTCCAGAAGTCGGGTGTAAATTTGCTGCAAATGTTCGAACGATTTTGCACGTTCGCCGTCGGGTACAAATATTGTTTCGATCCGGATATCATCGGGCAACTGATTCATCAGTTTTTGCCCGTGCAGGGAATAAATTTTTTCGTTGGTTATCACGGCAATCTGATCGCCATGGTAATAGCTGCGAAGAACCTCGTTAAACCGGTCCAGAATGGAGCTTCCCACAAAAACAGGATAGGGGTTAAAGGCTAAATCCACATTAATCTGTTGCATAATTTTGTTTCCAAAATTGGTTTAATCGTTTTAAAATTTCACGGGCCACATCTTCGGCTTCCATGTTGTCTCGATCAACAACAATATCGGCCTTATTGTACACAGGTTCGCGTTTGGCCAGTAATTCGCGAATACGTTGCAGCAAGGCAGTCTCTCTGTCTTCTTGTTGCCCTACATCCAGCAAAGGCCGTTTGTCCGTATACCGCACTCGTTGCAAAATACTCTGCGGTGCGCTTTTCAGGTAAATTACAATGCCGTTCCGGTGTACAAGCCGAAACGTACGGTTGTTGCCCAGCGCCCCTCCTCCCAGCGAAATAACATGCGGCAAAGGATCGTTGCAAACGATTTCAATCGTTTCTTTTTCCAACATTCGAAACGCAGCTTCACCTTCCGTTTCAAATATGGTTTTGATCTTTTTGCCGGTTTTTTCTTCGATTTCTTTATCGGTATCCACAAATGGAAAGTTGAGACGCTGTGCCAAGTAGCGTCCCACTCGCGATTTTCCCGCTCCCATAAAACCGGTTAAAATTATGTGCTTTTTATTCATAATTACTATCGCCCGAACAAATTCGCTTCGCTTTGCATTAGTTTCCGAATAAATTTTTTCCGGTGAATGGGACACGCGCCAAAACGCAATATTTTTTGCCGGTGCTCCTTTGTACCGTATCCCTTATGACGCTCAAATCCGTATTGGGGATACATACGTGCATATTCACTCATCAAACGATCACGACGAACCTTAGCCAAAACGGACGCCGCGGCAATCACCTGAGAACGTCCGTCTCCCTTGACAATTGCCCGACCCGCAATAGGCACACCCGTATCCGTACGTACAAACAAAGGAAAATCACGTCCGTCCACCAAAAGGTAATCCGGTTGCGGCAACAATTGTTCTACAGCACGACGCATAGCCAAAAAAGTAGCCTGCAAAATATTCAATTTTCCGATTTCTTCTACCGAGGCACTTCCGATGCCGAACGTAATCGCCTTTTCCCGAATTTCATCGAATAATTTTTCGCGCACACCGGCCGTAATTTTTTTTGAGTCGTTCAAATGCGGGATTTCAATCCCCTTCGGCAAAATAACAGCAGCGGCAACCACCGGCCCGGCTAAAGGACCGCGCCCTGCTTCGTCAACACCCGCCAAAATATCAATACCCGACTGGCGAAATCGGACGTCAAATGTTACCAACGATTGTTCGATATGTTCTTCACCCACTACGAACCTTTGTTATTTTTTCTTTAAAGTGAATTTAAATGCATTGAAGGTTTAATTCAAATAATGAAATCTTAAACAAAGCGGAAGGCCGTGTTAAATGGATCGTCTCTTAATATCTTGTCGTTTTTTGCCTTTTATTTTCGCCAATTTATTAAGCGTATTTTGGAGCCATCGCTTTCAAATACAATAGCACCTAATTTATCCGTACGTAAAACCGAAATTCCGCTGGCTTTAAATCTGTTGATTGTTTGAATGGACGGATGATGAAATTTATTTCTTTTCCCGACGGAAACAATCGCAAATTTAGGCTGGACAAAACGTAAAAATTCATCCGTACTTGAAGTTGAGCTTCCATGGTGCCCAACTTTAATTAAATTACTTTGCAAAAAATTTCCGTATCGAATCATCACAGCTTCTGCTTCCCTTTGTGCGTCTCCGGTAAGCAAAAAGCTACTTTGCCCGTATTGCAAACGAATCACCAGAGAGCTATTGTTAATTTCTTTACCATTGTGTACACGTAATTTTTCAAATTGACTTATCGGAGAAAGAACATAGGCTCTGGCCTCTTCGCCCACATTTAATGTTTTTCCGCGTTGCACAAAACGGATGGGAATGTGCAAACGTTTTGCCAATCGTTTTAAGCCTAAATATGCACTCGAAGAATCCGGATAAGGACTAAGAACCAGCGTATCCACGTCAAGATTTTGTAATACGGAAATAAACCCGCCATAATGATCGGAATGGGAATGTGTGGCAATAGCATAGCGCAAATGCTTTACACCATAATAACGACACACAGGCAATACGCTTCGTATTCCGTAATCACGCCAACGGCTGCGATCGCCGGCATCAATCAGGACGTTTGCGCATGGCAGTTGTACCAAGCAAGCATCGCCTTGCCCCACGTCCATAAAAATAATCCGTAAATGGCTTAAACGTGTATGCTGCCAAATTACCAACACAACAACAAACAAAAAGCCGACATACATCCAGTTGCGCTGTTTGTATATTCGAAAAAGGAAAACAAGCAATAAAACGCTCGAAAAAATAATCCACAACGATGGGTGAGCTATGGTTAATTGTACCCAGTGAAACCGTGAAAAGAAACCGACTAATGTTAGAATGCCTTGGACGATCCACGTTATTAATTGGGCTAACCCGCCGAGTAGCGGAAAAGCGACGAAGGAAAACATCACAAAAAGCAAACTTAAAACCACCAGTAGGCCAATAAGAGGAATAACTAATAAATTAATCAATACCCCACCGATTTGAAGTGTGCCAAAATAGTACCAGGTTAAAGGCATGGTCGCCAGAATGGCACTCAACGAAACGAATACCGGTTGCCAAACCCATCGATTAATCACTTGCGACAAAAAATGTTTATCCCCATGAATCGGAAAAATGCGTTTCAAATGGGGGTAGCCGTATACAATGCCCCCTACCGCAGCAAACGAAAACTGAAAACCGGGTTGTAATACCTGAGAAGGAGCAAACAATAAAATCAAAAAACCGGCAGCGGCCAAAATATTCAACGGAGAGGCTTTACGCTGACTCAGGGAAACGCCGAAATAAAACACGGCCATTAGCGAAGCGCGAACCACCGGTGCCTTAAAATTTACAAGCGCAACAAAAAATCCCAAAGCAATAAACGTAAGCAAGTAACGTATTTTATAAGAAAGTGGAAAAAATCCAAAAAACAACAGAAAAATAAGCAGCACAAAACCCACATGCAATCCAGAAATGGCCAATACATGTACCACACCTGTTTGTTGAAATTGGTTTACGATTTTTCGATTCAGATCTTGCCGATCGCCTAAAATAAGTGCCTTTACAATTGCTGCCGCAAAAGAAGGCAAATAGCCATCGAAACTATTTCGAATATGCCACCGAAGCGGTTCCAAAATCGATCGTTCGATCGGGCTCCCCCGTATGCCCGGTAAAACACGCAAAGAATCTTTGGAGGCGTAAATTTGAAAAAAAATTCCGCGTAAATTCAGATAACGACGGTAGTTGAATTGGCCCGGATTTGCAGGTAAGGGCGGGCGCTCCAATTTTCCGTTTATTTGCACCCGCTGTCCGTAATGCATTTCAGAAGACCCTTTTTGCACAAAAAGCAAAACCTTGCCGCTTACCGGTTGCCAAGAGGAATCGATAAATGCCTGTCGGCATTGCAGCAGATAGCGATGCCTACCGTTTTTACGCAATAAAGCATCGGAAATCCAACCACGTACCACTTTGATTTTGTTCGGATCAAAATTTAAAAGGTGATTTTTAGGCAGAAAGGCAAAATGTTGATAGCCATAAATTACGCCTAACGCAAAGAAAAGGAATAGGGTTAAAAGCAGAAAAATACCGACGAATTTTTTAGCAAAAATAATCAACAAAAAAAACAAAACAGCCAAAACGACTGCCCATATTCGGATGTTGATTTGAGCAATAAATTCAAAACTTAAAGCAATACCAAATGCGAAAGCCAGTCCTGTCCACAGGGCCGGATTGCGCCGCAGAAAGGAAAGCATGAAAATTTCCGTAACTTTAACTTATTTTTGGCAAAACAAAAAATACTCTGTTAATAGCATTATT
This sequence comes from uncultured Caldithrix sp., assembly GCA_964598255.1. GTDB lineage: Bacteria > Calditrichota > Calditrichia > Calditrichales > Calditrichaceae > Caldithrix. Next base: position 38,580 of record CAZRBA010000096.1, on the reverse strand, counting down.
ACCTATTTTGTGAAAGGACAAATTGGAAAATTTATCGTTAGTTTACCTTAGGATAAACCTAAAACGACCTAACGCAGATAATCAGATCATCTGTATTATTACGAATCCTAATTCGTAACGAAAAAAATTTATCTCAGAATTCAAGCTCGCGTTGTAATGACAAAATTTTGGATTTTGAATGATTTGGATATGTATTCCAATTCGGTTGATATTCTTGTGCCTGATTCCCCCACACGAACCAACCATTCCGTGGCCCTCTCGCAAATAGTTCGATGTATGGTCCCCAGCTACAAGATTCTATGATTTGATATTGTTCATCGGGTTTTCTGCTGTGCTCCCGTTTTCGTGATATGATTATATTTTCCTGTGTTCTGCCGGGTTTTAAGGTCCGAACGTTTTCCCCTTTTACTCCGAATAGAATCATTTCTGTAACATTTCTGAAATAAAACCCCACTCCGCGACGATTAGGCCCTTCGTCTTTTCTTACCTTAAACCAGATAATATTTGTTTTATATGTGAATCCCCATTGCTCCATTACTTGTAATCCTTCCGCCAAAAGAGCGTTGGGTACCCATAAATACAAATGTGCTGTTTGCTCCACAATTTTTTTACCGGTAATGCTTTTATTTCGTCAAGACTAAGGGTGGGATAACGGCTTAATCTTTTATGCTCTGGGGCAACTTTGCCCGTACGATTTTTAAATTGCCATGGAGGATCGGCAAGGACAGTTGCAAATTTTCTGTTTCTCACCGCTTTTAAAAGATCGTCTGCTGGATGCATTTATGCTCCTTATTAAAAAGCCTTTAAATTGTTATGACATTTATTGGAATACCAATCAATAATAACGGACAAGGATTCCCGACTCCTCTTTTAATCCGATCTTCCAATTTTGCCCAATGTGTTGTTGCTTTTCCAAATTTATCGGAAACAAAAACATGAGACCAACCCTCTTCGAAAGACCCTTTTGATTCTGCTACTCTTTCAATTAATCTCATTTGTCTTGATGTCGGCTGATAATATTCCGTTAAAGCCGTAAAATTGTTTAGTCGATTACGCCGTGCAAATTCGGTGATTAATTTTTGAATTCCTTCTTGTAAAGATGCACCGCGTGTGATTATCGCTCCGATCGATATCGCCCCATCTGCATAAAGACGTTTGAAATTTTCAAAGTCACGATCAAAAATCGAGCAGAAAACATTCAAAGCTCTATTTCCATCAAATCTTCTGCTATGGTAATTCTACCATCAAAGAAATCCGCAACTCGTTTCTTTAAATCCGGCGTATCATTTTCGGGATAAATATGAGTGACCAGCAAATGTTTTACCTTTGCCTGCCGGGCAAAAATGCCGGTTTCTTTGGGAGTCAAATGCCCTACTTGCTTCAAATGTTCCGGTAAGGAACACTCCACCAATGCCAAATCACTTTCCATGGCCAACGGAATGAGCGATTGCTGATAATCAGTATCTCCGCTAAAAAACACACGTTTACCTTCGCGTTCAATACGATAAGCGAGACTGTTCTCTGTATGCAAAGTGCGCTCTGCCAAAACGCGCCAACCATCAACGTACAATTCCCGACCCTGCCATTCCGTTACTTGGGGCATCGCTCCGTGTAACCACTTGCCTTGCCATTGTGCCTGACCATGGAACCACTCCCTAAACCCGAGCGGACCAACTAAGTGCAAGGCATGATTGCTATCATGCCTTGCCAAAAAACGCGCCAAAAGCAACGCTATCAAATCAGAGCAATGATCCGGATGAAAATGAGTAATCAAAATTAAATTTACGGCCAGAATATCCGAAGATAATGTCCGCAATTGATGAATAATACCCGGACCGACATCGAGCAATATCAAAGAATCTCCCGCCTGCAAAAGGTACCCCGGCGGATTGCGATCCGCCGGCGATTTCAATGTTCCAGAACCCAATACAGTTAATTTCATGTCTGTCCTTTGTATTTTAGCATTTTTTTCTTATTTTTGTACCTGTGTAAAAGGTTTCAATAACACGGAGGGCTCCATGAAACGCATTACCTATTCTTTTATTTTTTTAATCGTCATAAGCCTGCTTGTTCAATGCGGAAAAAATCCCGAAGCCGAAGGCGACAATGCTTACGCCCGAGGAAAATACAATCAGGCATTAACCTTCTATCTCAAAGTTAAGAAGAACAAACCCAACAATGCAAGGCTGGATGAAAAAATTGCCCTAACCTACATGCAACGCGGCCGGTATCTTTACAAACTCCGTCACAACGTAGACGCCTTTCAATTGAACTATGAAAAAAGCAAAGAATTCATCCCAAAGGATTCACTCTCACAGCATTTCAAAAAAGAATACAGCAAACTTCTTTACGACCTTGCCTTGGCCTACTACAATGCAAAACCACAAAACGATATTCAAAAAGAAAAATTTTTCAACCTCACACTGGATTATCTGGAAAAAGCACTCGATTACGATTACAACAACACCCGAGCCGATGCCAAACTAGCCGAAATTCGTACGGCCAATTTCCGAAAATATTTTAACAAAGGAAAAGATTATTACCATAGAGCACTCAAAGATCCCCGTAATACAAACCTGTTCTTAAGTGCCGAAGCCTATCTGTTGCAAGCCGTACGTATGGACGAAAACAACAAGCAAGCACAAAAACTACTCGGGAAAGTACGAAAAAAAACCATGGCCATTCTGGATATCAGTCAGGATCTCCCCTTGGCTTTAGCCATCGGAAATCAAAAATACCACAATGGCAATTTGGCCCTTTCCATTACCATATTCAATAATACCATCGACCCCTATCCCATCGATCCGAAACAATTCCGTTTGTACGATCGCGATGAAAATCAATACGCCATCGACCTGAAAGCCACCGCTCAGTATTCTAAAGGCCTTACCGACGTGCAAAATATTCCGCCTAAAAAAGATCGAGATTGGGTCATTGTTTTTCGTATGAATAAAGGCGCGCATCCCGATCGCTTAATTTACCAAACACCAGACGGTTTAAAAATCGGTAAATATTTTCCCTGATATTATAAACAAATACACCCTACTGCTTGTTTTTAACCGTTAAAATCACAATCAACTAAAAAGGCCAGAATATCCATTCCGGCCTTTTACTTTTATTAATTTTTATCTTTAAAAAAAAGTTAACCCGAAATATCCGTATAGTCTTCAATACGTAAACGCGGTTTTTTGGTCGCCAATTCCGAATGCATAACCGCAACAAATACATCAACCAGCTCAGGATCAAACTGCGTACCGGCCGAACGAGCAATTTCTTCAAGCGCTTCTTCGGGTGACTTCGATTTGCTGTAAACCCGTTCCGAAACAATCGACTCGTAAGCATCCACAATGGCCAAAATACGCGCCAGTTTCGGTATTACTTCTCCCACCAAACCGTCGGGATAGCCGCTCCCGTCAAATCGTTCATGGTGATGGCGAATAATTGCCGCCACCTCTTTTAGCTCATCTATTTTACCTACAATATTACTGCCAATCACCGGATGTTCTTTAGCAATGCGATATTCCAACTCGTGCAAATGCGAAGCCTTTTTCAATATATTGTCCGGCATACCTATTTTACCGATATCATGCAAAATAGCCGCCAACTCCAAGACAAACTGCTCTTCATCGTTCAAATCCAAGGCAATGGCCATCAAGCGTGCATGCCGAGCCACCCGCAAAGAATGCCCCGAAGTGTATGGATCCTTTGCTTCTAAAGCAGCAATTAAAGCCTTGATGGTTTTTAACAAAACAGTAGCTTTTTGCGGAGAATTCTTCTTATTCTCAAGACGCTTGCGCTCCAAATTACGCTCGATAATCGCCGGTAAGTTCTTCAAATTAAACGGCTTGTTTAAAAAATCCGTAGCCCCATTTTCCAAGGCTTGATGAATAATTTCCATATCCTCCATGGCCGTTACAACCACAAACGGTATGTCAAAACGAAAGCGACGCACCTCTTCCAACAATTCGATGCTGGTCCCATCCGGTAGCATATAATCCGCCAAAATCAGATCAAACGGAATTTTTTTGATCTTTTCCCGCGCTTCCTGCAAGTTACCGGCTCCGTAACATTCGTAACCGTAAAATTCAAGCGTTTCCGAAATTGTCTGAAAAGCAACCCGATCGTCTTCTACCAACAAAATAGAAATTGTTTTCATCGAAAAGCACCTATCCCTGTTATTGCTTCACCCACTATCAGAGTGTGAATGTCATGCGTTCCTTCGTACGTAAATACCGATTCCAAATTCAGCATGTGCCGAATAGTCTGATATTCGTCGGTAATACCGTTGGCTGCCAAAATAGAACGAGCCGAACGGGCAATTTGCAAAGCCTGATACACATTGTTGCGTTTGGCCATCGAAATGTGGTAAAACTTTGCCTTCCCCTCATCCTTCAAACGGCCAACCCGAAAATTGAGTAACATGCCTTTGGTAATTTCACTTAGCATTTCCACCAATTTGTGTTGAACTAACTGAAACCCCGCAATTGGTTTACCGAATTGAGCACGGTTTTTCGCATAATCCAAAACTTCTTCGTAACAGGCCATTGCCGCACCCATAGCGCCCCAGGCAATGCCGTAACGCGCCTCGTTCAAACAACTGAGCGGAGCGCGCAATCCCTCAGCCAAAGGCAAACGATTTTCTTCGGGAATTTCACAATCTTCAAAAACCAGTTCCGCCGTATCCGAAGCACGCAACGAAAACTTACCCCGCACTTTATTCGCCGTAAAACCTGGCGTCCCTTTCTCCAATAAAAATCCGCGAATACCTTCGTCGGTTCTGGCCCACACCACCGCCACATCGGCAATGGTACCGTTGGTAATCCACATCTTGCTGCCGTTTAAACGCCAGCCTCCGTCTATTTTTTCCGCCTTGGTCTCCATGCCTCCGGGATCCGATCCGTGATCCGGTTCAGTCAAACCGTAACAACCTATCTTCTCACCAGAGGCCAACAATGGCAGCCATTTCTTTTTTTGTTCTTCGCTCCCGTAACGAAAAATCGGAAACATGACCAAACTGTTCTGTACCGAGGCCATTGAACGCAACCCGCTATCTCCGCGTTCCAATTCTTGCATGGCCAAACCGTAAATAAAATAACTCATTCCCGCCCCGCCATATTCCTCGGGAATAGTAATACCGAAAAGACCCAACTCGCCCATTGCCTTTACGAATTGAAGCGGGAACTCTCCTTTGGCGTGATATTCACGAATCACCGGTAAAAATTGTTCACGGACAAAACCGTGAACCGTATCCATAACCATTTCCTCTTCTTCACTCAAGGTAGCGAATAAAAATAAAAAATCACTTTCGGAATACATTTATTCTCCTTAACTCATTTGCACCAACCTAATGCATATCCGAATTACCGGCAAAATAACAATCAAGCTCACAAATTTCGCACGATTCCACCTGACCGCATTCAAACGAAAATTCCCGAAATGCATCTCTGTATTTTCGCGCCACGTCCGCATTCGAAAGAAAAAATCCTAAAAAACTCATTAAACGCTGCCCTGTCGATTCTTCCAACAAATGTTCGATTTTACAAGCTTCGGCCTCCGCTTTTTCCGAACTCAAACTCAACACTTTTTCAAAAAACAATTGAATAATGTATCGTTTACTCAGTACATTGTTAATCAGTTCCTTACCTTTTTCGGTAAAATGATAAAACTTATTCTCATCCTCTTTAATATAGCCTTTTTTAATCAGCTTGTGTATGGTGATGGACACACTGCTTCTGCTTATCTTTAAATATTTTGCAATATCAACGCCCCGCACATACCCGTTTTGTTTAAGCAATTCATGCATGGCCATTAAATGATGCACGCTGCTGTGCGTCAGCTCGACTTCGTCAAATTTCTTCCATGTTAATTTGGACATTTTCTCCCCAGAACATTTGTTAAGTTAACCTAACAGCAGAATATACCTTTTATTCCGATGCGTGTCAATTTTGTCTGCGCCCGAAATCCGCTTCTTCGGCTAACGCCCCATTCCCGAAATTCCTCGACTGCAAGCCCCTTTTTTATTCGCTAACGTAAAACCGACCTGTTTAGGTTATTTTTCTCATTATTGCCTGACGCATTCCGAATATGGTAAAATATGAAAATCGGATCATATCATAAGTAAATTTCAAGACAAAACAAAACAATGGAGGCCTTATGAAACGTTTAGTTACAATAATTTTATTTATTACGCTCGGTGTCCAATTTGCACTGGCCACCACCTATTTCAAAAACTGGGTTAACGGTGTGGCCACAGATACCATGGCACAGGGCGATTTTTATGCATGGGAATACGATGTTTCCGTGCCCGGAGGCAGCGCCCATATCCAACTTTATTTGGATACCAACCAAAACCAAACGTTAGATAGCACCGATGTTCTGCTCATCGAATTCGATCAAACCGACGGACAAACAAGTAACGACGGGCCGCCACCCGATTCCGGCTCGGTTCAGGACGGAATTATTTACACGCAATTGGGCCCGTTCGGATTTGCACCGGCCGATTATATTTTCCGCGTGGAAGATTTGAATGATCATTCGCAGGTCCAAGGTGTTTTGCACATTAACCCGCCCGCTCAGGTTAATGTTTGGATTACCGGCCATGTAACAATCGAAGACATTCAACCTCCGGATGCCCGTTTGGCCAATCTCATGCTTGAAGCCAACCGAGAAGATTCCGACGATGGGCCCGGTTGGAGTGGCTTGACCGATGAAAACGGCGACTTCACGATTAATCTGCCCGATTCCGCTGCCGGAATGAATTACAGAATCAGCTTCAGTTTTGAAAATCAGATCTCCGAATATGTACCCGAACAAGATTCCTATCATGATGTCCTTATTCAAAACGGTTCCAACGGACCTTTTAATTTTACTTTAAACAATCCCCGTGCCTGGGTTTACGGGTCCATTCTCGATGAAAACGGCAATTTGGTCCCCGTCTCCGGCTGGGGCAGCCTCGAAAACCTGAACACGCAACAAAGTGTCGATTTTAATCCCCTCGACGGCCAATACAAAGTAGGTGCTCCCTTTGCGCCGGGCGATACGTTAAATGTTCCGTTTCATATGGATTTTTGGTCGGATCAACTTATCCCCGAATATCTTATTCCCAACACCTGGGAAAATGAAAATTATAATTTCCAACTAAGCCTTGGTGATAGTATCGAAAAAAATATTCGCGTATATGCCACGGATACGGTTATTTACGTAATTGCGCTTCAAGATAACCAACCTTTAAGCGGAAGTTTCGAAGCGCAAGCCAACAGTAAATACGGCCAAACGTATGCTATGCTAAACGGAAATCCGGTCACCAAATTACATGTACGCAGCGGCGATATTTACAACGTCGGCCTTTCTAATACCGAGGACGGCAATTTGATTTTACCTCCGGGCTATTACCTTAATCCCGGAAGCTGGCAACAGGCCATGCCCGGCGATACGGTAAAATTTTTCGTTGGACATGCTGCGAATTTATTCAAAGGGCATATTCGTTTTGCCCCGGGCGATCCGACCAGCGATTTGCAAAATTGCATTATCGAAGCGTACACCGAAGACTGGAGCACGTATATTCAAGGATACATTAATCCCGATTCCCTCGACTTTGCCTTTAGCGTCCCCAACGATACCTTTTCCGTTCGCGCCACTTGCTGGCAGGGCGACTATTTGGCCAATCCCGTGGAATATAAGTTTGTAATAGCCAAGGGGGATACGATTGATAATCTTGATTTTACTTTAAACTACCGGCATGCGAATCTGTCGGTAAAATTAATAAATGCTCCCGTTAATTCACAAGATTCCTGTTATCTGAATATTTCGACTATCGGTAATTTCCCTTATGTCTACCAAACCGAAACCATGATGGCGCCCGATACCGCCTTCCATTTTCGCGTGTGCGACGGAAAATGGATAATAAACCCACCCGATTTCGGGCCGGAGTACGTAGCCGATCCGCAGCAAATAGAAGTTGACGTAAGCAATGACAGCTCCGAGTATAGCGTTGAATTTCAGTACGTGGCAACGGGAATCGAAAATAAAGAAGCGATCCCCAAAACCTTTTACGTAAAACAAAATTACCCGAATCCTTTTAATCCCAGTACCACTTTGGAATTCGGATTACCCAAAACAGAGCATGTTACGGTAACCGTGTACAATTTGGCCGGACAAAAAGTAAGCACGTTGGCCGACGGTACGATGGGCGCCGGAATTCATCGTTTGGAATGGAATGCCAACGGTTTCGCTTCCGGAATGTATTTCTACAAAATTCAAACGTCTCAAAAAACAATTGTGCGCCGCATGCTTTTGCTCAAATAAAACCGTTTCATCAACAAACAAAAAGCCGCCTCGCAAATTGGGCGGCTTTTTTTGATTGCGCTTTTGCAAAACCGTAGTTTGAATGATTTTTAAAGAGAACGTAATGCTTTCATACTTGCCGCTTGTACATTGGCGTCGTATTTAACGGCGATTAGCTCGGCCATTATGCTAATGCCTATCTCTTCCGGCGTTTGCGCACCGATGTTTAACCCAATCGGCATGTGAATGCCTTCGATTACCTGCGGCGATATACCTTCTTTTTTGAGATCTCCGAGAATTTTTTTTGTTTTTGTATCGCTGCCAATGGCACCCAAATAGGCCGACTTTAAGGGTGCGCAATGTTTGAGCACCAATTCGTCATAGGCGTGTGAATTGGTTACAACCACTACAAAGGTATTGGCATCAAATGTTAATTCCTTTAGAGCCTGTCCATACGGCTTGCACAAAATTTGGTTGGCCTTTGGAAGATTCTCCCGCGTGGCAAACTCCTCACGCGGATCAACAACAATCGTCCAAAAGCCGCAATCCGGTGCCAATTTGGCCAGTACTTTGCCCACATGACCCGCACCAAAAATAATCAGTCGATCTCGAGTTCCGATCGGTTCGAACAATACTTCCATTTTGCCTCCGCACAACATGCCTCCTTTTTCATCCAAATCATAATATTTACGCCAAAGAGCTCGGCGGTGCCAGTTTTTCTGTACTTCCTTAACGGCCTCATATTCCGCGCGCCCACCGCCAATGGTACCGAACGTTGCCCCGTCGGCCAGAACGAGCATTTTGTCCCCAAGGCGACCTGGCGACGAGCCCTCGATGGCAATAACGGTTAGAACCACACCCGTCTCATTATTTTTAAGCGCTTCCTGAATATGTTGAAAAACTTCCTGCATATTTAAAATCTCGCATTATATTTACCGAATCGGTTAAAATAAGGGAAGAACGACAAAAGATCAAAAGGAATTCGTTAGTTTTGGCCTTCTTTGTTGCTCCGCAGTAACAAATATACCAGCCCTGCCTTCCAGCGGACATTTAGTTACGCAAATGCCACAACCGATGCAAAGTTCTTTCACTACGTAAGGATATTTAACCTTTCTTGTTTTGCCTGTATTGGGATCCTGATAGACACGCACGTCAAATTTAATTGCTTTGTCCGGAGTGGGGCAATGTTCTTCGCAAACCAGACATTCTTCGTTGCGCGCATAGGGAATGCACAGGTTTTTGTCAAAGTGAGCCAAACCCATCGGTGTTTTTTGCTTTACCTTTAAAGGCAAAGGTAAAATGGCTTCCGTGGGACACACCTGCCCGCACAAATTGCATTCATATTCGCAGTAACCAACCCGCATTTCCGCCACTGGCAACCACAAATCGTCAATTGCGCTTTGAATGCCCGAGGGCTGTAAACACGCCCCGTTCGAGGCACACACGCGCACACATTCCATGCAGCGAATGCATCTGTCACGAAAATCGTCTTCTGCCAAGGAACCGGGCGGACGAATTTGTTGATCTTTATGCGTTTTATCCGGTAAATGCAAACCGATTAAGCTCAGTGCCGTAAGGCTGGCTACCGTTGTGCCCAAAAATTGGCGCCGCGAATAATCGACCCGCGTATGATAGGGTGTCCATTGCCATTGGTAGGAAACGGATTTGTATTTTTCCGGACAGGAATCGGCGCAAGCAAAGCATTGAATACATTCCACCTTGCTGTTACGGGAAAAATCGTCCGCCGGAATGGCTCCCATTTTGCAATCGGTGTGGCACAGGCCGCAAGCCGGACAAGTTGGCCGTACCACCCGCTCTAAAAATCGAAATTGTGACAAAAAACCCAGTAACGCACCGGCTGGGCACAAATAGCGGCACCAAAACCGCCGACTCAGTTTTTCGGCTGCCAAAATCAATCCGATAAAAAGAGCAATCCAGAACAGTTGCTGGTAGTGTGCCTGCGCCTCGGGCATAACGATGTTTTTGTACTGATCGTAAAGAGCGTAAGGAATGTCACCCAAAAAAGAAATATTGCTAACGGCTAACAAGGTGTTTTCTGTGAGATAGGTAAATACGGGATAAAAAACAATGGTAAGCGCCCGGTTAAAAATAGAAAGCGGATCAAAATAGCCCCATAAATGCACGGAAAAAAAGGCCGTAATCAGCAAACCGACCAATAAAGCGAATTTTGCGGAGCGCCATTTTTCGAAGGATCGTGTTTTGCGGTTGTTCGGCGATTTGATGAGTTTGCTTGTCAAATCGAGCAACGTTCCCAGGGGGCACATCCACCCGCAAAAAACACGTCCTAAAAACGGGGTAATTAGCAAAATTAGGATTCCCGGCCATAAAATCCAATGAAGATGCACATCTTTGACAAATAAAAACAGCGGTGCCAAAGGACTAAAACGCAGCCCAATTTCGGTAACGATGCCGTGTGAATACGGATAACGCGTTAACAAGAAGAGTAAAATGAAAATCAGCAAAAAGACGATTTGGCTGGTTCGGCGCCAATTGCTTAACTTCAAAGTTTAACTCCGCGTTGGCCTTGGTATTTGGTTATCGGTTACTTGATAAACAGCTTGGGCTATCTTTTTTGCCTACCCGAGCCGAATTTTGCGCACGATAAGATTTTTACGATTGTACTTGGCCAGTCCTTTTTCGTACGCACGCTTAATATGAGGGACATCATCCAAAGTCAAACCGAACAACGATAAAGCAAGGTAATCGGCAGAAACGGTGCAATCGCTTAAAATCAGTGTTTTGGTCAGTTTTACATCTTTGGGGTTCCCGCCCACCGGTCCATTGGCCGTTAAAATGCGGTAGGCATCGATAATGGTTAATGTTGGCAAAATTTTGCCATCGATATCCGTCAACTTTTCTTCGAAATTATTGTGAATCAGGCCACGATTATCGCCCATTACACCCATCAAATTCTTTAACCCCAATGTTACGCGCGCTAACGAATGATGCTTGGCAATGGGCACATTAATCACTTTATCAGCGGTCAGATATTCAGAATAAATAGGCCATTGATCGATTACGCGGCCGTTTATTTTTAACGGTTTGAAGCGATTTCGGCGAATTTGTTCCACTTTGGCGCCAGCTCTTTTTGCATATTCCTCAATTTGGCTGGAACGATAGCAACGACGCGGATTGTTGCAAGTTCGGTCGAACACTTTTACCTTTTTGGCTCCGGCTTTAAAACAAGCCCTAACGATGGCGCCCACCAATTGCGGGTTGGTGGTGGCTGCCAATTCCGGCGGACGATCCCAACCGATATTGGGCTTGACCACAACCTCATCACCTTTTTTAATAAAGCGTTGCAGCCCACCGTATTCTTTAAGAGCACGGCTCAATAGTTCTTCCGGTTCTCCGTTTTCCACCCAAACAGCCTGCGGTCGCGGCAATTGTGCTGCAAATAACGGATGCTTAAGTAACGGTAAAAATCCAATCCCCAGCGCCCCGGCCGAAACGGAACGGATAAATTGCCTACGTTTCATAATGGTAACCTCCGAAAAAGGTTCTTTACGAACAATATAATCGGTATGGCAGATGTTTGCAAATAACCCGATAACTACAAAGCTAAAATGCGCGCAAAGGTACTCTTGGCAAATCGATTTTGTTTGTGGATTTTTTAAAAAAAAGCAGCCTAACACGGCCGAATGCAGACAATTTTACTTTTGCTACTTGTTTATCGGAAGCGTTTTTGCTTGTTTTTAAATGTCCCGAATACTAAATTGGGACATTACAACCGATGCAATTTTTAAGGAGGTAATGTGTCTCGTTTAATGGTCTCTATTTCGGGTTTGCGCGGAGAAATTGGTACGACGCTTACACCGCAAGTTATTCAAAAATACACCCTGGCTTTTGCCAAATACATCAACGGAGGCAAAGTAGTAGTAGGACGCGATTCCCGCGTTTCCGGCCCCTTGATTAACGACATCGTAAAGGGCTGTTTGGTCGCCAGCGGTTGCGAAGTTATTGACATCGGCATCGTAACCACACCGACCGTAGAGCTGGAAATTGTACACCATCGGGCGGCCGGTGGTATTGCCATTACGGCAAGCCATAATCCCGTTCAATGGAACGGCTTAAAGTTTATGGCGCCCGACGGACGATTTTTACCTCCGCAAGCGGCCGCACAAGTTTATGCCATGGCCGATCGCAAAGAGGCCGAGCTAAAATCATGGGACCAATTGGGCAAAGTAACGTTTGATAAAAACGCAACCCGTCGCCATATCGAAAAAATACTCGATATTTCGTATTTAAATGTGGATGCCATTCGTAAGCGCCATTTTAAAGTGGCGGTAGATACAGTTAACGGCGCCGGCGGAGTTATCATTCCGGAATTGTTACAAAAACTCGGATGCGAGGTCACGGTTATTAATCGGGAACCGAACGGACGCTTTGCACACACTCCCGAACCTTTACCCGAAAATTTAACACAACTCGGCGAAACCGTACGTCAAGTAGAGGCCGATGTAGGCTTTGCCGTCGATCCCGATGTGGACCGCTGCGCCATTGTGGATAATGAAGGCACTCCCATCGGCGAAGAATACACCCTTGTTATTGCGGCCAAACTGATCTTTTCCAAAACACTGGGACGCATGGTCATTAATATGTCCACTTCCCGAGCATCGGAAGATATTGCCAAATATTACAACTGTATGGTAGTACGCAGTAAAGTTGGTGAAATAAATGTGGCCGAAAAGATGAAGGAAATCGAGGCCATTCTCGGGGGCGAAGGAAACGGCGGCGTTATTTTACCGGAAGTACATGTCGGACGTGATGCACCGGTGGCCATTGCACTTACTTTGCAAGCCTTACTGGAACACGGCGGCACGATGAAAGAGCTAAAGGCCTCGCTGCCTCAGTATGAAATGGTCAAAAAGAAAGTAGACATTGCCGAGCTCGATCCGGATCACATTTTACAATTATTACAAAAAAAATACAAAGAATACGATATCAATACGTTAGACGGCCTGAAGATCGATTTTGAACACAGTTGGGTGCACTTACGCAAATCTAATACCGAACCCATTATGCGTGTAATTGCCGAGGCTCCGACGTTAAACGAGGCCGAAGATCTGGCCGATCGTTTTATCAAAGAAATTCAAAAGGCATAATCGACTGGGCTGCGCAAATGCAATTGGCAACTTGAGCGCAATGCCATAAAATGCGGCATTTGTTTTTAAGCAATTTGCAAAAAAACAGCCAAAAGCACAAAACAACATCCATTAAATTGCGGGAGAAATGATCGCATGGCAACCATCACGCCCGATGTTATCGAAAAAATTATCACGCAAGTTATTAAAGAAACGCAAAACGGCAGAGGTGAAATCCGTCCTTTTTCTTATGACGCGGCCAACGAATTGATTTCGTTCGGTGCCGATCGTGTCGGAGCCGAAGGGCCCACCTGCCCGCCCAAATACGAACTGGCCAAATGGATCGATCATACCCTGTTAAAACCGGATGCCACCAAAGAGCAAATCGAGAAAATTTGCGACGAAGCCATTCAATACAATTTTGCTTCCGTGTGTATTAATCCTACCTGGGTGCCGCTGGCTTACCGAAAATTACGCGGACATTCGCCCAAGGTGGTTACCGTAATCGGCTTCCCTTTAGGAGCCACCTTTCCGCAGGTAAAGGCCAAAGAAACCGAACTGGCCATTGAAAACGGAGCCGACGAAATTGACATGGTCCTTAATATAGGCGCCTTAAAATCGGGCGATTATGCCTTGGTAGAACACGACATCCGTTCGGTGGTCCGTGCTGCCAGACGACATGTTGTTAAAGTGATTCTCGAAACCTGCTTGCTTAGCGACGAAGAAAAAGTGGCCGCCTGTACCATTGCCATGCATGCCGGTGCCAATTTTGTTAAAACATCTACGGGATTTAGCAAAGGCGGGGCAACGGTAAAAGACGTAGCGCTCATGCGCAAAGTTGTCGGTTCCAAGCTGGGTGTTAAAGCCAGCGGAGGCGTACGCACTTACGAAGAAGCCTGTAAAATGGTAGAAGCGGGGGCTACAAGAATCGGCGCCAGCGCCAGTGTAGCTATTGTAAGCAATGGCACTTCGTCTTCCAAAGACGATTACTAATCGGCTTTAACCCGCACAAAAAAACACCGGTGTGGGCTTCCTCAAAAAATTCCCCACTTATTTTTTTTTAATATTTTTTGTTTTATATTATTCTTGAAAAGCAACTTCCCCCAATATCATAAACAAGGAATTAACCGATGAAAATTTCGTTGTTTGTGTTTAGCCGGGCCATTATGTTTAAAAAACTCTCTCTGGCCCGGACCGGCCTGTTTTTTATTTTTTTCAGTTTTACCGTAAATGCCATAGCACAACCCGCTTTCCCGTCATTCCGGTTTCCCCGATATGCATTTCAGTTTCAGATGGTAAAGAACGAACGCGGTATGAGTTTTTATCCCCTTACCAACAGTTCGTTTTCTGGAAAAATCCGTTTAACGAACAACGCACAACTACGGTTGGGAGTATCCATAGGCGATTTCAAAGGCAAGAGTACATATCAAAAATTCGCCGAAAACCCTTCTGGCTCGGATACCGCAAATATAAAAACCGATTTTGCCAATTTAATAAACGGCCTTTTTGTGCAATATCTGTATTTTCCTCGGCCGCAAAAACGTATTAAATGGTATATCGGTGCAGGCCCCGAATTATACGCTTCCGGCAATTCCCGTAAAAGCGGTTCTTTAAAATACGAACTGACAAAAACCATCTTCGGTATGGGTTTGGTTACCGGAGCGGAATGGCTTTGTTGCCGAAATTTTAGTTTGAATTTGGAATATAAAATCACGGTAAAATACGAAAAGAGCCGTTTTACTAAAACTGGTTCAACGACAAAAGATGCAATAATTTATACTTCCGAAAAATTTAACCTTTCGGCGGAAAATATCTTTCTCGGGTTAAGTATCTATTTTGATCTAAAAACAAAAACAAATAAGATGAAAACGGAGGTAGAAAAATGAAAACATTACGACTTACCATCATTACAACTCTTCTTTTATTGCTTTCCACCCAACTCATCTTCGCCCAAAGCAAAGCCGATAGCTCCGCAAAAATATTCCATTTTAAGCGTTATGCTTTACAGTTTTCCGTTACCGATTTTCTCAAGTTCGCCGGTTATGAAGGCTCAGCCCTTTCTTTAAAATATCATTTCAATGATCGTTCGGCTTTGCGCATCGGCATTAGCACCGAATTCGGTAATTCTACCAACGACTTAAAAAACAAAGACTCTCAGGATTCGCTCGCATCCACAACGCACAGAGATAATGATTCCTACAGATTTACCATAAACATTCCTTATTTGTATTATGTGCATCCTCAAAAATCTATTAAACTTTATCTCGGCTTTGGACCAAGCTTTTCTTATGAATATGCTTACTCCGAATCGCGGCAGCTCTCGCTCTCAAGCAGTTACAATACGCAAAAATCAACGCGCTACGTTTACGGAATTCTTGCGCTTTCTGGGGTGGAATGGTTTTTCCATTCAAATATGAGTTTAAGTTTGCAATATGGTTTAAGACTCTCCTATTTCGATAAACATCAGACAACAAACAAAAAATATCTTAATCAATCGGAAACCCGATCCGAAAAAATAACCGCCGATTATTCAGGTTGGATGCTCTCTCCCAAAACTATTTATTTGGGCTTATCGCTTTATCTGTAATTACGACGATAAATAACGGCAATGCTTATAGGTGCTCTGCCCGTTATCTTTTATTAAAAACCTTGTTCAAGGCCATATCTTTTGCCGACCCTTTGTTCGGCTATGTTCAAATAAAAAAGCCGGGCAGCCGTGCGCTTATAAGGTAAGCAAACCATTTTGCTCGGAGCGCTAACGGCTTTTTACCTTTTTTATTTTGTTCGACTTTTTTATATTGCAACCATTTGACAAAATCGTTAACCTCCGTAAAAAACAAACAAGAAAAAATTCATGAAACGTATTCTTTTTTTGCTATTGCTATATTTCGGTGCGGGCGCCATGGTCGGGCAAAACTATGTTTTGATTGTCGAACATGCACAACCTTTAGCTTTACTGGATGCGTATCAACGTTCTGTTCCCGAAACCGTCAAAAGCCAATGGCCTGCTTTTTTACCCCTTGTTTTAGGAAAAAAAGAAACACTGCCCGATGGCATTACACGGGTACAACGCGTACGTATTTTGGGACAAACTTATTTTGTAATCCTCAATGCTTCGGCACAACCCCGTGGAATCGAACAAACGGGTTATTACCTTCTGCTCAAAAAAGTACGAATAATCGATGACACCGTGCGTATTAAGGCGGGTAAAGAATTACCTCTTTTACATCCCAAAACCAAACGGGTTGTGCGTACGCTCCTGCCGGGACAAAAATTGGTTTTGCTGTTTCAATTCGGGGCCTATTATTACATACGTACCTGGCAGGCGCCTTATTCTTTCGCTATTTTGCCCGTGCGCTATCGTTATCGCCTGCAAAAAATAAATCGTGCGGAATTGAAACTGGCCGAGCAATGGCAAAATTTCACGTTACAATTGCAGTATTTCCTGAATCGAAAAAACCGTATGTATCAAAAATTTTTTCGCTATTTCCAAAAGGTAACGGGAAAACGAAAAAACCGAACAGCACCGCAATGGGTGCTGGAAAAGCAAAAAGGTCGATTGATAGTACGCTTTTCCGAGCCGGCCATGTTAAAACAATGGAAACGGAGCACGCAAATTTTTGAAAACGAATTGAGTGATCTTTGTCGACAATTTCATTTTGAGATGCAATCGAATCAAAACGGAAAGCTTGTTATTCGGCAGGTTCGACCATGAAAAAAATCAATCGAGAACATTTAGGCAGCGCCATATTCGTCAGTTTGTTTTTATTCGTTTTGTTTTGCCTAACCCGCCCGCCGGCATCAAGCGGCAATTTGCCTTCTCCGGCCGTACAAATGCTCAATCGTATTCAGCCGGATATTAACGACCCGTTTCAGGTTCAGCTCTTTAAAGACATGGCTGCCGCATTTGCCGGAGCGGACAGCAACCGCTTTTTAACCTATTGGCAACAAATGCAACAATACCGCCAAAATCAGCAGCAACGTATTGTTTCCCGCCAAAAAGCGACTTATCGCGTTTCGTTAGGTCGCCTGTTTACCATGTATCTTAATTTTATTTGGATTTATCTTTTGGTTATAGCTTTAACGTATTACGGTGTGCAAACATTGGGCACCTATTTGTTTTTGCGCTACAAACAACACCAACCTTCGCATGCGGTTCGCATCATATCGGCTGCACGACGGATACTTCTAAAACCCACCGTAAAAAACTGGAACGTCTTTTTCGCTTTGTGCCTTTCGGCTTTAATTAAAACAGGGCTCTATTTTGTACTGTTCGCTCCGGCGTATGTCATCGCTTATTCCATCAAATCCGATTTTGATACCGACTCCACCTTGTTTATGATTTTATTGGGCATAATATCAAACGGCGTGCTTATTACCTATGCCAACAAGTTTTTTCACCTGCTGCTTACGGAAAGTCGCAAAGGATACGTGCGCACAGCCGTAGTAAAAAATTTAAACCACAATTTTACGCCAGGAAGCCGCAAGGGAATTTCGTGGCGTGCCTTGTTTGCTCTGCGCAAAAATTTTAACGGGCACGTTTTACAACATATTTTTATGAACGCTCGGTTTCAATATGTAGCAACATTTAAGGAACAAGCCGCCTTCATCATTACCGGCCTGATTATCATCGAAATGGCTTTAAACATCCACGGCCATCTTAGCTACGAATTACTGCAACAACTGCTTTACCGCAATTATGATTTGGCTATTCTGATTATTTGGGGCATATTTTTATTGGTTAAAGCCACTGAATGGGCCACGGACGGAATTTTGTACAGAATAAAAAAACGTTTGGGGTATCAATGATTAACATTCCGAAGCGTTTACAAAACCCGATTTTACGTTTTTCGGCATTTTTCACAAAATTTCGCCAAACAGCGGCCCAAAAGTTATTTCGCCTCGAACGTCGTCTGCAAGGCGGCAACCGCTATGCGGCGCAAATTTATTTTCTGTTTTGGTCGGGCGGATTGCTGTTGCTTTGGCTGTGGGATGTACTTTTTTTACATGCTCCCGAACGCCATTTGCTGGAAAAAGCATTCGTCCATTCGCTTTTCATTGCCACGCTTGTAGTCCTTTTTAGTTTTGCCATGGCCTGGGCTACGGCATATTCCATTGAATTTTTTACGGATCGCCAAAAAACAATTGCTGCGGGCGCCATTCTGTTTACCCTGAACCTTATTCGTTCTCTTCCGCAAATCGTAGGTGTTCTTCTCGGTTATGTTTGGATTACCTACGAAATCCAAACAGGCCAAATTACCAGTAATATCGCCATCATGCTCCGGATGTCCGTCTTTCTTGCATTGTTCATTTTTCCGGAAGTGGTGGCTCTTTTACGCGAGCGTATTGCCTATTTCCGTCAATCCGATTTTTTCAATGCCATGCGTGTTTCCGGTATTTCCGAATGGCGCATCATAAACTACGATATCCTCTGGAAAAATAGCCGGCTGCACATCCTGAACAAAATGATCGCCGTTTTTTCGGCTGCCATTTTTTTACAATGCAGCGTTGACTTTATCGTTTCCGTGGGGTTGAGCACCCGTATTAGTGCTATCAACTTGCCGGTAACATTGGGCAGCCTTCTGGCAAACATCGATAGCAAACAGGATATTCTGGCCATCGGTTATGCCTTAACCCATCCCGACTACTTGCCCAATTTGTTTTTCAGACACCTACAGGGCATTAGTGTGGCGTTGGTTATCGTTTTTACTCTGTTTTCGTTATACAAAATTACCAATGCGTTAGCCGAAAGGTTTCACCTATGATGCGCTACCAAATTCATATTCGTAGCTTTGACCGCACGCTGGTTGCCATCGACGATTTTCAACTTGATGCGGGCGAAATCACCGTGCTTTTGGGAGAATCGGGTATTGGTAAAACGCTTATTGCACAGGCGATTTTCGGCTTACTCGATGCACATGAATTTGATATTTCCATTAACGGCAAACCCTACCGCACCTACTTGCATTCCGGATTTGTACGCCGATTACAACGCAACGGATTCTTCGTTTTTCAAGAACCGTCCACCCATTTAAATCCATTAATGACCTTACAAGAGCAATTAAACGAAGGCCCCCTGGCAAAAGCGGCGAACAGACAGGAAGAAATTTTACGAATTCTCTGGCAGCAACCCTACGAAACACACATTCGGCCTTTACTTAAGGTGTACCCCAAGCCATTCCGTCCCAGCGGTGGAGAAAAGCAGCGCATTTTACTAGCCATGGCATTTAAAAAATTGGCCCTTACTGCGGGCAGTGCAAACCGTCTCTTTGTTTTTGACGAACCGACCGGCAGCTTGGACAATGCTTACCGTAATATATTTTTACGGGAGCTTTTAAGACAATACGCGCAAAACCCGTTTACCATTTTGCTAATTACCCACGACTATTCCATGATCAGCCAAATTGAAAAGCGTCATTCCGCTTTGTTGCCTAAAATTCATTTTAAGGAATTGCGACGTTTTAAGGGCCCAAAGGCACAGGTATTCAACTTTAAAGCAAACGAATACACAACTTGGCTCAAAAAACAACGGGCCGCCGCAAAAGGCAAACATGCGGCAAACACGCAAACCGTTTTAACCGTTGAACCAGAATTTAAGGTTTTCGGCAAAACTTTTTTTCTTAAGCAGGGTGCAGCTACAGGTAAGCCCGTTCCCCTTGTGCTGCACAGACAGGAACTTATTTATCTAAAAGCACCCAGTGGCATGGGCAAAACCACCCTGGCCAAAATTATTGCCGGTTTGCAACGCCCGCAATACATTCGTTTTAAACTGGCAGGCTTCTCCTTTAGCGAAACCACCGATCAAAACGTATGGCGTAAACATATTTGGGGTAAAAAACTGGCCATGGTTTTTCAGCATGCGGACGAAGCACTTAATTTGCAAGCCCGCGTGCGGGATATTTTCAAAGGCTTGCCAAACGTTAAATTCCGTAATGACCGTCAAATTTCAGACGTTTTGCAGGAGGTCTTTGAATGGGATTTACCGCAGGCATTTTTACAACAAAAAGTAGCCTATTTAAGCGGCGGACAAAAGCAACGATTAAATTTGTTACGGGCGCTGGTTTTACACCCAGATTTGATTATTTTGGACGAGCCGTTAAACGGACTCGATTTCGCCAGCATCGGTAAAGTATTGGATATTATTCGAAGGAAAATGGCCGCGGGAAGCGGAATATTGCTTATTTCGCATAACGAAGAAATTTTCGAACGACTCGTCTCCGAAGAAAATTGCTATTACCTAACCGACAAAGCAACCTAAAAACAGCAATCTTTAAATATCCGACAAACAAAAAAGCCACAAAAACTTTATCCGATATTTATTTGTTCGCCTTTTTGTCGTATTCTTTAAACAAATAATCATAAATTTGTTCGTAATCCTTCACATAAATCAACTCAAACCCATCTAATAAGGCTTTGCTTAATTCGCGGATATCGGGTTTGTTCTCTGCCGGTAAAATAATGCGTTTAATGCCGTGTCGTTTGGCAGCCATCAGTTTTTCCTGCAAACCACCCACAGCCAGCACCTTACCGCGCAGAGTAATTTCGCCGGTCATGGCTAAATCCGAAGGCAACGGTTGCCTTTTTAAGGCAGAAATTAAACCGCTGGTTAAGGTGACACCGGCCGAAGGTCCGTCTTTGGGCACCGCACCTTCGGGCAAATGGATGTGTATTTCGTATTTGGATGTAAAATTCTGATCGATTTTAAATTTGCGAAAACGGGAACGGATATAATCCACAGCAATCATAGCCGATTCCTGCATTACCTCGCCCAGCTTGCCGGTTAAAGTCAGTTTGTCTTTTCCTGGAATCAAATTCACCTCCACCCGTAAAATATCGCCGCCGAACGGAGTCCAAGCCAAACCGGTAGCCACGCCCACTTCTTTTTGGCCTTTTAGTTTAGACGAAATAAACTTAGGTTCTCCCAAAAATTTGGCCAAATTGCGCTTACCGACTACAATTCTTTTACGCCGCTTATCCTTGGAAAGCATAATAACCGCCTGACGACATATTTTACTGATCTCCCGCTCCAAATTACGTACGCCGGCTTCCAAAGTGTATTTTAAAATAATTTCGTTAATCGACTCATCTTTAATTTCCAACTCATTTTTACGCAGGCCGTTTAAGTTAAATTGTTTGGGAATCAAATACTGCTTGGCAATGGCCAGCTTTTCATAATCCAGATAACCGGGTAATTCGATAATTTCCATACGATCGAGCAAGGGTTCGGGAATGGCATCGGCATAATTGGCCGTTACCACAAAAAACACCTTGGACAAATCGTACTCGATCTCCAAATAGTTGTCCGTAAACGAATGGTTTTGCTCTGGGTCCAAAACTTCCAGCAATGCCGAGGCCGGATCGCCCTGATAGGTGCTGTTAATTTTGTCCACTTCATCCAACAAAAACACCGGATTTATGGTGCCCGCTTTTTTCATGCCTTGAATAATTTTACCCGGCATGGAACCGATGTAGGTTCGGCGATGGCCGCGAATTTCGGCCTCATCGTGAATACCGCCCAACGACATGTGCACAAATTTGCGTCCCAGTGCACGGGCAATGGAACGACCCAGCGAGGTTTTACCCACACCCGGAGGACCCGCCAAACACAAAATGGGCCCTTTAATTTGTTTTACCCGTTGCAAAACGGCAATATGTTCCAACAAGCGTCGCTTGGGTTTTTCCAACCCAAAATGATCTTCGTCCAGAATTTTCTGCGCTTTTTCAATACGCGTTTCGTCTTCGGTCATCTCCGTCCAGGGCAAATTTAAAATCCATTCGAGATACGTCCGTATTACATTGTATTCCGGAGAAAGAGGCGGAATTTTGGCCAACCGGGTCAATTCTTCTTCCACCTTTTCCCGTGCCTCCGCCGAAAGTTTCTTTTTCTGGAATTTGGCACGCAAAATGGCCACATCACTACCTTCTTCCACCTCTTCGCCCAGCTCTTCCCGAATAACACGCAACTGCTCCTGTAAAAAATAATTGCGCTGGGTTTTAACCATCTGATCCCGCACTTTTACATCCAGTTCCGATTTCAAACTAAGAATATGGTTTTCATGCGAAAGAATGTCCATCAGCAAATGAATACGATCTTCCAAATCCCACTCTTCGAGAATCGTCTGTTTTTCTTCCAGACGCAAATCCAAATATCCGGCAATGAAATCGGTAATCTTTTCCATATCGTCAATTTGGGAAACGGAAAAAATCAATTCTTCCGGCAGCTCTTCGTGCAATTTGACGTATGTTTTAAATAGCGAAATCAACTCCCGTTTTAATGCCTCGGTGCGGTCGTCCATCTCGATTTCGGAGTAGGGGATGGAAATGGTTGCGCGTATAACCGAGCGACGTTTGCGAAAGCGGAGTACTTTCCCGCGCACAATCCCCTCCACCAAAACTTTAAGCAAACCGTTAGGTAAACGCACAATTTGCACAATGCGCCCCATGGTACCGAACCGATACAAATCGCGCGCGGTAATATCTTCCAGAGCAGGATCTTTTTGCGCTACCAAAAAAATGAATTTGTTTCCCTTCATGGCCTGTTCAACCGATTCGATGGAATTGGGACGCCCGATAATCAGCGGCACCACCATGTGCGGGAAAAAAACAAGGTCTTTTAAAGGTAAAACATTAAGCGTGTATTCTTTGGTCAAATCGATTTCAAAAATTTCCGTTTCTTTCATGGCAAAACCCTTTTTTTCGTGCAAAAAAAAGCGGAGCATAGCTCCGCTGTATATCGACAGGATACGTTGGTTTATTAAGCACTGCGCTTGGTGCGGGCAAATTCGAACACCGGTTCCTTTTTTTCGGTGACCACTTTTTCCGTAATCACCACTTTTTTTAATCCGTTCATCGAGGGCGCCTTGTACATAATATCGAGCATGACATTTTCCATAATCGAACGCAGCGAACGCGCCCCGGTTTTACGCTTAATGGCTTGCTGAACAATGGCTTTTAAAGCGGACTCATCAAAAACCAGTTCAATGCCTTCCATTTTCATCAACTGTTTGTATTGCTTAACCAGTGCATTTTTCGGTTCGGTTAAAATCGAATACAAGGCTTTTTCATCGATTTCGTTGAGCGTACCCACAACCGGCAAACGACCTATTAACTCCGGAATTAAACCGTATTTTAGCAAATCTTCCGGTTCGACCATGGAGTAAATTTCGCTTGTCGAAAGGCTTTGCGTGGTACTTAATTTTTTGCCGAAACCGATTTTCTTTTCGCCGATGCGACGCAAAATAATTTCTTCGAGCCCTTCAAAGGCGCCTCCGCAAATAAACAAAATGTTTTTCGTATTAATGTTTACCAAATTCTGTTCGGGATGTTTGCGCCCGCCTTTGGGCGGAATGCTGGAAACCGTTCCTTCCAAAATTTTTAGCAAGGCTTGCTGCACACCTTCTCCGGATACGTCTCGCGTAATAGAAGGATTGCCGTCTTTGCGGGATATTTTGTCAATTTCGTCAATGTAAATAATTCCGCGCTCGGTCTCCTTTACATTGTAATTGGCCGCATGATACAAACGAACCAAAATATTCTCCACATCTTCACCCACATATCCGGCTTCGGTTAAAACCGTAGCATCGGCAATGGCAAAAGGAACCTGCAAAATTTTCGCCAAGGTTTGCGCCAAAAGCGTTTTACCGGTTCCGGTCGGGCCGATTAGCAAAATATTGCTTTTTTCAATTTCCACATCTTCCGCTTCAACAATATGGTTAATACGCTTGTAATGGTTGTAAACGGCTACGGATAAAATTTGCTTGGCCCTTTCCTGACCAATTACGTACTTATCAAGCTCTTCTTTGATTTTATTCGGCGGCAGCAAACTTTGCCGTTCCTGAATGGAGGCTTGTTTACGATGCCGCGTTATGATTTCCATTGCGCTTTCAACGCAAAAATTACAAATGTGTACGTCCGGTCCGGAAATCAAACTTTCCACTTCGTCGGCGGAACGCCCGCAAAACGAACAGCGAAATATGGGATTGCGAAAATTTTTACTGCTCATCTATTTCTTTCCTTTTGCTTCCTTATCTTCCGAACGGGAAGTAAGAATCTTATCGATAATTCCGTATTCCAAGGCCTCTTTTGCTGACATAAAATAATTACGATCGGTGTCCTTTTCGATTTGCTCTAGCGGCTTGCCAGTGGCCTCGGCCAATATTTCGTTTAAAATACGTTTGATACGTAAAATTTCATTGGCGGCAATGGCAATATCCGAGGCCTGACCCTCCGCACCGCCTAACGGTTGATGAATCATTATGCGCGCATGTGGCAAAGCATAACGCTTCCCTTTGGTACCCGCGGCCAAAAGCAAGGCACCCATACTAGCCGCCTGACCCATTACCGTAGTGACTACGTCCGGTTTAATATACTTAATCGTATCGTAAATTGCCAGACCGGAAGACACAATACCGCCCGGCGAATTAATGTACAAATAAATATCTTTGGTCGGATCTTCCGCTTCCAAAAACAAAAGTTGCGAAATAACCAGACTTGCAATATTATCGTCAATGGGTGTACCCAAAAACACAATCCGTTCTTTTAACAGTCTGGAATATATGTCATACGCACGTTCCGTACGCCCGGTTTGTTCGATAACCATTGGTACCAGAGGCATCGGCACGCTCCTTTCTTTGTTTTTACATAAATTACCCGAAAACGATTCCCGAAAGCAGCAAATGTAAATTGCTCCGCTTCATCAGTCGAGTTCGATTTCGTTTTCTTTGATTTCGTTGTTTTCTTCTAAAAACTTAACTATCTTCTCGTAGAACAAATCTTCCTTTATATGCTCTACCGAGGCTTTGTCTTTCAGCATTTCCTTGCGTTTTTCTTCATCTTTTACATGTTCGGAGAGAAATTTTTCCACATCCTCGTCACTAACTTCAATATTTTCCACTTCCGCAATGCGCTTGGTCAAATAGTACCATTTTACCATGGTCTCGGCATTGGGTTCGTAAACTCGACGCGCCTCTTCCATCTTAACCTGCGGATTACGCTGAACCGCATTGCGGGCCATTACATCCACATAATTATCAATTAAAGCTTGTGGAATTTCAAACGGATTTTCGGCTAGAAATGTTTGAATCATATCTTCTTCGAACCGTTGCTTGGATTCGTTGGCATACTGATGTTCCAGATTTTCGCGAATGCGTTTTTTTAGATCATCAACCGTTTTCAACGATTCGTCGCCCAGATCCTGAACGAACTCGTCGGTCAATTCCGGAATTTTTACTTCCATGATTTCTTTGATGGTCATGTCAAAAAGTTCTTTTTTACCGGCATAATCTTCCTGAGGAAAATCGTCGGGATACACCTTTTCAACGCGCCGGGTTTCGCCTTTTTTAGCCCCGATTAATTGCATTTCGATCTCTTTGTCAAAATGCCCTTCACCTATTTCAATGGTCACGTCTTCGTATTTGCGTCCAACAATCGGTGCACCAGATTCGTCCAGTTCTTGCATATCTACCGTTACCCGAAAACCTTCCTGCACGGGGCCGTCAACAGGCGTAACTTCCGCTCGTTCCCGCCGCAATTCGTCGATCTTTTGATCGACAAATTTATCGGTGATCACGTACTTATCTCGCATAATTTCGAGACCTTTGTATTTTGTCAGCTCGATTTCGGGCAAAGTATCGATGTGAAAGGTCAGCACCAAATTTCCGTCATCGTCAAAATTCATTTCTTTGGCTTCCGGCGTACCTAAAATTTCAATCCCTTCCTTAGCCGTACCCTCGTACAAACCTACTTCGGCGGCTTTTTCCATGGCATAACCCTCAATAAGCCCGCCAAAACGTTTTTTTACCATACCGAGCGGAGCTTTGCCTTTGCGAAAGCCGGGAATTTGTGCTTCTTTGCGTATATGTTGTGCCTGCTGGTCACGTATTGTTTCGTATTCATCCTTAGGTATTGTCACCTTCAATTCTTTTTTCGAACTGGATAGTTTCTTAACTTCGGTTTTTAGCATTCTGAATAAACCTCCTTCAAAATCAGCATCAAATAATTTAAAACCATGTAATTTACTTGAATTAACAGGTAAAAGCAAATTAAGGACTTAGAGATAAAGACGGCATTTCATAAAATTTTTGCGAGAACGTTTTAATGAAGCTTTTTTGTTTTTGATAAAGCACATTGCCTGCCAGAGCGCCATTGGGTTCCGGCAGGCATTTCTATTTGCGTTACCTTAATTTTAACGCGAACACGGCAACGTTTTTGCCAACCGCAGATGTACAGCCCCTATTTCCCGGAAAGAATGTAATCTCCCAAAATATGAGCCGTTTCAAGCACATAAAAATCTTCGTTTTTTTTCTGTCCGTTTTGCTTGTGCAATTTTTGCAACTCTTTTTTACGATTTTCGCGTTCTTCGCGCATTTTTTTACGCACAGCTAAATTTAATGAGATCCTGTTTTTTTCACGTTCTTTTTTTATTTCGGCTATTTCCTTTAAAATTAGCTTGTATTCCGGATTACCGGCCATGCGTTTTTCGTGCAGCGCCTTAAGTTTCGGAATTTCCGCAGGCAATTGGGGGTCAAAAATTCGGTAAGAAACCGGTTCAATCTCATCCCAGGCCAATGCGTTTTTTTCGCTGCTTTCGCCCACATCCAACACGTCAAAACGCGAAGGAATGGCAATATCGGGCATTACCCCTTTTAATTGCGTGCTACCGCCGTTAACACGATAAAATTTGGCGATGGTAAATTTAATTTGACCCAGTTTTTGTTTGGTGTGCGGAAACATGCGCGACAATGGCATAATATTTTGTACGGTTCCCTTGCCAAATGTTTGCGAGCCGACAATAATCCCCCGACGATAATCCTTAATAGCGGCTGTAAAAATCTCCGAAGCCGAGGCACTAAACCGATCCACCAATACGGCTAACGGGCCTTTGTAAATAATTTTCGGATCTTCATCCCGCTCTACTTTTACTCGGCCACGGCTATCGCGCACTTGCACCACAGGTCCTTCTTTAATGAACAGTCCTGTCATATCAACCGCTTCGCTTAAAAAGCCGCCGCCGTTACGCCGCAAATCGATAATTATACCGTCCACACCGGCATTTTCCAATTGTTTGAGCAAACGGGCTACATCGCGGGAAGTACTGGCATAATCGGGTAACCCTTTACGCAGAGCATCATAATCCAGATAAAAATCGGGTACGTCAATAACCCCAATTTTAAATTTATGGCCATCATGGGTAATTTCCAATGTGTCGCTTTTGGCCGCCCGATCGGAGAGTTTGATTTTATCGCGCACAATAGTGATGGTTTTAGGTGGATCGGAAAGCGAGGCGTCGGCCGGGATAATTTGCAGGCGTACTTTTGTGCCTTTTTTACCGCGAATAAGCTGCACCACATCGTCAATGCGCCAACCGATAATATCCACCATTTCGCCTTTATCGCCCTGCCCCACTGCCACAATGCGATCGTTGGGGTGCAACAAACCGCTTTTATCGGCCGGGCCGCCAGGCACAATACTTACCACTTTGGTATAATCATCTTCGGTTTGCAATGTAGCGCCGATTCCTTCCAGCGAAAGGCTCATGCGAATCTTAAAATCATCACTGGTTTTCGGAGACATGTAATTGGTATGCGGATCAAACGTTTCGGCAAAAGAATTCATAAAAATCTGAAAAACATCTTCACTTTCCGTCTTCATCATGTTTTTATCCATATTGCGGTAGCGTTTTTTTAAGCGCTTTACAATGTCCTTCCACTTTTTCCCGGCCAATTTCAATGAGAGGGCTTCGTTTTTCAAACGTTTTTTCCAAAGGCTATCCAACTCCGCGGACGTAGTAGCCCAAGGAGCATTTTTACGATCGGCTACCAAGGAATCGTTTTTATTAAAATTAAACGGTTTGTCAAAAGCCCGCTGAATAAAATCCATGCGTTCCTGAAAACGTTTCATAAAAAGATTAAACATAAAATAGGCGGCGCGTAAATCTCCGTTTCTAAGGGCATCGTCCAGCGTATATTTGTAATTGTTAAACAAATCGATGTCCGATTTCAAAAAATACAAATGCTGGTTATCCAGTAGATCGATGTAAAAATTCAGCATTTCCGCCGAAAGTTTGTCGTCCAGTTGTTGGTGCTTGTAATGCATGCGCGGTAAAAAGAAAGCAATGGCTTGCTCTACGCGCGGATGAATGGGCAGCGGCTCCAAAACAGGCAATGATTTGCCCTCGGCCGGTTTATCGATGGCCTGTAATGTAAATGCCGAAACCGCAATTAACACAAAAAGCAGAATAAAGGAAATGCGTCTTTTCATGAAAAAATCCTTAAAAGTTATTAAAGTTTAATACATACGTTGTTCGTCGTATTAAGATATTAAACGAATGAACGCAAGTAAAAATTTTATTTTATCCAAGCAGTTAAATGATCCTTTTGCGAAAAAGTTGCAATATATTTTCCCATTCGGCATGTGCGCTTAAAAATTTAGTTTGCCTTTGGGGTATTCCTGCCGAAACAGTACGATTTTGTTTCGTCTTTTAGGAGGGCTTCCGTTTTACTGGCAAAATTTCCTGCGTTGCTCCAATTGGTTTTTGCTGTTTTTAGTCCGATTTTGCGTAAAAACGCCATTTTATGGCAAAATATTATGCGAATTTTTTACCGCTGGCCTCATTCTCTGTTGTTTACATAAGCATTTTGTATTAACTTTAGCCGTTTCATTAACTTTAAAAATTTTAGGATAACAGGATCTCTAAAATGATCAGACGGATAAAAGGTACGCAGGATATTTTACCCGATGAAACGCCGCGTTGGGTTGCTTTGGAAGGCTTGATCCGCAACTTAATGGCGCGTTATAATTTTCATGAATTACGCACGCCTATTTTTGAGCAAACCCAATTGTTCGCGCGCGGTATCGGCCAACTGACTGATATTGTTTCCAAAGAAATGTACACCTTTCTCGATCGCGGTAAAAAACAATTAACCTTGAAACCCGAAATGACCGCACCCATTATGCGCGCTTACATCGAAAACAAATTGTATGCCAAGGCACCGTTAAATAAATTATTTTATATTGCCCCCTTGTTCCGGCAAGAAAATCCGCAAGCCGGACGCTTACGCCAATTTCACCAGTTCGGTGCGGAGACATTGGGCACACCCGATCCGAATGCAGATGCCGAAATGATCGATTTGGCTTGGGCGATTTTCAAAGAAATCGGTTTAACCAAGCTAACCCTTCGCCTGAATTCCGTTGGCGACCCCACTTGCCGCGCCGATTACAAAACCAAATTACAGGATTACATCCGTCCGAATTTGGCTAAATATTGCCCGGACTGCCAGCGGCGTTTTGATAACAACCCCTTGCGCATTTTGGATTGTAAAAATCCGACCTGTATGGCATTAAACCAAAACGCCCCTAAACTTGCGGACAATTTATGTAATGCCTGCCATGCACATTACCAATCGGTTAAAGATCGATTGGTACGTCTGAATATCCCTTTTGTGGAAGACCCTTATTTGGTGCGCGGGCTTGACTATTACACGCGTACCGTGTTCGAAATAACCAGCGATGCTTTGGGCGCGCAAAACGCTATTTGCGGCGGCGGGCGTTATGATTTGTTAGCTAACGAATTGGACGGGCCGGATACTCCGGCCGTGGGATTTGCCGCAGGGATGGAACGACTGCTAATGGTAATGGAACAGCAAGGCATTGTGCTGGCGGAAAAAGCAAGGCTCGATGTATTTTTAGCCCCATTGGGCGATAAGGCCCGCAAAGAAAGTATGGTCTGGTTACATAAAATTCGTGCTCTGGGATTATCGGCCGAAACGGATTTTTTAGGCCGCAGTGTTAAGGCACAAATGCGTGAGGCCAATCGCCAAAAATCACGTTTTGTACTTATTCTCGGTGAAAATGAACTCGAAAAAAAGGAATTTTCCGTAAAAATCATGGACAAAGGCCAACAAATTAATATTTCCTTTGACTCCGTGTTGGAGTTTCTGGCAAATGAGTCAAAATAAACCAATAAATATACAAACTTTTCTGTTTGGACAATTAATAACATTAAAAAAGTTTACAATCGTTATTCTGCTTCCGAAAACCCGAGAGTAAAGGGTTTTTGAACGGAAGGGTCGAGCATAAAAAAGTTGTGGTAAAAAATGGCAACCAATACAAATAAAAAAAATTCGCTTTCCGGTTCTTACGAGACGTCAAAAAGCGTTCAGCCCCATTCCATTGGCTGGCGTCAATTATTTCGCAAATGGCAAATTAAGGGTTTGCGTGCGTTATACAAAATTAACGCCCCCACCGATTTGTATCTGCTTTTATTGGCCAGCCTTGTCGGTTTATTTACGGGCTTGGGTGCTTATTTGTTGAATATCATTATCGACGGCGTGCATTTTGTTTTGTTCGAACAGGCCGGTTTTCATGTGTTTAACGCTGCCGTTGCCGATTACATGCGCATTTTGTATCCGGCAATCGGCGGAATTGTGGTCGGATTGTTGGCCTTCTATCTGTCACCGGAGGTTAAGGGACACGGAATACCCAGCGTAATGGATGCGGTAGCCAACAAAGGCGGTTACATTCGCAAACGCGTGGCTATTTTAACTTCCATTAACTCTGGTACAACCATCGGTTCCGGTGGTTCGGCCGGTAAGGAAGGTCCCATCGTGCAAATAGGAGCGGCCATTGGTTCCAGTATCGGTCAGATGTTTCATGTTTCGCAGCGACGCTTAAAAACATTGGTAGGCTGCGGTGCTGGTGCTGGCCTGGCTGCCGTATTTAACGCTCCTATCGGCGGCAGTCTTTTTGCCATCGAAATTATTATGGGCGATTACAGTTTGGGCTTTTTTGCGCCTATGGTAGTAGCCTCGGTTATCGCCACGGCAGTTTCCCGGGCTTTAATCGGCTCAAGCCCCATTTTCCAAATCCCCGAATATTCTCTGCAAAGCCCGGCCGAATACCCCCTGTATTTGCTGATGGGATTGGCCGGTGGTGTTTTGGCTGTTGTGTTTATTAAAACGCTGTACGGCATCGAAGACATCTTTGAGACAAAAATCAATCTGAAACCTTGGGTTAAACCGGCCATCGGCGGACTGATTACGGGCATTATTGCCTTTAAATTTCCGGAATTGTACGGCTTTGACGATTCCGCTACCCATACGGCTCTGATCGGCAGAACCGAAATTTCCATTCTGGCCGTATTGGTTGCCGCCAAAATTCTGGCTACCTCATTCACTTTAGGCTCTGGCGGAACCGGCGGCTTGTTTACGCCATCTCTGTTTATCGGCGCCATGTTCGGAGCACTTTTCGGTAATATTGCCAACAAAGTTATGCCCGGACTTACCGCTCCGCCAGGCGCGTATGCTTTGGTGGGCATGGCTGTTATTATTTCCGGCACGATTCACGCACCTTTGACGGCCTTGATTATGATCTTTGAAGTCACGGGGGATTATCGCATCATCTTGCCCTTAATGCTGGGTACGGTGGCCGCGGTCATCGTAGCCAAAGCATTGGAAGAAGAATCTATTTACACCATGAAAATTTCCACTTTTTCCAGCAAAACGGCCGGGGGCAAAAACATCGAAATTCTCAAGGCGCATAAAATCACCAATCTTATTTTAACGGATGTGCCGATTATTTATGAATATACGCCGTTCGAGGAAATTTTGAATATTTTCATGAAATCGCATTACACGACCTTTCCGGTGCTGGACAAAAACAATCGGGTTCGCGGCACCATTTCACTGCGTGAATTACGTCCGGTTTTGTTTGACCGTAGCGTGGCGCCGCTTTTACTGGCCACGGATATTATGACCGAAAATGTGTTTGTGTTAGATAAGAACAATACCTTGGAAGAAGCGTTACAAAAAATGGAAATTGACGATTCCGATCTGTTGCCGGTTGTCGAGTCGCCGGAAACAATGCGCTACATTGGCATGGTTGCCCGCGAAGATATTTGGCGCATGTATTCCAAAGAGAGTTTGTTTACCGCGGAAAACAAAGAGTGATGATCCGGCCGATTTCCAAAAAACTGTTGAAACAAATCCGTCAATTGCGGCAAAAAAAATTCCGACGCGCCTACGGGCAATTTGTCATTAGCGGATTCAGAGCGGTTAGCCTGGCTTTGGAAAACCGCAATTTTGAATTTTTGTATTTGCTGGTCGAAAAACATCAAACCGCACTGTTAAATCGTTTTCCGACCTTTGGTAATTTACCAGTTTACACCTTAACCCGATCGGAATTTGCCTACATTAGCGATGAGCAAACGCCGCAAGGTGTGGCTCTGGTTGCGCGCTTACCTCAAATTTCATTGCAGCAAAATGTTTTATCCGCACGCATGATTTTTTTGCAGAATATCAGCGATCCGGGAAATTTCGGTACCATTTTACGCACGGCTGCTTGGTTTGGCTGGCAGACCGTCTTGTTGGGAAGCCATGCTTTAGATCCCTACCAGCCTAAGGCGGTTCGTGCCAGTGCCGGAGCTATTACGCAGGTAAAAATTCTGCAAAATGTTTCTGCGGAAACGCTGGAACAAATGCAGGTAAAAGAAGGTTATTCTTTGGTCGGCACAACGGTTCGCAAGGGGCAAGCACTTCCCGAATTCAAACCGGAGGCTAAGGGCAAATATATTCTTATCTTTGGTTCCGAAGCGCACGGTTTGTCATCCCGCATGATCGAAATGTGTGATATTAAGCTTTCGATCCCAAAATTTGGCCATGGCGAATCTTTAAATTTGGCCATTGCCGTTTCATTGGTTTTGTACCAGTTTACAGCTTTGCCTCCGCAACGGAACATTCACTAAAAAGGGTTCACTATGAGGAACAAGAGACAATACCCCGAGCCTTTGGAAGCACTCATTGTAGTGTTGTTTTCTTTTGCCTTTTTGATTTTGCTCATTATGGTTTATGGCGCTTTAAGCGGTGCTCAGAACCCTGTGGAAATAATGGACCATGCGCGTTTTATTTATATTTTCGGCGGCCTTCTGTTTTTAATTCTACCGCTCATTTATGCTTATGTCAGGGGCTATGCCATTCGCCGAGTTTTTCGTCTTAACGCGGTTCCTTTTTCCATGGTTTGGCTTGGTTTGTTAACAGGCATTGCCCTTTCCGTTGTCGGTGACGAATTGGATCGTTTGGTACAAATAATCATTCCCTCGCCGGATTGGCTGGAACAAATGCTACTACCATTAAAAGCACAAACGCCTTTGGAATGGGTTGCGATAATTACAGGAGCGGTCTTTGCCGCGGCTTTTTCCGAAGAATTTTTGTTTCGCGGATTCTTACAAACTTCATTGGAACATAAGGGAGACGTAACGCGGGCTGTTCTGCTTACTTCAATTGCTTGGACGTTAGTACATGAAAATCCGTATTGGGCAATTCAGATTTTTATTGTTGGCATCATTATCGGTTTTGTAGCCTGGCGGGCCAATTCTATTTGGCCGTCAATAATTGTTCACGGAACGTATAATTTAATCGGTGTTATTTTTGTGAATTTAAACGAGGACAGTCCTTTTTTTCACTGGTACGAATGGCATGGCCACGTTAATCCGATTTTGGTTTTGCTGGCTTTAATTTTACTAATTTATTGTATTAAAACAATGAATCGAGTTTATCGATATTACTAACCAGTTGCATATCTTGATCGCGTCTGGAAAAAATTTTTTCCAATACTTGTTCGGCTTCTATAACATCGATGGCATGTGCATTGCGTAAAGAATCCCACACGGCTTGTGGTGTTACGCCTTCGGCTTGGGCAACGCGTTCGTATGTGCCGAATTCTTTATATTTCCAATAACGATTAAAACTGATTTTACTCCATTTTTTCTTAATGGCGAAAATCAGTTGATAAATGGTATTTATCGTCAAATCAAAGTCTTGCGCGGCGGTATTGAACCAAACGACACGCTTTTTCTGTTTGGCAATATCCAGCGCTTTGGAGGCCCGGTGGAAAGCGGGCCCGTCCATCTCGATGGTGATACGGCTCCCCATTTTTTGAATGTTGCCGAATCCCACGCCAAAACGCACCTGCAAGGGATAAGTAAGTTGTTCGAATTTACAAATAATTTTATTTACGTCGGCCAGCCGCTTTAGAACACCTTGAAATTCATCGCCTTTGGTAATCATAAACGGAACATCGATTTCATTTTCATATTGTTCGTTAAGCTGAACGATAGACGATTTGAGAAATAACTGCCATTCGTAGCGCTCCATGCGCCGCATTTTGCGGGAAGCCTTGATGTCGCCGTTAATGACAGTAAGAGGATGCATCGGTTATTTCCACTCGAGTTGGTATTCTACGGATGTCTCTTCTTTTTCTTCCAATTTGGATGTTACTTCTTTTGCGCCGCACAATCGTACGCCTTCTTCCAAAAAGCCCAACTCACTTAAACGTGCGGTTTCTGGATAGGGCTGCCCGTAATTGATACGCACCAAATATTGATTCGGCTCAATAGCGCTTACCAACATTTCGCCCAATCCGATCAGATGCGGCCGTAACAGGGCTGCCTGTTCGATAAAACCACCGGGATTTTTTTCGTCGATATAAATTTGAAAATAGGTAGGCATAATATGCCGCGCATTCCATGCGCCTAATTCCAAAAATTTATTTAAGTTATTGTCAAAATATTCTTTAAGTAAAACCTTGTCGATATCTTGCAATAAATTTTCGGGATAGTCTTTGGAAATCATGACAGGTTGAAACAAAGGACTGTCTTTGTCTACATCCAGTTTATCTAAAAATTTTTTCAAATCGTCTTTACCGAAATGATGCTCCACAAAATTTAAGCGCGTTAAAAGAACAACCCCCTTAATTCCGCTCATAATAAATTCTCCTGAAATTGGTCCAAAATTAAAACGCATCGAACCATTAGAATGATCCTTAATATTTATTAACAAGAAACCAAGAAAGCATTCGAACCGTTTTAACGGTTTTTTACGCACGCGCGCAACCCAAGTAAAATGCAAAAATCGTTTTAACGATTTGGATCATTAAAACACCTGTCATTGTCTACGCACGTTTTCCCATATAGTTTCGAAGTGCTGCCTCTATTTCTTGTAAATTATTCTTCTGCATCAGTCCTTGACAAAAACCCTGTGGGCCGCCTCCCTTAATTTCCAAAGCATCGGCCTGTTCCTTAAAAAATTTAATCGTATCCAAAATGTTTTGTGACGGCGATGACAAATAAAATCGACGGTCAAATTGCACAAAGGCCACTTTACCGAAATCTCTACTAATTGTTTTAGCCATTTCCGCCGCATCGGATTGTTCCCCGTAGTCCAATCGGGTTACAATTAAATCTTCCTTAGTTTCCGTCGCCAATCGGCTACTCTCATAGCGAATAAAATACTTATCATAAAACCTGGATAATTTCTTTAAATAACCGATCTCTTCCTGCATTTGCACGATTCGGTCATTAAATTGGAGATGATTCGTATTCAATTTTTCCCGTAAAAGCAAATTGACTTGATGTAATTCATCGAAATATTCGCTTGCACGCCTACCGATTACCGCTTTAATGCGAACATGTCCGCGAATTCGCTCGCTCCCTATTATTTTTATCATACCGATTTCCGATGTACAAGCCACGTGCAGCCCGCCGCATGCGGAGTAATCATAATCCTTTATTTCCACAATGCGCAAAGTTTCAAAATCCCCGGGCTGCCTGCGCAACGGAAAACTGTTTACGTCCTTCTTAGCCACATAATGAATAACCACCGGAAGAGATTTGGCAATGTAATCTTGAGCCTTCGTTTCGATCTGCCGTAACAGTGCATTTTCCAATTGGGCGCCTTCCGTTTCGATTAACGTATGGCCCTCACCCAAATGAACAGAAACAGTCGGATATCCATGCGCATGTAATACAGCCGAAAGTAAATGCTGGCCAGAATGTTGCTGCATCTGATAAAAGCGATAATTCCAATCCAGCTTCAGATTTACCGTTTTTCCAATCGGTGCCGCTTCTTTTGTTAAGGCAACCTTGTGCCAAATTTGCCCATCTTTCTCCTTAACAGCCCCCAATGGCTTGCCATCGATAAATCCTTTATCCGGAAGTTGCCCTCCACCTCCCGGATAAAAAATAGTTTGATTCAAAAGCAGCCAATGCTCTCCGTCTTTCTGACGATGATCCAAAACCTTAGCACTAATGCTGCGCGCATAGGCATCCAGATAATAGATTTTTTCAGTCATAAATCTAAACCGCTAAACTCGTGATATCTTCATCTGCCTTTAATACTTCACAAGTTCTTCGAATTTTTATATTTTAAAATAGTGCTCAAAGGCAAAATCGAAATCTTTGGGATGATATTCGCCCGTACGCTTGTTCAAAACATATTCGGCCTTAATTTCACCTTTTTCAATACGTGCGATAGCTTCCACAAACGCATCCACATCTTCTTCGGTATTGTACATGCCAAAACTCATACGAATTGCACCGGGAATTTCGCTACGATCGTGTTGCAACACTCTTTGTTGTAATGCCTTGTCCTCCTCGGGAGAAATATGCAATAATTTTTTCAAATACGGATGCGCACAAAAACATCCGTTACGTACGCCAATTGCATATTCGTAATTCAGAATCGAGGCCACATACGCATGAGAAAAACCGTCAACATTCATACTAATTACACCCAAACGATGCTCCACATCCTCCGGATCTTCCGGACCGTAAACCGTAATTCCAGGTAATTGATGTAATTTTTTCAATGCATAAGTCGTCAAAGCCATTTCATGCTTGGCAATATTTTGCAGGCCAATCTCATCCATAACCAACAAGGCCTTGGCCATGGCCAAAGCTCCAACTACGTTTGGCGTTCCCGCCTCTTCTTTTTCCGGAGGTTCGGCCCAATAAATATAATCACGATCCACTAGTTCAATCGTCCCTCCGCCAACATGATCCGGATCACCCTGTAAAAAAGCCGATTTATCGGCAATGAGCGCCCCTTGCCCAAACGGCGCATAAAACTTATGGGCAGACATAATCAAATAATCGATATGTTCCACATCGTCCTGTGCGCGCATGTCAATATCCCGATGCGGTGCCAACTGCGCAGCATCGACTAATATTTGGGCGCCATAAGTATGGGCCAGCTCGGCAATTTTATGAATCGGATTCAAAAGCCCGGTTACATTCGAAGCGCCCGTAACAGCTACTAATTTAACTTTTCCCCGATGCTCTTTAAGTTTTTTTTCCAAATCTGCCAATTCCAACAGACCATGCTCGTCAGTCTCTACAAATACAACCTTTTGATTTTTCCGCCAAGGTAAATCGTTGGAATGATGTTCCATTAAAGTGGTAATTACCACCTCATCCGAAGCGGTATTCAAACGCCGTGCAACCTTATTGACCATTTCCGTAGTATTTTTTCCGTAAATCACCACATGATCATTATCTCGAATATGGCAATGCTTTAAAATAATATCGCGCGTTTGTTCGAAAATATGGGTACTTAACTGCGACTTAAATCCCGTCCCGCGATGAATACTGGAATACCAGGGCATAAATGCGTTAATGGAATCCAAAACAGGTTTTAAAGTCGGAGTGCTGGCAGCATTATCCAAATTAATGTACCGTTTCAAAACTCCGCCGAAAGTAGGAACCTGACGATCAATACCTACAATAAAATTCTTAACGTTTTCAATCGTAATGGATGGTGTGCTCATTTTTTCTCCTTAAATTAAAATGAGTCTAAGTTTAAGTTTGGCACATAATTCACATAATTATAAGAATGCCTAATAATAAATTTGTCAATTGGAACGCAAAGTTCACCAAGCTATTTAAACAACTTCTCCGCGCCCTTTGCGTCTCCTTCGCGACCTCTGCGTTTAATTAAAAACCACTAACTACGCCAAGCATTCACAAAGTTAATTAAGGCAGCTTTTATTCCAAATATCTTCTCCGTGACCTTTGCGTCTCCTTCATTACCTTTGCGTTTAATTAAAAACCACTAACTACGCCAAGCATACGCAAAGTTAATTAAGGCAGCTTTTATTCCAAATATCTTCTCCGCGCCCTTTGCGTCTCCTTCATTACCTTTGCGTTTAATTAAAAACCGCTAACTACGCCAAGCATTCACAAAGTTAATTAAGGCAGCTTTTATTCCAAATATCTTCTCCACACCCTTTGCGTCTCCTTCGGGACCTTTGCGTTTAATTAAAAACCGCTAACTACGCCAAGCATACGCAAAGTTAATTAAGGCAGCTTTTATTCCAAATATCTTCTCCGCGCCCTTTGCGTCTCCTTCATTACCTTTGCGTTTAA
>CAZRBA010000095.1:0-8124 GCA_964598255.1 uncultured Caldithrix sp. | reverse complement strand
ACGCGAGCTGGGTTTAGAACGTCGTGAGACAGTTCGGTCCCTATCTGTTGCGGGCGTAGGATGTTTGAGGGGATCTGCTCTTAGTACGAGAGGACCGGAGTGGACGAACCTCTAGTGTACCAGTTGTTCCGCCAGGAGCACTGCTGGGTAGCTATGTTCGGTGTGGATAAGCGCTGAAAGCATCTAAGCGCGAAACCCAACCCAAGATGAGACATCCCTCCTGAGTAATCGGGACTAAAGGCACCTTCGAGATTAGGAGGTTGATAGGCTGCAGGTGTAAGCGTAGCAATACGTTCAGCCGAGCAGTACTAATGTGCCGTGAGGCTTAACCTATTTTTTCCTATCTCACATGCGTAGATACTTACTCACTCTATCTTTATGTTTCTAAGCATACACGCGTTTTCTTACCAGTTTAAATTCTGGTGACTATGGCGACGGGGTAACACCTCTTCCCATTCCGAACAGAGAAGTTAAGCCCGTCCGCGCTGATGGTACTGCGTCATTATAGGCGTGGGAGAGTAAGTCGTCACCAGAATTTATTTTTTTAAGCCTCCTTTTAAGGAGGCTTTTTTGTTTTATAAACAAAAAAGCCCGGACCACCGGGCTTAATAGTTTCAACTATTTTAAACGGACGCGATTACAATAATGCATCCCGATGCTTGTCAAACCATTCGACCGTACGTTTTAACCCCTCCTTTACACGTACTTTAACCCGATATCCCAAAAGTTTTTGTGCCGCGCTAATATCAGCTAAGGAATGCTTAATGTCTCCAGGACGCGGACTCCCGTGCCTGGCATCCGCTGTGGCTCCGGTTAAAGATTTTAATTCGGCGGCTAATTCGTTTAATGTAATGCGTTCACCACAAGCAATGTTAACCACATGACCTACTGCTTCCGGTGCTTTACAGGCAAGTAAATTGGCTTCGATTACATTATCGATGTAGGTGAAATCCCGACTTTGCTCCCCGTCGCCGTAAATAACGGGAGATTCATTCTTAAAAAACGCTTTGATAAACTTCGGAATAACAGCCGAATAATAGGAATTGGGATCTTGCCTTCTGCCAAATATATTAAAATAACGCAAGGCTACGGTTTCCAGCCCGTATACTTTGTAAAACACGGAGCAATAGTGTTCGGCAGCCAATTTATTAACAGCGTAAGGCGAAAGCGGATTCGGTTTCATACTTTCCACTTTGGGCAATGTCGGCGTATCCCCGTAAGCCGAAGAAGAAGCCGCATAGACAACTCGTTTAACCCCGTTTTCTTTGGCGGCGTATAATACGTTTAGCGTTCCGTTTAAATTTACATCGTTACTTTCAAGCGGCGTTTGAATGCTTCTCGGAACAGAGGGTAAGGCAGCCTGATGTAAAATATAATCTACGTCTTTGGTGATTTCCAAAAGCGTATTTAAATACCGAATATCTCCGGTAATGATTTCTATTTTATCTTTAAGATGGGCAATGTTTTCCATTTTGCCGGTGGAAAAATTATCCAAAATTTTTACTTTGGCTCCCCGATTGACTAAAGCTTCCGCTAAGTTAGATCCTATAAAACCGGCACCTCCGGTAATTAAATACACTTCACTCATTTGGTTTCCTCCAGAACTGATAAATCGCGATTTGAATATTTTTATTGCACGTTGTCTCAAACTGCAGAACAGATATTAAAATTCCGTGCAATTTTGAATATTGATTCATCTAACTATTTCGGATGATTTTTTTAAAACTGAACTCTCTCGTAAGGGGCAAACTTCGATGTTTAAAATACGCCTAAGAGTGTCGTATCCCAAAAAATAATAATTGATTAAACATCTTGAAAAAATCAACGCGTGGCATATAACGTTTTTTCTACCAATTCCACAATGATATGGCCGATGGTAATATGTGCTTCCTGAATATGTTGGGTACTATCAGAAGGAACGATAATTGATAAATCGGCCGCTTCCTTACACTGCCCGCCGTTTTTACCTAATAAAGCGATTGTGTACAAGTTATTGTGTTTGGCTTGGCGGATTGCTTTAAGAATATTTACCGAATTACCGCTGGTGGAAATGGCCAGTAAAATATCTCCGGATTGCCCAAAAGCTTGAACCTGCCGAGCAAAAATATTCTCAAAGCCGATATCATTACCCGCTGCGGTTAAAACGGAAGTATCGGTAGTTAAAGCCAAAGCAGGGATAGCCGGTCTTTCAAGCCGATGAGACAGGCGAACTATAAATTCGGCGGCAATGTGTTGGGCATCGGCAGCACTGCCTCCGTTGCCACAAATTAAAATTTTGTGTTTCTCAGTAATAGATTGGCTAATGGCCTTTACGGCTGTGTTAATTTCATCAAGACAAGTTTGTGCGGTTTTGAGTTTAACCGCGGCACTTTCCTGTAAATGAGAGGCAATGGCTTTGGAATAATCCATTAATTATTTTCCTTTTGATGAATGGCCGAAGCAAAGGATCGGATGAAATGGGAATCGTTTTGCGATTCAAGAATAGTTCCTGTAACAACAAATGACGCACCGGCTTCCACTTTTTCGGCTGCTTCTTCAGGCGTACGAATACCTCCGCCAACGATAACCGGAACATCTACTGTTGAGACAATGGCTTTGATCAAAGAAGGAGGAACGGAAAATTTTGCCCCGCTGCCACCCTCAAGGTAAATGAGTTTAAAACCGAAATATTGGGCCGTTAAGGCATGCGCCACGGCGATTTCCGGCTTGTGTCTCGGTAAGGGGCGTGTGCCGCTCATAAATTCCGCTGAGGTAACCTGCCCCGATTCGATTAGTAAATAAGCGGTAGAAATAGGTTCCAGATTCAGTGAATGAATAATGGGAGATGCCTGTACTTGCGTTCCTACCAAATGATCCGCATTTCGACCGCTAAGTAACGAAAGGAACAATATGGCATCGGCATGAGCAGAAATTTGATGCACGCCACCGGGGAAAATAATAACCGGAATATTTTGAGCATACTGTTTAAATGTTTTAATGTAGGCATCAAAATCGGGCGTCAGCAATAAGCTGCCTCCAACCAAAAAAACATCCACACCGGCCTCAACAGCCTTTTCAATTAAAAAGGGTAAACTGGCCGGAGCTGTTTTATCCGGATCAACTAACATTAAAAATCCAGCACCGCGTTTTTTCCGTATTTGTAAGAGATGCTGATAAACGGACATCGAGTTCATGTGGAAAAAGTCCCGTAAAATGTAATGATTTCGTATTAAAATACACGCCGAAAATACTAAATTGCCCTGTGAAAATCAAGCAACAAAATAAATGAACAAAAATCTTTGTCCCTTTTAAGGCGGTGTTTCTTCTAAATTAATTGAAAAATAGTCAGGGCCAGTTGCCAATGGAATGCGTAAAAAAAATAATAAAAATTACATACGGTTTAACGGTTCGGAAAATTTCTTTAATTGCAATTAGTGGGTCGAATTTGTTTCGCTTTTTTAAACAAATTGAAATAAATTGTACGCGCATTAAATTATCTGTAAATTGCCTGTTAAGGTTGGTAATTGGGTTTAACACCGCCCGAATATCAACACAACAAGATTAGCAAAAAAACAAGGAATAGCCTATGTGTGCCGTACAAATAAGAAAACCGGCCGTAGCCGGCATGTTTTATTCGGGAAACCCGGAAACCCTTGAACGTGAAGTGGCCGTATTTTTGGAAAACGCCAATCCGGAACACAATGTTGACGAAATTTTTGGTCTGATCGCGCCGCACGCCGGTTACATGTATTCCGGCGGCGTTGCTGCCCGCGCATATCGTCAGGTAATGGATCGCCAGTACGATGTGGTGGCGGTTATTTCGCCCAGCCATCACGTATATTTTGAAAAGGTCTCCGTTTACAACGGTGATTTTTACGAAACACCATTGGGGACAATTCCTGTGGATAAAGAGCTTTCGCTTTTACTGGCCGAATCGGATCCCCAACTTATTTATTCTCCCATCGGCCATGAAGGGCAGGAGCATGCTTTGGAAGTACAGTTGCCGTTTTTGCAACATGTATTGGACGATTTTCGTTTGATTCCTATCGTAATGGGCAATCAAAACTATGATAATATTTTGGCCCTGTCTGATGCCCTAAGTAAAGTCTTAAGCGGCCAAAAGGCCCTAATTGTGGCCAGTTCCGACCTATCGCATTACCATCCTTATGATGTGGCCGTACGTCTGGATACAATTGTGGCGGATCATGTGAATAACTTTGCAGAAGATGCATTGTATGATGATTTGGCCAGCGGTGTTTGCGAGATGTGCGGAGGCGGGCCAGTAATTGCCATGATGAAAGCCTGCCGTAACTTGGGCGCAGATAAAGCCAAGGTGATTTTATATCGCAATTCCGGCGATGTTACCGATGAACGCTCTCAGGTAGTGGGCTATTTGGCGGCCATGGTTTACCGTTAATTAAAGTTGTTTGAAACATTTGTCCCAATTCGGACGTTAAGCTAATTCAAACCAAAACAAATAATTTGGAGGATAAATGAAAAAGGGGTGTTTGGTCTGGCTATTGGTTGGCCTTGGCATTTTACTTGTAATAGGACTTTCGGCCTTTGTAACAGTTAAAAATTATTACAATACCTTTGTTACCCTGGAAGAAAATGTGAATCAAAGCTGGGCACAGGTGGAAAATGTTTACCAACGTCGCGCGGATTTGATTCCCAATTTGGTGGAGGTGGTTAAAGGCTACGCCAAACATGAAAAGGAAACCCTGCAGGCCGTAGTAGAAGCCCGTTCGAAAGTGGGCGGCCAAATTAAAATAGGTGCCAATGTGTTAAACGATCCGCAAGCGTTTGCCCGATTCCAACAAGCGCAAGACGCCTTAACATCGGCCTTACAACGTTTGATGGTGGTTGTGGAACGCTATCCTGATCTAAAAGCCAATCAGAATTTTTTGGATTTGCAAGCCCAATTGGAAGGTACGGAAAACCGCATCGCCGTTGAGCGTCGCCGGTTTAACGAAGCGGTGCAGGCCTATAATACAGCCATTCGTAAATTCCCAGCAAATATTTTTGCCGGATTTTTCGGATTTAAAGAAAAGCCTTATTTCAAAGCGCAGGCCGGCAGTGAAAAAGCGCCGAAAGTTAAATTTTAAAAGATACGGATAAACAGTTGAATGTAAAATCAAAGTAAATAAAAATCGGAAAGTAAAGAAACAAAATGAAAAAAATTTCATCGCTACTACTTGTCCTTTTATTGTTCGTTTCATTCGCTTTTTCCGCCTTAAAATTGCCGGAAAAACCACAGGCTTGGGTTAGTGATTATGCGGGTGTGCTCACGTCCGAGCAAAAGGCACAACTTAATGCCCTCTTAAGCGAGCTTGAAAAGCGGACTTCCAATCAAATATTTATTGCCATTTTTAAGCGCATTCCCGAAGATTCCTATTTGGAAGACTTTACCAACCGTTTGTTTGATAAATGGCGCCCCGGTTTGCCAAACAAGGACAACGGACTATTGATTACCATTTTTACGGAAGATCATAAAGCAAGAATTGAAGTCGGTTACGGGCTGGAAGACGTGATTACCGATGTGCAGGCAAGCCATGTGTTGTACAATAATATGATCCCTTATTTTAAAAAAGGCGATTATTTTGGCGGGCTGGTTCAGGGATTAAACATTTTAATTCCTGCCGTAGAAGGCAAATATAAAATTTCGTTAAAAAATAATAAAAATGCGCAAAATACCTCCGATGCTGTAAGCTATTTGATTACTTTATTGGCATTGATTTTCTTTTTCGGGATTTTTCGTCGTCGTCGTTCGACCGGCATTGGTACCCGCAGTCGCGGGATGGGAATGTGGCCCTTTTTCTTTGGGGGCTTTGGCGGATTTGGCGGCGGAAGCGGAGGCGGTGGAGGCTTTGGCGGTTTCGGCGGCGGCTTTGGCGGTGGCTTCGGAGGACTTTCCGGTGGCGGAGGCGCCAGTGGCAGTTGGTAAAAACCTTTTTCTGGAACGCAAATGGAATCAGCCTAAATTAAAACGTAAGGAGCCGAAATGAATCCGGCAAAATTTTTTAGCGAAAAGAAAAAAAAACAGATTGTCGAAGCCATAAAAGAAGCTGAAAACGAAACCAGCGGTGAAATTCGTTTGCACATCGAATCGAAATGTAAAGGCGATCCGCTGCAACGGGCTATGAAAGTGTTTGCCAAATTAAACATGCACAAAACGGCTTTGCGTAATGGCGTTATTATTTATCTGGCTATTGATGACCGTAAATTTGCTATTTACGGTGATAAGGGAATTAACGAAAAGGTACCAGAAAACTTTTGGTCTGATGTTAAAGAAGTAATGGCCGAATATTTTAAACAAAACAAACATACCGAAGGTTTGGTAAAAGGCATTGCCATGATTGGTGAAAAATTAAAAGCTTACTTTCCCCATCAAAA
This sequence comes from uncultured Caldithrix sp., assembly GCA_964598255.1. Lineage (GTDB taxonomy): Bacteria > Calditrichota > Calditrichia > Calditrichales > Calditrichaceae > Caldithrix. The sequence goes on along the minus strand of CAZRBA010000095.1, from coordinate 1,752 downwards.
GGATGATGTGAACGAACTTTCGGACGATATTTCTATCGGTATGTAACAAAAAGCAAACGTTATTCGATCGTCAGTTTTCCAAAAAATTATTGCGCTTTTTTGTGGGAGCGGTAGCGAAGCTGCAATCAAAATGTGAAAATGTGCGCCGGTTGCTATTTAATGTAAAAAGGATCAGAAGCCCGATCTTCTTTGTCCAATAACTCTCCGCCTTTCTTTTTCTTTAACCAGAATAGCAAACGATATTTCCCTTCACGAGAACCGTTTTGGATGATGTCCGGCATTGTCAGAGTGTGTTGAAATTTACTTCCGGCAGGAATATCAAAAGGTTTCCCGTCACCGGAACAATCGGGAATGAAAACATTGTTCCATTTTCCGCCGATTTGCTTTTGTAAATCAAAGCCAGGATCAGAGCCGCAATTATCCAATACCAAATCCATATCGGTGTTGTTGTTAATGGTTAAATGTGCCACATCACCAGGCACGTAAACCGCTTTATCCATCACAATAGAAAGATTGGTAAAAGGAATGACCTTCACATCGGTGGAATTGTCTTTACAAAAAGTGAGTAAAGTGAATAACGTAGTCAATAATAATAGTTTTATCATTGATTGTGTATTCATCGTGTAACTCCTTTGGATTATTTGCATCTGCAAAATTATGAAAAGAATAGCAAAGGCACAAATGGATTTTTGGAATTTTTTATGATGCTACCTGTTGTGAAAATTGCTGTAAATTTTTAATATCGTGCAGGTTCTAAAAAGAATGAGAAAGGATTGATTCTTGAATTATTATGAATGGATTGGATATGCAGGCTCGTTTTTGGTGGCGGTTTCGTTGATGATGAAAAATATCTATCACTTGCGCCGAATTAATTTTATCGGCGCGGCAACTTTTGCCTTTTACGGATATTTGGTTTCGGCTTATCCGGTTGTTTTATTAAACGGATTTATTGCTTTGGTAGATGTTTATTATCTAATTCGCATGAATCAGGAAAAAGAAAGCTTTAGTCTCATGCCGGTCCTCGATACCTCGCATCCTTTTTTAACCAAATTTTTGGATTATTATCGGGCCGATATCAAAAAGTTTTTTCCCGAATTCGATTCTACCCGTTTGCAAGGCTTAAAATGTTTTTTTGTTTTACGCAATATGTTGCCTGTAGGCATATTTATTTACGAACGTACCCCGCAAGATGAAATATTAATTAAGGTCGATTACGCAATTCCCGATTACCGCGACCATAAAAACGGTAAGTTCCTTATTTATGCCCAGTCAAAATTTTTATTGGAGCGTGGTGTTAAAAAAATGATTACGTACAGTACCGTAAAGGCGCACCAAAAATATCTGCAAAAAATAGGTTTTAAGCGGGTTGCTGAACATCGCTTTGAGATGGAAATTGTTCCGCACGTGGCTTAAACGGGAAAAAGCGATGCTTAGGATGGCCTCTTACTGCAGCGATCGAGCGAGCAAGAAGCCATCCGCACTAATTTACCTGCTATCGATTTTTACAAGTGCCTGTTGACAAAGAGAAAGTAAATCAATTTTGCCGCCTTTATTACCATTTAAAATCGTACCAAAATTCCAATCCGGTAGGTGCAATTTTGTGCCGTGTCTTCTTCAGAAAATAAGAGATCCACAAATTGCCGCCCAATGTTTGACCGTTTTGCCGCACGTAACGCACGCCGGGCGTAAAATTGAGCATGGGTAAAATTTTGCGTTTCTGCGGATCGGGCGGACTGACAATCATAGCCAGTT
>CAZRBA010000094.1:0-6258 GCA_964598255.1 uncultured Caldithrix sp. | reverse complement strand
GAATCCATTCGTCTTACTTTCATTTTTGATTTACATTGAACAAAGTCGCCCAATTTACGGCATAGACACTGAAATACCAAAAAAAATTGGTTATTTTTAAAGAGCGATAGAAATTAAAATGCCGTAGCGCAGGCTCAAAGTGAAAAATATTTTAGCTTCTGATCATCAAAAAATGGGAATATTAAAATTGAGTACGATGGGAAAGAGGCCGGCGGGTGCCGGGGGGGCACGCCCGGGAGAATTACGAATTATCCGTAGGATGCCCTGGCAAAAATTACGAATTGGAGTCCGAAATTGGCATGCTTCCCCTTAACCCTTCACTCTTTCCCATCCCGGCCACCGAATACCCCTTTCAATCCCGAAGGGATGCCTACCACTTTGTGGCGGCACAATTCAACTTTCCCGGGCCACTGATCCACACAGATTGGCACTGATTTCCCTTAACCCTTCACCCTTAACCCTTTCCCCGGCCACCGAAGAAGCACCGGATACACCATTCAACGATTCAACAATTCACCCAAACAGCTCGGGAATAAAATGCAAAATGGAAGGTATTTCAAAAGGCTTTCTGTCTACCGTGCGGGTAGAAAGCAAGGAAACATCGGCGGGACGCGGGTAATCCGTCATATCACCTAACGAAACAGGCTGCAACAAATCGTGCCCCCTGCCCAGATAATCGCAAAACGCCTTGCCCAGCGTAAAGCGATCCAGGGGCTGTGCACCGCACACGTGAAAAATACCCCCTTCATTGGTCAGCGCCAATCGCCAAAACGCTTTGGCCAGCTCCGCCACATAAGTGGCCGTGCGGATTTCGTCCTTAAACAAGGTAAGCGCTTGCCCGTTTCTCAGACGCTGCAAAAACCAATCGACAAAATTTCGCGTGCCGTTCAGTCCCCGGCCCAATCCCAGAGCAATACGCCCAATGGCAAAATCGGCGCCCGATTCCTGCACAGCAATCTCGCCTTTCCACTTGGTTTGGCCGTACACATTAACGGGATCCGGCTGTGCCTGCTCATCGTAGGGAGGGGTATCCCCTTTAAACACAATATCGGTGGAAAAATAAATAAGGCGGGCATTACGTTCTTTGCACCAGAGCGCCAACTCGGCCGTGGCCTGCACGTTCACGCGATGGGCCAATTCCGGTTTGTTCTGGCACTGCCCCAAATTGCTTAAGGCCGCCGTGTGCAAAACAACATCCACGGGGACATCGATTTGCTCTAACTGAACTAAAACATCGCGGGTTAAATCAAGCGGGTAAACGGGAATACCGGCTTTTCGGGCGGGCGCCCACGGCCGGCGCGCGCTTCCCAACACGCGTACATTCTGCGGCACAAAGCGTAACAGGTACTGACTTACGTAGCCGCTAATTCCCGTAATAAGAACCGTTTTGCGCTTGGTCGGCTTCATCCTAAAATCGAATATTGACGTTAAAACCCACGTAATGTGACCAATCGCTTTCGCGATAGGCATCCATACGCAAACTGACTTTCTGTTCCTTGATTTGGCGATTATGGCGCCGCGCCAGACGCAAAGCATTAATACCGCTCACCAAATGATTGAGTACAATAGCCAATTGAAAATAAACACGCTGATTATCGATATCGTTGGCATGCAAACGTTTGCCATCGTAAGTCAACCGATTCTCGCGCGAATCCCACTGCCACATGTTGTCTGGCGTTAGTTCGTACAACTCGTCAAACAGACGTTCGCGTTCGCGCTGGGTATTGTAATCGTAAATATTATCGAATTTTCCGATGTCCGTCCAAAAACGATCGGGTTTGCCGCCGGGAGAAATTCCGGCATGGCCGCGGGCAAAAGTTTTGTATTCGCTGACCAAATGGCGATAATAGTACTGATTGGCAAACAAAGCCGCCCAGCCCAGTACCTCACTGGTCAGGAAAAAGGCCGTGTAGTTTCCCTGACCCGCATAGTACTCACCGGCCCCGGGCAAAATCAAACTGAGCAAAGCCGCTTTACCCGGGGAACGATAATTGTTATTTTGCCCTGGCAGATTGTGCTGCAGTATAGCAGAAGTTTGCCTTATCGAACCGCTTTTTAACGCACTTTGCGTTTGCCCAAATACCAATCCCGTTAGCAAAATAACAAATATTAAAATATTTTTATTCAAAACGCTTAACCTTTCCTTTACCATTGGATATTTAACCCATAAACCACAGCCGGTTCTTGCGGCCAGCCATACCCATAAGGTTTAACACGTACCGCCTGACTGACACGTACATTGTATTTTTTTACCGTCCAGGCCGCATCAAAGGCACTAAGCAGATGGTTGGCCAAGACAAAACTCATCATGGTAGTGGCCACATCGTAATAACTGTTACTCAAATTACGCATAGAACGATATTTGGAAATATTGGGCGTCAAATGGCCTAAATGGGAATCCACTTCGTAATAGTAAGGAGTGTTAAATGTTTGCGTAACATCATCCCAACCAACCCCGAACTGGCCTAAATATTTGTAAATCATCTCGTAATACTGCTGCGTACGAGTCAAAGGCAACTGATGGGTAAATCCCAGATCGTCTTGCAAGTCATACAGTTCCCTAATCAAATTCCGATTAAAATATTGATCGTCAATCACAAACCGACCCTGTGCATCCGTGTGCCCGCTTAAAGTCGGTCCGTTCCACTTACCCTCCTTAACAGCTTTTTGATACACATACGACCAATACGCCTGTTCCGACCAATGCTGTTCGCCGTAACGGCGCATTTTGGCGTCTTCGTCATCACCTTTTTTGTTGTACACAATGTTAGCTGTCCAAAAACCGATTTCCAAAGCAGCAAAAATGGCTGCCTTCCAATAGCTTTTGGCGTACACCTCTCCCGCACCGGGAATAAAGGCCGAAAGAAAAGCCGCTTTTACACCCGATTTTTTGTTAACTTTTGTGGTTGGCATTTGTGGCGATTGCAATTGTGTGGTATCGGGAGTGTGCAATAACGAAAATTTTGCCGCATTAAATGCCAACGGGGAAAAACTTTTCGGCTTTACGGAACGGCTCCCTGCAAATACCGTAAAGCTTGTAACCGCTGTAAAAATCAAAACGTTTATTAACGTACGCATCGGAAGCACCTTAGAGTTAGGTTAAACTTGATTTCAATAAAAACAACCTTGTTTTACGACCGCATATAAATTTACGTTTTCCATTACCATTTTTCATTCACCGCCAAATTTAATCGATTCGTATTTCGAGGCAAGAGATTTTGGCAGCTCTACCCTATTTTTACCGTATGGCGGCAACAAACCGTTCATTGTTCAGAACCATCGCCGGGCCATGCGTCCCAGACTCCCCACCCGTTCGCGTAAATCAAAATCGTACAAGGCGCCAAAATAAAAACGCCATTCTTGCGGATAGCTGATAATTTTTTTGCGGCTGCCGTCATAATTGGAAATTTTGTCCAATGGATACACCGCCTCGGCAAAAAAGCGCGTCGGGAACATCGAATACGAAAACGTACTTAAACGCAACTGAAAACCCACATCCTTTTTAAAGTTTTTAATACTAAAACGCTTATCACTGTAATTCCAGGCATTGCCGTAATCAAAAAAAATACCGAAATACAATTTGTCAAAATACATAAAGCCCACAATCTTATCGATGTTCCGCCAAATCGGTAAACGGTAGGTCAACGTTCCGATCAACTTATGCCGCCCTTCGATGCTAAAGTAAGAATAACCCTTCATGCCGATTAACCCTCCGGCGTACAAGTCGAAGAACGTATCTACTTTGCGATCGATGTAACCCGCTTTTAATCCGACGGAAAACGTGTGGCTTTTAAGCAGCGGATTCTTGAAATATTCTTCCCATTCGGCTTCCAGTTGGTTGTAGGTGTAGTTTGTGTACACTTCATTTAGCCCTGTCGAGCTAATGGCGAAATCTTTTAAAAAATCGCTGGATTCCAGACTGTAATGAAACGAAACATAGCGGCCTCCGGAAGGCGCAATGTGCTTATTACGGTCCTGATGAATCATATCGGCAATAACCTTTACTTCCAAAGCGAAGCCTTTTAAATAATTGTAATGAAACGTAAACGGAGCTTCCCATCGCTTCTTAATTGCATCGTACAATTTTTTGTAATCAATTTTTGCATTGTAACGACGCCAAACACCGTCGACCACCCATTTGATGTACGGTTTGGGATAATACTGCAAGCCTACCCGCGCTTCGGTCAAATCGAAGTTGACGTTACGGTGGTAAGTTAAACGATAACCACCGCGCGAAATACCCAACGTATCGGCAATATTGGCACTGGTATTATACACTTCCACGAATAAGCTGGGCCTAAAAATATTCATCTGAAAGTAACCGTACAAATCGTAATCCATATTGTGGTTAATGGCCGCGGCACCGATCAGATTGTATTTGCCCAAAATATCGTCGGAAACCAAATAGGCGCCCGGTTTTACCGTACCGTAATCGATCATAATACGCGGTAAAATGTGCACGATACCAAACGTTTGTTTGTAAGGATGAATGGGCACATGCTTAGGCACGCTGTTGTTAAAGTTTTTGCGCGGGATAGTTTGCAAATAGTTTTTCTGATAAACGGCCAATGCGGTATCTATCGATTTGGGGTGATCGATGCGATAAATATGATACCCCAAACTATCGTAAAGCGCGTACACCAAACGTCCTTTTTTGTCCACAGCAGGCATTACCGCACCACCGGTTACATTGGTTAAAAGTTCCGTTTTACCAGTTTGCAAATTTTTACGATAGATATTGTAAATACCCGTAGTGCTTTGCGCATAATACAAATAAGGCTTGCCCGGCTGAACAACAGGATAGCGTTCTTCCAGGGGCGTATGCAAAAGCAGTTCGAATTTTTTATTTGCCAAATCGAATACAGCAATATCGCGTCCGTAGGCAATGGCCGTACCAAAATACAATTTACTGTCGTCATTGCTCCAGCGCGGATGATAAATTTGACGTTCGTTATCAAACCGCAGCACCTGTTCAATCCGACCGCCCTTAAACTCAACCTTGCGCCAATCGTACTTCGGATCGCCAGGTTGTTCGCGAAGAGCACCGGTTTCCATACTAAAATACACTGTCTTGTTGAATTTGGCCCCATCAATATCCGCAGGTAATCGGTAAATATTCAACTGATTCAACCCGTTCGTTTCCGTTACAAAGGCCACGCGTGTGCCGTCGTGGCTGAAGTCCGGATTTTTACCGCGTAAATTTTTAGTCAATCGGATCTCTTTTTTCGCCTTAAAATCGTACAAAAACAAATCGTTAAAACCGGATCCGTACTTGTTGCGCCGCTGATGGGCGTAAATCAAATAGCGCCCGTCCGGAGACCAGCTTAAGGATGATGTAACGTGTCCGGTAATGATGCTCTTCTTGCCACTTTTCGTATCGTACACAATCAGTTTGTTAAAGCTAAAATAATCTTCGCCTTTGTTGGAAAGGTAAGCAATGTAACGCCCGTCCGGTGACCAAACCGGATACAAATTAGCCGACCCCTGTGTCTCGATTGGACGGCCTTCGACCAGATTATTGCGAATAAGTCGCGTGCGTTCGGTGTAAACCGTTGCCAGCGAATCTTTCCAATCTTTATAAAGCTGACGAACCGGATAGCCCGTCGCCTGCTTAATGACGCTTTCGAATGTCCAGTTATTCCAGCGGGCGGACAGACCGGTTATTTTGGCCAGAATGTGTTCGCCGAAACGGCGGGTCAAATAGTTGACAAAAGAAAATCCCAAATTGTAGGCCGATTCATTGCCCAGGCTGGTTTTTCCAAACACTGTCATGGCATTATAGGTAAGCATGCGCTTGTGCAAAATACGGTCGCGCAAAATCATTTCACGATTGGGATCGCGATAGTCGTAGCGGGCGCCGGGCGCCTGATGCTGGGCCGTTCCTTCGGCAAACCAGACCGGCAAATTGATGGAACTAATGGGATAGCTAATAATAGTATTGGGAAAACCGCGCACCACGTCTTTGCGCCGTTCTTTTTCATAGGCAAATACCTGAAAAAACCCGTAAGGAAATGTCAAGTTGGTTTTAATCATGTGCTGGATAGAAATCATGTGGGTAAATTCATGGGTCACCACATCGCGCAGCCAGTTTTTTGTACCGCGCATGATGTAATCCAGATTGGAGGCCCAAATTTCCACTTTGTTGTCAAAAAAGAACGCGCCTCCGTTGGAGTAATCGTCCGTATCTTTGATGATAAAATGGATCTTATCTTTGGGCCAATATTGATAAAGACCCGTCACGTGCGGGTAATCTTCTTC
>CAZRBA010000093.1:0-1650 GCA_964598255.1 uncultured Caldithrix sp. | reverse complement strand
GAGCGGTTCGGTTTTTATTAACGGCATGGTCAAGTCCGATCCGCGTTTGCCTTTCGGCGGCATTAAAAAGTCGGGTTACGGGCGTGAACTTTCGCATTACGGAATCAAAGAATTTGTCAATATTAAAACCGTGTGGATCGGCTAAAATTAGAATTCCTGGCCTTGGGACTTAAAGTAAGCGAATACGAGTCTAAAACTTGGCCTTTAAATTCATAATAAAACCCATTTGGAGAAATTGGGCATTATTTAATGGAGCGTAACGACCCCATAACCGCAGCAAGATTGTTGAATTTTACGATGGCACTCATCAGCATCTTTTTAATTGTTTGGGTGCTATCGATCGGTCAGGTAATTATTGTTCCTTTTTTAGTGGCTCTGTTTTTGGCCTTTATTCTCGATCCGGTGGTTCAATTATTTGTACGTTTTAAGATTCCCAACGCATTAGCCGTATTGGTAACCTTAACTCTTGCTTTTGTCGTATTGTATCTACTCGGTTTGCTTGTTTACGCCAATGTACAAATTTTTGTCGAACAATTCCCCAAGTATCAGGCTCGCATGCTGCAATCACTAGATAATTTTATGCAGCAAATGACACACATATTAAATCAGCAAAAATACCAAATTTATCTGGATCGCAAAACCTGGTCGCAGATCGATTGGATTTCGGCTATTAAAAATTTAGATATTGCCAAAAATTTATTAAACAGTGTGGGTTCGTTTTTGACCTTCCTATTTAAAACGGTAATTGTGATCATCTTTTTAGCCTATTTTTTAATGGGTAAACGCAACATCGATACCAAAGTACGTTTAGCCTTTGACCATGCACAGGCCGAACGTATTTTAAGTATTTTAAACAGCGTAACTACGCAGGTACAAAAATATTTGGGTGCCAAAACACTGGCCAGCCTGATTTTGGGTGGTATTAGTATTATTATCATGTTGTTTTTCGGATTGGATTTCGCTGTTTTTTGGGGATTTTTGATCTTTTTGTTCAATTACATTCCCAACATCGGATCGACCATTGCCACCCTGTTACCGGCTTTGTTCAGTTTGGTGCAGTTCGGTTCTGCGGGTAAAGCGTTTTGGATTTTGATTTCCATTACGCTTTTGCAGGCCTTTATGGGCAATGTGGTCGAACCGCGTTTGATGGGACGTTCGTTAAATTTAAGTCCGTTAATGGTTATTGTTTCTTTGATTTTTTGGGGCTATTTATGGGGTGTTGCGGGTTTGATTTTGGCTGTGCCCATTTTGGCCATTTTGACGATTATTTTCGAAAATATTCCCGAGCTGCGTTTTATGAGTGTTTTTTTACGGGGCAAAGGAAACTGAACCGAAAGCGATTTCATTATTTTACCCTGGCGCAAAATAGCTGATAAAAAGGCAGATGAAATTGAATGTAAAATAAATTTTATTTGTACAGTATAATTTGCATCCCCTCTGTTTAGCATTAAAGTAAAAATGGCTCATCTTTTTTTTAGGATTTCTTTGGCTTTTAACAATCCGATTATGGACATGGCATCTTTGATGGTGCCCTCCAGTACCATTTGCCAGGCTTCATCGAACGGAAGCTTTTTGATGGCCAATTCTTCGGTATGATCGGGATTGGTCGCGCCCTGTGTGAGCTTTTCCGCCAGATAAAAATAGGCCACC
>CAZRBA010000092.1:0-4325 GCA_964598255.1 uncultured Caldithrix sp. | reverse complement strand
CAGAGCAAGATGAAAAAGGAAAAAGGAGAGGGGGAAAAGGCCGCCGCATGGCCACAAATTGCCACACGCCCCAAAGCCCCCCTTTGAGGGGGGCCACAGGGGGTAAAACACCGGCGCAAACCACCGAAATTGCTCATAGGTTGGCACGATTTCGTACCGCTAACCCTTAACCCTTTACCCTTAACTTAATCCAGCCACTGAAAATCACCGAACAACGAATAACCATTCAACCATTCAACTTCCCCGGCCACTGATCCACACAGGAGGAATGAAAAAGGAAAAAAGAAAAAAGAGAGGGGGGAAGGGTCGCCGGTACCTCGATACGTCCCGATGAATCGGAACTACTCGGCAACCGGCTTCCCCCCAGGGCCGTAAACCAAAGCCCCCCTTTGAGGGGGGCTACGAGGGGGGGGTAAACCGCCGCAACAAACCAGCAACAAATCATGTTTAACAATTCGACCAATCGGTCTCACGCAGATTTCGCAGATATTCGCAGAAAAAAATCCGTTCCAATCCAGGAGATCTGCACGCAATATTGACCTGCAGCGATGACCACCCGTTTATTTATTCAGGAAAGCAAAAACGTCTTATTTTTTCAACGTCTTGTTAGGATATGGCGGTGGCGGCGGAATTATTACCGGTTTTTCCTTTATTTTTTTCTGCAAATAGCGAATGGCAGTTTCCAACTGCGCATCCTTCCCCAAAAACGTAGCATGTGGCAAATTATCCACCACCATATCCGGATCAACACCATGCCCTTCGATAAGCCATTTTCCTTCCGGACCATAAACACCAATCTCAGCCGCGGAAGCAATGCCCTGATCCACTAAACGATTGCTAAACGAAAGCCAAATTTCACCACCCCAAGTACGCATGCCAATCACTTTACCTAACCCGAGACGCCGGAATCCTTCCGAAAACGCCTCCCCATCCGATGCGGTAAATTGATCACACAACACAACCATATATCCTGGAAAAGCATAGGGCATATTCCATGTGGGTTTACCCACGCGAGGTTTCCAATAAAACCAAATTTTGCGCAACAGTTTTTCTAGGATCCAGCTATCGATATTCCCACCACGGTTGTGTCGCACATCAATAATCAATCCTTTACGATTGAAGACAGGGTAAAAATTTTCCAGCCATTCACGGTAGTTACTGCCCCCCATGGCGCGTAAATGCACATATCCCAACTCTCCCTTACCTTCCTTCTCCACCAACAAACGTCGGGTGTATTCCCATTCGCTATAACGTAAATCGGCTTCCTGCCGCGTATTCATCGGTTTGACTAATTTACTGTATTCCTTTTTTGTTTCGGGAGAATACAACGTAAGCAACACCTGTTTACCCGCCTGATTTTTCAACAGTAATGCAATATCATCTACCGAAATAACCGGAATCCCGTTTACTGCCCGAATAATTTCTCCCTCGGCAATGTGCACCTCCGGGCGGGCCAAAGGCGACAGGCGCTCCGGAAAATTGGGATCGTTACGGTAAATATGTACGATGCGGTAACCTTTCATATTCGGATCGCGTTTTAAAATGGCGCCTAAATAGCCCTGACTGATTTTGGTTTCGTTACGCCGCACATCCCCGCCAACCACAAATGTGTGCAAAGCCGAAAGTTCGCTTACCATTTGCCCGATTAAATCATTTAACTCGTCGCGATCGGTCACTCGGTCCACAAAGGGCAAATATTTATCGAGCACTTTTTTATAGTTTAATCCGTGCAAATGCGGATCGTAAAAATAATCACGTTCCATGCGCCAGGCATCAATTAACATTTGGCGCCATTCTTTAGGCGGATGTAAGGAATACGTCCACCCGTTCAACTTAACTTCCTTGCGAACCAGTTTAGTCGGAGGGGAATCGTTCGCGTCAATAACGAATAATTGATCTTTCTTACGCAACAAAAGCTTTTTCCCGTCCGCCGAAAGTTCGTACGACCGCACATCGCTTAACAATGTTTTGGCTTCGATATTTTTATTGGTGATTTTTACCGCCTTTAATGTGCGCTTGTTATGTTCCGTACGATTGGCATCCAGCCAAAACAAATAATCTTTACTAACGGTTAATTGGGAATAGTTTGCCGCTGGTAACGGTACCGGCTCAACGCGTTTTTGAATGCTGTTAAAATCGATGGTTACTTTTACACCCGCTCCCTTACTTTTTTTCTCGGAAGTTTTTTGCTCGGATTTCTTATCGGTTTTGTTGCGACTTAATTCGTCTTCCGGTAAAAAGGGTGAACGCAACCCCGACGTTAAGGCAACCATGTAAATTTTAGTAATTTTGTCCAAAAACGGCTCGGGCTGATAATCGCCCCAAGGACTTGGTACAACGGTGTGCAACTTACGTTGCGAAAGAAAATACAGCCATTTGCCATCCGGGCTCCATGCTGGGCTATAGCTATTGACCCGATCGTTTGTAAGGACATGTACTTTATGAGATTGGCTATCGTAAATTTTAATTTGTGCCAACAGGTTATCCGCAATCTCGACAAAAGCCAGCCAGCGACTATCCGGCGACCATGAAAGATTGTAAAAATTCTCCACATCGGAAGTAGCAATTATTTTGGCTTTTTTGCTTTTGAAATCATAAATCCACAGACGATAATTTTTATCGGTAAAAGCAAATTTGCTGCCATCCGGCGCAGGCAAACCCTGATAGCGCAACACATCGGCTCCGAATGTTAAGCGTTCTTCCTGCCCCACTCCGTTTGCCGGAAGGCGATAGAATTCAAATTCACCGCTTTCATCCGAAAGAGCCAGCAATTTTTTACCAGCAGGTAAAAAACGGCCTTCCCTATAACGCACCCCGTCTTTATGAGTCACACGTACAAGTCGTCCGCTTTCGGCAGGCGCGACAAAAATTTGCCCGCGGGCTGTTAAAACCACAGCCGAACCATCCGGAGAAATGTGCGCCGCAGTCAAATATTTCATGGGCTTTTTAACCCATTTTTCGTGCATCTGATCAAAGTCTGATGTTAAAACAATGTTTAATTTTTGATCCTTGCCGGAAGCGATATCGTATAGATACAAATCGGAAATAAGCTGATATACAATACGTCCATTGCTCAAAGCCGCACCGCCGATATCCAACCCATAATGAAAGGTGTGCTGCTTCAAATCGCTCCCATCTTCCTTCATAGACCAGATATTCATGGTACCGTCGCGATCGGTTAAAAAATAAATGCGCCCTTTCCACCACATGGGATTTTTGCTGGTCCCAGGATAATCGGTAGTTAAAGGAACCGCTTCTTTTGCTCCCAATGTATAACGCCAGATATTTTGGGCGGTCCCGCCTTTATAGCGTTTTGTGTGACTTCCCTGAAACGGCAAACGCGTAAAAAAGAGCGTTTTTCCCAGGGGCCCGAACACTCCTTCGCTGGCCTGACTTAAGGGAATTCTTTCCTTCTGCCTGGTCAGAGGATCGACTTTTACCAACTGTACGTTAGGTAGTGTCGAATAATGCGAAGTGGCGTATAAAACCTTTCCGTCTGGCGTCCACCCCACAACCAATGCACGGCCTTCAAAAGTCAACCGTTTGGGAATTCCACCGTTTAAAGGCATTACATACACTTCTGTTTGGCCCTCGTATTGTCCTGAAAAAGCGATCTGTTTTCCGTCCGGAGAAAAAGCGGCGTGTGATTCCACACCATAATCCGTAGTAAGACGTTCGGCTGCCCCGCCGTTTACAGAAACGCGCCACAAATCCCCTTCAGCCGTAAAAACAATGGTGCTATCGTAAATGGCAGGAAACCGATAATAGCCCATGTTATTATTTGCCCACATTAAAAACGGGAAAAGAAGAATCGAGAACAAAAGTATTTGCTTCATTACGCACTCCTTTGTGTTGGTTCAAGGCATGATTTTCCCGATGAAAGTTTGTGCTTGCAAAAGAAAAGTCATGCCAATTTAGGTACGAAAAACTCTTGAAAGAGTTGCCCCTTGCAATACTACGGAACGATGAATAAAAGTGCAAGGAATTACAAAGGAAATATTTCAACGATTTTTTTACTATTTTTTCCCCTGATTAACACCCAAGGAGATGAAAAAGGAAAAATGAAAAAAGAAAAAGGAGAGAGGGAAAAGGCCGCCGGTGCCTCGATACATCCCGATGAATCGGGACCACTCGGCAACCGGCTTCTCCCCACAGGGCCACAAACCGCCACACGCAAAAGCCCTCCTTTGAGGCTGTTGCATGGGGGGGGAGGATTAAAGCTTTATATTTAGACATAAATTTGATCTTTTAGTTTTGAAATGTTGGGCAAAAAATAGTACTAAAAATGCCCAAAAGTTCTTTGAAAAGGCGATATAGTGATCATA
>CAZRBA010000091.1:0-8882 GCA_964598255.1 uncultured Caldithrix sp. | reverse complement strand
CACAAATACACCATTCAACGATTCAACCAATAAACCATTTAACTTTTTCCCGGCCACTGATCTGCACAGATTGGCACTGATTTCCCTTAACCCTTACACCCTTAACCTTTAACTTAATGCAGCCACCGAACCCCACCGAAGTAGCACCGAATATCCCATTCAACGATTCAACTAATCAACAATTCAACCATTCAACTTTCCCCGGCCACTGATACCCCTTAACCCATTTCCCACCAGCCACTGCAAACTCCATTCCACCATTCAACAAATACCACGCTTAGATTTCGACCGAACTTCCTTGCCAAGCAAACCGGTTATTTACTCCTCTGGTAAATCTTCTTTATTTTTCAAAGGAACAAATGCAAATCATATTTTCTGCTGGCGATAAACAATCCCGCGTTTTTTAAATTCATTAAACACATAGGCTACCAATTCATAATTATCGCCCAACCGCTCTAAGGGGAAAATTCCTTTTTGCTTAATCATGCCCTTTAACAACGCGCGCGTCATGATTGTTGCCGTGTAACCCGTGGTACGCGCCATGGAATGAATTCCGGTTTTGGGGTCATACGAATCAAATACTTCAAAGCGGTACCCTTCTTTTTCTCCCAGAACTTCCACTCGCATCACGGTCATATCCTGTTCTCCTTCGCGCAATTCCCATTGTTTAATAAGAATCTGGGCGGTTACTTCCAAGGGACTTAGGGTGTATCCTTTTACCCGAATGGTTTGGGTCTCAAAAAATCCGGTCTGTTTTAAAAGCAATATTTTTTCACGGTGCCCAGGGTAGCGAAGTGTCTTTTCCGTCATATCCGGTGCATCAATGGTTCTTAAAAGCGTACGCAGTCCGTCCGTGTTAAAAGCTTCCAAAGTGCCAATACCCGCAAAATCAATCAATTCGGGATCGCTTAACGCTTCTTTAACCACAACCCGGCCACCTTTTTTCATGCGCGCTGGCCGCGTATATTCTTCTATTACATCAATAGGAGAAAACACCGCTTTGTATTCCCATGGCAAGTGGCGTTCTTTGGGTAAACCGCCCACCAAAATACGAACCTGTTTTACTTTTTTTAGCAATGAGGCGGCGTATCCAACCAAAAGATTACTCATTCCCGGTGCTACACCGCAATCCACCAAAGCCGTTACCCCGTTTATTCGCGCCAGATCGTCCAAAGCAAGCGGATCTTCGGGCGAAAACGCAATATCCACAATATCGCGGCCGAGAGTAATCACTTCGCGCAACACCTTAAATCCCAAAAATCCGGGCATGGCATTAATGCAAACATCACATTGGTTAACCAAATTCTGTAATACATCCGGTTCGGTCACGTCAACTACCTGCGTAGAAATATTGGAAAACTCGGTTAGGGTTTGCAGCATATTTACATTTTTATCGGCTACAATAATGTTTAAATCCGAATCGTTTGCCAAATCGATGGCCATTGCCCGGCCAATGAGTCCGGCGCCCAAAATAAGTACGCGCATTTTCTTTTCCCTTTCTTATCTTTTACTAAGACAATTTAAACACTAAAAAAGAATGTGTAAAGAAAATAACTCTCAGGCAACGCGTTTTTCCTTGCGGGTCTGCCCTGCGCAGACTAAAAAACAACCAAAAATTTTACGCAGGCATTTTCCCTCAAGTGGCGTTTTTAGATTGTATGATACTCAAAATAGTGCAGGTTTTATCCGACCCATTTTCATATTACGGTCCGACAAGGGTCAGGTTAATTCCTTCGGGAAAAGGGAACATTTGTGTGGGGTAAACAATCAGAGCACTACAAAAAAAGGGAGTAAAAACTCCCTTTACTTATTTTCCGCCTAAAGCGTAAAAATCTTTTTCCTCGATTGTCGTACCGGATTTATTTTACCAATTCAATTTTTCCCGACCGATCGATAGGTAGCTTAAAGTCTCCGAGCAGCTTAACGGAACTCTGCAAATCGGCGGTGCCTTTTAATTGATAATTCAGCGCGCCCGGATCGGTTAATAATTTGTAAACCGTGTGCCCCATCTGCAAAAAATTAAGCTCAATAGGAATCTCAAGAGTGTTTTCTTGTTTTGCGCCCAGTTTTTGTGAGCGCTGTAATTGACCGGCAATCCACTGATTGCCATTGATAAAAAAACGGTAATCCATTTTCGTTAAAACGGCACTCCAAGCATTAGGATTTTTAAGATTCAATATCAAGCGCAACTTGGCACTTGTAAAACCCAAATTTTCCAGTTTTAGCGATTTTACCGAAAGCTGCGGCATCTTAAGCGTTGGTATTCGCCCCGAAATTTGCGCCGGAACACGCACGGATTCCAAAACAGGCAATTTGAACAGAAATCCCGTTTTTAAAATGTAACGGATGCTATCCGATTGCTGTAAGGATTTAAATGTTTGGTAAAGTTTTTTAAAAGTAAGGCTTAGCGGAATATCCACTTGTGATTTCCCTTTTGCCTTTATTTTTATCTTTTTGTTTTGTTTACCTCGTAAAAAACTTCGATCGTTAATCAGCAAGTCATAATCGAAACCGTTCAAATTAACAGCAATCCCGTTAGGATTTTCAATAGCAAGTTTAAAATTCAAATCGGCTTTGCTAAAATCCAACCCCGTAAGCCGTACGTTTTCCACTTTCACTTTTGGCGCCTGCACCGAAGCGCGTTCAATTAATTGCAAAAGTTCACTGCAACCGAACGAAACGAGCACAACGCCTGCCAGTAAAGAAAAAGCAAACCCTTTTACAAACCAATTTTTGCGTTTCATAGCCACTCCTTTTTCTCCCTTTATTCTTGGTAAAGATGTACATCGTGTTGCGGAAACGGGATGCTGATACCTTGCTCGTCAAAGGTCAGTTTAACTTTTTCCTGAAAATCGAAATACACATCCCAGTAATCGGCAGCATTTACCCAAACACGCACGGCAAAATTTACCGAACTATCGGCCAATTCCGCAACCACAACCACAGGTGCGGGGTTCTGGAAAATACGCGCATCTTTCTTAACCATTTGTTGCAAAATATGTTTGGCCTTTTTCAAATCGTCATCATAGCCGATGCCAAAAGTCATATCCACGCGGCGTTTTGCTTCAGCGGAATAATTGATAATATTTCCGTTGGAAACAGCCGCATTAGGTAAAATGATGATTTTGTTGTCCGGCGTTTTTAAGACCGTGTTAAAAATTTGAATGGCATCCACTTTCCCCACATGACCCTGGGCCTCGATTACGTCGCCCACTTTAAACGGTTTTAAAAAAAGAATCAAAACACCGCCGGCAAAATTGGCCAGACTGCCCTGCAAAGCCAATCCTACAGCCAAACCGGCGGCACCGATTACGGCCACAAACGAGGCCGTGGCGATGCCCACCATAGAAGCCACACTAATGAGCAGCATAATTTTAAGGCCGACGGATGTCAAGCTTAAAATGAACTTATGCAAAGAAACATCCACTTTGGCCTTATCCATGGCATGGCCCACCAGTTTGGTCATTATTTTAATCACCCACCAACCGATAACAAAAGCCACAATCGCCCAAACGACATCCGGGCCGACACGCCAAAGATAATCCGTAATTATTTGCGAATACGAGCGAACCGCTTCCATTGCTCCTCCTGTCCGATTATTCTTCAAATTATCTTCTTGAACACATACACATTGCAATTGATTGATAGCCGAAACTCAAAAAGCCTTCCGCAAATTCCATGAGAAGGAGTAAAAACGTCAAATGAATTTCTTGCCTTTACGGCAGCTTTTTAATCAACATTCGTATTACGATTTGTTTAATGCGATTTCGTTTCAAAGTTTTCAATTTAATCATTTCCGATGTCAAAACAAGCGGGCGTGATTTTGATCAATTTTGGGGCAAAATGTGCAACCCGAGGTGATCTTTTGAGATCAATAGTTTGTGGTTGCATAGATATGCGAAATAATGTAAGTTTCCGACAATAATTAGCGATAAATACGGGAAAAACATGAACGATAAAGAAAAATTGCTTCGTAAAATTCTATCCGAACGCATTTTGCTCATGGACGGCGCTATGGGCACCATGATTCAGCGTTATCGTTTGAGCGAGGCACAGTTCCGCGGCGAGCGTTTTAAAGACTGGCCGCAGGATATCCGCGGTAATAACGATTTATTGAATTTAACGCAGCCGCAAATTATCGAAACGATTCATTCAGAATATCTGCAAGCGGATGCCGATTTAATCGAAACGAATACGTTCAATGCCAATGCCATTTCGCAAAAAGATTACGGCATGGAACATTTGGTGTACGAACTCAATCTGAAAGGTGCGCAAATTGCCCGACGCGCTGCCGATTCCATGAGCGTCCGAACACCTCACAAACCGCGCTTTGTAGCCGGATCTATGGGGCCGACCAATCGCACGCTTTCCATGTCGCCTAAGGTGGAAGATCCCGCTTTCCGCGAAGTTACCTTCGACCAAGTTGCAGAGGCGTATTACCAACAAGCCAAGGGTCTCATTGAGGGCGGTGTGGATTTGCTTTTGGTGGAAACGATTTTCGATACCTTAAATGCCAAGGCCGCTCTGTACGGAATTCAACAATGTTTTGATGATTTGCACACCTGGTTACCCATCATGATTTCCGTGACCTTGGTCGATCAAAGCGGGCGAACGCTTTCTGGGCAAACTCTGGAAGCTTTTTGGATTTCATTAAAACATTACCCGATTTTCAGTATCGGACTCAATTGCTCTACGGGGCCGGAGGCCATGCGCCCCCATCTTAAAGAGCTAAGCGCCATGGCGGATATTTACACGACGCTTTACCCTAATGCAGGATTTCCCAACCAATTCGGCGAATACGAGGCCACTCCGGAACAAATGGCCCATGTACTCAAAGAATACGCCGAAAACGGTTGGTTGAATATGTTGGGCGGATGTTGCGGAACCACACCGCAACATATCAAAGAGTTCGCCAAAATCATTCGGGGAATTACGCCGCGCAAAATCCCAAAAATTCCCAAATACACGCAATTTAGCGGGCTTGAGCCACTGACCGTTTTGCCTACCAGTAACTTCATTAATATTGGCGAACGCTGCAATGTGGCCGGTTCACGTAAATTCGGAAGAATTGTTCGCGAAGGGCGGTTTGAAGAAGGTCTTGAGATCGCACGCAAACAAGTAGAAAACGGAGCCCAAATTCTGGATATCAATATGGACGAAGGTCTGATCGATTCGGTGCAGGCCATGACGCATTTTTTGAATTTGCTTAGCGCCGAACCCGATATCGCCAAAGTCCCGATTATGATCGACTCTTCCCGCTGGGATGTTATTGTAGCCGGATTAAAATGTTTGCAAGGCAAATCGATCATCAATTCCATCAGTTTAAAAGAGGGCGAAGAAATTTTTCTTGACCATGCCCAACAAGCCCTGCGTTTCGGTGCGGCGGTATTGGTAATGGCCTTTGACGAACAAGGTCAGGCCGATACGCTCGAGCGGCGTATCGAGGTGTGCACGCGCGCCTACCGGTTGCTTACCGAAAAACTGAATTTCCCGCCGGAAGATATTATTCTCGATCCCAATATTTTTGCCGTAGGAACAGGCATCGAAACGCACAACACTTATGCTCTCGATTATATCGAAGCGGTTAAATACATCAAAAGCAATTTGCCGTACGCCAAAGTAAGCGGCGGTGTCAGCAATCTTTCTTTTGCATTCAGAGGCAATAATCTTATTCGCGAAGCCATGCATTCCGTTTTCTTGTACCATGCCATTCAAGCAGGTATGGACATGGGTATCGTAAACGCAGGACAAATTACCGTTTATGAAGATATTCCTGAAGATTTGCTTCAATTGGTAGAAGACGTTCTTTTTAACCGACGTCCGGATGCAACCGAGCGTTTGATTTCCTACGCACACAAAGTGGGCATTCAAAAGATCGACAAGGCGGAAGAACAAGGATGGCGTAAAGCACCGGTGGAAGAACGCATTCGATATGCTCTGGTTAAAGGAATTAACGAATTTATCGAACAAGATACCGAAGAGGCCTACCAAAAATCTGGCGATCCGCTTAAGGTAATTGAGGGGCCGCTTATGGACGGCATGCGCACGGTTGGCGATTTGTTCGGTTCCGGCAAGATGTTTTTACCGCAAGTAGTAAAAAGCGCGCGCGTCATGAAAAAGGCCGTGGCCTATTTAACGCCATATTTGGATGCGCTGAAAACCGGCAGCGAGCCTAGCGCCAACGGTAAAGTACTGTTGGCCACGGTTAAAGGCGATGTGCATGACATCGGTAAAAATATAGTCGGGGTGGTTCTCGGTTGTAATAACTACCAGATTATCGATTTGGGTGTTATGGTACCCACAGAAACCATTCTGGAAACAGCGGAAAAAGAAGGTGTGGATATTATCGGTTTAAGCGGTTTGATTACCCCTTCTTTGGATGAAATGGTGCATGTGGCGCAGGAAATGCAACGACGAAAATTCAATGTCCCCCTGTTAATCGGGGGAGCAACCACTTCGCGGAAGCACACGGCTGTCCGCGTGAACCCCGCCTATCCGGACGGGGTAAGCGTACATGTGCCAGATGCCTCGCAAGCCGTATCGGTGGTAAGCAGTTTGCTTAACCCGCATTCCAAGGAAGAATATATCCGCCGAATTCAAAAAGAATACGCCAAAATTCGTGCCGCTTACGAATCCGGCGCGGGAAAACGTCAACTGGCCCCCATCGAAGAAGCACGCCGCAACAAATTGCGAATAGACTTTAAACCGCAGGATATTGTCCAACCCAAAATTGCGGGATTCCGGACCCTGCAAAATTATCCTCTGCAGGAAATCAGGCGCTATATCGATTGGACTCCGTTTTTCGCCGCTTGGGAAATGAAGGGTAAATTCCCGCAAATTTTGCAAGATTCCGTCTATGGCAGTGAGGCCCGTCGGCTGTACGAAGATGCACAACACATTCTGGATCGGATAATACGTGAACGTTGGCTGGAAGCGCGAGCACGATTTGCCATTTTACCGGCTAACAGTATCGGAGACGACATCGAAATTTTTTCCGTGCGGGATAAGCACACCCTTTTAGCTACCGTACATACCCTACGTCAGCAAATGCGACGTAACGGACAGCGTCCCAATTTGGCTCTGGCCGATTTTATTGCCCCTAAAGAAAGCGGATTAACGGACTATTTGGGCTTTTTTACAGTGACAACCGGAATTGGCATCGAAACCGTCATTCAAAGGCTCATACAAGATCACAACGATTACCAAATCATTTTGCTCAAAGCTTTGGCCGATCGTTTGGCCGAGGCTTTTGCCGAATTGTTGCATGCACGTGTTCGCAGGGAATTTTGGGCTTATGCAGAAAACGAAAAGTTAAACAACGAAGACATAATTGCCGAAAAGTATCGGGGTATCCGACCGGCACCCGGTTACCCGGCTTGTCCGGATCACACCGAAAAGGAAATCATTTTCGATTTGTTGCAAACAGAAGAAACGATCGGGGTCAAACTTACGGATTCCATGGCCATGCAACCGGCGGCTTCGGTATGCGGATATTATTTTGCTCATCCCCAAGCCAAATACTTCGGCGTGGGTAAAATAGGCATGGATCAGTTAATCGATTATGCGCGCAGAAAAGGTAAACCAACCGACATCATGAAACGATGGTTGTCTTCTATTCTGCTCTCAGAAAACGACTAATCCCTGTACCGTTTCAACCGAATATGGTTAAAGAAACGCTGTCGGATTTTCTGCAAAACAGCTTTTAGTTTTAAAACGATTATTTGGCAAATGCTTCTAAAAATAGAGCCGTTCGCTGTTATGATTTGGTCTAAAAACAAAGGGATGACCAAATGGCAACAAACAATAAGTTAAATCCCAAAAACGTTTCGACAGGTTGTGAAACAATTCGATAATAAACGATTTTAGTCATGCAAACCGAAATATTGCAGAATATAGTACTCTAAAAAATATTAAAGGACTGGTTATGGGCAACAATAGCCCCAAATTGAAATTCATTTATCGTTTTTTATTTACCAATGGCCGGACGTTGAATTTTGATGTTTCTTTGGATGCACAGACCCTGGAATATATTCCGGAAAATGATTTTAAACCAACGCGCATGTCCAGGCTCACTTATCATCAATGTCCGAATTGTCCTTTAACCGAAACGGATACGTTTTATTGTCCGGTATCGAGAAATTTGGAATATATTTTACGCCAATTCAAAGATATTATTTCGTATGAGCGGGTAACCGTAATTGTAGAAAACTCATTTCGCACCTATTCTTCCCAAACTTCTGTTCAACACGGCTTGAGTTCCATGATGGGAATTATCATGGCCACCAGCGGCTGCCCCATTTTAGGCAAATTAAAACCAATGGTACGTTTTCATCTTCCCTTTTCCAATTTGGTAGAAACGATTTTCCGGGCGGCCAGTACGTACCTTCTGGGAGAATTTATCAAGTATCGTAAAGGTGAAAAACCCGATTGGGACATGCACAATTTGGCGAGAATTTACAAGGACATCGAAGAGGTAAATGCAGCGTTAGCCAATCGCGTTCGCTCTTTGGTAGGTAAAGACGCACATATTAACGCTTTAATCGCTCTGGATATTTTTGCCAAGGAAATGCCGCAAACCATTCAGGAGAGCCTAAAAGAATTCGAATATTTGTTTGAGGAAAATTAATCGAAAGCCTTTCCAACCCTTAGTTGCCAAATACCCCGGTTCATTGGGATTACTCGGCAACCGGCTTCTCCCCGCAGGGCCGCAAACTCCCACACACCAAAAGGCCCCCCTTTGAGGGGGGCTACGGGGGGTAAACACCGCAACAAACCACCGAAAAATCCCGATTATTGCTCTCACGCAGATTTCGCAGATGTTCGCAGAAAAAAAATCCGCGCTAATCTGCGTGATCTGCGCGCAGAATGAAGCTGCCTCCTGA
>CAZRBA010000090.1:0-5529 GCA_964598255.1 uncultured Caldithrix sp. | reverse complement strand
CCAAGCATACGCAAAGTTAATTAAGGTAGCTTTTATTCCAAATATCTTCTCCGCGCCCTTTGCGTCTCCTTCGGGACCTTTGCGTTTAATTAAAAACCACTAACTACGCCAAGCATACGCAAAGTTAATTAAGGTAGCTTTTATTCCAAATATCTTCTCCGCGCCCTTTGCGTCTCCTTCGGGACCTTTGCGTTTAATTAAAAACCGCTAAGTACGCCAAGCATACGCAAAACGAATTAAGCTTTTTCTGAATTTATTACTCTTTTAATTCCATTTTTTAGTAAACGCACATTAAAGTTTATAAGTAATCCTAATTTATAATTTCCTAATTTAAGATACGTTAATATTTGGGCTAAGTGCACATCATTTAATGCACTAACCGCCTTTAATTCAACTACTAATTTGTTTTCTATAAGAAGATCAATCCTGTATCCGCAATCAAGTTTTACATTCTCAAATTTCAATGGCATAGGCTTCTCTTTTTCCACATACAACCCTGCCTGGTTAATCTTATAATACAAACATTCCTTATAAGCAGATTCCAACAATCCAGGCCCCAAAGCCTTGTGCACATCAATAGCTATGCCAATTACTTGATTAGCTACTTCATTTTCAGTCATAAAATATAACTCCGCGCCCTTTGCGTCTCCTTCATTACCTTTGCGTTTAATTAAAAACCGCTAACTACGCCAAGCATTCACAAAGTTAATTAAGGCAGCTTTTATTTCAAATATCTTCTCCGTGACCTTTGCGTAAAAAAGGAAGAGACCCTCAACGTACTATTCTATTTCCGTATGTTTTTTCAAATATTCCTGATGCCTATCTATTTGCTTTAAAACATTGTAGGCCAGTTTTAAAGCACTAATGCCTTCATCAATACTAACCGCAGGTCTTAAACCATTTTTTACAGCATCAATAAAACTTACCAATTCTTCCTTTAACGGATTAACATTTTCACGGTGCAACCGATTGTATTTAATATCCTTTTTTATGGTACCGGCATCAATTTGCCCCAAAGATAATGCCAGCGTTCCGTTTTCAAATAATGAATGGTCCTTATTCTCCAAATAAAAAATATCGGCAATACCATCGTTAAAATCCATAGAAATATAAGCGTCTTTTTGAAATATTCTCATTTTACGCATCTTTTTAGCCGAAATTCGACTGGCCGTTAAATTGGCTACCGCTCCGTTCTCAAACTCAATGCGGGCATTGGCAATATCTATTGTATCGGAAATAACGCCAACCCCATTGGCTAAAATCCGTGTCGGATTGCTTTTAACAAAATGTAAAATCAAATCGATGTCATGAATCATTAAATCCAGCACAACGGCCACATCGGTTCCGCGTGGATTAAACATCGCCAAACGATGCGCTTCAATAAAAACCGGTTGCACAGGTACATCGGCCAGCGATAAAATAGCCGGATTGAATCGCTCAATATGCCCCACCTGAATAATCAACCCCTTTTCACCCGCTAAATCACGCAACTCTTCAGCCTGAACAATCTTTTCGGTTACCGGCTTTTCAATAAACACATGCTTGCCGTTATTAAGCGCTTCCTTGGCCACCTGAAAATGGCTGGTCGTAGGCGTTACCACATTCACCGCATCCACTTCCGGCCAAAGCTCATCAAGCGAAACAAAAGCTTTTACCCCCAATTCATGAGCCACCTGCTTGGCCCTTTCCTGCTCGATATCGTAAACCCCCACCAAACCGGCTTCGGGGACATCTTTATATAATTTTGCTTGAATACTTCCCAGGTGCCCTACTCCGATTACCGCCACTCGAACATGTTCGAATTCCATTGTACCTCTTCTCTCTATTTTTTTATCGTTATCAGATTAAATTCTCCGTTGCCGTTTTTATCGACAAATAAGAATTGCAAACTGTCACCATACACCCAAACCTGATACGGATGGGTTTCCGTGGCATATCTGTGATCTTCGATTTTTGTGGGCTCACCGTAAAGAATATAGATGCGCCCTTGATCTGTTTCCCACCCCTCGCGATGACGCGTAGAAAATTTTTTATTGGCCTGAGCTACTCTTCTGAAAAATTCCGCCATCAGTTCATTGTAAACTGTCCCTGGGGTCGGATCCCGCTTTTTCCAATAGGCCTTAAACCATTTTTTCAATTCGTCATAGCTTAAATGCCTAACTCGTTTGTAAGTCTTTTTATCCAAAAGATACTGCATGGGCCGAATAGCCAAATCGTATCTGTACAAATACGTGGGCTTGGCAAACCACACCACCTGAAATTTACGCTCCTTTTTCCACGTATCGGTAGAAATCCGCAATAAATATTTTCCTTCATCTAAAGAATCATAAGGCAAAGAAAAACACAAGTCAAATATTCCGCTATCGCTATTTATTTCGTAAAATTTCTGGTAAATCAGTTTATTACCAATCTTCTTATCGTTTTCATAAATTCGGGCATTAAACAATAATTTTCCTGCCTTTGTATTCTTTACTCTTAAATAGGCCCAGGCGGGATGGCTAAATTTTAAAATAGTTCCGCTACCTGTTAATAAAATCGTATCGCCTTTACACGGACGCCGTAAAAAAGCAATTTCCGTAGAGGCGGGATCCATATCGCGCTCTATGACAAATTTCTTCTTAAAACGACTGATTTGATTGGAAACCAAATCCCGAACTTCAAGAAAAAATTGGAAACGACCCACATGCGGGCCGTCCCAGTCTCGATCGAATACCGGCAGACGATACATGCGATACTGATATTCCGAACGGGAATTGGTTTCTTTGAAATTCTGAATATTCACATGTTCATCCCAGGTGTTCTGAGTTACCAACTTATCTTTTTGCCGAATAGCAACGGTAATACGAAAACGGCTCTGATAATAACCGTCCTTTTTCTCGAACTGCAACTTATCGTTCTGAATACTCACGGCCGCAAGGATTACTGGTTTCCAATTTTTACTCCGATTAACAAATAGCTGATAGGTAATGGCGGGCTCACGGTCTACTTTAAAGCCATAACGCGTTTTGCGCCGCTCTATCGGCATCATCACTTGCGCCTGTAAAAACACAATTCCGATTAAAGTCCAGAGAACAATTCTTGTTATCATATCTATATTCCTTTTAAATTAAGAATTTAAAGGCTCGTAATTTGCAAATCAAGTAATCAGACGGAATTCTGAAACATAAAGCACAAGCCTTAAAAAAAACCGACCTACATGTTGTCTCGAAATTGGTTTTGGCTTAAGTTTACATGTACATTTTAAACCGAACTTAAGCTTTGGAAAACATTAATGAAATCTATCTTCAAATTAATGTTAGTATTATGTTTGATAGCCCCTCTTCGCTCGGCAACAACTCCCGCGTCTCCGCAACTATTGAATGCGAAACGTGTCTATCTTACGGATGTGGACTATTCTTTGATCATTACGTCATTACCTAAAGACTCCTCTTTTCGCGTTTTTTTAACGGCGCAAAATAACTTGGCAATAAAACAATCATTACCTTTTAAAATGGTCGAAAACGGGCATAAAATCAAATTAACCGCATTCCGCTTCCCTTCTTCCGGCGAGTACAGCTTAAGTATTCCGCAAATAAAGTGGAAGGTACACTTTATTGTTATTCCCGGTTGGTTAAGCCTGCTCCCCCCTGCCATCGCTATTTTGTTTGCGTTAATTTTTCGTCAGGTTATTTTGGCCCTTTTTGCTGGTATCTGGATAGGCGCTACCTTTATTTTTGACTTTAATCCTTTCAGCGGTTTCCTATTTTCTCTGACCAAATACATCGGCGTTGCTCCGGCCAATCAGGAACGCATGGCCATCCTCATGTTCAGCTTAGCTTTAGGCGGCATGGTCGGTGTCATCTCCAAATCCGGCGGTACGCAGGGCATTGTCATGCGCCTTAAACGTTACGCCTCGGATCGCAAACGCGGACAATTGGCCGCCTGGCTTATGGGCGTTCTTATTTTTTTTGATGATTATGCCAACACCCTTATCGTTGGAAATACCATGCGTCCGCTAACCGATAAACTACGTATCAGCCGTGAAAAACTCTCCTATCTTGTCGATTCCACTGCCGCACCAGTAGCCAATATTGCCATCATTTCCACTTGGATCGGCTACCAACTGAGTTTAATGAATGATGCGTTTAACGTATTGGGATTAAACAACAATGCCTACATCACC
This sequence comes from uncultured Caldithrix sp., assembly GCA_964598255.1. Classification (GTDB taxonomy): domain Bacteria; phylum Calditrichota; class Calditrichia; order Calditrichales; family Calditrichaceae; genus Caldithrix. The sequence goes on along the minus strand of CAZRBA010000090.1, from coordinate 1,367 downwards.
TTTTTCAAAACTATTCCTTTTAACTTTTATCCGTTATTCACTTTAGCCTTCGGGTTATTTGTGGCTTTAACCGGCCGGGATTTGTTTTCCATGTACAAAGCGGAAAAACGTGCCTTCACGCACGGGAACGTACTACGCGAAGGTGCTGTCCCTTTAGCCGACTTGGACAATACGGAATTAAAACCGGCTTCCGGTATTCCCTTACGTTGGTACAATGCGTTTCTTCCTATTGCTACGGTAATTCTTACCACTTTGCTCGGACTCTGGTTTACGGGATATTATAATGCCCGAACGGAAGGACTTTTAAATACATCATTAAGTAACATTCATTTTATCAGCACCGTAATCGGACATGCCGATTCCTTTTCCGTTCTCATGTGGGCTTCCTTTATCGGCGGAATGGTTGCAATTGCACTGGCCATCGCCCAAAAGCTTCTTTCTCTTAATCAGGCTTTAACGGCCTGGGTGGGAGGCGTAAAAGCGATGGTCATGGCGGCTATCATTCTCACTTTGGCCTGGTCTATCGGCAATATTTGTACCGACCTGCAAACCGCCGAGTACGTTATCGCTTTGACTAAAAATCTGCTCTCACCTCATCTTGTTCCTGTAGTCTCGTTTTTGGTAGCCGGTTTGATTTCCCTTTCCACCGGAACGTCTTGGGGCACTATGGCCATTCTGTTACCCATCGTCATTCCTTTGGGTTACCAACTACCGCGTCTCGACCCGTCCATCGGCGTATCGTTGCAAAACACAATTTTTCTTGCCTCCATTGCTTCCGTATTGGCAGGCGCGACTTTCGGTGATCACTGCTCGCCCATTTCGGATACCACCATCATGTCGTCCATGGCTTCCGGGGCCGATCATGTCGATCATGTACGTACCCAATTGCCTTACGCATTTATTGCCGCCGGAGTAAGTGTTTTTATCGGATATCTTTTCGTAGGCTTCAGCATAAGCCCGTGGATTGCCCTGCTTGCAGGCTTTGCGACTATTTTTTTAATTATTCGTTTTCTGGGAAAACGGGTCGAATCCTCATACTCGTAACAAACTTTTGGTTTGCAAATAATGCTCGCCGCATTTTCTTTTTCCGAAATCCCGAGATTTCATTTTTCTTATTGCTTGGGAATTGTTAAATTAAAAGTACGAAAAAATGTGCGATTAAATCTTTGGAGACCATCATGAATGTAAAAAATTTCAATCCGGCCGAGGCAATGACCGTTAAATTACCCGCCGAACTCCCTCCGAAAAAAGAATTTTTACCCGGCATTCGTCGCGCACCCAGCCGCGGTTTTAACCTGACCAAAAACGAAACCGTTACCGCGCTTAAAAACGCCTTGCGTTACATTCCCAACGAATTACACGAAACG
>CAZRBA010000089.1:0-4189 GCA_964598255.1 uncultured Caldithrix sp. | reverse complement strand
TATAGCTCCGCCCCGTCAATTACATCCCGTTTTGCGGAATGCAATATGAGGGCAAGGGGGGACAAAACACCCTTGACCGATTTCCAAAATATGTTATGAGACTAACAAAAAGAAGATTAAAGACATAGAAGCGATTAAATGATTATTTCAAATCTACAAACACAAAAAAGTGAAGTGTTACATAATTATCAAAAAAACCGAGTAAATTTTAAAGTATTTTTCTATTCAAATCAAGTGAAATTTTAACGAATCGAATTTTTTGTGATTTGATCCACCTGTCGACAAAATGCACTGAAAAATCACCGAATAGCGAACAATCCCCAAGGGACCGGGAGAATAAAAAAGGAAAAAGGAAAAAAGAAAAATGAAAAAGGATAAAAAGCGGTCAGCGGCCGAGAGAGAATTACGAATTATCCGTAAGGCCTGCCATTTTGTGGTGGCACGAATTGCCCGCGGTGGTATACCTCCCCATATACCCTTAACCCTTAACCCTTTATTCCCCCAATCAACCAATCAACTATTCAACCAATCAACAAAAGTATCCACCGCACTAAAGATTTTATGGAGTATAAAGAATTATCTGTGTTTCATTAATAAATTTTAATTGTTGATCTGCGGTAATCAATGGTATATTCAGGAATTTTCCGGTAGCCACTATTATAGAATCCGGAAGTTTAATTTTCCGCTTTTTCCTAAGATCGATCACAAAATCTTTTATCTTTTTATTGATGTCAATCACAATCGTTTCATCAAGAAAATTTTTGATCACTGCTTCCTCTTCTTTAGAAAGTTTTTTAAAGCTTAATAATTCTAATTCGGATATAAACGAAAGATAGATTTGATTTTGATCCAGAATATCAGCAATTCGTTCATCTCCGGCTAACAGATATATGGCAATATTGGTATCTATTAAATATCTATTCCCATTCATTTCTTAATCGTTTCTGTATTTTTAAAGGATCTTCCTTAATTTTTAACTTTCCACAATATTTTTTGGCGTCCAATCCTTTTAAAACGATTTTATTTAGTTTTTTAATATATGTTTGTTTCTGATCTTCTCTTTTGATTGTAATTGTTTTCATCTTACCAACTTAGCTTTTATTTTTATTCATCATTTATCTTTTTTCTTTTTATCCGTTCCTTTCTCTTGCGCTCAAAATGAATCTTTTGGCAACACTCTAATTTCCTTTTTCATTATAAAGTAAGACATTTATTTCGCTTGTTCAATTCAAATTTTATTAAAGGAAAAAAGAAAAAGGATAAAAAGCGGTCAGCGGCCGAAGGAGAATTACGAATTATCCGTAAGGCCTGCCATTTTGTGGTGATACGAATTGCCCGCGGTGGTATACCTCCCCATATACCCTTAACCCTTAACCCTTTATCACCCCATTTAACGATTCAACAAATCAACCAATCAACAATTCAACTTTTTCAAGCCACTGATTGACACAGATTGGCACCAATAACCCATAACCCTTATACCCTTAACCCTTTATTCCCCCATTCAACGATTCAACAAATCAACTATTCAACCAATCAACCAATCAACTTTTTCAAGCCACTGATTGACACAAATTGGCACTAATAACCCATAACCCTTACACTCTTAACCCTTTACCCATTGATCTAAATTCATTACTATTTCAAAGGCTAATTTTGAATGTTCTTCCGTGGGTTCGCCACCAGGCAGGAGTCCTACATCCGGAGGATAGCGAACATCAATATAAACAGAAGATAAAAATTGCAGTTCATCATCAGAAATTGGAATTTTGATATCATTTTCCTTGCACAACTCATTTAGCGCTACCACATCATGTACTCTTGGTGGTTTTATCCTTTTTGCTGCCAATATACCCTTTAAAATTTTCTCAGCATACTGCTGTGCATGGAAACAAATACCTCTGTGAATTTTCTCTTTCTGCTGATAGAGTGTCCTGACGATTTTCAAATCGTCCTGAGCAAAGGCATACCATTTTTCATCGATCACAAATTCACTGCTTTTTTTGCTCATATAAAATTTTACCGTGTTTCATAATATCGGTAATAAACAAACTATTCTCTTTTAATAATTTGCTGATTTCCGAGGGAGTATAAACCAGTATATCCATTGGCACCTTAACCTTGCTTGCTTTCCTGGCTTCCACTCTTCTCCAAATGGGATGCTTATCTGTTTTTTTAATTATTAATAAATCAATATCACTATCTTTAGTAAAGGTGCCATCCCCATAAGATCCGAATAAAATAATCTTCTCAGGGCAGTAATTCTTTTTTAAATTTTCCACGATTTTTTTTAAATAACGATCTGCTAAATTTTTCATTTCCACAATGTTTATAGGTAATATTTCAAGAGACGACAAATCGAACTTAATTAAAAATTGGGAACTATTCAACGCCTAACATTTCATCCGTCCAGCCAATTCCTTTTTCGCAGATTCTGTAAAAATTCGCTGAAAAATCAGCGCCATCTGCGAGCACCATTGTCCTGCAGCGGCGAACCATTCAACAAATCAACTTTTTCAAGCCACTGATTGACACAGATTGGCACTAATAACCCATAACCCTTACACCCTTAACTCTTTCATTACCCCATTCAACAAATCAACAATTCAACTTTTTCAACCCACCGCTCCCCCTTAACCCTTACACTCTTAACCCTTTACTAACTCCTCCGTCCACAGCTCCGCCCCGTCAATTACATTCCGCCTTGGCAGAATGCAAGCTTTAACGAACTATTTTTATTTATGTTAAACACCTAAATTATGCCGGAGCAAACCGACCAAGCGTCCATCAGCACAGGCAGCCAATATGCCTTACGCTATCATGCCTGCTTCAACCCATCACCACATCACCAATCTGTAAATTTTTTCCTTTTTCATTAAAAGCCTTTCATCTTTCATCTTTTATCTTTTCCTCTTCCGGCCAATCCAAACAACGCAAGACACCCGGCTCCACTTCTTTGTAACGCCAGCCGCTTTTCGGGCAGACCATAATGCCATCTTCATTCGGCTCGGGCAAGCGTTCGCCGTGACGACTTACCCAACCCACACGCTTAGCAGGAACACCAACCATTAAGGCATAATCCGGCACATCTTTAGTCACCACTGCGCCTGCGGCAATAAAGGCAAAGCGACCAATCGTATTGCCACACACTATCGTGGCATTTGCCCCGATGGATGCGCCATAGCGCACCAGCGTTTTGGCATAAAATTCCGCTCCCCGCTGGGGAAATTCGCATCGGGGATTTAAAATATTGGTAAAAACCATCGAAGGCCCGCAGAACACATAGTCTTCCAATTCCACGCCTTCGTAAACGGAAACATTATTCTGAATCTTGCAATAATCACCGATTTTTACATTATTGCCCACATTCACATTCTGTCCCAGCGTACAGTACCTGCCGATTTTGGCACCGCTTTGCACATGAGAAAAATGCCAGATTTTAGTGCCCTCACCGATTTCCACCCCCTCATCGACATAAGAGGATTCGTGGATAAAGAATTTTTTGGACATAAGTGTATTCCCTGTTCTTTTCAGTTAAATGGTTGATTGGTTGAATAGTTGAATGGGAAAGCTTTCATCATTTGCCTCACTCGTGCTTTCATTTTTATCAGCTATTCCTCTGACTTACGTTTTTCTAAATATTTAATAAACCCATTTACTTTAATAATATTTTGATTTATTAAATCTTGGATCTTTCTGATTTCCTCTTGTTCGGCATATCCTAAATCGTCACATGCAATAAGGTGATCCAATAATTCATATAGCGACCCTCTGGTAACCCGTAAAAATTGTATATTCTCCTGATAATGATATCTTCCGTATCCTTCGGCGATGTTAGCCGTAATTGAAATTGCCGCCCGACGCATTTGCGGTACCAAGTTAAAGCTTTCGCTCTTCGGCATGTGTTCTGTCATATCATAAATCCTGTTACGAATTTCTCTCCCAAGTTGCCAAATTTCAAGGTCTTTAAAGCTCGATACCTTCAAACCGCCTCCCCGATCAACCAATCAACTATTCAACCATTCAACCATTCAACCAACTATCTTCCCCAAAATAGGGTGCAGTTTTTCGGGTTCTGGCGGTGCAATCTGCGCATGACGAATGCGATAGGCCAGTTCGATGGACGGACGAGCGTCTTCCAATCCGTACCCCTTGCCTTGCAAAATACTTTCGTAAACTTTGGTGTGCA
>CAZRBA010000088.1:0-1508 GCA_964598255.1 uncultured Caldithrix sp. | reverse complement strand
CACAAGCGGTCAGACCGGCAGCGAAGGTAAAGTGGAAGATGCCGACTACGAAGTGATTGACGACGATAAGAAAAACTAAAAATACGAAGCAATAAACCCTTCGATAGACAAGCCCTCTCCTCGCGGAGAGGGCTTTTTTTTATTTAGGGCATTTTTGACCTTTCTGGCCTGCCATCGGATATTTAAATTTTTTGGGTGGGTACGCGAATGTATTGAATAAGAATTAAAGAAGCCGCGCTTAAAGCAGCCCCAAACAAAAAGGGAATTTTGTAATCGATCATCCACAAAAGTCCGCCGATGGCTGGAATAACCACGGCCGCAATGTGATTTACCGTAAAACCAAAGGCCATGGAGGGAGCAATGTCCTGCGGATCGCCGATTTTCTGAAAATAGGTGCGAATGGCCATGGAAAAGTTAAAGAAGATGTGATCCAGAATGTAAAGCAAAGCCACCAGTTCTTTGCTTTGCACAAAGGCGTATGCCGTAAAGACAAAAATCAAACTCAAATATTCGGTGGAAAGAACCTTGCGCTCACCAAAACGAATGATAGCTTTCCCGATAAGCGGACTCAGAAAATAGTTAATGCTATTGTTCAGAATGAATAAGAAGGTTACCTCCTGAACGCTAAATTTAAAATGTTTGACCAGTAAAAAAACGGCAAAGGCCACAAAAATTTGGCGCCGGGCACCGGCCAGAAAAGTAAGCGTGTAATACAACCAGTATTTCTTGCGTACCACCATGCGTTTTTTCTGAACAGGCAGCGATTTGTCCGTGGGGTTCTGAAAAAATGCCCAGATGGCTATCCCCGAAATGACCACGCCGGCGCTTAAAAACATTTGGCGGTAGTTCAGAAAATAGCTTAAAAACAAAACGGCCACACCTGCCGCAATGTTTGAAGCAGCGCCGACGCTGCGAATTTTCCCGAATACCCAGGGAGATGTTTGACGATCGAAGTATTGCAGGGTGAGCGATTGATTGGTGGTTTCGTAGTAATGAAAACCAAAGCTCATGATTAATGTGGTTAAAATGAGTCCGGTAAAGGTGGGGAAAAAGCCGGTTAATCCCACACCCAAACCCAGAACAAGGATAGACAGTGCCGACAGTTTGTGCTCTGGAATAATACGCATTACAAAAATGGCCAGCAAGGCAAGAAAGCCCGGAATTTCCCGTACTGCCTGAATGATGCCGATATGGCTTCCCTGTAAATGGGCCACCTCAACGGCAAAGTTGTTAAACAGGGTGCGCCACGATTGCAAACCCGCCATCGAAGCAATGCTTAAAACCAACAGGTAGCGGTACATGGGATTGCGTTTTACCGAATTCATCCTGATAACCCGGTTCGTTTCTTAAAATAAAAGATCGAAAATACCTTCTTTTTACGAATAATGCCAGATTTATTTGCTCCGGGAACGATTTTTACGCAAGTTCATGGTGCCTTACCTGAGGAGAAGTTTCATGCGAAAAAAACGCTGGATCAAACGCTGGAAGCGCGATTCCTTTTTGAGCCG
>CAZRBA010000087.1:0-50254 GCA_964598255.1 uncultured Caldithrix sp. | reverse complement strand
TTTGGCCAATGCCTTTACTGCCTATCGGAACAAACGTTACATTTTAAAGGTGGAACAAGCCAGCGTGCAGGCTGCGGAGCTGAATTTCAAACGATCGCGCGAATTGTACGATTTGGGACAGTTGACGGCCACCGAATTTCGTGCGGCGCAGCTCAATTTGATTCAGGCGCGATTTAAGCTGGCGCAGGCCAAATACGATGCCAAAAATGCCGAAGCGACCTTGTTGCAACTAAGCGGAAAATTGGTGACCGAAGCGGATAAAAAATGATTCCGTCGAATCAGAACAATTCACGTAAACACCAAGCCAAAGGGAAAACACAATTTTTGCGCACTTTTGATTTTAACGGGAATTGTTTTGGTACGAGTCAACCAAACTGTAGATTTTTAGTTTCTTTCTCAAATCAAATGCGGTATGTGAAATTCTGAAAAAAGTCTTAACGGGACGGCCAGGGATAAGGTCAAAAAAATTGCGTGTAAAAAATCCCTGACCGTCGTCCGTGGAAAGAAAAACCTGTCTGGCAAAAACATCGCTGTAAAAGGTCAATTCGTAACCACCTTTAACAGGCCGATAAGTCCAGACAATCTGCGGTTTGCGTAATTTCAGGTCTTTGGGATAAACAAAGAAAAAATGGTTTTCCGAAAGCACCTTGCCTTGCCCGCGCACTTCGGCTAATAAAAGCACATCATCTTTCGCATGTCCGTTTAAAAAGGCTTCGCCGTTTGCGCTAAAATATATTCGGCTACGATTCGGTTGCAAAATGACGTTCTTTTTAATACGCTTCAGTACGTTTCCCCTAAAATCGAATAGCCGTAACACCAACTCGGCCGAAATCGGTTCACGCGCGTCAGAAACCACGTAAACATTTAAAGTGCCATTCTCCAGCACGGGCGAAACCAGCAACGAATTGTACAATTCCCTAACACGGTAATGTAGCGCCTTCCATTTACCATAATAATCTATGCTCGACCACGATGTTACCGGATAGCAATCGTTCAGTTGCCAATATAAACTGCCCATACAAAACGGCATTGCCCGGCGGTATGCCTGAATGGCCATTCCGATGCCAAATGCTTGCAGCACCTGACTCACATAAAGATACGCCTGAAAATCCTTTGGCTTTTTGTAATACCATTTCATGTATTTATCAATAATCGGATATCCGATGCGATGTTTTTGGTGAGTAAGCATAACCTTGGAATGAATGTTGCGATCTTGGGGTAATGTAAATTTTTTTACGGAACTCATTTCCGGACAACTCTGGAAGCCATATTCGCTGACAAACCGGCCGATGTTCTTTTTCATTTTAAAATGCTCAAACGGCTGCTGTCCGTGCCAAACACCCCAATAATGTACATCGCCCCGACTGTACACCAGCGTATCCCAATTGGTCAGCGGCGAAGACGGCCAATAGGGTCTGGTAGGATCGTATCGACGCAAAAGTTCCGGAATACGTTTTTCGAACAACTTTTGATAATCGTGCCAAATTTCAGCCGAATCGTTAGCGGAAAAATGTTTGGGCCAACCCCAATTTTTCCACCCGATGTAACTCTCATTATTCCCGCACCACAAAGCAATACAAGGATGATTGCGTAAGCGTTTGACGTTTTGTATGATTTCCTGTTCCACATTGTCTGTAAAAGCTTTATTGCCAGGATACATGGCACAGGCAAACATAAAATCCTGCCAAACTAAAATACCGTTCTCATCGCACAAATCGTAAAAAATATCTTTTTCGTAAAACCCGCCACCCCAAACGCGCAGCATGTTCATGTTAGCCGCTTTGGCATCAAGAATGGTTCGGCGGTAGGTTTGTACGGTCGGTCGATCTACAAACATATCTTGCGGAATGTAGTTAGCTCCTTTCATGAATACGGGAATACCGTTTAATTCGAAATAAAAACTTTTACCCAGCGAATCGGGCTTTTGTATGAGTTTAACGGTACGCAAGCCGATACGCCGATAAACAGAGTCGATGGGTTGCCCGTTTAACATAAGAGTAGCGGAAAATCGATACAAATAAGGCTGGCCCAAACCGTTGCTCCACCAGCGTTTTGGGTTTTGAATGCGCAGCGGGAGGTGCAGGATATTTTTCCCCTTCTTTAACGTAAACCTTTTTTGTAAACGTTTTCCGATATTAAGGCAGGTGGCCGTTATTTGCACAGACAACGGTTTATCCGCCTCCGCTTCAAAAATGAGGGTTAGGTCGGCTTGCTTGTCGCTTAAACGCTCCTGACGGATGTAAAAATCTGTAAATCGGGCATTATTCCAGGCATGCAATACTACAGGCTGCCAAATGCCCTGCGTAATGTAAACAGGACCCCAATCCCAGCCAAAATGATATGCCGGTTTTCGCGTGTAAACATAATTTTGAAGCAAAGGAATTTTGCTTTGTTGCCGCTTTCTTCTATTTACCTTCACCGGAGACGTAAACGCAATACGCAAGGTATTTTTCCCAAGGTGTAGATACTTTTTTACATTCACGCGCCAATGCCTGAAGAAATTGTCGGCACGCAAAACAGGCTGTTCATTTACAAATACCTGCGCATAAGTATCCAGTCCCTTAAAGACAAGCTGCACGTTTTCCATCTTCAAGATGGCAGCAGATACGTGAAATTCGGTATTGTACACCCAATCGTTTCGCCCGATCCATTGCAGGCTGTCTTCGTCGGTTCGGTAGTACGGATCGGGGATTTTTCCGTCGCGGTATAAATCCGTTTGCACGCAACCTGGTACTTTGGCCTTTAATACCTGAGCACTTCCCTTTTGGTGAAAAGTCCACGCGTTATGGGACAAATCCCGAATTATCTGCTGCGCCCGAATGGTCGTGCCAAAAGTCCACAGAAGCATCATTAAAACAATAAAGCTACGCATAATTCCATTCTTTATTTTTTGGGAAAACGTCGTGTTTTCCGGATGCTCAAAAATTTTAGCTCCGTTTGCAAATGACTAAATGTAATTCGTAAAAATCATCGTCCCCGAAGGGCAAACGATACCTTCATTTTTTTTCGGGCATCAATTTTATCAAACGCACACCGTGTGCGGGAATTTTGCTTTTAAATGATTCGGAAAATTTTCCCAAATTTTTTTGCCGCCACACATCGCGAACGTATACATTGTTCGGGATGCCCGCTTTTGCAAAAATAAAAGTAAACGCTCGCGTTCTTTGCCCCAAATTAAACATTCCTATTGCCCAATTTCCGTCCGACAGCTTTTTTTTGTACACCCGAATGTCGCCCTGTTTAATAACCGGAACAGCCTGTTTGCCCAAGGCGTCCTGATCGATAGCCAGTACTTCGTCGTTGGTTAATAAATTCAGTGTAAAATCGTCCAAACGCTGCAAATCGCAACCAATCAAAAGCGGCGCCGAAAGCAAAGCCCACAGGCTGACATGTGTGTATTGTTCGTCCGGGGTTAGGTGGCTGCGATGCAAATGCTCGCCCCAGCCAACCCAGCCGACCACCAGCATGTCCGGATCGTTCCAATGCCCGGGACCGGCAAAAGGCGCTGCCTGTTCCTGATGGAATCCAATGGAAACCATACGCTGCCAATCATCCCAAATGTCGCCCGTGGTGCGCCACAAATTTCCGCCTACTTTGGCGCCCCATTCCCACACTTTGCCGTTGCCGTACTCACACAAAGAATATACGATATCGCGATTAACCTTTTGCAGCGCCCAATGCATTTTTTGGTAAGGAACCATAAGTTCTTTTGGATCGTTCTGATCTTTCATCAACTTGCGATAGGAACACAAATCGTACTTCAGATAATCGACACCCCATTTGGCAAAAGTACGGGCATCCCTAAATTCGTGGCCATAACTGGCCGTGTAACCGCCGCATGTTAGCGGACCGGGCGATGAATAAATTCCGAATTTCAAACCCAAAGCGTGAATCTCATCGCCTAATTTTTTCATGTCGGGAAATTTTTTGTTAGGGCGGATTTCTCCATCGGGTTTACGTTTGGCTTCCGCCGATTTGCCGTAAATCTCCCATCCGTCGTCAATGTTAACATAGGTCCAACCGTGATTGGCCAGACCCTTTTCCACAAAGGCTTTTGCCGCGGCGTACACGCGTTGTTGATTTACGCTCAATCCCCAAACATTCCAACTGTTCCAACCCATGGGCGGCGTTAACGCAACCCGCTTACCAATTACAATTCGCAAATTTTTCTGATCCCGTCCCAAAGCGTTTTTTGCCGTGATTTTTACATTGTACGTTCCTTTGCGCATAACCTTGCCCGAAATAATGCCTGTTCGCGCATCCAGCTTCAAACCCTTTGGCAGGCCCTCCGCAGAAAAAGTCATGGGGCGTTTTCCCGATACCGGAATGCGGAACAAAAACGGTTTGCCTGTCCGCTGTCCGTAAACACGGGCACCGTTAATTTGGGGCTGTGGTTTTTCGGCAGGTGTTAAAATGTAGGGAACGCCTTCGAACGTTTTTAATTTGCGGGGGCTTTCTTCGAATTGCAGCACATAAAAAATGGTTGTCGACTGTTGCGGTTTGGCAAAGGAAAACGCAACCGGTAAGGTTGCTTTCGGTTTTAAATGCAGATCGTATTCTCTTTGAAAGATATCAACATCTTTTATATTATCATGAACAGATACATTTAAGACACCCTGCACGGTATATTGACCCGCCGTGTTTTTCAACAAGATTTTCTTCGAAGTCATTCCATCCCGAAACGTAAAATCGCCCGGATTCGTCTCCAGAAGCAAATATTCGCTGATATCGGGCATAGAAAGATACAAATCGCCGGAGTAAATGCCCCCTGCCACACCCCAATCGTATACGCGAACGGCAATAACGTTTGCTTTGTCCCATTTGATACGCGCATCGGTAACAGGCAAAGAATAACGACGTTCCACATCCCAATAGGAATGGCGAAGATTTTTAAAAGCTGTATCGGCCTTGCTGCCGAAAGGCATGTTGTGTGTATTTTGCCCGATTAAACTTCCGTTTAAAAATACCTGATCGAAGTCGTCAATTTTGCCTAAATGAAAAATTAAGCTGTCTTGCAATGCTGCCTTTTTCTTTAAGGCAGAAGGAATAACCACTTTAATCCGGTACCAGGCAAAACCTTGGTATTTTGGATAGCCCTGCTTGTTCCATGTTTTGTCTACTCCGATGCTATCCCAGGCCGAATCGTCAAAATCGGGATTAGCATATTTGAGGTTATCCCCCCTCATAAACTTCCAACCAGAATTCAAAGCAATCTTAATGGGCTCAGAAGGATTTTGCCTGCAACTCACAACCAAAAAAACAAGCAAAATAAAGAACGGAAAAAGATTTGATTTTTTCATTTGAATACTCCTATCAGGTAGTATACTTTTCAATAAGTATTCTCGGCAATGCCAAAACCGATTCGTCTTGTCATTTTGCTTCGGGCAGTTGTTAGCAAAAATCAAAGCAGGTAAACCAGAAACCCAATCGAATCGGAATAAAACGGACTAACTTCCTTTAAGATGCGTCTCGTTTTCAGGATGATTGCCCCAAAATGGCAAAAACCGTTGTTTTATTCACGCGCACCGCATTGTTTTTTCATCAAAGAACTTAAAAATTGAAACCAAGGAATGCAATCGTTTGCACGGAAAAAGATTGCCAAGGCAATAGGTATGGAAAGCGGATTTTGGCAGGTATTTAACCGGAAACAATTTAAACCTTCCGGTTATTCCAATTGTAAGATTTTTAAGGTAATTTCAAATATCGTGCCCCTGGGCCGATTGTCTTTAACCGCAATTCTTCCGTTCATATTTTTAATGATCGATTCCACCAAACTTAGGCCAAGGCCGTATCCTTCCTTGTTCGTCGTTTGGCTGCCGCGATAAAAGCGCTCGAATATTTTTTCTTTTTCCTTGTCCGGAATGCCGGGCCCCTGATCTTTGACTAAAATCGTAATTTCATGTTTGGAAAGTCGTAAATCGATTTCCACCGGTGAATTTTCCGGTGAATATTTAAGGGCATTATCCACAATATTTTGCAAAGCCATAAGAAAATAATCCGGATTTCCTCGTAAAAAAGCATCGGGTACTTTTTTAGGAAAACGCACTCGCGGAGGATAAAACGGCCGTAGTTGGGCACAAATTTTTTCCAGAGGAAAAATCGAATTTTCCATTTGCCCGGCTTGGTCGTCTTTGGCCAAGATGAGTAATGTTTTGATAATATGGATCATGCGATCGGTTTGTTCGCTTAAAACGCGGAACGATTGACTGCATTCGTTATTGCTGTGCTTGCGGCGGGTGATGAATTCCAGTTCCGTCTTCATAACGGTTAAGGGCGACATTAGTTGATGTGAAGCGTTATCCGTAAACTGCTTGATCTCATTAATTTGCATTTGCAGCCGGTCAAACAAATGATTAAGCGTATCGCGTAACTGCCCCATTTCATCGCTGGGATCGGCCTTAAAATCCAAACGACGATTCAAATCACTTACCGAAATATGGCGGGTAACCTGAATGATTTTGCGAATGGGAGCCAAATATTGCTGGGCATTCAAATAGGCAATACCTAAAATGATCAGCAGAATGATGGGAAAACTCACCACATCAAAAAACAGAATTTCGTTCAGAATCTTTTTTCCGGCCGATTTGTACGTTGACAGTTGAATAACACCGAAAAATTTCCCGTCTGTTCGAATGGGCAAATAACCCGTACGCAACGAATAGCCATCCACATTGTATGTTTCGAAACGAAGTTTGTCTTTAAACAACGGAAAATGCACTGGTATGCCGGATAATTTGGCAATGTTCGGACTCTGAAAAAGAAACTTACCGTTACGATCTAATATTTGTAAAAAATAGGCTTTGCCCTTGGTTTGCTGCAAGGCCGATTCGTTAAATTCATGGTCAAAATTGATAAACGTTACGGAATCGCCTCTGATGACAATATCCCTTTGGAAGTGCTCCATTTCGTGGCGCAAGGTGGCATCGATTTCTTTATCTAACTGTCTGTTTAACAGGGCAAAAAAGAAACCATTAAAAATGGCATAAAACAAAAGCATGGTAAACGCATTAAAGACAATTATGCGCAAACTACTTTTGGTAAAATACTTATTCTTCAATAAATGTATAGCCTTCACCATAAACCGTTTTAATTTGATTGCAGCGCGTAATTTCCATCAATTTTTTGCGCAGATTTTTTATGGTTGCTTCAATAAAATTGGTGGAAGGTAAAAAGTTAAGATTCCAGACATCCCGGGCAATTTGCTCACGGGTAATAATGGAATTTTTATGCTGTATTAAATAGTACAACAATTCGAACTCTTTTTCCGAAAGTTTTAAGCGCCCGATCTCGGATTTTAGTTCGTGATTAATAATATCCAGTGAACAAGAGCCGAATTTTATGAGTCCTTTTGGCGCGGAAGTACGCCGAAAAATAGCATTGATACGGGCTAACAGTTCCTTAAATGCAAAAGGCTTGGTAATATAATCGTCCGCGCCGGCATTTAGGGCATCGATTTTATTGGAGATATCACTTAAAGCCGTTAACAAAATAATGGGAATGTGGTTGCCTTGTTTACGGAGCGTGGCACAAACTTCGTATCCCGAAAGATAAGGCATGCGCCAATCCAGAATAATCAAATCGGGATGCGTTTCTCGCAAAAACTCCAATACGGCCTTGCCGTCGTAAACAACAGAGGCTTCGAATCCCTCGGCGCTAAGGCTTTTTTGCAAAGAAAGAGCCAAACTCTTTTCGTCTTCGGCAATTAAAATATGCATGCGCATTTCCCTTAACTTTTGGCTAATTTTAAGCATATTTTCGCCTTGATGCCAACAATATGAAAAATAATTCATCAGTTCCTTCTTTTAAATCATTTCATATTTCGTATTTTAATTGTGAAAACAGGTACAATTTTTTGAGAGGAGTTACCATGCATCGTTTTTTTTACGGAACGTTTTGCGTTATTTTTTCACTGGTGTTTGTTTCTTCGCTTACGGCGCAAGAATACGCCGGATCAGAAACGTGTAAAACGTGTCACGCGGCTATTTACGACACCTTCATCAAAACCGGCCATCCGCACAAAATCACCAAAATCGACGGTGCCCCGCCCGTATTTCCGGAAGGAACATCGCCGGGCGTACCCAACCCTCCGGCCGATAAAACATGGAACGACATTTCTTACGTTATCGGTGGCTTTGGCTGGAAAGCTCGTTTTATGGACAGCGAAGGGTATATTTTGACCGGCGCTTCCGATCGGCAATACAATTTGGCCAAATCGCACTTAGGATTACAAGCCCATTGGATTGGTTATGATTCGGACAAAGCGCCGCGCAAACCATACACATGCGGAAGTTGCCATACCACCGGTTGGGTAGCCAGTGATTCGAGTGGGCCCCATCAGGACAGCTTACCCGGTATTTACGGAACATGGAGCGAACCGGGCGTACGCTGCGAGGCCTGCCACGGCCCGGCAAAAAATCACGCGCAAGATCCGACCAATGTCAAACCGTCCAAAACGGAAAATTGTGCCGATTGCCATATTCGCGGTGACGTAAATAAAATAGACGCTACCGGCGGTACGATGGTCAAGCATCACGAACAATACGAAGAACTGATCGCTTCGCCGCACAAATCTTTTTCGTGCGGTACCTGCCACGACCCGCACAAAAGTACCATTTACGATATGGGCGGATTTAAGGGCGTTGATCAAACCTGCAAAACCTGCCACTCCAAAACGGAAATTAAAATTGCCGAAATGGCTGACCTGACCTGTTACACCTGCCATATGCCTTATGCCGGAAAATCGGCCGATGCCATTACAATTAATTACAAAGGCGGTTCGGTTGGCAAAGGTGATTTGCACAGCCATATTTTCTGCATTACCAAAGATACGACCTGGCAATTTATTACCGATGACGGTAAATACGTGCGCAAAGATGCAGAGGGCAAGGCCTATTTAACTATGGATTTTGCATGTTTAACCTGTCACACCGACGAGTCCATGAGCTGGGCGGCAAGCAATGCCGAAGCCGTTCACGGAACGGGCACGGCCATTCGTATTTTGCCCAAATCCATACCGGCAAATTTTGCTTTGAAACAAAACTATCCCAACCCGTTTAACCCCACCACCACTATTGAATTCGATTTGCCCAAAGCAAGTCAATTGCGTCTGAGCATTTACACCATCCACGGGAAACTGGTACGTACGCTAATGAACCGAAAAATGCCCGCCGGAACACACCGCATCACCGTCGGAGCGGAAGGCATGGCATCCGGGGTTTATATTTACACGTTACAGGCAAAAGGCTTTACGGCAAGCAAAAAAATGATTGTACTGAAATAAAACCGATTTCTTCAATACGACTATCCTCATAAAGAGAGAAAAAAGCCCTTCTTAACGAAGGGCTTTTTTTACTTTGCACTAAATTTTAGCACGGTTACCGTGTGGTACGTTTCTCCTGGCTTGAGAATCGTCGAAGGGAAATTAGGATGATTGGGCGAATCGGGAAAATGTTGTGTTTCCAGCACCAAAGCGTAACGGTGCTTGTAAACAATGCCCTTTTTACCCACAATACTACCGTCAAGAAAATTTCCTGAATAAAATTGTACACCTGGCTGATCGGTGAAAATTTCCATGTAGCGGCCGGTGGTTGGCTCGTAAACGGAAATTTGCCGTTTTAGCGTACCGTCCCAGTTGTTCAGTACCCAATTGTGATCGTAACCATGGCCGTATTTAAGCTGAATATTATCGGCATTAATACGGGCGCCGATTTCGGTGGGCGTTGTAAAATCGAAAGGAGTACCTTTAACCGGACGGATTTCCCCTGTCGGAATAAGCGTACTATCTACAGGCAAAAAGCGGTCCGCATTTATCCAAAGTTTGTGACCGTAAATATTGGTTTTGCATCCGGTAAAATTAAAATAACTATGGTTAGTTAGGTTAACCGGAGTGGGCTTATCGGTCGTAGCCCAGTATTCCATTTTCAACTCGTTTTTATTATTCAATGTGTAAATCACTTTAACGTGCAAATTGCCAGGATAGCCTTCTTCTCCGTCTTTACTTAAATAGGTTAATTTAAGGCCGACATCACTATCGTCTTTAAACGGTTCGGCCTGCCACAACCGCTTATCGAAACCTTTAATGCCACCGTGCAAATGATTGGGGTCGTTGTTTGTGGCCAGTTTGTATTCCACACCGTTAAGGAAAAATCGGCCTTTGGCAATCCTGTTCCCAAAACGCCCGATTATCGCTCCGAAATAAGGGCTATTGTGAACGTATTGCTGCAAACTGTCGTAACCGAGCACAATATCTTCATATTTTCCGTTGCGATCGGGTGCGGTTAAGGTTTGTATGATTCCACCGTAATTGGTAATTTTTACCACCATCCCTTTGGCGTTTTCCAACGTGTACAAGTCCGCCTGTTTGCCGTCAACCATTCCAAATTTCTCCTTTTTAATCGTTAATTGCTTTTTTTGACCGGAACAGGAAAGCAGCAGAAGAAAAGCAATAAGCACGCTCCCGAAAAGCAATTGAATTGGTTTCATAATAACCACTCCTCTCTCACTATGTTTGGCCCGTATTTTTATTTTTCGTTTTTACGAAAAAACAACAAATGATATTCGAGGGCGTTGGTCCAATAGGCCCAGCTATGCCCGCCAGGACGCTCCACATAATCATGCTTCACTTTGGCCCGTATCAGTTTACGATGTAATGTGCGGTTCGCGTCGATAAAAAAATCGTTCACCCCGCAATCGATCATAAACGCCAAATGCGCTTTTTGAAAAGCGGGAATCATGTTGATAACCGAATTTTCTTTCCAGCGTTGCGGAAATTTTTCAAAAGGCCCCAACCATTTGGCCTTGCCCCATTTGTGCGGCCAAAAGGTTAAATCTACCCCGCCACTCATACTGGAGGCCGCATAAAACAAATTTGCATGGCGCAGGGCCAAATACAATGCGCCGTGGCCGCCCATGCTTAACCCGCAAATGGCTCTGCCCCGTTTGCTTTTTATGGTACGAAAATGTGCATCCACAAAAGGAATTACTTCCCTGATAATGTGCGTTTCGTAACGGCAAGCCGAATCGATAGGACTGTCCAAATACCAACTGTCGTAGCCTCCCTGAGGGCAAACCAGGATAAATCGGTAGCGATCGGCCAGAGGGCGCAAATCGATGTGGGCCGGCCAATCTTTGTAACTGCCGCTCCAACCATGCAATAAATAGACCACCGGAAAAGAGGAGTTGCTGTTTTGGTAAGCTTCTGGCAAAACGATTACGGCCGAAAGCGTTTTGTGCATAGACGGACTCGTAATACGCAGGGTATCCAAACGCCCGCCATAACCATACGAAACCACAGACAAAGCAAAAGCAAGCAAAATAATTCCGCGAACGCGCATTTTCATTCCTTTGAATAATAATCGCATTTTTTTTCTCATACAGCGAAAATAAACAATTCGACTTCAATCTTCAAAAGAATACCCACCTTTAATGGCAAATAATTTCAAATTTAGCTTTTACAAACGGTTGTGCGGAATGTTTAAACGGAACTTTCAAAACCATGATGCCCTCGGAATTTTGTTTTTCGATACGCGCTCCCCGCACCGCTTCTACCGGCTGGTCAAATAACCTGACAATGAAATTTGACGTTGTTCCAGCTTTCCCCTGAACGATTACCCGATAGTATTTACCATCGTAAGTGGTACGAATAACCCTGTAACCGCGCGATTTTTCGCCCGGTAGCGGATTGGGAATAACAGGTGCTATGCCAATGCCGCCATGATGGTACAAACAGATGCGTATCGGTTTTTGCAAAGTAAAACGAATCGGATTTTTCAGCAATTTTCTAAATCGTGCTGGAGCAAAGGGAACGGATGTTCCGTTTACGTGAATACTGTCGATGTGCATTCCGTCGGGAATTTCGGGAAACAATTCCATTGTTAACGCAGGCCCATTTTGCAATTCAAAAACAAACTGTGTTTTATTTTTATTGCGTTTCATGGCAAATTGCACACGAGCATTTCCTACCCGCAAACCGCGCACACGGACGCTATCCCAGGTAAGGGGAAAACGTGGCATTACAGCGGCCTTTTTTTGCAAAGCAAACGGACGCCAACCGATCATCCCATGAATAGCCGGATCGATAACATTGGTTTCGGACCAGCACTGATGCGGGCAAACACCGTCCGGTTTGTAAGTGGCACCGTTAAGAACCTCTTCCACAAATCCTAAAGCCCAATGCTTTTTAATATCGATGTTGTTGCGAATATGCCGGAATCCCTGAACGGAATTACCGTATTCGTATTCGGCCAGCGCCGTCCAGCCGGTAAACAACGGCCAAACGCTGCCTTCGTGATAGCCTTCCGGATTAAACAAAGGAGAACGCGAACTAATTATTCGCATTCCCCAATCGGTAGAAAAATCATCGCTGGCGTAACAATCCAGCATGTTTTGTACTTTATTATCATCCAACAAATTGTAATACATGGCAACCGCCGGAAGTACCGTTTTTTCCGGATTATATTTACCACGAGCAATTTTCCCGTAGAAATAAAAGTTTTCTTTGGCATTCCAGAAATCGCTATTTAAAACGGAAACAACCTTTTGAGCATCATCGCTATATTTGCGAACCAGTTTTTTCTTTTTTAAAGCTTTGGCCATATACGCGGCATCTTTAAGCGTTTGCGCCCATAGCCCCGTTAAATAGAGCGTGGGATTGGAGCCCCAAAGTTTACCGCCTTCCACCCAGCCGTGTCCGACATTCTTGTTTTCGATAAGACCGTCGCCGTCGGTATCAGTGGAATACAAAAAGTCCATGGCTTTTTTAATGTGCGGCCAGCTTTGGCGAATAAATGCGAGATCACCTGAAGCGCGCAAATAATGGGCCGCTAAAATAACGTATAAAGGCGTGGCATCCGCTGCATCGAAATGGACCACACCGGAAGTGGAAACCTCATGAAAAATTTTTCCCGATAAATCCTGAAATTTTTGAAAAAATTGCAGTTGTTGCCGCACCAACTCCACATCGCCGTAATCGTCAATGGCAAAACCCGACCAACAAGCATCGCGCCCAAAATACCAAGCATACCCCGGACGACCGCTGTTTTTGCTGCCACCGTTCCACCCCCTATCCGACGTACCGAATCCGGCGACCAATGCTTTTCCCAAATTAGGTGTATGGGTAAAAAACCGATCGGTGCCTACAATCGCCCATTTCCACAAGGTATTAAACAGTGTATCCGGACTTTGGATAATGACATAGCGACGCAAAATATCATTATAATGGGCGACCATCTTTTCATATTCCGCACGCGGATGTTGCAAAATGGCACGATAGGTATTCCAGGCTTCATTCCGTCCCTGATCGGTCCCGACCAGGCAATAATTCAGTTTAAACCAATTTGTTTTATTCAGATTATAAACCGCCGCATGATACACCTGATTTAGACGTGTCGGCTTTCCTATTAATTTCCCGTTTTGCCAATTAATCGTTTCAAACGCTCCGCTCAGCCTTTGCATCGGTTGCGCATTTCCGCCGAAAAGACAGTAGAATTTTTTTGTTCGGTCGCGCACCACCAATGTGTGCGCAGTGGAATCGTATCCGTATAATACGTTGCCCAGGGCATTTTCGTCATAAGGCCACATCCAGCGCAAATCGCTACGAAATTTGATGATGATTTTCATAGTGTTTTGCGAGGGCGCTTCTAAATGGATCAGTGCGCCGGGTTTATGTAAAGCGGCAAAAACAATTTCTTTTAACTCTCCCACCGGGGTGTCGTACAAACGCGTAATGGATTCGGGCCGTATTTGAATTTTGCAGGGCAGCGTATCTAACCAATATACCTGTTTGTCAGTTATCACTCCCAAACGCACATCGCGTACAATACGAAACGGATGTACCCAAATTTCATCGATTCCGCTTTTTTCGCTTCCCATTATCAGGGTACGTCTTCCGGCAAGATCGAAGAAATTAGAAGTAGCCGCCCGAGTAAAGCGTAAATCGGTATGCGCCAACCGCTGCATATTTTCTGTACTTTGAGGCAAAGTTCCGGTTTCGGGTACTTCTATTTTTTGCGCCTGGCATTTACTGTACACCCAGTAGGTCGGTTTTCCCTTCAAACGATCATTCAAATACAACAAGCTGTTTTCGATAAACTTTTTCAGCTTGTAGTTTAAACGGTTGTGCGAACTAAAATCAACATAGGCCCCGACCGCAAGCAAGGCATTTTTCTGTGTACGATATTCGGTAACCAAACGGCTTTGAGAATGAACATAGATATATGATTTTTCCACTCCGACAACTTTGCCCTGTTCGGGATAAGATTTATCAAAGTAACCGATACGTATTACGCGACTATCTTTGTCCAAATCCCAAAGAAATGCGCCGCCAAACAAATCCTTAAAAATAGGATGTCCCATCCAACTTTGGAACCCCCGTTTATCGTAATTCCAATAATTCTTAACATTAAGCGGGCGCACTTGCGGCTTTACGGATTCGATACTGCATTCGAAAGGAATAAGAGCCGCATAATTGGTGCACAACAAATGGATTCCGTTTCGGTACCAACGACCTATCTTGTTAAAATCGGCCTTACTCCATTGCGCAAAAGCCTGCGAGTCTGGGATATGAATCCACACCACACCCTTAGCCGGTTCCACTATGCGATCCATACTTTCGTGAAGAACATCGAAACGCGCGTCCTGCCTTAGCCATTCCAGAATTTGTCGATCTTGCCGGTTTAAGGCATGACGCAAGGTTAAATACGTTACTCTTGTTTTCGAAGTCTGGCACGAAAAGAGCAACATAAAAAATCCGAGACTTATGACAAGTAACTTTCGTTTCATTCCGATCCCCTTATTTTATTATTCGGATTCGATAGCCGATTTAGTCGTTTTTTAAATTCATTATCCAATTACCGTACCACCGGAAACTCGGCAATTCGCAACCTTACCGAGCCGTAAGGCAATAAAACAATATTTTCCGCAGGCTCGTCGTATTTTGGCGGATTCCAAAAGGGACTATATGGTAAAGGTCCGGCAATTCCGTGATATTTTGTCCACTGCGGAATTTTTTTACCTTTTGTTTCCAGACGAACCGGTGCGGTTTTTGGGCTCCACGGTTGTTCGGGCACGGGAAGCAACCGCACGGTAAAGGCACTATCGGGATGCAGGATAACGCTACGCAACAAACCGTAATTCCAGGGGGTTTGCGGCAATACTTCATAATCGGCATAGGGTTCTGTGCCACCTATTTTTTGCCATTTTTCTTTGATGGCCAAGGCAAATACCAAGGGCCCCCGTTCCACTGCGGCCGAACGCTGAAACCAACGCGAAATGCGCACGCTCATCGGCAGGATTAGGGTTAGCTTATCCCCTTTATTCCAGCGGTGTGTTACCACAAAAATTTGTCCTGCTTGCGGAGAAGCGACCTGTTTACCGTTTATGAATATTTGTGCTTTGGTACACCAGGCGGGGATGCGTAAATGAAAAGGAAATTCCACATTATTTGCCTGTTCACAAACAAAAGTAATTTGTTCTCGGAAAGGATAATCTGTTTTTTCTCTAAAGGCCACCTTCCGATGGTCGGCCACCAATGCCGTAACGCGGGAGGGCGCATACAAAAGCGCAGCCAACCCATTATCTGCACTTGCATACCATAAGTTCAAAACATATTTAGGCCATCCCTGATGGTAATTGGCGGTACAACACCCGTAACCGGTTTCCAGGCCGAACAATATTTCGTTGTTTTTGTGTTTGGTACTAAAATTATGCCATTCGCGATCGCACACAATTTGATTGGCCAATTGATAATATTGGCGTGCCGTATGATCGGGTTTGATTAATGCCGGTAATGCATTTAAGGCAACGCGTTCTAATGCGTCGCCGTAAAACGGATCGCCGCTTATCTTTAATACCGTTTCCAAACTGAACATGTATTCGACTACGGTGCAACTTTCTGTGCCGCGGGTGGGATTCCTTCCGGCCAGCAGCTCATCGGCAGCCCAAAGGCCGTACACCTGTCCGTGGTTTGCCATTAATTTTCGAATACCTGTTTTAACGGCACGAAGATAGCGCGCATCGTTACAAACCAAATACCAAAGAGCCGGTTGTTTAATTCCCATGGCCGTATTCACTCCGTGCCAATCCCATTTTTGTGGTTGAGCGCTTTCAAAACGTTCCGTCCAATTTTCGGTCTGCTGAAAAATAATACGTGCCAAAGGCAACAAAAACGCTTCTCCGGTACGGTTGTAAAGCCATAAAATACTGGCCAAATTTTCACCGCCTCGGCTCTTTGCCCAATATGTCCAATGATCAAGCGGTTGCTGACGAATATGCGCAAGTTGGTAACGAAAATAGCGGCTCATAAAATCGAGCACCCGAGGGTCTTTTGTGGCTTGGTAATACGATTGTAACACTTTAAGCATGACCATGTGCGGCCACCAATCGCGCTTTACCTTTTCTTGCCAAGCTTGCCGTCTTCCCCACTCGGAATTATCAAAAGTACGGGAACTATCGGGTATAGGACCAAAATAGCCGTCAGCTTGCTGATGAGTGAGAACGTAATCGATCCATTTTTTTGCTTTTTCGATTAAATGCTTATCCTGCAAAATGTAAGCCAACGGTACCAGACCATCCAACCAATACGGGCCGCGTTCCCAGGCGTCGCCTTTTCCCCCCAGCCAACCGTTATCCGGCCCCACATCGCGCCAAATTTCATCCAAATGGCCCGTCATGCCGTGAGCAGCTAACCGCAATTGGCCCAGCAACCAGCCTTCGGGCTTAATGCTTCCGATGGGTAAAGCGGTATAGGCCGAACTTGCCAATGGTGCGCGATCGGAGGTATAATTCACATTTTTCGCAAATATTTGCGGATTACAAAAGATCAAAAAAACAAATAATCCGATTAACCGTTTTCGTTTCATACCGGCATTTCTCCTAACGCATGATCAGGGTTTTTTATAGGTGTCAATAAGTACGCGGGCCATAATGGAATCCCAAATGTAATTGGAAGGACATTCCTGTACCGGATAATCCGGGCTGTATGATTCCCAGAAATGATGATTTTTTTTCAACTGGGTAACCACGGCCAACATCATTTTATTTTTCAATTCGAGAGCTATTTTTTCGTATCCGTAATTTTGCAATCCTTTTAAAACCATGTAATTCCACAGCAACCAAACCGGCCCGTTCCAGCGGCAGCATCCGTCCACAAATGGCGTATAATTAGGATCGGCTGCCGAAAGTGATGGAATGCCATATTTACGCCAAAAGGTATTCGGATCGGTCAAATGTTTCACCAATGCGCGCGCCTGATCTTTTCCGGCCACGTGGGCCCACATCGGCAAAAAGCCGATGAGTTCCTGACGTTTTAAACTTTTGCCTTCGAAAAAAAAGGAATGGTCGTTCATTGAAATATGGTAATAAAATTTATCTTGCTTATCCCACATAAAGCGGTTAATCAGATCGGCGGTACGCTTAAACTTTTTTGCCCATTCTTCTTCACCTTGTTTATCACCTAACTCTTTGGCCATTAAGCGAAGATAATACATTTCGTTGGCTACCTGTGCGGTCAAATCGAGATCGTCCAATTCGTATGAAATATCTCTTCCTTCGTCTTCCCCTTCGGAAAAAAGTTGAAAAACCACATTCCAGCCGTCTCGAACGTTTTCAATAATTCCGTACGGCCCCCATTCAAACATCCCGTCATGATTGCGATCTCTTTCCTTTTCCAAATAGTGAACGTATTTTGCTCCAGAGCGATAGGCATCGCGCAAAAATCGTTTATCTTTGCTAACTCGATAAATTTCCCAATTTGTCCAGGAAAAAAACGGTGCCGACGTAGTGGCTTGTCCGTTGTGAGGATACACTTGGGGGCCCCGCGGTCCGACCCGATAGGCAATCAATCCGTCCGGATATTGTTGTTCCATATAAATACGCTGCGATTCCTGTGCCGATTCGGGATTCATGTATGCGTAGGTTAGCATGGAAAGCGATTCGTGCATTACCTGATGCCCGTGCCCCCACCCCCAAATGGGATTTCGGGAAAAAACGTAATAATTGTATTTTGTTTTTCCGCGCGGAGGCAACATACACTGACGAACCAAATTAAACGATCCTAAATAAACCAAATGTTCGTCCTTTGGCAAATTGAGCCGCGGCACACGCCGAAAGAGTTTTTCGTTGCGATTGACGTATGTTTGCAAATGGGCCTTTAATGCCTTTTGCACATCCATTGCCATGTTAGCAAATGGTTTTCGCGCATCCTGAACACCACGCACAAAACGGACAGACTTGTATTTGCCCGGCTGTAACAAAAAGTTTTTTTGCAAGGCCACAATTTCGACCGCACCGTTTGTTTTGCGATTTAACTGCCTTACATAAGCATGTACTTTGCTTAAACGTTTGGCCGCAAAATAAAAATCCTGAATACTACAGCCTTGGTACCCTCCGTAACTATTGGGTGGCTCGTTGCAGGCTAACATGTCACGAAAACGGGTGGGATAATTTCGATTTTTGTACAAATTGCTATGCAGGCGCACAAGCGATTCGTAATGAGAAAACACATAGCCGTTGAGTTTTGCATCGTAACGAATCAATCGCAGAGAATCTTCCGGTAGGTGAAGCAAAGGGTAAAGATAAATATTAAAGGTGTGTTTGCTGCTGTTGCGTATGTGTAAATCGATCAGGGCCGCACCGGAGCTGTAAACAAAAAACGTCTCTTGCACATGCAAACCTTGGAACGGTTCATATTGTAGCACGGCCATATCCGGAAACGAGGCCACAACGACTGGAGGTTTGTAAAAATCGCGTGTTTTACTTACAACGATATTGTTTATTTTCCATACAACCGTGAACTCACCGGCATATTGACTGGAATAGGTAATCGGTTTGTCCGGTGTAAAATAATTCATAAAATAAGCTTTGTCTGCAAAAAATCGCGAACGTTCCGGCGCCGCAGCATACGTTGTAAACAGAGGATCTCCGGCCGTTGCATGAATTTTCAGGAACGGATCATGCACGGTAACCTGGGCTATGCCATGGGATGAAATCTGAAAAACTATCAAACAAAAAACAAGTAAAGATATGTTGCGCATTGCTATTATCCTGAAACCTGAATTGAACTTACGCATATCTATTTAGAGCTTGGCCGTTGTTGTAAGGTATCGGCTCCGTACACATCCAAAAGCATCCGATTGATAATACCGGCCCAAATGTAGGTTCTGTGATAACCGGCCCAGTGGGAATCGGGGCTGTAAAATTCCCATAAATCATGATTTTTACGAAGCACTGCAATCATATTGGCAGCCACACGATTCACCAATTCCTCGGCCAACTTTCCATATCCGTAATGCAACAGCCCCTGCTCGATCAAATAATTCCATTGTACCCAAACAGGCCCGTTCCAATATCCGCGGGGGTTGTAATACGGATCGTCGGCTGCCAAAGAGGGAACACCGTATTTACGCCAAAACTTAGCGGTATCGGTTAATGTGTGTACTAATTTTTGTGCCTGTTGGGGTGTGGCGATTCCGGCCCACAAAGGTAAAAAACCAATAATTTCCTGACGTTTCAAATCGTTTTTGCTTTTAAAAGTAAAATCATTGTCCTTTTTATCCGCATGATAATAGAACCCGGTTTCTTCGTCCCAGAATGTTTTGTTGATTAATCGGGCACGTTGTTCCGCTTTGGATTTCCAATCTTGTGCTTGTTTCTTCAGTCCCAATTCCCCGGCCATTTTCGCCAGCGACTTTGCCTCCATAACTAACATGCAATTCAAATCCAGAGCTTCGAAATTAGCAGGCCATCCCACCTTATCCCAAATAACCACTTCTCCGTCACGAACCGATTCCAAAACAGCATGACCACCCCATTCACACAAACCGTCGCCGTCCTTATCCCGATGCGCAACAATGTAGTGATAAAACTTTACGGACGAAGCGTACATTTCTTTTAAAAATTTTTTGTCATGCGAAACGGTATACACTTGCCAATTTTCCCATGCATACCAAGGTGCGGAAGTGGTTTTTTCGCCATGGTATTCAATAATTTCATTCAAATAGGGCCCGGTCCGATAATTGATGTACCCGTCCGCATGTTGCCGTTCGCGAAAAACGCGCTGGGAATTCATGGCACTTTGCGCATCGAGCAAGTCGTAAGCCATCATGGCCAAACTTTCGTGAAAAACCTGTCCGCCGTGCCCCCAGCCCCAGGTAGGTTCCCGTGAAAAAACGTAATAATTAAAACCACATTGGCCTTCCGGAGGTAAAAAAACTTGGCGCATCATATTAAAAGCGCTCCAATACAGCATTTGCAAATCCTTATTTTTTGTTTTTAATCGCGGAGCGGCCGACAGAATGGCTTCGTCGGCTTTAATAAAAGATTTCAGCCGTATTTTCAAAAGTTTTTTTACCTTTTGCATAAGTTCTTTTCGCTTTTTTTCATCACGGGCAAATCCGCGGATAATGCGCAAATGTCTGCTTTCGCCCGGTTGCAAACGTATTCGTTTTTGTAATGAAACAACGCGCACAAAATCGCGGGCATCGGTCATTATCTGATCAGGATATTTCATGTCGGTCAAAAAATCGCTACCGAAAATATTGGTTAATTCTTTAGTCGGTGCACTCATGCGGTTTAAAGAATCCGTAGCCGTGACAAAATAACCGTAAATTTTATCTTCCGCGATATTTTTATCGGTAAAAAAGGCATGGCGACTTCCCTTGGCTAACAGGACATAGTACCCTCCACGACGATAATCGCGACGGTATACATTGTAACGCATTCCAGGCTTCCGATCCCAATACAGACGAATTTCTGTACCATTCCCCCAAACGTCTTTTCGAAAATGAGCGGGTGGAGAGGGCAACGTTTCTTTTTCGAAAACGGCATCGGCATGCCATGTATTGTTTTTCATCAAATCGGCCACCCGCCCTTGAATACGTGCGACCAAGTTTTTGTGCGCATAAACCAATCGAATCGTAAACGTATCGCCAAACCGCAATGAAGGGAAATTACCTAATTCAATGCCGTATCCCCACGGACTTACATTGCGCTCCACATTCCCCCAACGGGGAGCGGTTTCCGTTAGAACCGTATCGGGATGTCCGTTTAAAAAGACAAACATCTCGGGCGTGTCTTCCATTTTCGAATCCGATTTTCGTTGCCCGAATCGAAAGCGCCCCCACACCAAATATTTTTGTTTTTTCTTTAAATAAACTTCACGGGGAATTTGCACATTGCCCCACCTGTATTCCCGAAAGCTCTTCAAAAAATCGACCGGTTCGGAGGACAGAAAAAAATCGTAAACCGTGGCGACATAGGGAATTTTGTGTGCCAATGTCCAACCATCGGGCAGCTCTTCATGGGTAAACAGAATAGCATTTTTTGTTGTATCAAATCGAACATGGTCAAATACCCGATAGTCGTTTTTCAAGAAGGAAAACATTGTAAAATCAATCGTTTTATTACCCATATTGGTAAGCTGTAAATCTTGTAGAGCCAGTTTCGAATTGTAAACCAAAAAGGTTATTTGTACCTTTAAATCTTGATACGGGAAATAATGATAGCGCACCAAATCGGGATACGACACGGTAACCACCGGCGAGCGGTACATTTGTTCCATCTGATAAACGTATTGCCCGTCTTTTTTAAAAGCCAGGCACCAATTCCCCGCTTTATCGGTTAAAAGGTCAATTCCGCCAGTCGGATTATCATAACACAAACGAAACCCTTCGTCCAGAGTAAATTCCGATCGGGACATAGCCGCCGTATAGGTCGTAAACAAAGGTGCTGCCGAATCGGCGGAAAGATGCGACAAAAACAGGTCGGCGGATTGCCCAAGCCCCAAAGACCAAAGGCATGCCCATAAAACAGGCAAGAACAAATGCACGATTTTCTTCATCTCTTTACTCGCTTCGATTTTTTACGCAAAATCAATTTAACAATAACATCTTACGGGTAATCGAAAACTTTCCGGCATGCAGACGATAGAAATAGATACCGTTGGCTACCCGATTCCCGCTTTCATCGGTACCGTTCCATTTTACCCGATGAATGCCCGGAGCTTGATTATCGGCTCGTATTAAGGTTTTGACTTTTTGCCCCAATGCGTTATACACAGAAATTTCCACCGGACTGTTTTTGGGCAAAGCATAGCGAATAATGGTTGACGGATTAAACGGATTCGGATAATTTTGTTCGAGCACGAACGTCTGCGGTATGTGCATGCCTGGGGCCGGAGGCCGTACAGGAGTTTCCGCGCTTAACTTTACATTTACAAACGAATACTGTTCAAAAGCAGTAGCCCAATGATCCCATGACGATTCGATATCTTCGAACAGGAAACGCAAACCGATCGAATCGCCCAACGCAAAATTCAGGCCGGAACGATCGTTTTTCGGGACAACCATTTCCACGTAATATCCTTTGGTGGAAGTTCTGCAATAAATCTGGAAATCCGAATCGTGAACAATACGTCCGAAATGTTTGTAATATTTGGGATCGTTATCCCACATGGGGCCGCCGCCGCCCAAACTTTCGTTGTATCGAATCGCCTCGTCGGTGCAATCCAGAACGCGCGCTTCGCGAATGGCACCCGTATTGGGATAGAAACTGATGCGATAATTTTCGCGGCCGTGCCACCAACCATTGGCATTGCCGTCGATAAAGACCGTGGGAATGGCATATTCATTCATAAAAAACGCGATGTACAAATTTTGCTCGTCCCAATTCAGATAAATGTTGCATTTAAACGGTCTGGTGGAAAAATTCATACGGTTTACTAACAAATGCCAGCCGCTTTCGATATTGCCGTTCAAAACAGGAGAAAAATGAGGAATACGGGCATGTACCGGATACAAAGGAAACGGATCCTGGCCGTCGGAAAGTGAATCGCCATCCGTATCGGTACTGTTCGGATCGGTGCCTTCGTATATTCCGGCGGTTATTTCGCGGTAATCGCTTAATCCGTCTCCGTCGGTATCCGTTTGTAACGAATCGCTATGGAAACGTTTTTCATCCAATGCAACCCGAGCGTCACAATCGGGAATCCCGTCTCGATCGGCATCATTGGCTTCGTAAATTTGACCGCGGTAACCTTTAAGCGCCAACCAATTGTGAAAAGCACGGTACATTTTGGCCTGAAAATCAAATTCTTCGCCGCAGGCCACAGGAAATTTCCAAGGGAAATCACCGTGGTACATCTCCGGATTTCCGTTATCGTTGTAAATATCATCCATGGCATGCTGAAATTCGTGGGTAAACAGCCAAGTTAATCCGTAATTAATATTCGGGTCGTAAATCGGATACGGAGCGGCTTTGATATTTTTGGCCGCAGCCCAGCACACATGCGAAAATCCGGTCGAATTCGGAGGGCCCATAAAACTCCAAGACGGTGTGCCATAACTCCAAAAACCGGATGTTCCCGATGAAATGCGAAAAATCGCATCGTACTGCAAATCTTTCACTCCGCGTGCATGCAAGTCGTTTTCGAGCCGGGTAAGGCTGTAATCGTTGGGATTCGAATCGAGATACGCATCGATAATCAAATAAGAAATATTCAAATTCATTTTAAGCCCGGAGTTGCGCCAATAAAAAAGCCGGGCCATATTTATCATCTTCTTAATTTTGGGGATATCCTGAGGATCAATATCCCCCCCGCTGGTATGGGTATACAAAACGACCAACACATCCAAAGTAGCAAATTTGACATATTTTTGCGGTTGGTTATCCGTAGTGGCTTTTATCGTTTGCGAAGAGCTTAACTCGTTGCCCTGCGTATCTCTGGAACGGATAAGATAATAATAGGTAGTTTGGGCCTGTAAACGGGTATCGGTAAAGCAGGTATCGGTCGGTCCCAAATACAAGTTCGGCACGGCCGGGAATGTTTCTCCTGCTTTGTGTCGATAAACATTAAACCCGGCGATCGCCAAATTTCCGTTGGCGTTTCCCGCTTGAAAATGAATCTCTACCGAGGTATTCCGGGGGATCACTCTGGTAATCGAAATGGGCGGAACGGCAATTGCTTCTTGACTGCGGGCGCTCAAATGCCCGGCGGAATCTTCGGCGAAAACAAGATAACCGTATGTATGCCCAGAAACGATTGTTTGGTCGTAAAATACCGAATCTTCCGTCACCTGTCCTATTTTTCTGTATTGATACCGTGCCCGCCCGTCGCTTAAAACATCGGCAAGGTCACGACGATAAATCGAATAGTTCGGCATATCTGTTTTTTGCCAGCAGATTCGTATGCTTCCTTGTTGCGGAACAGCTTTCACGTTTTTTACTGGCGGAATGTAGTTTCGGTCGGATAATTGCAAGTGAACGTTTAACCCGCTGTAGGGCAAAGCGTTTACCACTCCGCTATCGACTCCTTGCTCGCCGGTAGCGTTACAGCTAAAAATAATGGTGAACGAATCGTTAACGGCCACGGAGGGATCGGCAAAATTACCCAACTCCACCCCGATCATACCGTCGCCGTTAATATTCGGTTCGCCCCCGGCCCATCGCGGGCATTGATCGGTTAAAATCACTTGCTTGTTATTTTGCAGCATCACAATAAACGAAACTTCGGGCGGCAAGTGTTGACACCGTGTTTGATCGGCATGGTAAACAATACATCTACGGTAGGCATAGTCATCCACCCCGGGCTGTGCCAACAAGCTGCCGAAGGCCTGGAATGTAAGCAAAAAAAACATGATTATTCGAACAATTCGTTTGCTGTGCATGCGCATTTTTTTCTCCGTTCCTACGAAACCGGACAATCTTTCCATTTCCCCGGCATTGCCACGGGCAGATGTACGGACCTCGTATTTTTTCACGGTTTCATTTGGTAGTTTCTAAAAGTTTAAGCCCAAAGTCAACAAATTTCTGTTTCCGATCAATCCGAAATCGGAATAGGCATAATCGAAGCGTAAATGAAACTTTGCGATATCCATTTTAAGTCCGAACCCGGCCGACCAACTTTCGGCATCCAAACCGAATTTGTATCCGGCCCGAATAAAAAACATATTGCGAAAAGCATATTCGCTTCCTACTCGTAGCTTTTGTTCGGCATCGGTAACTTTTATGGTCGTAAACGAAACAGTAAGCAAATGGGAACCGACATGCAACGGTTCAATGGCCGCTCCGAAGGAAAAGTCGGTTGGAATGGCGTATTGTTCTTTTAAAAATTTAATTTCCGGACCAAAGTTAACAATAGACATGCCGAAACGAAAGCCGTGATAGTCGGTAATAAACAAAACACCCAGATCGGTGGAAAAAGAATAGACACTGTATTTCCACATATTCAAATACAAATAATTAATCCCAACCCCCAAGGCCGCGTGGTTGGTTAGAAACTTGGCAAAACTTACGCCCATGCGATAGTTGCCGACGTAAAAAGTTTCGCCTGTTCCGTCCGGTTTTAACGGAGTACGTACTTTCATTTCATCGGTTTGCAGGCCAGTAAATGAAAGACACATCGCGCCGAACCTATCGAAATTTTTGGCAATTCCCAACGACTGGAAATTCAAACCGGCAAACCAGGACGAACGGGAGGCAAAGGCATCGACCGACGGAATAAGGGCCAGTGCCGCGGGGTTGTAAAAAAAGGCATCGGCTCCTTTTGCCATGGCGGTGTAAGCTTCACCCATTGCCACCGCACGCGCACTTACGCCGATTTTTAGAAACTGGGCGGAGGTACTGCCGGGCCGTTTGTAACCGCTGGCCGATACCATTGCAACAAAAAGCAGCACAAAACAAATATTGGTTATCCATTTTATTTTCATTCTTTACCCTCGTTACTTAATGACGACAAATTTGCCCACTTGCACACGACCGTTATTTAAATCTTTGACTACAAACAAGTAAATATCGCTGGCAATGGCCTGCCCTACCTGTGAAACAAGGTTCCATTCTTCATAGCCCCGGTTCGGATCGTTATGTTGCAACACCTTTACTAACTCACCCGAAAGCGTAAAAATTTTAATGGTACATCTGGCAGGCAAATTAATAAATTGAACTTTGCGATCTTGTTCCATCCAAACCCGACCCGGAGGCGGAGATTCCCACGGGGGCTGGTAACGGGTGTAATCCACATTTCCCATATAAGGATTGGGCACAACAGCCACTTTACCCACGCTGGTCGGTGGCGCAGGCCCGGGCGTTACTTCGATGGCATTATCCTGGCAACTGCTTTCCAGATCGGTAATACCCAAAACGGTGTCCGGTAAGGAAAAGGAGGTGACGGAATAATAATACTTAAAATTGTTGAGTAAGCCTTTATCGGTAAATGTATGCTGCAAACCGGTATTAGGGCCGTAAAAATCTCCGGCTTTATCGAACTGAGCCAGTAAAGTCCACGGGCCGCCATACCCTTTGGTGCTTTTGTAGATACGGTAGCCTTCAAAAGGAAATTTTACTCCGTCGCCTCGATTCGGGTCCTGATAATATTCCGCATCGGATTTCCAGGTAAGAATCACTTTGTGATTATCCGCCTTTACGCTTAAAGGCGGATTTGGCGGAGGCGATGGTATGGCAAAATTTTTGTTTATTAGCCATTCGGCCGATTTCAAATTTTTGTACACACCTTTTACCCCGTCTCCCAACAATTGCACTACAGTAAACAGCAATGTGTCACCCGGATAAATGGTGTAAGGGCCTTTGGTCAGCCAAAACTGGCTGCCTACGGGAATAACCTGATTTCGTTCGATTTTACCCGAGGACAGCCGTCGGTATAATTCCTGATCGTTTGCGGCAATATCACCCCAGCCCGAATACCATAGAAACGTTGTTTGCAATTCGCCTCCGTTATCGGGCGGAAAAATTTTGTACGCAATGGGGCTGTATGCCAAACCGTCCACCCCGCCTTCCGCATCTTGCGCAAAAGCCACATCGTTAGTTTTGTCGTACCACGAAAAATCATCACGGGCAAAATCCCAACCGGGTAATCGCTTTCCTACATTTCCGTCGCAGAACCAACTAAAATAGGCCTGTTTTAACGTGTCTTTTTTACTTATTATGCGAAATTGTAAAATTAAAAATTCGTTAAACGGAGCAAAACTCCAGGCCATGGTTCTTTGAATACATTCGATATGCATGGGACGATGTCCCGTAATTTTGGTGTAAAAATCGTCGGAATATTTGCAGACAAAATCCTGATCGGAAATTCCTACGTAATTCGGCCAATAAGGATGAGCCGGATCGCCGATATTCACATGCTGATTGCGATGCACAACCCAAATTGTATCCCACGGAGCATCGGTAGGAAACATCTCATCCGGCTCGTCCCAGCTATCGGAGGAAGTAACAAGCGTGTCACCGTTCACAATGGCCGCCAGTGCAAATCCGGCTTCTCCCAAATGCTCCTCATCGGAGCCCAAAGGAAACTCACAATAAATTAACCCGGGATAACGCGATTGCTGACGCCACAAGGCACCGGTATTGGTTACCACCTGTCGAAAGGCTCCGACATTGTGCACTTTGTAGTCAATGGTCGGATTTACATTCTGAGCAAAAATCCGCGAGCCAAAAGCGATTAATAAAAGCAACAATAAAATTGCGTTTGTTTTCATTTTTCCCACCACATTTAAAATCCGAAATTTACACCTAAAACAATGCGTCTCCGTGCTAAGTACATGCGGGGATCACGAAGACGCACCATTTCTTTCCATGTATAGTAATAAGGAAAAGGCTTATTAAGGTCACCGTAGGTATACGGTTTTCCTGTCCATGGATTAAATCCCCAAAAGGTCGAAATATTTTTTCGGTCGAATACATTGGTAACATCCAAGGTCAACCCCACATGCATACCGGCTACCTGCCAGTCCTTTTTAAATCTCAAATCAGTATTGGCAATGTAGGGTGCCGTTTTGGAATTGGGTGGCACGTAAAATTCCGTACTTCCCGGGGTGTAAGGATTTCCGGAGCTCACCGAAGTATTAATAGTCAAGCTCCAATTATCGGGAACGGATATCCCCAATAGATGCGGATGTTTGTTGCGTGGAACCGAAATGGTGTATTGCAATAGTAATTGATGGCGCTTATCCCAGTTTAGGCGATGCTCCCGAATAGGTAACGGCATATTGGTCTGAGATCGCTGGTAAAGCTCAAAAGGGGAAGAAGTGTATCCGTTGGCCCATTGCAGAGTGTAAGTAAGAATACCGCTGGAGTAACCGGAATAGCGTTTTTTCAGATTTATTTCGATGCCTCTGGCCCGACCGTAGCCCATATTTTGCGCCAGCCAAATGGGACGCCCGTTTTTCGGTTGAACCAATCCGTTAACCACCGTATTGGAGATATCTTTGGAATACCCCTTGACATCAATGGCCAGATTTCTCCCGATTTGATGGGCAAATCCGAATTCGTAAGCAACGGTTTTTTGCGGATCCAGATCCGGATTTCCGCAAAAGGTATTGGAGTAGGGATCGCGGTACAAATTATCGCTGCTGGGCATTTGCTGAAAGTGGCCGTACGAAAAATACATAACAGTTTTGACGGATATGGGGAACGAAATTCCCAACCGCGGCGAAAAATAGCCTTTGAACTTCCGCAATCGTAATTTAAGGCCGGTAACCCTTTCCCATTGCTCGCGGTAACTTTTCTTTTCGACCGAGGCGCCGGGCATAATCCAATCGTAGCGCAACCCGGCATTGATTATCAGACCGGAACTTTCCAACTTGTCTTGTAAATACCACGCCCCTTGGCTCGGAAACGCCTTAAAATACCAACGGAACAAACCGTATTCCGGGAAAGGGCCAGGCGGTTTCGGTACGGAATCGTCTCCGTTAAAGACAAACTGTCCGTAAGGGGTTAAATACCAACCGCCTTGCTGAATGTTGGTGTACAGCAGATCTTTGTACTGATATTCCAATCCCATTTTTACCAAATTCGATTTGTTTATTTGAGAGGTAATGTCGAATTTGGTAGTCAGAACCTTGGAAAAATCGTTACGATAATCCGTTTGTTTACCGCGATCGATAAAGCCATCGTGGTTCAAATCCTGAAAAAAATCGGCGCCTTTGTAAACATAATTTTTAGTTTGCGGATTGTACACCCAATGCCAGAACGAATCGGGCGTTTTACCGTTTAAAGAAGCATGATATCTGACCTGCAAATAACTTACGTGAAAATTGAAAAAGGTACTTCGGCTTAAGGTATTTTTAAACGAGGCCACCACATAATGATTGATTTCGCGCGCATCGCCGAGAGAATCGGGAATGTATCTGCCGCCCCAATCGAAATTCGACCACCACGAATCGTTGTACTGATAATTTAGGATGAGTCGTTTGGTTGACGAAAAGCGGTGCGAAAGTTTTACGTTGAATGTGTATTCGTTGTACTGTTTATCCTTTAAATTCAAAAAACCCAATAAATTACGTACCTGCCGCGTGCGATGGTTGTTAAATTGAGTATTCGTACGTTTGAAACTTCCGGAAAGGAACATATATGTTTTGGAAAAACATTTTATGCCCATTTTAGGCAGAATTTTATCGCTAATGGCCTCGGGACCTTCCATGTAAAACGATCCGTATTCGTATCCCTGAGCAAAACGTTGCGGAATAAGATTATCGTGCTTCAGGGTAAAATCGGCCTTATATGTGTCACCGCCTTCACGGGTAATCACATTAATCACACCAGACTGCGCTTCGCCGTATTCTGCGCTAAAGCCGCCGGTAAGCACATCAATTTCTTCTACGGATTTAATATCGATATTCAACACGCTATGCCCGCCGAAAATGGGATGATTAACAGGCATACCATCCACCTGAAAAAGAACTTCACCGCCGCCGCCACCGCGGATGTGGATGTTTTTGATATTTTCATCTTGCGCTTTTAACGTATGCCCGCCACCGACATTGAGCACCGGATTAACAGTGGTAACTACCGCCCCCGGAATAATGGAGAGCACATCCATTGCATTTTCGGCGGATGGAATATTTTCGATTTCTTCCTTACTGGTAGAACGTTTACTGGAGGTTAAATCACGTTGAATTAACGGGCGTTTAGCCACGGTAACAATTTCTTCGCCCTGTAAAATGGTTTTGGTGAGTTTAAATACTAACTTGGTGGTCAAGTCAACGCGCACTTCCACATTCTTTTTTACCTCCGTTGCATAACCGATCATAGAAGCCTTTACCGTGTAAACGCCCGGCGGAATTTGAATGATATAAAATTCACCATTTAAATTGGTCGAAGCGCCCAAAGCGGTTCCAGGAATAAACACATTTACGCCGGCAAGGGGTTCACCCGATTCCTTGTCAATAACAATGCCGGCAATTTTTCCCGTTGTTCCGGCCCAAACGGGCAGGGTCCAAATCCATCCCAATAGCAAAATGCATAAAAAGAAGTTGACTTTTTTCAAAGCTACGCCCCTCATCCTAATTGCCCAACATATCTTGCAAAATTTTATTGGCCATTAACTTTGCCTCGTCCGGTTGAATGTACAGCAACGGAAAACCGAACAGAATAATATCAAACGATGATCCCAAATACCGGATAGCACAAGGCCGATCCTGAAAAACGCTTCGCACGGAAGGATTGGTATTTTCTTTGCATTGAAAACGGTAAATAACCCGCGTAAAAGCTCCCGGAGTAATAATGTTCACATTTGTCAAGCCGCCGAAATAAGGGAAATCTCTTAATTTTGCTATATTCGGGTTTAAATGAATGTCCGGATAACCGTTTCGCCCTCGGGCCCAAGCAAACGCGCCATCTACCGAAGGACTTTCGTTGGCACCGACAACATGCAAATATTCGCTTAAAAACGATTCTGAATCGTATACCTGAGGAAAACTGGCGCCCAAATCGAACGATTTAATAATGCGCCAACCCGAAAGCACCAGCTTGCCTCCGGCTTGCAGATATTCAATAATGTAATCTTTTTCATTGCCGATATTATGGCGATCAAAATTGTAATCCGAATGCCAGATTAGCAATTTGTACCTTCCCAAAATTTGTTTGGGGGGCAAACCGCTGGTAAAGTAATCAACCGATGTATCGGGATGGAACAATTCATTGTAAAAACTATCTACCTTTGCGTCGGTAGTAAAACCCGGCGTTTGGTCGCCTTCTTTGGTTTCGTCGATCATTAAAATATCGCGATCAAAAGTGGGTTCTACCAGTCGAATATGCACCGTTGCCGGTGTGGGATCGATGATGCCGGTATTATCTTTAGCCACGGCTTCAATGGTATGCTCTCCGGTCAAAGGAGAAGCAAATAAGTCGGGTGTTAAGGTAACGGTGGTGTCTTCCGTCCATTTCCACTCACCTATGCCGTCCACCCGGTAGCCGTATTCCACCACCTCGCCGTCTCTGTCTGAAGAAGCAAAAACCACTTTAATGCCTTCCCACCAATCGCTGGTTTGCGGCAAAACGAACATCTCCTGACCTTCTGTCGGGGTTTCAATGGTCGTTTCCGGACTGTATGCTTTTACGGTGTAAAATTCCTTCACGGCAGGAGTGGGGTCTTCTCCGCCGTCGTTATCTACGGCTTTAACTTCGAAATGCTGGAAATTCAACTCGTCGGAAGATTCGAAAGCAATTGTTTTGCTGGTGCTTGTGGTTGTAACCCAATCGGTAACCACGGAATCGCCTCTGTTCAAATGATGTGTAATATAGCGGTATTTATATGCGGTTACGTATCCGTCGGCATCTTCGCCGTCCCAATATAGGGTTACGTATGCCTTAATCGTATCTCCGGCTACGGGAATATTGGCCAAAGTGGTATTGGGTAATTGATTCGGTTCTTTCGGTTTGGTAGAATAGGTACAGTGAGCGGCCAAATACAATAGGGCAAACACAAGCAAAATTTTGACGAATTCATGTATTTTTTTCATTGTCCGACCATTCCTACTTATTGATAATCTCAAAATACGGCGTAAACATATAGGTGTCGCGCCAACGTTTAATGGATTTAAACGCATCAAAACGTATGTAAATAGCGTATTCGTCGTGCGACTGGGCCACAAAAGGGCAGTCCATACGAATTAAGGGTTGGTATCCGTCCGGAATTTCGATCGGAAAGGTTAATCCGTGAATGGTAACTTGTTTAGGCGGATACACAACAAATTCGATCGCCTGGTAGCTTTTGGGAGGAATGTATGTTTCCGCTATTTTTTGCGGCACAAACGAATCGGCATCGCGTTGCAAAAGATTGTATTCCTTTTCTTCGTCCCTGTAACCCGAAAAATCCGAGAACAGCCGGGCATAAATACTATCGTTGGAATATACCTTCATTTGTCCGATCGTAAGTGCAAATTGATCGCTATGGGTAACCGTAAGCGTATCAAATCCGATGCGTATGGTCGTATCAGCGGGATTGGTAACAAGATAAACGCGTAAAATCGCCGGAGCCGGGCTGGTACCCAAATCGTTTGTACATTGCCATAAAACAATGGTTAGAATTCCCCCTAAGAGCAGTAGAAACAGCCGTTTGATATTCATCGGTTTTATTACCTCGTTTGTTTAAAAGCTTTCCGTAAATAAAGAAATTGGTTTCCGGCTTTCACCGACATGTTTATTTCCATGCGAAAAACCCAGAGCTACCTCCTCCCTGAAGTAAGCTTTTTCCTGCGTTTCGTTTAAAGGCCGATGAACGCCTTTAAACCATTAGGAGGTACTTTTTTGTTGCCGAGAAAACCGGAAACACAATTTCAAAATAAACGGGTTACATGCTCCTTATTTCTACTCTACTTCATCAAAATCATCTTTTTAATAGCCGAATATTTTCCCGCTTTTATACGGTAAAAATAGATTCCGGAAGCCAACAAATTACCTGAATCGTCTCTTCCGTCCCATTGCACCACATGAATACCCGCCGATTGCCGACTGTGTACCAGGGTTCGTACTTTTTCGCCCAGAACATTATACACAACCAGATGCACATCACCAGCCCGCGGCAATTGATATGAAATGCGGGTTGTGGGATTAAAGGGATTCGGATAATTTTGCGAAAGCGCGTATCGAACCGGTATGGGACCGATTTTGCCTGCATCCTTGATTCCGGTTACAAATTCGTAATTTTCGATACGTAATTCATCAATGTATCCGTTCAAATAGCTGTCGCTACCGCCACCGCCAAACCCGACGAATAACGGGAAATTGGTTTTGTATTCGTCTTTCAAATCTCCGATAGGCATGGTGTTTTCGAACACAACCTGATCCAATGTATCGTGAACGACCAGATAGGTATAATCGCTGTCTTCGTCGTAATAAAAATACATGTGGTACCAGGTATCGGGTTTTACCATACCCGCATCGCTGGCATTATCGTAATAGGCAGATCCTGTGTAATATCCGGCCAGAAAAGCATCGTCTGCCCGGACAAATCCGTAGTAATTCGTTGTCCACCAAGGATCACCACATTTGGCCCAAATACGCGGATTGCTGTTCCAGCTATCGCTTTTACCTAATATTTTAAAGCAGGCTTCCACACTGAACTTTTTTCCCAAATCCAGCAAACTGGTATCGGCAAAGGTCACGTACGCACTATTGCCATCCGCACTATTATCCAAATACAACGCTTGTCCCATGCCCGGCAAGCTTTGCACAAAGCCTACTTTATCGGAAGAAGGCGTTCCGTCGGGTTGATGTCCGGATGCATCGCTTAAATCGCCGTCAAAATGGGCTAACAACACCGTATGCTCATCCGGAGTAAATGGTTGCCAACGATATTCAAATTGTTTGGCATAGTTGTAAATTTTAATTTCATCCATCAAACCGTCATAAAACGGGCCGGAAGCATCGCCAGGCGCATGGCCGATGTGCAAATCGCCATCGGTAAAAACGGGCGTACCCAACGTAACATGCTCAACTTTATCAATAATTTTATCATTGGAATCCAATAGATATAAGGTAGCTACGGTATCTTTAAATACATAGGCAATGTGTTGCCATTCGCCCATAGTCAATGCCGAATCGCTGGTAAAATTATTCCAACCGACCGGATCGCAATAACTACCGGCTTCGATATTTCCGGAGGCTGTTCCTTTGATTTCGTAATTGGGCATATACCAAGTAGGTGAACCGTCTTTGATAAGCAAGCGTAAATTTTGTTCCAGTTTATTGGGTTTCACCCACATTTCCACCGTAAATTCGTAACAATTCATAAACGGAGTGGCCTTTGCCGTAATATAACCATTTCCGTCGGCATTGAATTTGGCGGCATAGTTTCCTTTGGCCGCATCGGTGGTGTAAGTAACATCGCCGCTAATCGTACAAGTGGTACCGAATTGTGATTTATCGATCGGTTGCCCGCTACCCTCTTCGAAGTCTAAATAAAAGACCAAGGCCTTTTCGACAATAATGGCAAAACTGTAATATTCGTCCGGAGCCCGGTTCGGATCTACGGAAACATCGTTATTGTTATCCACCGCTTCGATGTAAAACTTAATTGTGGTTCCTGGTTGCTGGCCCGGAATGGAAGCGACAAAAGTGTCGTTTTGCGTGGGCTGCATAGGTACATCTACCCAACCATTGCCAACATCGTACTTTAAAGTAACCGATTGAACGCCGTCGGCATCAGTAACTTTGGTTTTGATTTCGTAGGGACCTTCGCTATCGGTTGTGTTTTCGGGAACCGTTGTCCCCGTAATAATGGGAGGAATGGAAAATTGGCGTGCCACATTGCTAATGCGTACTTCGTCCACAAATCCGTCTAACCAAGAATTTCCACCGCCACCGCCTTCACCTATGATCAACGGCCAATCGCTGGTGGCCAACACATAGGAGGTATCTTCCACGGTGCGATTAAGCATAACCAGCAAATTACCGTCCTTATCGTGCACGAGTAATTGCTCGGTACGCGGATACACATCCTGATTGTAAATAAAGGCCACATGGTACCATTTCATGGTTTCGACAAAATTGTAATCGATACGTAAATCGCCGTTAAATACCCAGCTCGAATCCGTAGGATTAATGCCCATAAAACCGCCGCCAAAAATGTAGGTATCGTTGTAGCTATCGCCCATTAGCCAGTAATTCGGGAACCACCAACTATTGGGATAAGAAGAGTTGACGGCATAAGGTTTGGCCAAAATACGCGGAGCTCCGCGCCAATCGCTCCAACCTTCGCCAAAGGTTAAAAAGTAGACCCAAGCTTCCACTGTAAAAGAGCCTTTAATATCCAAAGCAGCCGTATCCGGAACCAACACGCGGGACGAATCGGAAACGGAACTGTTATTCAGATAAAGACATTGCCCCATGTTATCCAAACCGGGTACAAAGCTGTAATCTCCGTAACCGGTACCTCCTGCCGTTTGTCCGGAGGCATCGTTCAAATCTCCGTCAAAGTGCAAAAGCAAAACGGTATGCTCATCCGGAGTGTACGGATGCATAAAATCTTCCTGTGCCTGTACGGTAGTAAAAAAAACAAGCACTGCTAATGATACGAAAAGCGGTAAAAAACGCTTCATTGCAATCCCCTCCTCGAATTTGGGTTAAACATAAATGGCCGACAAAAAACCTCTTTTTTTATTTTTTCCTCCTTTCTTTGGTTTGTTTCGTTAAGTTTGCACACGTTTGCATTTTTCGGCAAAAATTTTTTATGCCGACCCACGTACAATTAAGCGCGTGGGAAAAACCTCCCTCGTTTTTGGGCCTTCGGTTTGGTTTTTGGAGCGTATTTGCTCGAGTAACAACTCTGCGGCCCGTTTGCCCATTTCGTACGCCGGTTGATAAACGGTGGTCAACGGCGGATTAACAAAGGCCGAAATCGGATTGTCCGAAAACCCCACAACCGCAATATCTTGCGGAATTTGAAGCCCGTTTTTTGCAATAACTTCATACGCACCGAGGGCTACCGGATCATTAACGGCAAAAATAGCATCGGGTAATTCGCTTAATCCCAAAAAGCGCTTCATCCCCTGCGCACCATTTTGCTCATGCAAGCCTCCCCAAACCACATATTCGTCCCGCAAATCATAGCTGTGTTTCCGAAGAGCGTCGGCATACCCTTGATAGCGCATTTGCGAAAGCGTCAAATTTCGACTCCCCCCCAAATGAGCAATGCGCTTGTAACCTTTGCGAATCAAAAATTCAGTTGCGGCAAAGGCGCCTCCGTAATCATCAACTACCACCTGCCCGGCTTCTACATCCTGACAAACCCGATCGAAAAAAACCAATTTACCTCCCTGTGCCAAAAAACGCTGAAAATGGTGTGCCGACACCGTAGTTTGCGATATGGACACCAACAAACCCGCTACATGATTGGAAATAAAAGCATTGGTATTCATGATTTCCCGCTCTACCTGCTCGTTGGATTGTGCAACCAAAATTACATATCCGGCCTGATAGGCTATTTCTTCGATTCCGCTAATGACCGCCGAAAAAAAATGATGACGAATTTCGGGAACAATTACGCCGATGCTATTGGACTTTTGCCTTTTTAAACTGCGAGCCAAATTGTTAGGCTGATAGTTCAACTGTTTAGCCATTTGTTTTACCAAACGACGTGTTTCTTCCTTAACATCGGGATGATCTCGTAAGGCTCTTGAAACCGTGGTATAATGCAAATTAAGTTTGGCCGCAATGTCTTTGATTGTCGGGCTCGTTTTCAAATGTCGTTTCCTCACACCTTTTCGCACACGTGTGTAATTTAATCATTTTTTCCCCGTTGTCAAATGTTTTTTTCGTTAAAAATATCAACAAAAAAACGAATAAGCCTATCTAACAAATTGATAATTAAAGAAATTATGTAAAACGGAAAAATATTTGAGCGTTAAAATAACCGAAAAGCCCTCAAAAAAAAAGACGCATAATTTACAGGCATCCCTTACCAATGCACACCGTAAATCCGGTAAGCAGGATGCTTTGTTAAATAATGCGTCCTTTTTAAGAAAACGGGAAACGGTATGGCGCTGCTCAGGCACTAACCGCCATCATATTTGCCTCGCGCACCGCACGATATTCGTTTTGCAAATCGGTAAACAATTGCTTTACGGGAATAATCCGATCTACTTTATACGCATTGGAACCGGCAAAATTAAATCCTTTGAGCAAAAGTCCTTTTTGGGCATTGGTTAGAGCATCGGCTATGCAATAAGGTGTGGTTCGGTAATCACAAGTCTTCAAACATTTCCACGAACATTTGAACGGTTTTTTCTGTCCGGCTTTCACATCGTCCAAAAACCGATTGCGGATTGCTCTACCGGGCAGCCCCACCGGACTTTCGATAATAATAATATCTTCTTTTTTACTGTTAATGTAAGCTTGCTTAAACGCATCAGAGGCATCGCATTCGTCCGTCGCAACAAAACGGGTAGCCATTTGAATTCCCTTGGCTCCCAAATCCAAAAATTTGGCCACATCTGCTCCGTCCCAAATACCGCCAGCCGCGATAACGGGAATTTCGCGATCGTATCGTTCTTCGTATGTTTTAACGGTTGCCACTACCTGAGGAATCAAAACTTCCAACTGAAAATCGGGATTGTCGATTTGTTCTTTTTTAAAACCCAAATGACCGCCCGCCTTCGGGCCTTCCACCACAACGGCATCCGGAATGCGCCCGAAATTTTTGCCCCAGTAATTAAAAATTAATTTTGCTGCCCGTGCGGATGACACAATAGGTACAAAAAGTGTCTTAATGTTTTGAATCATTTCGGGTGTGTACCCTTTGGGAAAGTGTAACGGCAAACCTGCACCCATAAATACAATATCGATTTCTTCTTCGATGGCCGTTTGCA
This sequence comes from uncultured Caldithrix sp., assembly GCA_964598255.1. GTDB lineage: Bacteria > Calditrichota > Calditrichia > Calditrichales > Calditrichaceae > Caldithrix. Next base: position 12,662 of record CAZRBA010000087.1, on the reverse strand, counting down.
ACAAGGCATCAAAATCGGACATGGCTACCATGATATTGAGTCCCAACACCCCATTGGTCATTTGCCTGGCTTTGCGAATTTCCTGTCGCAAAAAATAAATATTGGCTTCGCGAAAATGCATGTTATCCTTATGGAACAACACGCCAAGTGCCACGGATGAAATCACGCCGATCCCCCCTTGATTGGCAACAGCCGAAGCTAAGCCCGAAAGAGAGATTCCGACCCCCATTCCCCCTTGAATGATGGGCGTTGGTAAATTGAAGTGGCCTATGGTTAATGCGGGCATATTTACTGATTGCATACGATAACACCTTTCCCTTGGTCATTGATACCGGCAAAATCCGAAAGCGGACAATGCATTAAAAAAATCGATATAAGTATACGAGACATTTGCGTAACCTTTTGTAAAAGTTTTGTAAAACAACTTATTGTATTCCGCAACGGTTATTTCTTTTTTGTTTTTGATTGATTTATTCCTAAAATTAATGGTGAGTATTTTACAAAATTAAAAATCACAGAATTTGTTTTTGCAATTCGGAATACAGTTCGAGCCGTTTTCTTTTGCGGCTTAGAAGGAGAGAATAATTAAGAATCAACGAATGATGAAACGACGCATCAACTTCATCCATCCATTGCTCATTTTTATTTTTATGCAGGTTGCCTGGATTTCGTTGTTAGGTCTTTGGATTTATTGGTATGTTTCCAATTACATTATCATCAATCAGGTTGGTAAGCGACTAGTGCCCAAAGTAACCGCTTCGCCCGTATCGCAGCTATCGGCTTTGATTGTGGGACTCTTTTTGCTGGTTTTCATTTTAGCGGGATTTTATTTTATTTTTATTTATCTTACGCGCCAAATTAACATCAACCGACTGTACGAAACGTTTATCGCCAATTTTACACACGAACTAAAATCACCCTTAGCTTCCATTCAATTATATTTGGAAACACTTCAACGGCGCGAAATTCCGCGTGATAAACAAAAGGAATTCATCGCCCAAATGCTCAGCGATACACAACGTTTAAAGCAGGTTATCGACAGCATTCTTGATATTTCGCAAATCGAACAAAAAAAGAAAATTTTCGAACTCCAGCTTCAACCGGTACAACGAACCGTATTTGATTTAATCAGCAATTGCATGGATCGTTTTAAATTGAATAACAACCAGCTTATTATTAAAGGAAAAGTAAAGGGCTACTGGCTGGTAGATCAGACGGCAATGCAAATGGCATTTTCTAATTTGATTGACAACGCCATAAAATATTCGCCCAAGCGCGAACCGATTACCGTTCGTCTTTTACAACAAAAGCAACAATTTTGTATTGAATTTATCGATCGTGGTATTGGCATAGAAAAAGAAGTGCAAAAACATATCTTCCAAAAATTTTATCGGGTTTCAGCTTCTTATATGCCTGATATTCGCGGAACCGGATTGGGGTTGTATTTGGTTAAAGAAATTGTTAAAGCGCATTTCGGGCAAATTACGGTAAAAAGCGAAGGTTTAAAAAAGGGGACGACCTTTAGGCTATGTTTTCCTTTGAAACAAAATTTAAACTCGCATAAACCAACAACGGAAAAACGCTGATGGACCACATTTTACTGGTAGAAGACGAGCAATCTTTGGCCAAAGGATTGCAATTTAACCTTGAGGCGGAAGGATACAAAGTGACCCTTGCCGAAGACGGTCAAAAAGCGATGGATCTTTTGGCCGCCCATTTTTATGATTTGGTTATTTTGGATATTATGCTTCCCTATCACGACGGTTTTGAAATTGCAGAATTCATACGTAAACGCTCCCGTCAACTGCCTATTTTATTTTTAACGGCGCGGCAGCAAATAAACGATCGCCTAAAAGGATTGCAACTCGGAGCAGATGATTATCTTACCAAACCATTTTCGCTTGATGAATTGCTACTTCGGGTAAAACGCATTCTCGAACGAAAGACTTGGTACAAAGAAAAAAGACACGAAACCTACCGAATCGGCAAAATTCAAATCGATTTCGAGGGATTGAAAATCATTAAATCCGATGATATCATTCCGTTAACACCGCTTGAGGCAAAGGCCCTTAAATATTTGTTGGAACATCGGGGCAAAGTAATTTCGCGCAAGGAACTCTTGCAAAAAGTATGGGACGTAGATCCCGATGTGGAAACACGGACGGTTGATAATTTTATTGCACGTTTACGTAAATATTTGGATGAAGATCCGGCCAATCCCAAATGGATCAAAAGTGTCCGTGGCGCGGGATATATTATTTCCGAAGATAAAAAAAACGGATAGTGCATCATTTCTTGGCGAGCCGAAAGCCTGTTTCAATTTTGATGCCAATGATTTGCTCGGTTAAAAAACGACTGCTTCCGAGTGTTTGACGCGCTACCGGAAAGCCATCATCCAATATCCACCGTCACCAAGGCAAAACGTATTTAAATAAATGTGAAGAAAGGAAAGAGAAGGATAAAAGCCTGACGGATGGCACGGTGGAAAGGAAAAATGAAAAATGAAAAAAGAAAAAGGAGAGGGGGGAAAAGGCCGCCGGTACCTCGATACATCCCGATGAATCGGGACCACTCGGCAACCGGCTTCTCTCCGCAGGGCCACTACTGCCACACACCCAAAAGCCCCCCTTTGAGGGGGGCTACGGGGGGGGTAAACATTGCAACAAATTACCGCGCTACCCTGAATAATACCCAAGGGAAGCCCTGAGCACAAATACACCATTCAACGATTCAACGAATCAACTATTCAACTTTCCCAGCCACTGATCCACACAGATCGGCACTGATAACCCTTAAACCCTCAACCCTTAACTTAATCCAGCCACCGAACCACACCGAAGAAGCACAAAATAACGAATAACCATTCGACGATTCAACAAATCAACCAGTTAACCAATTACCGCATCACGGCCTCCAACGCCGCAATAAAGGGAAAACCGGTACGGCAATCCGCCCGGGAAAATGCTGTTTTAAAACAGCCATACCTGTTTTTTGCAAATGCAATGTGTCGTAAACCGTATGATTTATGACAACCGGATATTTGTGTTTAATACTGTTCAAATAAGCACCAAGGGCATTCATATCTCCCAAATTTTTACCACGAAAAACCTTTGCCAGCCCTTTTTTAAAATAAAAAAAATCCTTCCACATTTGCGTTTGCTGACGAACATATTCCGATTGTTCCAATCCGAGTTTTTTGGCTTGTTTGTAAATAATGGCATCATCCAAAACATGACGTGCGCTTAACAATATACTTTCACGAAAAATTTTAGGATTATCAAAGCGGATGGGATACGGAGCCAGCATCATGCGTTTCATCAAGTCCTTAACACTCCAAGCCGTACCGTCGTAAAAGGTTACGATGGTCTTTTTAAGAATATCCGCATTTTTATCCTTAAACGCATAATAAATATCGTCAGGTAAAATATTTTGTGTTTTCGGATTCAATTTTTTAAAGGCATATTGTTCCAGCATTTGCACTAAAGCCTTAAATCGTTTTTCATTCACGTCATAAGGCGGGGTAGGCACGTGTTCCTTAATGTAATGTAAAAAAACTTCTTCTTCTTTTTCGCGTCTTAATTTTTTTAATAACGACGAACGTATTTGTTGGTACTCGCTTTCTGAAGTAAACAGATTTATTTTCTCATCGACCAGCTTAAGAATAAAATAGTAAAAACCTTCTTTAATCGGAGGGCTTACCTGCCCAATTTTCATTTTAAACACCTGATCTTCGATATTAGGCAGTGCACCGCTAAACGTAATGGTGTCCACCGGAATTTGATCCGGCAAAAAACCGCGCGTGCGGGCAACTTGTTCAAAGCTTAAGCCGTTGCGGATCATGGCATACGCCTTTTTTGCATCGTTACCGTCAGTAAATAACAAATAGCGTACAACCTTTTTAATCTTCGATTTTTTATATGCCTGACGTAATTCCGTTTCACTCACTTTTACTTTGGGGATAATTATTTGCTTCCAAAAGGCTTCGATCATGGCTTCGCGGTTGTATTCTTCAACCAAGTCGTCCAGACGTTGCTTTTCTTTACCGATGCTGGCAGCCGCTTCCTGAGCAAGCATTTTTTCGGCAATTAAATTATTTAACAAAAGGTGCTTAGCCGAATCCGGCGGATTAACACGGTCCAAATACGGATTAAATTCGTAACTCAATTTAAATTCCGCCAAGGTGATGTAACGCTCACCTACTTTGGCCACATAAACAGGGGGTTTTGTTTTGCTGCAACTAAAAACAACAAAAGCTAATAGCCCCAAAAACAAAATCGTATTTCGTCGACTCATGGGATTTCCCAACTTGCTAATTACTTAAAAAAATAATTGCCGGTTTGCGAAACACAAACCGGCAATTACGGGACGTTTTATTTAGTGGCTTAAAAACGCAAGCCCAAACTAAAGCGCTGAACATTTTCCAGCACCCCAAAATCGGCATAAGCATAATCGATTTGCAATATTACAGTAGAAAGTAAGCGGTAATTTAAACCGGCTCCCAAAGTAAAACCTTCTTCACTGTCTTTTTGAAATAGCGATTTGTAACCGGCACGTAAAAACAACATGTTATTAAAGCTGTATTCGATTCCGGCATTTACAGCCTCGTAATTATCATTGGGATGAATGGCATCGGCGGCAATAGTAAGTTTATTTTTATAACCCAAATCAAAATCTTTTGCCAAGCCAATCTGAAAATTCAATGGAATGGAATAATAAAGCATTTCGTACTGTGCGTTCACGAATTCCACATTACCTTCTTCCCGCGGATCCGGATCGTTGGCAAATTTAATATCCCGACCGTCCAAACGCATCTTGGGACCAAAATTAGACATGCTTGCGCCTAAACGAATACCATAAAAAGGTGTGGTGAACAATGTACCGATATCCAAGGCCACTGTCGAAGCAGTCATATGCCATAGGCGTTGGTGAATAAACTTTACATTTCCGCCGATGGAAAATTTATTAGTCAAGTTACGCGCAAAGCTCATCCCGATCATCAAATCGGCTGTGTTGAACATCTCGCCCGTCCCGTCTGGCATATCCACTGTGCGTACAGCCATATCTCCGGAAGTAAACGACGACACCATTAGCCCCATAGTACCGATAGAATACAGGTTCATAGCAACGGCCGCAAAATCGTAATTCGTTCCGGCAATCCACTGCGTATGCGTAAACATGGCCGCGCTGGATGAAAGCCGGGCCAGTCCGGCAGGATTCCAATAAATAAGTGCAATATCATCCGAGCTTGCGGTAAAGGCGCCGCCCATTCCTATGGCCCTTGCACTGGGACCAATTTTCAAAAATTGCGCTACGGTTGTGCCCACCTTAGACATGGTCGATGAGCTGTTTAACTGGGCAAATGTTGTTGTAAAGAACAACAGGACAACACTTAACGCGGATATGATCACTTTTCGAGTTAACATGCATTGCCTCCGCACTATTTTATAATTACAAATTTTCCGATTTTTTCACCGATACCCGGTGCTTCCACATGATAAAAATACAAGCCGTACGATACTTCGATATTGTCTTTACTGAGCAGATCCCAGAATTCCTTTCCATCGTCAATGGCACTGTCATGATGCAAAACACGCACCAATTCACCGGCAGTGGTAAAAATTTTAATCGTACACTTACGCGGCAATTTATCAAAGTACAATCGACGATAACCACGTTTAGCGCGGTTAATAAAATTCTTAGGTTCAATAATATTCGTAGCCACATAAGGATTTGGCACTACCCTAATTTTATCCAGATCCGATTTGGCCTTCAACGGATCGATATGGGCTGCCTTGGAAGTAAAAGAAAATCGGTCTGTCACACGAAATGGTTTGAATACCGAAATGTAGAACTGGTCGCCGTTGCCAGGCAAAACGGTATCGCCGCTGGCCGGATATTTAAAAGTTACCGTCCACGATTTGTCAAATCCCTGATCACCATTCAACAAAAAGATCGGTTCGCCCGGTTCCCAAAGCGTATCGCGCTTTACCTTTTCCAGAATAATAAAGCGGGCGGGTTTCCCCTCGTCCACATTGGTAATAGTAAAATTCGTACGAACACCTGGCGAATTTCCCAAAGGCAAGCTGGTATCGACTACGGTGTCGTAAAATTTAAACAGAAAATCCGCAGGATCGTGATCGGCATTGTTCGGCACCAGTTCATACTCCAACGTAGTTTTGCTGGAGGCACTCCAACCCGTGTATTCCGTTCGTAATTTGAAAGGTGTTTCCGTTACACGCAATTGAATGCCGTCAAAATAAGGATTGGTAGCCTCGCCGTGTAAAGCGGTACTGTGGTAAATCGGATAATTGGTATAGCTGATACGGTATTCGGTATTGTCTTCCATACTAGCGCCATCATGTTCCTGTGGATCCAAAACCATAATCGCGCCTTTTTGGGGATCGACAATGTAATCCACACTATCTTCGTAAACAACAGAACTATCCAGGTTAAAAACGCGAATGCTCCCAGGTACCAAATGGCTGTGTTGCAAAGATACAAATTGGCCGTAAAATGAAATAAAGGTTTCTTCTTTGGGTTTTAAGTCTTCCACACTATAGGTTTTTTCACCGGTCGAATCCGAAAAGGTAATCAGAAACTTATTATTATCTTCAACGGCTTTATCGTTAACAATTCTGACATCGAATTTACCGGTAGCAATGGTTCCAGGTTCCGGAATTACGCCACCGTTCGATTCGCCGTTTTCAATTTCCGCGGGAACGTATCCCGCCGGGCGGCTTCTGGGAATAACCATAGCCGTATTAACATCGAACTTATACGTATCGGTTGTGGGATCAAAAGTAATAATTTTGGAACATTCCGTGGGTGGAATCTTTAGCGAATCCAAACCGTGGTCATACGAACAAACCGCATAATAATAAGTTTGGCCGTTAATTACATTATTACTATCCACATACATGTGTACCAAACCGGTGTTATCGCCCAAATAGTACGAAACACCACGCCCAGGATAAGGTGTTTTGCTGGGACCGCTGTAATCATCCACCAAATCAAAACGTGCGTCAACCCCATGACTGTTTTTAAGCGGTTGAAACAAAAAGGCATTGCCGTTTACATCGGTAATAGTTTGCTGATCCGCAAAATCCGGACTGGTACTCCGATAAATTACGTAACCTTCAAAATCATGTCCGTTCGCAATGGGATCAAAAGACGATTCGGCCACATCATCCCAGTACAGGGTAACTTTACGATCACCTGGCACAACGGTTACGTGTGGTTTTTCTGGCGGACGCGAAAATTCGTAACCGGAATTGTAAATTTGCTGAACAGTTTTGGCGTTTAAGACCAAATCGTTAAAATCTTCACCCAAAAGCAATGCAATAGAAAAACGTTTGGTTTCCAAAGCCCGTAATTTAAAACGACCGGATGAATACAGGAAAACACGGTCGCCCTGAACCACTGTGGTATCGAAATGTCCGGGCACCATGTACTGCGAATACAATTTTTCATCGTCACGGGCATACACGCTACCAAAAGCAGGATTTTTAAATCCCGTTAATCCGATCATGTCCGATTCGTCAATATCGGTAAACTCGAAATTGGGCTCACCAGGATGTTTGATATCAAACAGAATGCCTGCCGTGGGTTTGCCGTCGCCTTCGCCGTAATCGCCGGTATTGGGAATACCGTCGATACCCACGTCGTCTTTTTCAGGATCCCAATCGTGATCGTTATCGATGCCATCGGTCCAACTTTCGTCAATCATGCCGTCGCCATCGTTGTCAATGCCGTCACCAGGATAAAACACGCCGTTGATAATTTCGTTACCGATACCGGGACTTTCTAAAAATTTGTAGCCCAAATATCCCGGGGCTTTGCCCGGAATCATGCTTTTACCATCCGTATCGTAAGCAAAAACCATATTGTAGGCTTTATCAAAATAAGCCCAGTCGTCATTATAATCGCTCCAGCCGCCAATGTGCGGATCGCCCCACATACCGAAAACAACTTTGTGCAGTTCTTTGGGACTTTTGTTGCTTATTTTGTAAATCAGGAAGATGGCATCTTCGGCCAGAGGATTGGACCATTGATACACACGCACTTCCACCTGAATTCCCAAACCGCGTTTGGAGGAATCGTCGGGAAAAGGATAATAATCGAATTCGGCATTATCGCGGTCATCCATCACATAGAACGCTTCTTTATCCGCATTGGTAGCTCCTTGTCCCAGTGCTCCGGGCCAGACATACTTACGCAAGGTGGCATTGTACCAACCGTCGGGCCAGGAATCCGGTTTCCCGTCTTTGTTCAAATCCGGCGCATCGTTAGTAGGAATATAATCGCTTTCGGGGTTCAAATATTGAATGGTACCGTCATCGCTGGTAACCAACGGTTGGAATCCCCAACGAATGGTACGATCCGGATTCAATTCCGGTCCGGAAGAGGTTAACCCGTCACTAATAACATGGGCGTAATAATGTATCTGTCCGTTTTCTTCGCGTACAATGGTATCCGGATGCCGGTTATCCAGCACCGGTACCTCGGCACCAACCAAAGGGCCGAATTCATACGCATAGCCCAATCCGTTCCAAACGATGTCGGTAATATGGTTTCCCGCATTGGAAATGGAACCGTAGTTGTAAATTTGCGCCGTAATTTTATTACCGTTCATAATGGCCGTTTGACGTTTGGTTCCGCCAAAGGTTTTGTCCAAAATGCGGTTCATCCAATGGTTGTAAGCCTGAAACTCGGCTTCAGACCAATCCTTTTTAGGCCCGTCTTTAAATTTTTCATCTTCCGTGTTGTCCGCATAAACAGCGGAAACGGCAAGCATGAAAATCAACAAAAAAGCCAAAATGTTACGCATCATAACTATTTATCTCCATTACTTAAAATTCTATGGTCATACCCAAACGCACTTCTCTGGGCTTGCTGTAGTAATCGGGGCGTACAATATATTCTTTCCATGTATGAACCCCGGGTTCTCCGTAATGTTTCTTTAATGTCTCAGTTTCTTGTTGACTGCGAAAGGCGAATGTATAGGTAGCGCGCCCCGTATCGTTGTAAACATAGCGTTCATTCAACGTATCGAATAAATTGTATACTTTGGCAAAAAGTGTAAAGTAAAAATGCCCGACCGGAAAGCGGTAAGATGTTTGTAAATCCACATTCTTTTGCGTCGGTTTACGATCGCTATTGGGTCGAACATCATAATTGAAATCCTTATTATAAATATAAGGCGAATAAGGATAACCCGAAGACAAACGTCCGATAATGCTGGTTGTCATGTGTTTAACGGGAGAAAGCGTAACAATAGCGTATAAATTATGTGGCTGATCCCAATCTAACGGTACGATTTCCTTAATCGTAGCCAGACCGCTTAAGGAGTTGTAAAAGAAGGCATCGGTATTGTTATCGTTACCTTCTGCTACCTGATAGGTGTATTCAAGGTTAAACCCTACCGGACTTGCCTTGGTCATTCGCTTGTTCAATGACAATGTAAATCCTTTGACATTTCCGTAATCCTGATTTACGTAAATACGATAGTCCCGCAAATCGCCTTCCAGTGAACGGAATTTAATACGTTGCAAGGCCAGCAAATCACGAATATCTCGATAAAAACCCGTCACATCGATGGAAAGGTCGTTGGTCAATTGCTGCTGCAATCCCATCTCGTACATCACGGTTTTTTGCGGACGCAAATTAGCGTTGCCGAATGTGGGCGTTCCGCTTTTGGGTAATTCGAAATCCGGATTTACGTACAGAGCCGAAAAAGAAGGCATTTGCGTAAAATGTCCGTAAGAAAAGTGGATGATACCCTGCGAAGTAATAGGGAACGAAACACCTAAACGCGGCGAAACTGTATGTTTGGGCGTTGCGTCGGCTAAAGCACCATCCGGTTGTAACAGATCTTTGGCATATTTGGATTTGGACCAAAAATAATCGTAACGTACGCCTACATTGATAATCATGCTTTGATATTCAATTTTGTCCTGAATATAGGCGGAAAATTCGCGGGGCCAGCGATCGTAGTAATCGTGTGTGGGAGAATCCAGCCCGAGAACGGTGGGCTTGTTGTAATTGATGCGATCGTATAAAATGGTGTAGGTTTCGTCCTGTAACCGATGCAACCGCCCTTCAAAGCCAAACTTGACCTGATGCCGTTTGTTAATTTGACTGGTAAAATCGAACTTGGCAATGTAACTATGAGAACGCTGATTAAAATGCCCCATTCGCGTTCCGCCAAAATTAAAGTAAACTCCCGGCGGCGAGCCCTGAATTTTATCCGTCGGAACGTATCGCGGATCGTACGGGTTTTTGTAAACGTATTGTTGAAACTTGCGGTAATTGGTAGCCAAACGCAATTCGTAATAGGTGCTGGGCGAAAGCATGTGTACCAATTTTAACGCATTATGAAAGCTTTGCGTGTAATAATTATAGTCGCCGTCCGGATCGTATTTATAGGCATGGTGATACAGCTTATACCAACCATCGTTGTAGATCGATTCCAGACGCAAAATAATGGAAGGAGTAATATTATATTTCAATTTACCCAATAAATTATAAGACCAACTGGGATTCATGGAAACGACCTTACCGTCGCCCGTACGCTGAATATACCATTCATCGATAAACTTTTCACGGCGTTCGAAAACCTTATCTTCGGTTTCCACAAAATATTCAACTACTTTCCCTTTAAAATTGGCGGAATCGGAAGGATTGTGTTCCCGAACTCCGTACAGATAGCCGTCTGTAGCTGCGTATTTTCCGGAAAAGAAGAACGTAAAATTTTTACCGCCGATAACCGGTACCGGACCGGAAAGCGTTCCTTCGATATTTCGGTTTGCCAAGGGTGAAATATTATCGATATTAAGAAAGATATCTTTGTGGTCGCTAACATAATCGCCTGAGTAGGCCGTTAAACTCCCTTTGAATTTACTGCCACCGTCCTTGGTTGTAATATTTACCACACCACTCATGGCATGGCCGTACTCGGCATTAAAGGCCCCACTGACCACCGTCATTTCTTGAATGGCATTATTGGCTACGGTTGTAGCCAATCCGTTAGTCGAATAAGGATTGGCCACCGAAACACCGTCCATTAAATAAGCGATTTCGTTAGATCGGCCGCCACGAATATGCAACGCCCCATTGGCACCCCGGGTAACACCGGCTTGAATAGCCAGAATTTGCGTAAAGTTTTCGGCAGGCAATGCTTTAATTTCTTCGGCTGTGGTAACAGTTTTGGTAGAAGTTAAATCTTTTTGTACCATAGGCCGCTCGGCAACCACCTCGATGGTTTCGTTCATAGTAAGCGCCTGTTCGCGCACTTTAAAATTAACCACGGTCGTCTGGTCCGATTCCACTCGAACACCTTTCATAACCACCTTTTGATAACCGACCACGGTACATTCTACATCATATTTCCCAGGAGGTATATTAATGATATAATAATCGCCGTTCAGATCGGCGGCCGCACCAAGATAAGTCCCTTTAATTACAATATTTGCCCCCGGAATTGGTTCGCCGGTATTGGCATCCGATACATGCCCGGCAATTTTACCCGTATTCCCGGCAACGGCAATCTGGGACATCCAAAGAACCAGAAAAAGAATGGAAAGTTTCCACACGTTTTGCTTCATAATACGTCTCCGCATTAAAGTTAAAATTTACCTCTGGCAAATATAATAAATATTAAGTTAGTTAACAAACCAAATTAATTCTAATTTTTATGAAGATAGCTATTGATTTAAAAAAATTTTTTCTTAACTTTAGGCAACAGTGTCTAATAACCAAATAAGGAGGTACACTCTATGAGAAAAGGTATACTTTTCACGATTCTCAGTTTAATTGTATCGGTTGCTACCGTTTTTGCACAAACCGATGGTGATAACACGACCATGGGACGTGCTTACAGCAATCCAACCGTTAACAACATTACCGGTTTCGGCCGTAGCATTTATGCGGGTTGCGATTTGGATAAAGACGGTAAACCGGAAATTATTATGACTCAATATGCCAACGGCGGTGCCATTGAAATTTTTGAAGTAACCGGCGACAACACGATGGAAGAAGTCTGGCGTTCACCGGATTTTGGTTCGCCTTATAGCACCCCTGTACGTACCGTAGCCGTGGGCGACTTGGACGGAGACGGTTATGATGAATTGTATGTGTATGTGAGCACAGGCTGGAATACCGTAGATAGCACCGGCGGTATTGTTGTTTTCCAGAACAACGGCATGGACAACCAATACGAACAGGTAGCCAAACTCGACTGGTCGACCAATCCGGCATTGGTTGATACGGGCTCCTGGCGTTGCGAAGATATTGCCGTAGGCGATTTTGACAACGACGGACAGCAAGAGTTGGCCTTTACCCGTTGGATCGGCGGTAACAAAGAACCTCGTACGGTTAACATTTTTTCTGTTGACGGAAATTTTGCCAGCGGATTTTACACATGGAACTTGGAATACAAACAAACCCGTTATCAATTGAATACAGGTGGTAGCGTTACCGGCGCATATTTGGCTAACTTGGATGGCGACGATCACAATGAACTCTGGGTAAGCGTTTACGATTACCTGGGCTTGCGTGCCATCGAATCTACCGGCCCCAATAGCTATGTGGATTCCGCACACGTAGTTCAATTGAACCAATTGGACAAAATCGACACGACTATCGCTCCGCATGATTCTTACATC
>CAZRBA010000086.1:0-96608 GCA_964598255.1 uncultured Caldithrix sp. | reverse complement strand
TATCGAAAATATCCGCCGCAACCAGGATGTAAAAACAGTGGAAGATTTAAAGACACTGGAAGAAACTATCCACGGTATGGAATTAAAGCCACTGCCGTTTATGCTTGCGGTTACAAATCTCATTTTGCACGATATTGAAGTACCCAATGTTGATTACACCGACAGCCTGAACCGTGAATATACCAGCATTGGTCAGAAAGACCGTGTGGATGTGATTTTGGCCAATCCGCCGTTTGGCGCGTCCGTAACCGACGGCGTGGAAACCAATTTCCCGCAAAGTTTCCGTACTACCGAAAGCGCCGACTTGTTTCTGGTTTTGATGATTCGCTATTTAAAAGAAGGCGGACGGGCAGCCATTATTTTACCGGACGGTTCGTTGACTGGCGACGGCGTAAAGCAGCGCATCCGGCAGCATTTTCTGGAAACCTGCAATGTGCACACCATTGTGCGTTTACCCAATTCTGTTTTTCAACCTTACGCCAGCGTGGCTACCAATTTGCTCTTTTTTGAAAAAGGCAAACCGACCAAACTAATCTGGTACTGGGAACACAAATTGCCAGAAGGTTACAAAGCCTATTCCAAAACCAAACCGATCCGCAAAGAGGAATTTGAAAGCCTGAAACAGTGGTGGAACAACCGGGAAGAAAATAAGCAGGCTTGGAAAGTTCCCGTTGAAGAAATTATTAAAAATGGTTACAATCTGGATATCAAAAATCCGCATATTGCCGAAGAAGAACAAACCTACACCAGCGCCGAATTGCTGGAAATGCTGCATGAATCCTTTCTAAAAAGCGGTACATTATTGGAACAGTTGAAGAGTGAGTTAAATAATGGCTAGCAGGAAAAAGATTCAAGTTAGTGAATTTCTTACAGAGCGTGTTGGAAGATATAAACCAAATGATCCGGCTGTTGCCAATTTAAAAAGATTGGATAAAATTGATTTTTCTGGCAAAATGCATTTTTCTACTAAATCGTCAAAAACCGATATGATCATAGCTAAAAAAGGTGATCTTGTTATCTCTGGAATAAATGTGGCAAAAGGCGCTTTAGCTGTTTATGAAGGTGATGACGATATTACTGCTACGATTCATTATTCGTCATATCAGTTTGATAATAAAAAAATTGATGTTGAATATTTTAAGCGATTTTTAAAAAGCCCAAAGTTTATTCAACTTTTAAAAGATCAGGTTAAAGGTGGTATAAAGACAGAAATCAAGCCAAAGCATCTTCTCCCTTTAAAAATAGATTTACCGGATCTTGATACTCAAAAATCGATAGTTAGCTTTTTCAAACGAATAGAAAATGAAATTGATGAACTTAATAACGAAATAGATCGTCAACAATCCATACTAAAGCAACTGCGCCAGGCCATTTTACAGGAAGCGGTGGAAGGCAAGCTCACCGCCGCATGGCGTGAACAGCATCCCGAACTGATTTCCGGCGAAAACCACGCTGCCCGCTTGCTGGAAAAAATAAAAGCCGAGAAGGAAAAGCTCACGAAGGACACAAAGGGCACGAAGAAATTTAAAGAATTGCCGCCCATCAGCGAAGACGAAAAGCCGTTTGACCTGCCGGATGGGTGGGTGTGGTCGCGTTTACTGGATTTAGGGTTAATTAATCCAAGAAATCACATTTCCGATGAAATAGTGGTTTCTTTTTCTCCGATGAATCTGATACCAGTTGAATATGGTAAAGAAATAAAATTCGAAAAGAGAAAATGGGAAAAGGTTAAATCTGGTTTTACTCATTACCGAAATGATGATGTTCTTATCGCAAAAATAACACCAAGTTTTGAAAATGGTAAATCGGTAGTTGCACGTAATCTAATAAATGGTTATGGCGCTGGTACTACAGAGTTACATGTTTTTAGGTGCAATACTAAATTTCTCAATCCAAATTACGTATTAATTTATTTTAAAACACCTAAATTTTTACTTGAGGGTGAAATGAAAATGACAGGAACGGCTGGGCAAAAGAGAGTACCAAAATCATATATTTCAGAAAACCCTTTTCCTCTTCCCCCCCTTGCAGAACAACAAGTTATTGTTGATAAAGTGGATGTGCTAATGGCTAAAATCGACGTACTGGAAGAACAGGTCAAAAAAAGCAAAGCGCAGGCCGAGCAGCTTATGCAGACGGTGTTAAGGGAAGCGTTTAACGGAGATTAAAATGGCTGCCCTTACAACAGAAATTAAAAAGTTTAAGGAAGATAATAATTTAGAGCCGGATATTGATTCACAAATTCACTAAATTCTACATTATTGGACAATCTAAAGAAAATTTCTGATTTCTGCAATTGGGGGAATCATTTACGCCCAGATAAAGAAGAACCAGTTTTTCTCATTGAATTATAATTTTATTATCGAAAAGTTTTTAGAAAAATAAAAAGGTATAGTTTAAATAAAAAAACTACATAAACAATCCATAGTTTTCGTAGTTTCTGAAAGCAGGTAATTAATTGTAATAAAGTGATTTCTAATAATGGCAAGGGGAGACATTTAACAAACGCTTGCACCAGAATTTGCTATACTTACGATGAAGCGGTAGTTTGAAGTTTTGTGCGCGCGGTATATATGGTGAAGTACAGGCCGTTCACAAAATTACGGATTGATTTTTTTTCGTATCTTTCGCTCTGAAAAATCATCGAATAAAAGACCGGAAGTTGAAATAAAAAAACAACCAAAAACGTTAAAGGTAAAAAACGTACAATTAAAAGGAGTTTTCTGAATGCAACATTTAACCAAGCAAGATTTTCTTAAAAAAGTTTTCAATTACGAACAAAATCAGGAATGGAAATATGAAGGCGATTTGCCTTGTGTGATCGATTTTTATGCGGACTGGTGTCAGCCTTGTAAAATTGTTTCGCCGATTTTGGAAGAATTGTCCAAGGAATATGAAGGCAAGATTCATTTTTACAAAGTAGATACCGAAGCAGAACAGGAATTGGCAGCTATTTTCGGTATTCGTAGCATACCTTCCATTTTGTTCGTACCCATGAACGATCGTCCGCAAATGGCGGTTGGCGCATTGCCCAAAGACACATTAAAGCAGGCAATCAAAGAAGTTTTGGGTGTGGAAGAAGTCGCCGTTTAAGATCGGTTTGTATTAGGAAAAGGCTCTGTCGGGTTTGTGCCTGGCAGAGCCTTTTTTTATTTTACGGCGTAAGTAGGGGTGTTGTTTTACTTTTTTCCCGCAGGTTTTTGTTTTAACATTCCGTGTTCAAAAAGGAATTTGGCCAAGTGGCTATTTTTGTGCAATACGGTGTCGGCGCGGGGAAGTGGCGGAAGAATTTCGGCTTGCACCGATTTTTTGGTTTCAAAGACAAAAACGTTATCGGGCACAGGAATATCGGCCAAAAGCCATACGTCCACCGTACCAGCCCAGTCGTTTTTTGTGCTGTTTTTCAAAGTAAATTCAAAATGTGTATTTTGCGTGTTCAGCGGAACTTTGAGCCAGGCCCATTTGCCGCCTTCTTGTTCCACTTTTGCCCGTATCTTGTGCCCGTTCAGGCGCAGCTCGGTTTCGGGTAATTGCTTAGGCGAATCAGTTGTCTTTTTTTGCAATAACAAGGCCACAGTTGCTTTGGTTTTCGGTGTAAGCTGCACATCTATGGTAATCCCTTGCTTTTGTCGACGAATGCGAAGGGTTTGCAATGCGTGTAATGAATCGATAGGCGGTATGTTCAGACGAATGTGCTCGGCTTTTTTGCCGGGGGCGAACATGGCTCTGGAAAAAGAGGGATTGAGCATGCGCAGTTCGCCCGTGGCGGCAAAAGCGTGCACTTCGTATTGCCGATTATTTTTCTTCTCTCCGCGAAAAATGATATTTGCCGGAAGCGGTCGCCGGGCTTGCCGCAAGGGAAAAATTCGATACACGCGCAGTTGATATCCATCGATTTTTAAGGGAATTTCCTCACCGGCAGCATATAAGACGGGCGAAATCCATCGATACGGATAAACTTGCTCCAAAACCAGATTACGGGCATTGGCATCGAGTCCCAGCGTATCGCTCAGCGGAATGCGAACGGTTTGCGGTGTAATTACCGGATTGCGAGCAGCCACAATACCTTGCGATCCGTTAAAATGCACGTAGGCATAAACCGAATCTTTTGCGGGGTTCCCGCCAATTACAAAAGTGTGTTTGAGAATATTAAAGTTGTGCCGCGCCCAGCGAAGCGATCGGCCAATAGCCTTCCATTCAGCCGTGCTTAAAATATCGGGCGAAATGTACAGCTCCCACATGGAAACCCCGCGGGCAAAATAGAGCAAGGCGTTATTCGTAAATTTTTCGATAGGTTCCTGTTCCCCGCCTAATTTTTGCAGTTGGCCCTTAATAATGCCGTGCGTCATTAAATTGGCAATGGGAAACCAAAATTTATGCACGCGCATATCCTGAAACAAGGTGATGTCGCGATAGGTCATGGCCGCATCGCGGCGACTTATGGAGGGTACATCGGAATAACCGTAGTCGCCTCCGCCCATCCAAATTTGATTGGCATATTTAACCCACCAAGGGCTAAGCCAAGTGCCGGAAGTAATGTTCAGAAAAACGTTGGGATTGGCGTGGCGTACGGCCTGACAAAGAGAAATAACCGTATCCATGACGGCTCGGCGTGAATAAAGACCGATGGGATGTCCGTGATCCGCTTCGCTGCAAGAAAATTGAATGCCGTCCCATTTAAAAAAGGCTACGCCATCGTTTTTGACAAAATGAGTGGTACGTTTTTTCAAAAGTTGACTGTAGTGTTTACCGGCAATGCACATCATGGCATGATTGCGATCTGAGTTTTTGGCAATTACTTCGTATCCGTGTGCGCCCATCCATCGAATTCGTTGCATGCGGAACGAGTAGCCGCCGGTCGGGCCAAACCACAATCCGAGGGAGGTATTGAGTTTTTTTAAACGTCGGGCGATCGGTTTTAAACCGTGCGGAAATTGTTTCGGGCGTAAAACCCAATCGCTGGCATACACGTCCCAGCCGTCATCCAGTACAAAAGCGTCCAAATGAATGCCGTTTTTACGCACAAAATTTTGTTCGATCAAATCGATAATGCGCATGATGTTGGTTTCGTTCATGATGTTTTTTGGGGGGATGTTTTTAAAGGCAGGCGAACGCAGATCGTACCAACTATTGTACAAAACATAGGGGCGCAAAGGCTGAACACGTTGCGATTGCAAATAACGATCGAACCATAAACGCTCGTAATGTGCTGGCATTAAGCCTGTAACCGCAGCAGGAATTTTAATCCACGGGCGTTCGATTTTTTGCCCGACTTCCGTACCGCCTGTTATCAAAACGGCGGAAGTTCCCGTTGAGACGATCGTATTATGTGCCGCCGGATACTCCGTGCCGAAAAACAGACTGCCATTTGACGTGCGTAAAACGACAGGTTGACCGAAGCCGCCTTTTTTTAGGATTTTACCGGCAAAGGAAATATGGCCGTAAATGGGAAAAGCGCGGCGTAAAAAGTGGTAACCGAAAATCGTATCGCGCACGGCAATTTGTTTGCCAAACCAAAATTGTCCCGGCATCAAACGGTAGGTAATGCGAACCTGCAAGGGAGAATTCAGACCGCTTAAATAAAGTTGCAGAAGTTTGCCGCCGTTTTTCAGATTTTTGCGGGCAAGCGAAACGAAGCGAAAATCTTTTGCCGTAAGCAGGGTAGGATTATCGGCATTATCGGTTTTGTGCGGCGCGTGCCAACCGGTCCAATTGATATCAAGGGCAAAATTGTCCGTTATCTTAAAGGAAGGACGTTGACCTTTAAACAACGTTTTGTTTTTGGCTGTGATCAATTCGCTATGAAGGCGATGGTTGTTCAGCGTGATAATCAGGGAAATTTCGCGATTTTGTAGTACGATAGTTTGGTCGCTGGTCGTAAGCCGGACTTGTGGGTGTGCCTGAACAAAGAAAAATAAGACGAACAGCCAGGAAACGAATGCCTTAAAACCCATGGCAGGCTCCTTGGATATGGTTAAACGAAATTTAATTTGGCCTTTTACGATTTTTCCTCTTAGGAAAGTTATTGTTCCATGCGATCCAATAAATATTCGACGATCTCTTTTGCTCCTATTCCTTCGGCTTCGGCACTGTAGGAGGTTACCAGACGGTGGCGCAATACGGGCAAGGCCATGCGGCGGATGTCTTCGATTTCCGGGGTAAAACGCTTGTAAAGCAAAGCGCGAACTTTGGCGCCGAGAATCAAATTTTGCGAGGCGCGCGGTCCGGCTCCCCAGCGAATCCATTCGTTAATTTTTTCGTCAGCATCTTTTCCGGGACGGGTAAGCGAAACCAGTTTTACTGCAAATTCCACCACATTATCGGCCACAGGTACGCGCCGAATCAATTTTTGAAATTCCAGTATTTCCGATTTTTGAATTGCCGGTTGCAAATTTTGGGGTTCTTCTACGGTGGTGCGCTTAACGATTTCGATTTCCTGCGCAAAAGAAGGATAATCCAGCCATAAACTAAACATAAAACGATCCAGTTGTGCTTCCGGCAGAGGATAGGTACCTTCCTGTTCGATGGGATTTTGTGTGGCCAAAACAAAAAACGGCAAATCCAAATCGAAGGTTTTCCCGGCAGCGGTAACGCGGTATTCTTGCATGGCTTCCAATAAGGCAGATTGGGTTTTGGGAGGGGTACGGTTAATTTCGTCCGCCAAAATTAAATTGGCAAAAATCGGCCCTTTGACAAATTTGAACGTTTTTTGACCGGTGGATTTGTCTTCTTCCAGAATTTCCGTACCGGTAATATCCGATGGCATTAAATCCGGAGTAAACTGAATGCGCGAAAAACGGAGATCCAAAATTTGACCCAGAGTGCGAATGATAAG
Organism: uncultured Caldithrix sp.; assembly: GCA_964598255.1. GTDB lineage: Bacteria > Calditrichota > Calditrichia > Calditrichales > Calditrichaceae > Caldithrix. The sequence continues at coordinate 89,773 of CAZRBA010000086.1, read as the reverse complement.
CGTTTTGGCCAGCCCCGGTACGCCAACCAACAAACAATGGCCGCGGGCAAACAGGGCAATGAGCAATTGTTCGATTATTTCTTCTTGTCCGACGATAATTTGGCTTAGTGCCTGACGAATGGTTGCAAAGGATCGAGCAACGGCTTCTGCCAATTGAACATCTTTTTCCATGGAAATCCCTATTGTTATTCCTTAAGCATTTCTGTAAATTGGCCAATCAATTGTTTTTGAGTTTACTGAAGCAGGCAATTAAAAGCAAGAGCAAACAACAGCGTTATCGGAGTACTATGCGCAATCTTTTAAATTTAAGTCATTCGGAATTGCAACGATATTTTCAACAAATCGGTGAGCCGGCCTATCGCGTAAAACAGGTCTACCAAGGGGCGTTTCAAAAAGGTTACCAGCGTTTCGATCAGTTTACCAATCTTTCCAAGAAACTGCGTGAAAAATTAGCCGAAGATTTTACATTGCGTTCTTTTAAGGAATTGGAACGCATCCGTTCGCCGTTAGACGAAACTACCAAATTTTTATGGCAAATGGACGACGGGCGTAAAATCGAAAGCGTGATTATTTATGAAGGTAGGCGGGTAACCTTTTGTATTTCTTCGCAGGTAGGTTGTGCTTTGGGATGTACCTTTTGCGCCACCGGTAAAATGGGCTGGTTGCGCGATTTGAATGCCGGTGAAATTGTAGAACAGGTTCTGCAAATGAGTAAACAGGCCAAACGGCCGCCCACCAATATCGTATTTATGGGTATGGGCGAACCAATGCTTAATTATGATGAAGTTATGCGTGCCGCCGAAATTCTTGCCGACGAAGAGGGGCTTAATTTCAGCAGACGGAAGATCACCGTTTCCACCAGCGGCATCATTCCCGGCATTGTGCGAATGGCCGATGAAGAACGTCCTTTTCGCTTGGCTATTTCTCTGAATGCCGCTTTTCAGGAAAAACGGGAACAGGTAATGCCCATTGCCCGAAAATATCCGTTAACGGATTTAATGGAAGCGGCACGCTATTATTATAGCAAAACTCGTAAACGCATTACCTTCGAATATGTGTTAATTGCCGGGTTCAACGATTCGCCGCAAGATGCCAAGGAATTGGTGCGCATTACGCGCAGGGTGCCCTGTAAAATTAATATTATTCCGGTTAATTCGGAAGACGAAAAGTTCCCGGCTCCTTCGGAAAACATCCTGCGCACCTTTGAAGAAGCAGTGCAAAACAGCGTTTACGCCGTAACGGTACGCAATCGTAAAGGGTGGGATATTCAGGCGGCTTGCGGCATGCTGTATGCGCGCAACGAAACGCGCAAGGTGGGGGCGGTCGTATCTTACCAGTCAAAATAAGATAAACCATCGTAAAGACGATGCTAAGTTTTTGACCTGCCGAATTTTCGGGGGAAATAGCGAATGTTTAAACGCGCGTTCGTATCGCGCTGACAGGATAGATGTGCCGCCAATATTTGCTTTGCAAAATGAATCGAAGTAAAAAGTAGGTTCGAGCGAAAAATGACAAATACCCAAAACAGGCCAAAATAAATTTTAGGCGACGCAAAACGGAGTTTTAATGTTTGCATATTTATTCTTTTTTTTAATCATTGTTTTTGCCTATTTGACCATATTGCATTTCGTTTTTTGGGGATTAAAAAAATTACCGCTTAAAGAGCAAAGTAGTTTTCCTGCGGTTTCCGTTATTATCGCGGCGCACAACGAAGCGCAACGCATCACCCCGACCTTAGAAGCATTGGAAAAATTGGATTATCCCAAAGACAAATACGAGGTTATTTTTGTTGATGATGCTTCCGCCGATCACACGGCCGATTTGATTGAGCGCTATTGCACAATTCATGACAATTGGCAGTTAATTCGTTCTAACCGCGACGATGGCTTTGCCAGCGGGAAAAAGCATGCTTTGCGTCAGGGTATTGCGCGGGCCAAAGGTGAAGTGATTTTTACTACCGATGCCGATTGCGTGGTACCACCCGCATGGCTGCGTTATATGACGGCCTATTTCGAACCGGATGTGGATATGGTTTTGGGTTATTCGCCTTTAAAGCGTTTTAAAGGGTTTTTAAATACGATTTTACAGTTTGATAACCTATTCTCGGTTATAGTCGCATCGGCGCCATCGGTGTATGGCTTTCCGCTTACCAGTGTGGGACGAAATTTGGCCTATCGTCGGGTCGCTTATCAACAAATAGGCGGATATGATGCGCTTAAAAATTATCGAAGCGGCGACGATGTGTTTTTAACCGAGCGATTCAGACAAAAAGGCAAAGGTCGTATCGTTTTTTGCGCTCATCCGCAAACCTTTGTGGAAACGTTACCTCCGCAAAATTTTAAACAATTTTGGCATCAGCAAATCCGCAAAAACAGTAAAACCTTGCGTAAAGGATGGGCCACTTCTTTGTTTTCGCTGGTTGCTTTTTTAATTTATGCTTATTTATGGCTTTTTCCGCTATTGGCCGTATCCTTTTTTAAACTGTGGTTGGCCTTTATTGCCCTTAAGTTGATTTTGGAATTCTTAACGTTAACCGAAGCCGCAAAAGTATTTCGACGTAAGTTTCTCATCCCTTACTTCCCGTTCTTTCAAATATTTTATCCCTTTTACATCAGTTTTTTTACGATATTGGGGCTGGGGCAACGCTATCAATGGAAAAAATAAGAAAATATGGCTAAATTGTAATATGAGTTATCTTTAATGATAAAGCGGAGACGGCGACTTAATGAAATCCATGCTCAAGCAAAAATTAACTTTTTTATTGAAATATTCCGTAGGCATTGCACTTTTGGTTTGGATTTTGTCCCGCATTAACCGCCAAAAAATGGTGCAAACGCTGTTGTCAATTCACTGGACAACCATAACGGCGGTGCTGGTCATTGCCGTTGTGAATCTTTTTGTCCAATACAAGCGGTGGAAATTTTTGGTTGAGCAACAATCCAGCGACTTTAAAACCAATGATTTGATCCCTTCTTTTTTTGCCGGTTTTACGTTCCGTTTGCTTTTACCAGGTGGGCATGCCGAAATTTCTAAAATTTTTTTATTACCTGGTCGAAAAAGCGGCAAAGTAATGGCTTTCGCCATTGAAAAATTTTTTCAGACCTATGTTAAAACATTGTTGGTATTAGGGGGGCTGCCTTTTCTTTTTCCGCAGTATCGCTGGATTTTTTGGGGGATTTTGGCCGCGCTAATTCTTGTTTATCCGTTTTTACCGGCTTTGTCGCGTACGCGTTTGTTACGGCGTTTTCAAGAAAAAGAAGTGAATTATCATCGGATTTTTTTAAAGGCTTTGCTTTTTTCATTGGGGGTTTTTGTTTGCCTTATTTTCCAATATTATATTCTTCTGAATGACGTACATCGTATTCGTTTCGACCAAACGTTGCTTACCGTCATTTACATTTGGGGGGCCGGATTAATTCCGGTATCCATTTCCGGACTTGGTGTGCGCGAAGGAATTGCTGCGGTGATGTTAAAGCAATATGGCATTCCGGCTGCGGCTGCGGTGGGTATTGCATTGTTGGTTTTTGTCATTAATGCCATTGTTCCGGCCGTTGTGGGGGTGTTTTTTATCTATCAAAAACAACATCATTTTAAGGAGGCGGGACAAACGTTTCGGCAGGTTTCCGGACGATTGTATGCGCATGGAAAAAAACAGTTATTAAAAAAGAAGAAGAGCAAATGAATGGCGAAGAATTGGGACAATGCGTATGAAAGTTGGAATATTGGATCGCCTTACACTGAGCGTGGTGCCGTTTAAAGCTGCATTGCGGTCGCTGTTTGTGTTTAAGGTAGCGCACACACCGCGGCGTATTTTGAATTTGCTAAAGATACTGCTTTCGATGAATATCTCCAAAGCGCTTAAAAAGCCGATTGTCTGGGGAATTCCGCCGGTCGTAATGATTGAGCCTACCAATATCTGCAATCTCAAGTGTCCTATGTGCCCTTCGGGAAACGGCGATATGGCGCGTCCGCGCGGGCGACTGGACTTGCAAAATTTTAAAAAGATCATCGATGACATCGGGCCTTATGTGTACCAAATTCAATTTTGGAATCAAGGTGAACCTTTTTTAAACAAGCAATTTTTAGACATGGTGGCCTATGCCAAGCAATATGGCATGATGACCCAAACTTCTACCAACGGCCATTTTATTCGCTCTGCGGAAGATGCCCGCGCAATTGTGCGGTCGGGGCTAGACCAGATTATTTTTTCATTGGACGGCACCAATGCGCAAACCTATGCCAAGTATCGGGTGGGGGGCAACTTTAACACGGTAATGCAAGGATTGGAAAATTTGGCGCGGGCCAAACGGGAACTGAAGAGCCCGCGTCCCATGATTGAGTTGCAGTTTTTGGTGTTTAAACACAATCAGCGGGAATTGGCTGATATTGTTCGAATTGCGCAAAAGAACGATGTGGAACGTATTGCGTTTAAAACGGTGCAAATTTATTCCGCTCAACAGGGGCTGGAATATTTGCCGCAAGATACGGATTTTACGCGTTATGAGTTTGACGGTACGACTTTTAAACTCAAAAGCAAATTACCTAATTTTTGCAAACGCTTGTGGCTGAATGCCACCATTAATTGGGATGGCTCGGTGAGCCCGTGTTGCTTTGACAAAGATGCGGAATATGCCATGGCTTTTTTGTTTGCTGAGAACCAACCGTTTAAAAGCATTTTTAAGAATGAAAAATACATGGCTTTTCGCAGGAAAATATTAACAAATCGTCGCTCCGTTGAAATGTGCCGTAATTGTACGGAAGGCATGGAGCAACCGTATGCCCGCATTGTGGAATTGCGGGATGCGGCTTCGGTACGGCAATTTTTAAGGGAAATGAGATTTCCTTCTTCGCAAAAGAGCGACGGTTAATCTGGCAAGCCACTAAGTTGTATGCACGGTCATTAAAGTTCGAATCGGTTAAAGCATTTGTACATGCTATTTTAGAAAATAGTCGGTTTGCACGCAGTGCGAAGCTGCCAATTTGGCTTTGGTAACAAGGTGTTTGTGCCAAGTATAGGGAACACGTAAAGGGATTATTTAAAATAAAGACCGGACTTGGTGTTTACAGAAAAGCGCTCTCTTATTTTTTGTTCTACGGTTGACGGTATAATTTCCAACATACAACGAAAATGTTTTTGCGGACATGTTTGGCTGCCGTGTTTGCCGCAAGGGCGGCAAGATAAATGAGGTATTTCAAAAACAAAGTCGTTTGGCCTGAACGGGTAAAATCCGAATTTTTTAACGGTTGGTCCGAAAAAAGCAAAAACGTCGGTTTGCATGGCATTGGCCAAATGCAAGGCGCCGCTGTCATTGCAGAGCATCAAATCGCAACGTTCGATTACAGCGGCCGATTGCAGTAACGAAAGTTCGCCTGCCAGGTTCATTGCTGCTTGCGCTCCCGCCTGCTCAATAATCCATGTACATAGTTCGCGTTCGGCCTGACTGCCGATGAAGATCAGAGAAAATTCGTTTTTGATGTTTTTGATCAGTTCGGCATAGTAGTTTTTAGGCCAACGTTTGGTGGGCCAAACCGAACCCGGAGCAATAGCAATTTTGGGGCGATCGGCATTTAAACGTTGCAGTAAATTTTGTGCCAGATATTTTTCTTTATGCGATGGGAAAATTTCCGTTTGTATGGGAAATTTACGATGGCTGAAAGGTTTTAATAAAGCCAAATTTTTTTCGATGGTATGGCCGGTTGAAGGGACGGGTACCGTTTGCGTTAAAAAAAAACGAATGGGATTTCGATCAAAACCGATGCGTTGCGGAATGGCGGCCAGTTTTAAAAGCAAACCGGTGGTAAAGGAACTATGTGCGGTAATGGCCAAATCGTAATGTTCGTTTTTAAGCCGTTTAAGGGTATGTGTAAAGGCGGATTTTTTATCTCTTCTTTTGTCGAATAATATGATTTTGTTCAAATGCGGGTTATTTTGCAAAACACCGGCTGTTTGCGGAATAACCAGAATATCGATCTGCGAATCGGGAAACAGAGAGCGGACAGCCCGAATGAGCGGGGTAACTAAGATGGTATCGCCTAAAAAAGCGGTTTGTACAAGCAAAATACGATTAAATGCCATAAATGCCTCAAATCAGCTTAAAATACAAAGGGTTAAATTACTAAAATTCCGCCGATTTAGCCAACGAAGTTGCCAACCTACCAGAAAGCCGACGGGGGAAAAAGCTCGGAGATTGTTTTGTTTGTATTGTTTGCCTTTCATTGCCAGCGTCCGGATATTGTCTGGGTGCAATAAGGACATTTGCCGTTTTGCAGATGAATTTCTGGAATGCTGTACCAATCGCGTTTAATCAGGGCGCGCCCGCAGCCTGGACAGAAGGTCGTTTGTCCTTCGGGATCGTGTACGTTACCCACATACACATAATTTAGGCCGCATTTTAAAGCAATTTCTCGGGCCTTGCGCAATGTGGCATAGGGAGTAGGCGGGTAGTTCGTCATTTTAAAATCCGGATGGAAAGCGGTAAAATGCAAAGGTACCGAGTTCCCCAGATTTTCTAAAATCCATTCACACATGCGCTTGATTTCGTCGGCGGAATCGTTTTCGTGAGGTATGATTAAATTGGTTATCTCAATCCAGGCATCGGTTTCATTTTTTAGCCATATTAGTGTGTCCAAAACAGGTTGAAGATGCCCGTTGGTCAAGCGGTAGTAAAAATCTTCGCTAAAGGCTTTTAAGTCTACATTGGCGGCGTCAATGTTTTTAAATACTTGTTTGCGCGCTTCTTTATCGATATAACCGTTTGTGACCATTACGGTGTGAATGCCTACCTTTTTGGCGATATGCGCAATATCCATAACGTACTCTCCGAAAATAATCGGGTCGTTGTAGGTAAAAGCAATGGAGGGGGTATTATATTTTTGAGCAAGACGAACCACCTCTTGCGGGGTAACGTACAAGGAATTTTGCTCGTCCTGACGTGCTTTGCTCATGGTCCAGTTCTGGCAAAATTTACATCCCAAATTGCAACCAGCGGTTCCAAAGCTCAAAATAGTTGTGCCTGGGAAGAAGTGATTTAACGGTTTTTTTTCGATGGGATCGACGGCAAAGCCGGTGGGCCTTCCGTAGGCGGTTGAATACAATTTGCCATCTACATTGCGACGCACAAAGCAGAAGCCAATTTTCCCCTCGGGAATATTGCAATAGCGCGGACAAAGAGTGCAAATAACCCGTTTGTTTTCTGCGGGTTCCCACCATTTGGCCGGGATCATAGATGACCGTTCCATTTTTATCTCCCCTGTTTGACTCCGTTCCACTTATACTATTTTGCAAAAAAAAATATCCAAATGCAAAAAACAGCCAAATGGCGATTTTGTATCACTTTTCATGGAATTTATTTAATATTCAAATCTTCATGTCGAACACTATTACAAAGGAAATTAAACGATCGATTCGTTATGAAGGATCATGGAAAGATGGAAAATTTAATCAAAGATTATGAAAGTTTATTAGAAAGTTTGCGCACACGATTAAGCATTTTGAATACATCGGTATTTTTGCTGGAGGAAACCCTGGAATCGAAAAACATGAAAACTAACGAATATATTGACCGCATTAACGCAGAATTGGAACGCATTAGGGAATTGATTATCAATGTTCCGCAGGAAATAAGGAGTAATTAATTCGTGGAAGCCGAAGTAAAAATAAAGCAACCGGTTGCTACGGATAAATCGGAGCCGAATCCGTTTAAAATTTTGATTATTGAAGATGAGCCCGAGGTACGGGAAAGTTATGTGGATATGTTTGAATTTTTGGGTTTCAAAATTGACACGGCTGAAAACGGAATGGAAGGTTTGGGCAAGTTAAAAAAGCAACCTTACCAAATCGTGTTTACGGATTTGAATATGCCTGTAATGGACGGATTGCAGACTCTGCGTTTAATCAAAAAAAATTATCCGGATACGGAGGTAATTGTTATTACCGGATTTGCCACAATCGAAAATGCCATAAAAGCTATGAAACAAGGGGCATTCGATTACATCACCAAACCGGTATCGTTTGAACATGTGCGTATTGTGCTAAACCGCTGTATTCAGACGATAAATGCCAAAAAAGAGAATAAAGAGTTGCGTAGCTTAAATGAAGAGCTAAGCAAACTGAATGATATGAAGAACAAATTTATCACCATTACCAATCATGAACTACGCACGCCTATTGCGGTATTAAAAGGGTATTTTGACTTACTGGAAATGGATTTGGAAGGCCATGTACCCGAATCCGTAAAAGAATATATGAAGATCATTAAGTCCACCATTAACGAAATGGCCGAAATGGTGGAAAATATGCACGATCTTTCCATTTTGTCGCATTACACAGGGCATTTGAATAAAAAGCGTGTCCGAGTTAACGGGCTGGTTTTGCATGTTTTTAAGAAAATGAAAAAATTGTTTGTCCTGCGTAAAGTTCAGCTTATGTATCGTTTAGATGATAGCGATCCTATTGCGGTTATTGACCCGCACAAGATGGAAAAAGCGTTGACCGAACTTGTTCAGAATGCGTTAAAATATACGAAAGAGGGCGGCAATGTATTAATTCGCACCAAGTATGAGCAAAATAAAAATCAGGTTTTTATTTCTGTTATCGATACGGGTATCGGAATTCCCCATGATAAAATTCATTACATTTTCGAGCCGTTTTACGAAGTGCAGAACGAATTACACCATTTTACTTCCAAGACGGAATTTATGGGCGGTGGTATAGGAGTCGGTCTGCCGATGGTTAAGGAGATTGTTGAAGCGCATAACGGTGAAATTATCGTAGAGAGTACTTTGGGCAAAGGAAGTATTTTTACTATTATCATTAATGCCGAATCGCATTAGATTAAAAAGTGGTTAGCTCTTTAAATGCTTTTACCCTCTGTTCGATTTCTTCCATTGTTAATGTTTTTAAACGATTAAAACTAAAGTCTTCCACATTAAAAGAGGCAATGGTGCTTCCGTAAATGATGGCTTTTTTCAATGTATTAAAATCGATTTTGTCGGTTTGGGCAATATAGCCCATAAATCCGCCGGCAAAGCTATCTCCGGCGCCTGTAGGATCTACCACTTTTTCCAGAGGAAATGCAGGAGCAAAGAAGAATTTTTGTGCATGGTATAACATGGCACCGTGTTCGCCTTTTTTGACGATAACGCTTTTGGGCCCCAGTTCCACAATGCGTTTTATTGCTTTGATCAAATTGAATTCGCCGGTTAATTCGCGTGCTTCCTGATCGTTCACAACAATAATATCGCTGCGTTTCAGCACGGTTTCGAGCTTTGCCCGTTTTCCGTTAATCCAAAAGTTCATTGTGTCCAAAACAACCAATTTGGGTTTTTCTATTTGATCGAGTACTTGCAGTTGCAGTTCGGGATCGATATTAGCCAAAAAAATGTATTCGGAATGTTGGTAGGTTTCGGGGATTCGGGGCTGAAAACGTTCGAACACATTCAAATAGGTAAACAATGTTTCGCGTTTGTTCATATCTTCGTAGTAGCGTCCACCCCAGCGAAATGTTTTGCCGCTTTCCATGTACAGCCCGTCGAGGTTAACGCCGCGTTTTTTCAGGAATGAAATTTTGGAAGCATCGAAATCGGAGCCAACCACTCCGACAACATTTACCGGTCCGAACAAACTGGCGGCGGCGCTAAAATACAGGGCCGATCCGCCTAAAGAGTCTTCAACTTTGCCAAAAGGGGTTTCTACGGTATCATAGGCAATGGAGCCGACAACTAACAAACTCATTTTTTAATTCCTTTGTTTTTACATGTGATTTGGGGCCGAAATCCCTAAAAGTTTTAACCCGTTAGCCAAAATATGGCGTGTGGCATCAATCAGCGCCAAACGGGCCAATGTTAAACGTTGGTCATCTCCGATAACTCGGCATTCTGTATAAAATTTATGAAATAGCGTTGCCAAATCGAACAGATAATTAGTCAGGCGATGCGGTTCGTAGTTTTGCGCCGCGGCTGTTATGATTGCGGGAAAATGCGCCAAATGTTTTATCAGGTTGATTTCTTCCTCTTTTTGCAGCACGGAAAGCTCGGGAATTTCCTGCAAACGGATATTTTTTTCTTCGGCTAATTTTAGGATGCTGCAAATACGGGCGTGCGCGTACTGAATGTAGAATACCGGATTTTCGTCGGATTGTTTTTTTGCCAGGGTCAAATCGAAATTTAAGTGTGAACTCATGCTACGCATGAGGAAGAAGTAACGGGTAACATCTACGCCTACTTCGTCCATCAATTCGTCCAAAGTAACAAAATTGGCTTTACGGGTTGACATTTTTACCACTTCATCGCCTTCGGTTAGGGTTACGAATTGGTGGATTAATACTTTGATGCGATCGATATCGTAACCCAGGGCTTTAACGGCGGCTAATACATCGGGATAGGTGGCAATATGGTCGGCGCCGAAGATATCGATAATTAAATCGAACCCGCGTTTGATTTTTTCCACATGATAGGCAATATCGGGTAAGCGATAGGTGGGTTCTCCGCTACTTTTGATGATAACGCGATCTTTTTCGAATCCGAGTTTGCTGGTTAAAAACCAGAGGGCACCGTCGCGTTCGGCAATAAGCCCTTTTTCTCGCAGGCCTTCAATTACCCAATTGATTTTACCTTCGTCGTATAGTGATTTTTCGTTGTAAAACACATCGAATTCGAAGCCGAGGCGTTTAACGGTTCGTTTGATGTCTGCAAAAATAACGGCTTCCGCTTTGTCTTTAAAATAGGTGTAATCGGCATTCTTGAGTTGTTTGCCCTTTTCGTTGTAAATGTCGCGAGCGATGTCGATGATGTAAGCACCCTGATAATAATCTTCGGGGAAGTCGATTTTTTCGCCGCAAAGCTCCAGATAGCGCAAGCGGACAGATTCGCCTAGAATGCGCATTTGACGTCCGGCATTGTTGAAGTAATATTCACGGGTTACCTGATAGCCGACTGCTTGCAGCAGTCGTGCGATGGTATCGCCCAGCACGGCACCACGTCCATGCCCGATGGTTAAAGGACCGGTTGGGTTAGCGCTGACAAATTCGATTTGGGCTTTTTGGCCCGCACCCAAATTACTTTGCCCGAAGTGTTCTTTTTGTTTTAAAATTTCGGCAAGTTGTGTGTAAAAGTTTGCCGAGGCAGCGTAAAAATTAACAAAGCCTGGGCCAGCGATTTCGATTTTGGCAATAAAGCGCGGGTTTGTTCCGATAAATGCTTTGATCTCTTCGGCTATTTGTCTGGGATTTTTCTTTAAAGGACGAGCCAATTGCAGGGCCAAATTGGTTGCAAAATCACCGAATTTTTTTTCTTTCGGTTTTTCCAGATGTATTTCGATGTCGGTAATATTAATTGTTTGTAAAAAGTCGGTTAACTTTTGAACGATAAATTCTTGAGTTGTCATGCCTTTTCGTCCGTGATAAATTCCATTTTCGCATCGGCGTACAAACGCTCGATTCCGTAAAATTCTCTTGCTTGTTGATTAAATACGTGTACAACTACGTCAACATAGTCTAGCAATACCCAACGTTGGTATTCGTATCCTTCTTTGCTGTATGCTTTTATGCCTTCTTTGGCCAATTCGTCTTCAATATGATCGACAATGGCCTTGATTTGCAATCCGGAATCGCCGGTAATTACAATAAAATAATCGGCATAATCCGTTATGTCCTTAATGTCGATTTTAACGATTTGTCTGCCTTTTTTTTCCAGAGCCAGTTCCGTAATTTTATTAGCCAGTTTCGATGCTGTCATCATTTTGTTCCTTTGAATACGGGTAGTTTTTTGTAGTCTTGTCCGATTATAATGGTAATATCCGCAATGGGATTGGGATTGGAAAACGATTGTACTTGTTTTTCCGAAATGCCTATTTGTTTGGCTAAATTAAGGCATTTTTTGCGGGATTCTTTGGTGTTTAGCTGGTCGATCATTCTGGTTTTGCTTACTTTAAAATATGGCCTTCCTTTTCTTAAGTAATTGCCGGTGTTTACGACATCATATTTTAGGTTTTTAAGTTTGGCGGCTAAAGTTTTAGCCACTCCCTGTTGTCCGCAACCGTTTAGTATTTCTACCTGAATGGCGCGTACAAAGGAATCGTTTCCCACGGAAGATTGGGGCTCCGACGGCTGATTTTGTTCCGCTGCCTTTTGAGGCGGTTTTTCTACAGGAAGTGCCTTGGGGGGGGATGTAACAGGCGCTTCTACGGATGATGTGTTTTGCCCGAGATGCAAAGACGGTAGTTTTTGCTGTATGGCGGGTAACAGGTATTTAAACCCGAAATAACCGATAAGTATGATTAATCCGATAATAATAAGAAATTTGACCAAAGTCCAAAATGGCCCGGGCTCTTTAGCCGCTGGACGGCGTTGAACTTGTTTGGTGCGTTTACGCTGAATGGTATAAGTGTTTAATCTTCTGCGACGTTTCAAGTTTATAAATCGCTCCTAAATTTTTAGATTATGATAACTTTGCTCCAAACGTGGGGAAATTTAAACAAATTGGGCATGCAATTCTAATATTTTTGTTAATAATTTTGAATTTAATAATAGATTTGCAATTAAACGGGCGAATTATTTTGATTGGCTTTATCGGGCCAAGGGTGAAAAATCATAAAACATGGGTTGATAATTGCCATGGCCGCTTCCGTAACCGTATCCCCACGGGGAAGATTCAACCCTGAACATGAGACTGGTTTTATCGTTAAGGCGATAATTTAATTGGGCACTGCCGAAAAATTGGGGCTTATTTAAAAAGAAATTTTTCCCGAATGTGTTATAGGGAGAAGACATAATGCCCAAATTGGCCTGAAGCCAGAGATTTTTGGAAAATTGATATTCCATGCTATTAATGTAACTGCTAAGCATCATACTTTGGCCGAAAAACGAACCGAACGACATGGAGACGGTATGATGCATGTGGAATTTTTCTGGGTTTAAAAAGCCGCCTAAAAAGGAACTGGGCATACCGCTCAGTGCGGTTGAAATATTGGGCTGAGTAGGTTGATTGCGGTATTGTGCGAAACTGTTATTATATAAGGAGAAAATCGTAAATAGGGCAATAGCCAAAATAACGGTACGTCTCATTGCACGTTTCTCCTTTCTTAAAAAGACGGCGGTTTTTTCTTTGTTAATTTAATCCATTTGTTCTGTATTTTCAAATGATTTAATTTAATTTTTTCTTTTTGGTTCCCTAGTTTTTTTATCGTTAAGGCGCTTTGCCAGAATAATGTTGTCGATGAGTCTGGTTGTGCCGAAGTAAACAGCCAAGGCTATTAAAATTTCGCCGGTCGCTGGGTTCGGAGTTCCGAGCGTTTGGGCATCTACGGCTTCGATATAGTCGATTTTGCCTGATGATTCGCTTTCGATGAGTTTACGCATTTTTTCCTTAATGGATTCCAGATCGTTATTGCCATTGGCGTATTCTTTTTTTGCCAATTGTAAACTGCGATATAGGACGGTGGCTTCTTTGCGATGTCGGGGGCTAAGGTATTTATTGCGCGAACTCATGGCCAGACCGTCGGCTTCGCGTATAATGGGGGCGATTTCGATTTGAACGGGGAAGTTAAGGTCTTCTACCATACGCTTAATGATAATGGCTTGCTGAGCATCTTTTTGGCCGAACACGGCTATATCGGGTTGCACGATATTAAATAATTTACCAACAATGGTAGTAACGCCGCGAAAGTGAGTGGGGCGAGATTTTCCGCAGAGAACATCGGCAAGATTTTCGGTAATGATATAGGTTTTATGAAAGGGACCGTACATTTCTTCATCATGCGGGTAAAAGACGATGTCAACGCCTTCATTACGACAAAGATGTTCGTCATGTTCAAAGTCTCTCGGATACCGATCGAAGTCTTCATTTGGTCCGAATTGTGTGGGATTAACGTAAATGCTAACGACGATTTGGTCGGCGTGTTTATGCGCTTCGCGTATCAAGCTTAAATGGCCTTCATGTAAATAGCCCATGGTGGGTACGAAACCGATTTTTTGTCTGCGCATTTTTGTCTTTCGGCTCCATTGCCGCATTTCGCTAATGGTTTTAATAACTTTCATTTTCGTTCGGGAAATTTTTTTGTTTTACATCGTTTATGTATTGTTTGAATGCTTGGGACATGGCTTTGCCTAATTCGGCATACCGACGTACGAATTTGGGCTTGAATTTTTCATAAAGTCCCAACATGTCATGGCTGACCAATACTTGGCCATCGCAATATTTTCCGGCACCGATGCCAATGGTAGGAATTTTGAGTTGCGCGCTAATTTGTTTGGCTAAAAGGGCGGGAACTTTTTCCAGTACCAAAGCAAAAATGCCGCTTTCCTGTAATTGCAGGGCTTCTCTTTTTAAGCGTTCGGCAGCTTGTGTATCTTTTCCTTGAATTCCATATCCTCCCAATTGATGGATGGATTGGGGGGTTAGTCCCAAATGTCCCATTACGGGAATCCCTAATTGCACCAAACGCTCAATGGTGGGAATAAGGGGAGTGCCTCCCTCGATTTTGACAGCTTCGGCTCCGGCTTCCTGCAGGAAGCGTCCTGCATTACGAATGGCCTCTTCCGTGCTTATTTGGTAGGAAAGGAAAGGCATGTCGGCAACTAATAAAGCGCGTTTAACACCGCGACGTACAGATTTAACGTAATGTAACATCTCGTTCATGGTTACAGATAGGGTGTTTTCATGACCTGCCATAACCATACCTCCGGAATCACCGACTAAGATGATATCTATACCGCTTTGATCCAAGATGGAAGCCATTAAAAAGTCGTAGGCTGTGAGCATGGTAATCGGCTCTCCGCGTTCTTTCATGCGGAGCAGAGAGGGAATGGTAATGGTTTTTTCGGGCTTTTGTACAGACATGGTGAACTCTCTGTGTTTGGTGATAACAATCACGGGGACTGATAGCTATCAGTCCCCGCCAAACATCGGAATCTGACTGATAGCAATCAGTCAGATTTTAACTTAGCGGGCTGCGCCCGCAAAACCAAGCGGAAGTTACACCAAAGAAAAATCGGTAGCAAGCATTTTTGAATTTAAACATTGTTTTTTAAAAAATCTGTTGTAATTTGTCGTTTAAAAGATTCGATAATGCCGCCGCCCAGTACCTTCTCACCCTCGTAGAACACGGCAGACTGGCCTGGTGTTACTGCTTTCTGCGGCTCATCGAAAACAACGCGCACGCGTCCGTCATCCAGCGAAAAAATCATAGCCTGGGCAGCCGGTGATTTGTAACGAATTTTTACCTGTGCCCTGACACCGTTTTTTGCATGCGCAATACTGACAAAGTTAACCGAGTTTGCCACAAGTTCGGTGGAATACAGATATTTTTCCTCACCGATTATTACGCGATTTTGTTGTGCATCGATGGCCACCACGTACATCGGCTTACCAAATCCTTGTCCCAAACCGCGACGTTGGCCAATAGTAAAAAAAGGGTAACCTTTGTGTCGGCCCACAACTTTGCCTTTAACCGTAACCAGTTCGCCATCCCGAACCCGGTATTCCAAATGGTCAACAACCGAAGTCAAAAAACGTTTGTAATCGTTATCCGGCACAAAGCAAATCTCCATACTTTCCTTTTTTTTAGCGGTTACAAGATTAAAACGATCTGCCATCTCCCTGATTTCGGGCTTGGTAAAATTACCGAGTGGGAACAAAGTGCGGGCCAAACTTTCTTGCGTAATAGCCCATAAGGCATAGGACTGATCCTTAGCTTTGTAAACGCCTTGTAGCAATTCATAGCGTTCGGTTTGAGAATTATACCGTACTCGGGCATAGTGTCCAGTGGCAATATAATCCGCGCCCAATTCCTTTACGCGTGCGATTAAAGCTTGCCATTTTATTTTTTTATTACAAATAACGCACGGATTCGGCGTGTTACCATTCAAATATTGCGTAATAAAATCATCAATAACCGAATCATAAAATTGACGACTGAAATTCACGACATAATGCGGAATTTTCAACTTAGAGCAAACCAAACGAGCGTCAGCAATGGAATCCAATGAACAGCATGCATTTTCATAATCGACATAGTCACCGGTTATAGAGTAATCCAACAATTGCATTGTAACGCCGATGCAATTATAGCCTTGTTCTTTTAAAAGCAAGGCAGCCACCGAGCTGTCTACCCCACCGCTCATAGCAACAGCAACAGTAATATTCTTTTTATTTATAGACATTAAAAAAATCTCCCGAGAATAGTTATTCGTTAAAATCATTAGTTCAAACTTAATGATGAGGTTCGATACATAAAGCCGGAATTTAGATTTAGATATTCATAGCGTTCGTATAATCAATAAAAAGACGTAATCATCCGTTTTCTATGAAGAAACGGAATTTTGTTGTTTTTGCAGCTTTGAGTTAGGCAATTTTTTAACGATGGTAATTTCGCTGCCTTTGTCCGTAATATTAAATTTCAAATCGTCAACCAATTGTTTTACCAAATAAATTCCGCGTCCGCTAACATCATATATATTTTCCGGCAACAGCGGGTCACGTAATTTTTCCGGTTCAAAGCCTTCCCCTTCATCCTTAACCGTAATAGACAATGCCTTATTCTGTATCTTGAAAGTAACAACAATCTTTTTCGTTGCATCGCCCTTGTTACCGTGATGCAACGCATTGTTAAATAATTCCGTTACGGCAATGGAAAGATCATCCCGAACCGATTCTTTAAACTGAAGTTCGGAAGCAATTTTTGTTGTAATACGTTCCACCTCTTCCAAATATTTTATACTACTTGGAAAAGCGATTTCGTATTTCCCATTTTTCAGTAAAGGCATAAGTGTCTCCTGCATCAATAAGTCAATTTAGAAATCGCCGCAAGCGATGTCAAACTAAATTATTTTATCCGCGATAAGACAAAATTTGGCAATTTCAAATAATTTATTAAATTTTCATTTATTGAAAATAAATTTTGCTAAAAAGGATAGGCTAAGATGGAAAACAGGATCAACGCCCATACGCCTTGGATTACTCTGATGATTTTGGTTACGATCGAATCTTCACTTGAAGGATTTCGTTTACCTGTGCTCGGGTTGCACATCGAAGATAAAATCGTGCATTTTTTGATCTTCGGGATATTAGGCTGGTTGTTAATTCGGGGATTCACAATGGAAGGCAAAGCATGGATTCGCCAAAACGCCTACCGCTTAGCTTTTTTTACGGGTTTTATTTTTGCAGTCTCAGATGAACTCCATCAACTTATGGTTCCTGGACGCAGTTCTTCGGTTTGGGATTTATTGGCCGATACGTTGGGTATTTTGCTTTTTATTTGGGGGTACCATCAAAAACAAAAGCGGCAAAGTCCCGATATGGCAATCTAATTCGAAGCGGTAGATTAGACTATTGCAGCTTTAACTTAAAACCATTAAAGCGCGCCATTACCGGACGGTGGTCCGAAACAAAACTAACATAACTCGGATATTCTTGGTCTAAGTACAAAACTTGGCATAAACCGTTTCCGTATTCACGTCGCACGCTTTTTGTAATCAAAATTTGATCAATTAAACTTTTAAATGTGGTCGAAATATATGAATATTGATTGGTTAAAGACAGGGTCAAAAACGTGTACATATTAGGATCGTTTAAAAAAGGTTCAAAAACATTGCTTTCGGGCGGATCGGAAACTTCGTCGTTCCAATCACCAATTACAACGAAATCGGAATCGGCACCTGCTGCGATTTCATCGTTAATATATTGATACAATTTTTGACAGGCGCTCTTACGTCGCGCCTCATTGGAAGAGCCTCCTTTGGCCTTTAAGTGCAGTACAATCAGATTAAAATCGAATTTTATTCCTTCAAGATCTTTAACCGTAACATACGCTTCCAAAGGAGGCCTGGGAAAAGCATAACCGTCGCCTTCAAAAATATTTTGTACATTGGAAACCGAAATAAAGTCGGATTTGAACAAAATTCCTGTTTTTTGATACGAACCATTACTATAAGTATCGCTGGAAAGAACCCCTTTCCAGCCAGGTAATTTTTTTAGCATTTCATCGAAAGAGCGTACACTGGTAATTTCTTCGACGCCATACAAATCCAAATCCAAATCTTTAATAATCTGGGCTACATCATTAATCGTTTGGCTATTGGATTTGGGGAAATTCTCAATATTCCAAGTGGCTATTTCAAATCGATCGGCTAAACCTTTGCGGTGAACCAGTACCGTAGTACTGTCAGTCGGTGCCTGATGGTTGTTCGCATCGACAATACGTCGATTACAGCCAGATAGCAGCAAAGCGCCGATAAAAATCAATCCTAAAAACCGTATTAAATATCTTTCGGAATTCATGGCAAAACCTTTTTGTTAAATACAATGGAACCTTAAAGTTACGAAAACTTTAAAGTCTCCGCAAAAAGAAAAATTATAAATAGACTCATTAACGTATCAATCGAGATTCGGTTCCCAGTTACCGGTAACGTAGGTCAAAATGTTAATTTAACGGCTATTTTAATTGCATAAAATCGGATATCCCGATATATTTAGCAAAATTTTAACCGGAGCCTGAAATGGTTTTTAATATTTTATTAGCGCTTTTGGTGTTGTTAATAGCGGGTCTCTCTTTCTGGGCTTTAATACGTTATCTGGTATACAGAGCCTTTCATTTTGCCCAAATACATGAAAAACAAAAACCGGATTCATCAATATTTCAATACCAAGAATTGCTGATCCCTACGGAGAACGGAAAGAAAATTCAGCTTTATGATTTGAATCCGACATCGAACGCTTCTGTTGTGGTTGTGGCTATACATGGTTGGGCCAATACCAGTGAAGTTTTTTTGCCCGCTGCAAAAGAACTTGTGAAAACATGTCGCTTATTTTTGGTAAACGCGCGTAATCACGGTAAAAGCGATAAAGAAAAGTTGATGACTATTTTAAAATTTGAAACCGATTTAAGCAATGCACTAACCTATGTTTTAAACCAGGTTAATGCTCCAAAGCAAGTTATTGTTTTAGGCCATTCTTTAGGTGCCGCTGCGGGAATACTTACCGCTGCCGATGATAAACGCGTTGATGGCGTTGTATCCATCAGCGCTTTTGCCGATGTGCGCCGGATTATGTATGGGGGATTCAGGCAAAATGGAATTCCCCCTTGGCTGATTAAAGTTGTACTAAAATACATTGAATGGAAAATAGGACGTCCGTTTAATGAAATTTCTCCGCTTTATGCCATTCGTCGTTTTTACACACCTGTCTTGCTTATTCACGGCGATAAGGACGAATTGGTCCCGTTTGATGATATGGAAAAAATTAAGTTTACTGCAAAACGCCATAACGTAGAAACATTTGTGGCAAAAGGACACGGTCATTCTTCATTACTTAAAGAGCCGGCAGTGATAAAGGCAATTAAGTCCTTTTTAAATAAGTATTTTATGAATTCGTGATTTAAAACAATATCCGTTTAAAACATAATCTTTATTCTATCTTAAGGATTTTAAACTTGGAAAACAGGAGGACCAAAGTTTATGAGACGTTCGATTATTAAAGGGGTAGGCCGTTATTTACCCGATCGTGTGGTAACGAATTTTGATCTGGAAAAGATGATGGATACCTCGGATCAATGGATTCGGGAACGCACAGGTATTCAAGAGCGCCGATTTGCATCGGTCGAAAAAGGGGAGACTACTTCTTATATGGGAGCACAAGCGGCTAAAAAAGCGATTGAAATGGCCGGATTGACGCCTCAGGAAATAGATTTTATCATTTTTGCCACTTTGAGTCCGGATTATTTTTTCCCGGGGGCGGGTTGCCCTATGCAGGTACATCTGGGAATTCCTGGTATTGGTGCCATGGATATTCGCAATCAGTGTACCGGATTTGTGTATGCCGTCGCAACAGCAGATCAGTTTATTAAGACGGGCATGTACAACAACATTTTGGTCGTTGGTGCCGAAGTGCATAGCGGAGGCTTAAATCTTACTACGGCAGGACGTGATGTGGCTGTTCTATTTGGCGACGGTGCCGGAGCGGTTGTTTTATCTGCCCATGAAGAGGACGACGGACGCGGAATTTTAACCAATCATTTGCATGCCGATGGCAATTATGCCAAGGAATTGTGGGTAGAGGTTCCCGGAAGCGCTCAATTTCCGTTTATAACACATGATTTAATAGATCAAGGACGTATTTATCCGCATATGAATGGTCGCTATGTATTTAAACATGCTGTTACGCGATTTCCTGAGGTTATTATGGAAGCGGTAAATGCTGCCGATGTTAAGCTGGAAGATATAGATCTTGTTATTCCGCATCAGGCTAATATGCGTATTACCGAAGCAATGCGCATGAAGTTGGGGTTACCCGAAGAGAAAGTTGTGAGTAATATTCACAAATATGGAAATACTACCGCTGCCTCGATTCCTATTGCCATGAGTGAGGCGCTGGAAGAAGGTCGCATTAAAAAAGGCGATTTAATTTGTATTGCCTCCTTTGGAAGCGGCTTTACCTGGGCTTCATCGTTAATGCGCTGGTAATTTAAATTATTTTGTTCTGTTTTAAGGAAATATTATATTGTGCGTCTCCGTTGATAATTGCAATGTAAATGCGAGGAGACGCACTGTGTCTAAAAAACAAAATATTGCAAACACCGCTATTAATACACGACTTCGACGGCCCGATTGGCTAAAAGTTCAATTGGGTATCAATAAAGATTTTTCCGATGTCCGCTCGTTAATTAATCGTCAGAAATTACATACGGTTTGCGAAAGCGCTCGTTGTCCGAATATCGGTGAATGCTGGAGTCGACGAACGGCTACATTTATGATTTTAGGTAATATTTGTACGCGTAGCTGTAAATTTTGTAATATCGAAGTGGGCAAGCCCCATGAATATGATACGGATGAACCTCGGCGGGTTGCTGAGGCGGTTGCGGAATTGAAACTTCGCCATGCGGTTATTACTTCCGTAACGCGCGATGATCTTTCGGATGGCGGTGCGTTTATTTTTGCCGAGACAATTCGTTTGATTCGTAAAATGGCACCTGCATGTTCGATAGAAGTGCTAATTCCTGATTTTAAAGGCAATTTGAGCGATTTGGATACGGTTTTGGATGCCGGGCCGCATATTCTGAATCATAATCTGGAAACGGTTAAACGGTTGCAAAAGGAAATACGTGTTCAGGCCCGATATGATCGTTCTTTGAGCATTTTGGAACACGCAAAACAGCGCGGTTTTATTATTAAATCGGGTATTATGGTGGGCTTGGGGGAACAATGGGATGAAATTATCGAACTTTTCCATGATTTACGAACCATTGACTGTGATATTTTAACGATTGGGCAATATTTACCTCCTACAAAAATGCATTATCCTTTGGACCGTTTTTATACGCCGGCTGAATTTGCGCATTTAAAACAAATTGCTTTGGATTCGGGCTTTACGCATGTGGAGGCGGGACCTTTGGTGCGTAGCTCTTATCATGCGGATGAACAGATATCGGTTTTGAAATAAACGAATAATTGATTTTGGGGATGATTTTGCGTTTTGCTTTGCCCTCCTTTATTGTTTAAGCCATTTTTTGATCATTTTTTGCATTCGTTGGTAATGACTGCCCGGCCAATATATTTGATCACATTTTTTACAGCGATAAAATTCATTGAAATGCTGCCTTGTTTTGGGATGAATTTGATGAAGAATTTCTGCTTTTGAAATCTTTGCTAATTTGTGGTTGCAAATGAGACATCGTGAGAACGGTTTGATTTGGTTTAAAAGATCGAATTTGTTGAGAATTTCTTTTATCTGATTATCCGGATTGGTTGCTCTTACCCAATAACCTCTGGAAACGCGCCCGTTTTTTAACAGCGCAATATCTCGGGTTAATATCAATCGTTTTTCTTCTTCCGCAATGCGGATGATTTCGATATCGGTATAGGTGTTCTCATATAGTGTGTCAAAACCGAGTAAACGAAGGTTTCGGGCTAATTTACCTAAGTTGGTATCTACTATAAATTGTGTTTGGCGTAAAGGGTATAGGTGTAAGCGCTGTAACTGACTAATGTCCAGACGTTCGAATACGGGATAGACGGCGATGCGATCGTTATGATTCAAATTATAGTGAAAATCTATCGACTTGTTGTTTGCGAGAATTAAATCGACTTCCGTGTGGGGAACGCCTAATGCTTCGATGGCATCTTTAACGGTTGGGGACCCCCAAAATGAATATGTAATATCTTTCTGTTTATACTTGGATGGCAGGAAATCGTTTAATTCGGCGTAAAAACGGAAAATTGCTTGCTTGGGTTCGGCGGTCATAGCTTTTTTCACCTTTTTTTTAAAGTTAAAATTTTATTTCCTTGTTTGCAATCGATTTGCTGATATCTAAATATTTTTGCCTAAGACAATTATTCGATTGTAAATTGTGGAAAACGTATGGATTTTGCGGAGGAAATTACCATGGGGAAATGGGGCATTATTGGTTTGATCGTTGTTTTATTTTTTTTGTTTGTTCGTTGTCAATCTAAAAATAAAACCAGAAATCATTTAAACGGGAGAACAACCATGCAATTGGTAAGTTCGGCCTTTGATTCGGGAGGTATGATTCCAGTAAAATATACCTGCGACGGAGAAGATATTTCTCCTGCTTTAAAATGGAATAATGCACCTGCGGGTACAAAAACATTTGCTCTTATTGCGGATGATCCGGATGCACCGCGCGGAACCTGGGTACATTGGGTTATTTATAATATTCCGGGTAACCAACATCAATTAAAAGAAGGTATTCCGGCCCTTAGAAAACTGACGGATGGTACTTTACAGGGGACAAATGATTTTGGTAAAATCGGATATGGCGGACCGTGTCCGCCTAATGGGGTACATCGTTATTATTTTAAATTATACGCATTGGATACCGTGTTAGCTGTGAACGCAGGAATAAGCAAAGCAGAATTGCTCAAAAAAATAGAAGGCCATATACTGGCCAAAACAGAACTAATGGGAAGATATATGCGGCAAAAGATAAGAAAATAAAGCGAAATTGCATATTGTAAAAAAGGACTGATTGCTATCAGTCCTTTTGCCTTCACATTGTGTTTCCGACTGATAGCAATCAGTCGGAAATAACGTTGAAACTATTAAAAATGGGAATCCCTCGGATTCCCATTTGGTTTTTAGTTGTCTTTATCTTAAAAGAACAAATTTTCGTACTTTGCTGAAATGTTTACATTGAAGTTGGTAAAAATATATTCCGCTGGCCAAACCTGAGCCGTCAAAAATCACTTTATGGTAACCGGCAGGTTCATAAGCGTCCAAGATGGTAGCAACCATCTTACCTAAAATATTGTATACCACAATTTTTACGTGTTCGCCTTTAGGCAAAGCAAATTGAATGGTTGTGGTGGGGTTAAACGGATTCGGATAATTCTGGTACAATTCGAATTCTTTTGGTATCCCGTTCGCAATCGAATTTTCAATACCAGTCGCTTGTGAAATTTCCACTTGGATCGTGTCGCGAACCGAAGCCAAACTATCGTCGCTTAATGTACAAAAAAGCTGGACTTTCCCGCTGAACTCGGGAGCACTTAGTTTTAATTCCGTAGTTTTCGGATTGTAGATATATTTTAACGAATCATTGCTAACCGTAAAACTCCAGCTGAGCAAAGAATCAGGTGTATCTATGTCAAAAGCATATTCTTTCATCGTTAGGACAAAGGAACTGTCATTTTCGAAATAAACTTCCGAAGGTAAATCATGTATTTCTGGCGGATCATTAACCGGATTCACCACAACATATAATGGAGCAGAATTTGGCGCCTGACCATCGCTTACCGTAAGTCGCAAGGTATCTTGGCCAAAGAAATTCGCAGAGGCTTTAAAAACAAAACTGCTATCCGTTTTGTAAAAGAAAACCGATTTTCCGCCTTCGATATCAAAAATTAAAGTGGAATCGGCATTATCTTTGTCATCGACATACGGAAACCAGTTTGAAAACAGATAATTCAACGAATCATCTTCATTGAAAACCACAGATGGCAAAGGTGTGAAAATTTGTACCGTATCGTTGACAGCAGTTACTACAAATTTAATTTGAGCACTATCGGCCAATCCTGAGGTATCTCGAACAATCAACGTAATCCATTCACTGCCGTTCCAATCAGGGGTTGGCGGGTTAACAAGTAAAATACGATCTGTATTGATCGATACGTATAAATCCGAATTTCCTTCAACTTGCCAGTTTAACAGAGAATCCGGATCGTCCACATCCTTCACATAGTTATCTAACGGGATAGGGGCAAAAGATTGACCCTCCTGGATAACCTGATCGGCAATGGTCAAAATCTCAGGAGCATCATCAACGGGTTGTACGCGAATAACTACCAATCCCGTATCTAGGCCGCCGTTTCCGTCACTAACCACGTAATGCATGCTATCGATACCAAACCAATTTGTATCCGGAGTAAATGAAAATAATGAATTATTCAAAACAACTTTCCCATGAAGCGGCAGTGTGTAGGTGCTGATCGTCAAACTATCATTATCCACATCCGTATCGTTATTAAGAACGGCAAATACAATGGAACTGTCTTCCGAGATGAAAACCGTATCATCAAAAGCTACGGGAGAATCATTAACGGGCAATACCGTAAACGAAACCGAATCCTGATCGCTTGCACCATGCGGATCTGTTACGGTAAGCAAAATGGTTTCCGTACCGTTCCAATTGTCATCTTTAGCCCAAACATGAAGCAAATGCTTCGAACGGATTTCCACATTAAGATTCGTATTACCGGAATACGTCCAAATTAACAAACTATCGGCATCATCCACGTCCGTAACGTAATTATCGAGCGGAATATCAGCAAAAGATGTACCTTCATTAACCGTTTGATCCGGAATATCGCTAATAACAGGAGCATCATTAACCGGATTAACCACAAAAATCGCCGAACAACTATCCGACAATCCTGCGGGATCCGAAGCAATGAATAAAAGAGTGTCCGATCCGTTCCAGTTACTATCCGGAACCGCGATTATGGCCACATTATTAGCATCTATTTGCACCGAAAGATATTGATTGCCTTTAATATGCCAAGTAATTTCATCGGCGGAATTATCAGGATCGGTTACATAATCATTAAGCGAAATGGAGTTAAATGTCTCGCCCTCATCAATAGTTTGGCCGGGAATAGCTGTCACTTGCGGAGGATCGTCGATATTATTCACCGTAAACTCTGCAGCATCACTGTCGGATGCGCCATCCGGATCGGTTGCGGTAAACGTAATCGTTTCTTGCCCGAACCAATTCGAATCCGGAGTAGTTATGGTTGCCACATGATTGGAATCGATAGTAACTCGTAAATCCTGATTTCCCGAATATGTCCACGATAGTTCGCTGGCAGAATTATCGACGTCGCTTACATATTCATCAAGATGAATGGTGGTGAAAGTTTGCCCTTCGTCTATTGTTTGATCGGGAATATCACTGACAACAGGTGCATCGTTAACGGACGAAACACTTACCCAAACCGTAGCCTGAGCCGTACCACCGTTACCGTCGCTAATCGTGTATGTAAATGAGTCGTTTCCATACCAATCCTTTTGCGGTGTATAATTAATTTGATTACTTGAAGTAATGGAAGTCGTTCCGTAGGTTGGCTGCGAAACCTGGCTAACCGTTAAAGTATCTCCGTCGATATCGGAATCATTTTCCGTAACGGCAATGAGCACAGAGGTATCTTCCTGAGTGGAAGCTGAATCGTCAACGGCTTGCGGAGCATCGTTAATATTGTTAACGGTGAATACAGCAGGATCGCTATCTGATAATCCGCCAGGGTCGGTAGCGGTGAATGTAATGGTTTCACTACCGAACCAATTGGTATCCGGAGCGGAAACTGTAGCGATGTGGTCTGCGGATATTATCACTTGTAAATCTTTATTACCGCTGTAAGTCCAGTTTAATTCGTTGTTGCTGTTATCTACATCCGTAACATAGTCATCCAAATGAATGGAAACGAAACTTTGTCCTTCATCGATAGTTTGGTCGGGAATATCACTAACTACCGGCGGATCATTTACAGGAGTAACCGTAAACGTTGCGGCATTACTGTCGGCCAACCCACCCGGGTCGGTAGCCGTAAAAATAATAGTTTCACTACCGTTCCAGTCTTCATTTGGCAAAACGATTGTTGCTATGTTGTTCTCATCTATGGTTACGTTAAGGTCATGATTACCCGAATAGGTCCACACAATTTCAGAATCTGCATTGTCAATATCGGTTACGTAGTCGTTTAAATTTATGGTGGAAAAAGTTTGCCCTTCTTCGATGGTTTGATCGGGAATGTCGCTAACCACCGGTGCGTCGTTAACATTGGTAACGGTAAATACGGCGCTGTCCCCGTCGGAGAGGCCGCCCGGATCGGTTGCCGTAAAAATAATAGTTTCGCTTCCGTACCAGTTTGTATCGGGGATGGTTATGGTGGCAATATGATTATCATCAATGGTTACCGACAAATCGTGGTTTCCGGAATAAGTCCAAGTCATTTCGCTTGCCGAATTGTCTTCATCGGTTACGTAATCATCCAAATTAACGGTGTTGAAAGTTTGACCTTCTTCAACGGTTTGATCCGGTATGCCGCTAACTACCGGGGCGTCATTTACGGCGGTAACGGTAAGGGTGTAGGTTTGCGTATCAGTGGCATTGTTTAAATCGGCTACTTGTACGGTAACCGTATAATTCCCGGCTTGGCTGCTTGTCGTAGCCATCCCGCTAATTAAGCCGGTTTGCGCATCGATGCTTAAAAACGCAGGTGCTTCGGTTAAGGAATAGGTTAAAACCTCACCGGCATCCGGATCCTGTGCTTCTACTTGATAGGTGTATTGTTGATCTTCCGTCGCCTCCGTAACCGGGGTAGAGGTAATTTGCGGAGGTGTGTTTTGATATTCATAAGGTCCCATATCCGTAACTGCATCCCCGTCTCGGTTCCCGTCAAAGGGGCGTGGATTCCCGTCAAAGTCAATAGACGAAGCATTGTCGTTGCTACCGACATCGACAACGGCCGAGGTGGCTTCGAAGTGGAAATCGTCATTGGCAGGATCGCTAAATTGTGGATCTGCATCGATATTGCCTGTGCCCGAATACCCGCCTTCCACATCTGAATAGGTTAAATTAACCACGCCGAAAATTTGATTATCTGCATTGGCTGTATTTCCGCGGATTATGGCATTGGTCATGGTCATGACTGTGGTTGAACTGTAAAGGAATATGCCACCGCCATTTCCGTTCAATGAATGATTGTCGTAAATAAGATCATTCATAAAAGTAGCATTGGCATTGGCAAACATTCCGATACCACCGCCTCCCTGACCGTCCGCGCGATTATGAACAATAATATTGTTCCCGCCGGTCGGTTCGGCAAAGCTAAACACGCTTCCTCCGCGAATTCCTATTCCGCCTCCGTACTGACCGGCCGAATTGTATCGAATAATGTTAAATTCGATTTTCGGTTTTCCGACGACAAAAATTCCGCCTCCGCCTTCGTATGCTTTGTTGTTTTGAATGGTACAATGTTGAATAAGCGTGTTTTGCGAAATCGATTGTGCACAAAAGATGCCCCCGCCGTTTTCTTCGTACGAACCGCTACCGCTTGTTTCGATATCGGCATCTCCGTGTTCAATACGGCAATAGATAAGTTTGTTTACGGTCGCGGAATCGGATAATAGTTTGATGCCGCTCCATTCCGTAGCGCTTCCCGGTGCGTCGTCAAGGGTAAAAACGATGGAATCTTGAACCGAACCTTCTGCAATGATGGAGCCTTTGACTAAGAATAGCACATCGTCATGGAATTTTACTGTTACACCTGGTTCAATGGTTAAGGTTGCGCCTGGTTCCACAATAAGGGAATCGTTGGGTACGTCGATGATCCAGATACCATCTCCGGATGTGTTATTTTTTGTCCATGTTGTGTTGCTTGTTATTTTTGACACAGACCATACATCGGCTATGGCCGGAAGTGATAAAAACGAAATTAAAATGGGAATCAATATAAAACGTATCAACTTCATTATCTGACCTCCTGATTGTCTTGAAAAAGTCCGTTTTGCTGTGCTAAAATTATAAAAGGTTTGTAACGAGAATATGATTTACATCAAGTTCCTGTTTATTTATTTCCCGAAAGTAGGGGTTGATGCTTTAAACGGTCCAGCCCTTTTGAGGCATCTATTGCACACCGAAACCCTAAAAATTCAAAGGTGCATTGCGGCGGATACCAGGTACGATAGGTCGGACGCAGGTATTGTCCGCTGCGATTCCATGATCCGCCCCGAATAACTTTGTAGGCCCCTTTTGTAGGGCCTTTGGGATTTTGAGCTTCACTATGGGCATAGTAATGCGCATCGTACCAATCGCTACACCATTCTAGCACATTTCCTTCCATATCATAAATGCCGAAAATATTGGGCGGAAAGTATCCGACTGGTGATGTAAAAGGGAAACCGTCATCATAACCGCTTTCAACAATACGCCGTGCGTCTTTATTTAACAATGAATAATCGGCTACATTGCCGTGTGATTTGACATAAGCATGACTGGTAATTAGCGCGTATTGTGCTGCGGATTTGCCTCCTTTTGCTGCATATTCCCATTCTGCTTCTGTGGGCAGACGTTTTCCTGCCCATTTGGCATAAGCCATTGCATCGTACCAACTTACATTGACAACGGGATGATCGTCTTTGTTCCAATAGGGTTGAACGGGCATTTTATGGCCGGTTTCTACGCAAAATTTTCGGAATTCATCAACGGTTACTTCAAACTTGTCTAAATAAAAGGGTTTAATGTAAACGGTATGCATGGGTTGCTCATCGGCTTTATAACGACTGCCCATGGTAAATAATCCACCCGGAATAAGACGCATCCCCTCGATTTCTTGGGGTAATTCTTGTGTTTGGTTTGGTCGCTGTTCCGACGGTTGCAAATTCTGTTCTTTTAACGGTAGAATTTTGTTGTTGCAAGAATAAAAAAGTATGCTCGTTGCAATTACAAATAAAATAACGGAAATGTTTAGGCGCATGAACGGTTCCTCGTCGATTAAAAATGGTTTACACATCGTTTGGCTCTGATGCCTATTTCCCCGATGCGATCGGACAATATATTGTCGTTCCGTCTGTTATTGGTAATCGAATGGGAATTAAGAATCTTGATTTTAATCGGAAGCGGTGATAAAAAATTAGCCCTTCTCGTAATGAGAAGAGCTAAGATGAGAGGGGGGATGAGGTTTTTTGTTACCGCTGCATTATCGGACTCCGTGGGGCCATTCTGCTAGGACGATGCATCATTTTACGTTTTAGCATTTTTTGGGCTTTGGGGCCGCTTAAAATCATGGCATCAAACTTCTTTTTTTGTTCGCTGTTTAATAATGCGCGGATTTTGCGTTTGGTCTTGGCTTGCTCAAATGCCATCTGAGCGCGTAAGTCGCTGATCTTTTGTAATTGTGCTTTTAATTTTGATTCGCTCACTTTGTCGTTAATGAGCATCAGTTTGTATTCACTGCGAAGCTTTTGTAAATCGGCGCGCAACGGCACTAATTTTTTTTGCAGGGTAAGATGCAAGTCTTCAATTTGGGAGCGTTGCTGATCTGTAAGGTTAAGCGCCCGATACATTTGTGAATGGGGTTGGGGCGGCGGCCCCATGGGGGGATTTTGTACCGGCATGGGCTGAGCAAAAGTTGTACTTACTAAAAATAAGCTTACAATAATGAAGCTAAAAAAACGTTTGGCTAACATGGTTAGACCTCCTTAAAGTTTGTTAGTGATTTCGATCATAATAGTTCAATTATTGTGCCAAAAGAAATAAGTCGGGAAAACGGAAGATAAAGGTAGATAATCAAAAGAAAAACGAAAATAATGCCGAATAAATTCGGCATTATTGACGAGAAATTGGTATGAACCCGGGGGACTGATCGCCATCAGTCCCCCGACACCGGATGCTCGGAAAACTGACTGATAGCGATCAGTCAGTTTTATCGGTTATTCGCCTTGAAGCCCAATAACAAGATACGCCGAGGGTGCAAAACGTCCCGCCATAGCCACCACATTCCCCTTTACGCAAACAGCCTCAAATTCACCGCTTTCATCGTAAAGCTCCGGATACCGGTGCCAGTTGGCACCGTTAAAATGTGCGGCATATCCATGGCTGCCCACCACAAAAATATTATTCCAAGCCGACCCATGCATCGCATTAAACCCTTTTCCTTCCAGTTCAACTTCTTGCCATTTGGAGTTTAAATACTGCCACACTACATCACCCCGCACATAAATAGGGCTTTTACTATCAAACCATAATTGTTGCGCATTAACATCATCCGGCCAATTTAACGTGTCTTTAACCGTACCGTTTTTAATGGTAATCAAACGACGAATTCCAATTCCATTTGGAGAAGCAATCAAACCGATAAGTTTAATCGGCCCACCGTTATCCGGATAAGCCCCCCAAATGTCAACCACCGGATCACTACCCGCTACGGGAATCTTGGACCAGTGTTGCCCGTCAAAATGGATAATACTTTTTTGGCCGCTAGCGTAAATATCACTTGGATCTTTCATCCACAGCGTCCGAAAAAATTCATTCTCGTTTGCATTTCGTTTGTACATTATCCGCATAGTATGGCCATCCGAACAGAAGACATCACCGTCGGCAAAGTACAAATCGTCATTTCCGAAAGCAATGAAATCGGAAAAATACTTTTTTACACTTTGATAAACCGAGTCATAAATAACCACTTTGTTTAGCGTCTTCCCATCCCAATGCAAAACCGAAAAATCGCCGTTTCCTATACCGGCAATCCAAATATCATCTTTATTAACAATCGAAATGATATTGGGGGTTAAATGATCAAAAGGGATTTTTTGCCAGCTAAAATTGTGGCTCGTTACGGAGCTGTTTGTTCCATCGGGTTGGGTAGTAGAAGACTTACAGGAAAAAAAAGTCAAAAAAATGACACTTAGACCCACCCAAATAACGTAACGTGTAAATAGAAAAACTCGAGAATTGCTTTTCATATTTGCTACTCCCCCCGAAAGGTTAACATAAAAATTTAAGTAATTTTATTTAAGAAGACAAAAGCGGAGCCATAAAACAAAACCGCGGAAAAGCAAGGTGAAAAAAGTTAAAAAAATACCTTAATTTATTTTAACCCGTATTTACCCATTTTATAACGCAAATTTCGTTCGCTCAAGCCCAATTCACGCGCGGCCTTACTTTGATTAAAATCCGATTTGTTCAATGCTTCGAGAATCAGATCCTTTTCGAACGCCTCGACTTTTTGCCGAAAGTTACCTTCGTAATAGTTCAGCGGAGGCTGGTCATTTTTTCTTGCGTTACCAACGCGAAACTGCAAAGGCAAATCATCCTTTTCAATAATTTCCGAGCGAGCCAAAACCACCGCCCGTTCCATCATGTTTTCCAGCTCGCGCACATTACCCGGATAATCGTATTTCATCAGCAAATCCAGCGCCTCGCGTGAAATTCCCCGTACCGCTTTATTATTTTCTTTGGCGAATTTTTTAATAAAAAAATCGATAAGTAAAGGAATATCCTCCTTACGTTTACGCAAAGGCGGCACTACAATATTAATGACATTCAAACGATAATAAAAATCTTCACGAAATGCGTTTTGAGCAATCATCTCACGCAAATTGCGATTGGTTGCCGCAATTAGTCGCACGTCAACTTTTTGTGTTACATTACTGCCAACCCGCTGAAATTCCCCGAACTGCAAAAAACGCAATAGCTTAACCTGTACCGAAAGCGGAACATCTCCCACCTCATCCAAAAAAAGTGTACCTCCGTCCGCCTCTTCCACCCGTCCCCGCCGAGCCTGAAGCGCACCCGTAAAAGCACCCTTTTCATGACCAAATAATTCGCTTTCGATCAAATTTTCACTGATGGCCGCACAATTTACCACCACCAAAGGTTTGTTTTTACGCGGACTGGCAAAATGAATAGCCCGCACAATAAGTTCTTTGCCCGTACCGCTTTCTCCTTCTATGAGCACGGATGTCCGGCTACTGGCAGACCTCGCCGCAATATTGAGTACCTCTTCCATAAGCGGGCTATTAGTAATAATATTAGTAAACCGATGCCGTTCGGTCAGCGTTTTTCGCAATTGTTCGTTTTCGCTTTTTAAAAGTTTAAACTGTACCGCACGATGAATCAACAGCTCCACCTCATCCAAATCCAATGGCTTGGTCAAATAATCGTAGGCACCGTTTTTCATCGCAGCAACAGCTTCCTCCACATTGCCATATGCCGTCATAATAATAACCGTAATTTCAGGATTCAATTCTTTTACCGCCTTAAGCAAATCATAGCCCGATTTTCCCCGCATTTTTACATCGGTCAAAAGCACATCCACCGCCCGGGTTCTAATTAACTGATATGCCGTGTCAAAATCGGAAGCCGTTAATGTTTGATATCCCTTATTTTTTAGAAATCCCGCCAACGATTCGCGCTGAATTTTTTCATCATCGGTTACTAAAATGGTAAACGGATTCATGATTGGGCCTCCTGAATTTCAGCCTTGGGTAATTCAATAACAAAACGGGTGCCCCGAATAGGTTTACCGCCTACTGCATACGGACTTTCCACCCGAATATTGCCTCCGTGACTTTGAATAATTTTTTCCACAATGCTCAGCCCCAAACCCGCGCCATCATCCTTGGTCGTAAAATATAAATCGAAAATGCGCTCCTGAAGTTCTTTGGCAATCCCCGGTCCGTGATCTTCTACCATAATTTTTATGTTCTCAGCATGTGCTTCCGTGCGAATAAAAACTGGCTGCCTGCCATTGGTAGCTTCCACGGCATTTTTTATCAGATTAATTAAAACTTGTTTCATTTGATCATAATCTATCCGCACACGACTATTTTCATTTGCCTCGAGATGTAATTCAACGGAACCGATCGCCTGTAAAATAGGCTTTAAATCCTGTAAAAATCGGTTTACAGAAACAGTTTGAAAATGCATTTCCGGAGTTTTGGCATAAAGCAAAAACGATTGGACAATACTATTGATGCGTTGGGTTTCTTTGCGAATAGCGCCGGTCATTTTCCGGTATTCCCTTTCGTTTTCCAAAGGCCGGAATTCCTTTTGTAAACGTTGTGCTAACATGGCAATTCCGTTTAGAGGATTGCGGATTTCATGTGCAACCCGACTGGCCAATTGCCCCATGGCCTCCAATTTGCTGCGCCTCCTTCGTATTTCTTCCAGCTCTTTCCGGCTGGTAAAGTCGCGTACGATAATTAAAAACAAACGCTTATCTTCGCTAATTTTATCCGCGGAATTAAATTTGATAACCCGACCGGATAAAAGAAGAAAACGACCGTTAAAATGAAATGCAATATCCGTAAATTCTTTGAATTTTATAATATGGTCTTTAACAGCCGCATCAAACGGCAGAATTTCAATAGGATCTTTAGGACGAATTCGCAATCCGAAAAAACTTTGCATCCAGGAATTTATTAGATCAATTTGCCCCCGATCGTTAACCGTAATAATTCCCTCGCCGATATTTTTAAGTATGGCTCCGGTTGATGTTTCCACCTCATGCAGTTTTTCTTTTAGAAACGAAAGGTTCTGTTTGCTTATGAAAAATCGAAAGACTACAAAACCTATCAAAAAAAGCAAAAACGAATTAACCAACAAGCGGCGGATAAGACCGGATTGCAAATGCTCGAGCGGAATAGCCGAAATTCCCACACGGATAATCAAACCGTCCGGATTCCTTTGGATGTAGTCAAAAATGGGCTTCCCTTGAATTTCGGTGATTTCCCAACCCGATTTTCGCAGTGTGCCCAATAGGGCCTCGGTTAATGGCGGCAGCTTATATGCCCCGGTTTGTACCAAAACATGCTGTCCGCGCTCCAACTGAATATAAAGAATGTTGGGGGAGCGGCTGATTTGCATCAACCAACGATGCAAACGATGAAACGGCATCATTTTAGTGGAAATGGAAGGCCGGTACAAAACATAAATAAAACCTCGTTTTTTAGCACGTCGGATTAAAATCCCAGGCGGAATCATCTCCGGTGAATGAACCGGATCAAAAAGTTGAATAACAGAATCGCCGGGCATAGATCGAATAGCGTTTAAAAAATGCTGACGCATGGGGCTCATTCCGGTATGAGTTCTAACCATAGTGCGTGGCCAGGTTAAATTGCCATGTAAATCAAAAAAGAATACACGTCCCCCGATGCGATTACGGGCAAATTGTAATAATTTTTGTTTTTGCGGATAATAGATGCTGTCCAGTTGACGAATCGTCAGGCCGTCTTCTTTTAATCGCCCTCGACGTTCTGCAAAAACTTCTTCGTCGTAGCGCAGCATATTTTCGCTACCGCGGACAATCGTTTCGGCAACCAAACGACTTTGGTCGCCCCACAAACGAACAAGATCCTTTTTGGTAGACTGATATTCCAAAAATGCAGGCAGAAAAATAAGTAATGCCAACAACAAAAAAAGCAGCAAGCCCCAAATTTTTAACGGAAACGTACGCTCGGTCATAATTCCTCAAAAAAGTTGCACATCATAAAATAAATTACAAAATACGTGCCAAATATAAAAATGATATTGGAACGGATAAGGCGCAAGAGGATGCCATGAAGACGGTTTTAAAATACCTTTTTTGCGGATGCCGACACTTTTTAAAATTCAACCGCAACTTTATCGGCGTCTTCCAGATATTTTTTTAAGATATCCTTTAATGCCGGTAAGTTTAACGGTTTGCGTAAAATTTCATCAACACCCGCACTGTGGGCTCCTTCAATTTCCCTCGGATCTTCCGAAGCGGTAAGGGCAAAAATAAGCACATGATTTTTGCTGCCTTGTTCCAGTTCGCGGATTTCCCGAGTTGCTTGAAAACCGTCCATAACAGGCATTTGTAAGTCCATTAGAATTAAATCAAAGGGTTTTT
This sequence comes from uncultured Caldithrix sp., assembly GCA_964598255.1. Classification (GTDB taxonomy): domain Bacteria; phylum Calditrichota; class Calditrichia; order Calditrichales; family Calditrichaceae; genus Caldithrix. The sequence continues at coordinate 54,896 of CAZRBA010000086.1, read as the reverse complement.
GCTTAAAAAGTTCTACTGCTTCCTGACCATTGGTTGCCAAATCAATCTCATATCCTTCTTTGCCCAAAACGGCCATCATTAGTTTTTGGTTAACCCGATTGTCTTCGGCCACCAAAACACGCAAAGGCCGAGCGCTTTCTTTAAGTGTGTGACGGGTAATCAAAATATTTTCCGTAAGCTCTACCTGCAAAACCGTTTGTATGGTCTGGTAAAACTCTTTTGCCTTAATGGGTTTTAAAAGAAAAGCCGATACACCGTGATGAATGCATCGTAAGGCATCGCCGCGTTGCCCAAAACTGGTTAACAGAATCTTTTTTAGCGATTTTAGCTCCTGCTGTTTTTGTATACGATTCATTAACTCAAATGCCGAAACGTTTCGGATACTGCTGTCCAAAATAAATAAACGGTAAGCATGGTTGCTGCGATGCGCTTGCAATAACATTTCAATAATCTTATCCGCCTCGTTGCTAACCTTTACTTCCGCTCCCCATGATTTGAGCAGTTCTTCCAATACAATTCCGTTTAACCATTCTTCGGCTAATACCAAAATGGGAATTCCTTTCAATGACGTGCTTTGTCCAAGGCGAATAATTTCTTTGGGAGGTTTGGCTTTTTCTACGGGCAAAACAAATGAAAACGTGGCCCCGCTTTTACTGTTTTTAAAAGTAAGTTGGCCCTTTAACGAACGGATCAAACGAACGGCCACGAAAAGCCCGGGATTGGCCTGACGCAGTTTGTCCAGAACTTTTAACGGAAGTTGGTCAATTTGGCGAAAAAGTTGATTAAGTTCCTTTTCTTTACGGGCCTCTAACCCAGGACCGCTATCCGCAACAGAAAATTCGAGTAAGGTGGTTGCTTTCCGATCGCCTGTTTTTTTTACCGTTAAGCGAACGGTGCCTTTTTCGGTAACCCGGTAAGCATTATCAAGTAAAATAAAAAGGACATGACGCAAATAATTGGGCTCGCTTTTTATGAATTCAGGAATATCCGTTGGCAAATGAAAGATTAATTCGATTTGCTTTTTGCCAGACTGTACACCAAAAGGCGAAAGAGCATCTTCAATGCATTCGCGTAAGTTGAAATCAATAAGCTGTGCCGGAACTTCCTCAAATGAATTTTTAAAATGGGCAAGGGTTTGCAAATCACTCAACGCTCGGGCAATGTGCTGGGTGTTCAGTGTGGCCAGATGCACGTAAATATCATGTTCTTGCATGTATTGTGCTTTTTGTAGTAATTCCAAAAGTTGGAACAGGTTGTTTAACGGAGTACGAATTTCTTCGCTTAACGAGATGATCTGTGTGTAACGGTAACGATGATGTTCGTCTTTTTCTTTAATTTGCTTCTTGTAAGAATTTTGAATTTCTTTGATTTCATGCTTTAACCGGTAATAACGATCGTAAGCCTGTAAAGCACTGCGGTAAGTCGATATGAGTAAACGGGCCATTTGTTCTTTACCGGCCGTAATCGGATAAATGCGTTTTAAAAAGGAAACAAAAACCGAGGTATCCTTCGAAGACGATGCACTATTGTCCTGAGCATGGAGCGTATCTTCTACAAAGGAAATAAAGGCTTGGGCATCGAATTCTTTTAAAAACAAATAGTCCGCCTTACTTTCGATGATTTTGAAGATTTCAGAGGGTTCGGTTAAGCTTGTCATCAAAATAATGGGGATGGTTTGCCAGCGATGGTGTTCTTTTAAAGTTCGGCATAAAGTAGGACCGTCCATCTCGGGCATCATAATATCGCTGATAATAACATCGGGCGTAAATTGATTCAATGCTTCCAGCGCTTTTTGGCCGTTTTCACAATGGTGTACCTCAAAGCCGTTTTCTTCCAAAATTTTGCTTAATAAAAATCGTTGGGCCGCGCTGTCTTCTACTACCAGTATTTTTGCTTCCATAACTTATGCTGTTTTGTTCCTTTTTTTCTTTCGAGCGCTCATTTTTGCCGCATATTCCGGATATAATTTGTTTAAACACTCAGGGCATAAACTATGTGTAAACGTTACATCCGAATGTTTTTCGATATATTCTTCTACGCGGTGCCAATAACCGTCATCATCACGAATTTTGTGACAGTTCGAGCAGATGGGTAACATGCCCTGAAGCTGATTAATGGTGTTCAGGGCTTCTTTAAGCTCTTTGTTAATGCGTTCCAGCTCTCTGTTTTTGAACAAAATGGTTTCATAGGTAGACAAAAGCAAATCGATAATTTGCATTTGTTGCGAAGCAATGGAATAGCGTTTACCGGCAAACATAACTTCGAATTTTAACTCTGGGCCATTGGATTCGCGTATTTTACGATTGGCCAGAATATATTCGATTCGGTTTAGTAAAATGTCCAAATTATAGGGTTTAATAATAAAATTATCGGCGCCCGATCCCAGGCCTTTTACGATGTCTTCCGGCTCTTGCAGAGCGGTTAGCAAAATGATGGCCGTATCCTGCAATTTGGGATCGCTTTTAATTTTGCGGCAAAGTTCAAAACCGCTCATCCCGGGCATAATTACATCGCTGATGATAATATCAAAGCATTCTTCCTTCAAAATATCCAATGCCTGCTGTCCGTTAAATGCCAGGGTTACTTCATAGCCGGAATTTTGCAAATCGTGTTTTAAATGCAGAGCTTGGGTTTTGGAATCTTCAACCGCTAAAATTTTTATGGACGAAGAATTCATTAATGGGCTCCTTTTATTAAAATTATATGCAAGATTAAATAAATTCTCTGAGTTTTTTGGCAATTTTTTCAGGCGGTAAAACAAACATTGCTCCGTTTAAACGAATGGCCTCCTTAGGCATTCCGAAAATGATACATGATTCCTGATCTTGCGCCATGGTTACGCCTCCTTTCTCCTTAATTAAGGCCAGCTCTTTTGCCCCGTCCTTTCCCATGCCGGTAAATAATATGCCCAATGCCCGCTCTTGATATATTTCGGCTACGGATTTAAATAGATAAGAAACCGCCGGTTTTACATTGTGTACGGGCGGAGTATCGATTAAATCGAATTTTTTATTTTTGTCGATTACCAAATGAAAATTATCAGGAGCAAAGTATACCCGCCCCGGTTTTGGGGCCTCGCCTTTTTCCGCAATTTGGATGGGAAGGGGGCAATCGTTCTGTAACCATCCGGTTAACACGGGCAAAAAATTTACCGGCATGTGTTGCACGATGACCACCGGTACGCGTAAATCGGAAGGTAATAAAGGCAAAAAAGTATTTAACGTTTGCGGTCCGCCTGTGGAGGCACCAATTACGATTATGTCGATTCTGTGTTTCGATTTATCCGCGGAAGAAGCATTTTGGACAACGGTTCTACTCGATGCCTGAGCCGTGGAAACGGCAGAATCGTGTTTGCTGCGGCTCAATTTTAAAATTAGAGCCGAGAGTTCGTTAACCCAAAAATTAAATTCGTCACTCATTGGACGTAAATCTATTTTAGGGAAAACAAAAACATCCGGTAAATGGGGCAATGATGTCTGTTCGCAGATACTAACGATAACGGGTACCCTGTATTTGTTGCGCAATAATTCCAAAGCTTGCTGATTGCAAGGATACCCAGCTTGTTGTATCATTAATATAACGTCGGGCTTAATTTTGCTGTCCAGTGCCTGTAATTCCTGTAAATCGCTGCTAACCGCTCTGGCAATCTGAAAATGGGATTTACGTTTTAATGTGCTTTGCAAGAGCCCGCGATCTACGGCGGAATTTGCGATAAGTAAAATATGAATCATCGTAACTTCTTTAATTTGATATGACCGATCCGGCTTAACCAATCGAGGTTAGCCTTTGCTTAAATAAGTTTTTCAATTAATTCGAGTAATGACTTTTGCTCGAATGAACTTTTAATAAAGTAAGCGGTTGCTCCGCTTTCCAAACCTTTCTTTCGATCTTTCTCCGAGCCTAACGAGGTTAATAAAATCAATGGTAATGATTTTAGTTTTTCATCTGCTCGCACTTTTTTGGTTAATTCGAATCCGTCCGTTTCGGGCATTTCCACATCCGAAACAATCAAATCGAATTTTTTCTCTTGCAAAAACTGCCAGGCCTGTGCGCCGTTCACGGCGGTCGTTACCTCGTAACCGGCTCCTTCCAAAACATTCTTTAACAGCACGCGCGAAGTAATGGAATCCTCGGCAACCAAAATTCGTTTTTTGGCGGATGGTTTTTTCGGGCTTTTATCTTTTACAATTTGTGAACTGCTTTTAAAAAGATCACTGATATTAAGTACCGGTACCAGAGAGCCGTCGCCTAAGATAGTAGCACCCGCTAAAAAAGAAATATCTTCTAAAGGCGGATTAAGACGCTTAAGTAAAATTTCCCTTTCATCCGCAATATGATCGATAATCAGAGCCATGCGTTTTTGGCCCCAATTCAAAATAAGAATATTTAGCTTTTTATGAGGATCGATTTGTTTGGGTTTTAAATTTAAAAGCGTAGCCAGCTCAAATACGGGAATATTCCGTCCGTTTACATTAATAACCCGGTTGCCCTCAACCGATTTTAATTGGTTCGGGGTAATGCGTAAAGGCGTTTCCACAATACGGGTGGGAATGATAAAGCGTCGGTTGGAAACCTCGATTAATATTCCCCTGCTGGTGGCCATATTTAAGGGCAGCGTTATTAAAATGGAACAACCGAAAGGCGCTTTGTTTTCGATGGTAACCGTACCTCCCAGTTTTTCAACGTGTTCGGCTACTACGGCCATGCCCAAACCCCGTCCCGAAAGTCGGCTAACCTTTTCTGTGGTGGAAAATCCCGATTTGAAAATAAATGCCAATATTTGCGATTCGCTGAAGTGGTCAAGTTCTTCGGGAGTTACTAATTTTTTACGCAAAGCACTTTGTTTGACTTTTTCCAGATCAATACCGCGCCCGTCATCGGAAATGTGAATCACAATGTTTTGTTCGCGCGGTGGCAATACCTCGATGGTTATTTTTCCTTTCTCGGGCTTGCCCTTCATTAGGCGTTCTTCGGGATGTTCGATGCCGTGATCGATACTGTTCCGGATGATGTGAATGAGCGGATCTTTCAGTTCTTCCAGTACGTGTTTGTCTAACTCAATTTCACCACCGATTATTTTTAGTTCGATTTGTTTGTTAAGCTCGCGTGCAATGCGCCGAGTAGAAGTTTGCAAATAATTTGTGATAGTACTAAACGGGAACATCATCAATTGGCGGATGTCGGTTAAATGATGTTCGATGAGCGATGAAATTTGATGATTATCGCTTTCCAGCAAAGTGTAAAACTGCAACAGGCGTTTTTCGAAAGCGAACATGCCTTGCACCGTTCCGTTAAACATATTTATAATTTGATTTACGCGTTCACTGAGTTTTGTGTTTGGAATTAGGGATTGCTTGTGCTGGGAAGAGGTTTCCTGTATGTGATTAAGCAAATTAAGTAACGTTTCTTTGTTAATGCGCAACATATCGGTTAATTCGCGAATATTTTGTACGTAATGGTCGCTTTTCAATTTGATCATTAACAATTCTTCAGATTGATTGACCAATTGATCAATTCGATTGAAGGAAACACGAATGGTTTCCGATTGAGACGCAGAAGATGTATTCGACTTTGGTGCGCTCTTTTTCTTTGGCGATTCGGTCGGATACACATCCTTAGCGGTTTCTTTTTGGCTGCCGTTTTTGTTTTTTATTTTATGCTCCGATTCCGATTCGCTTTGATTTGCGGAAGAAGATTTTTGGACTTTTGTGGAAACCGTGGGCACACTACCTTTCAGAACCTTCTGCAACTGCTCTAACAGATCATAATCCGCCTCCTGATCAGGATCGTCGCTGTTAATCATCGTTTTTAATTCTTCGACTCCGGCCAATAAAAGATCCGTTAATTCGTGAGTTAATTCCATTTCGCCGTTTTTAATACGCGAAAATATGGTTTCCATTACCTGACATAGTTCTTCGATGCCCGTATAATTAACCGCACGCGCCGCACCCTTTAAGCTGTGCGTGGTGCGGTAAATTTGTTCCAGCAGCTCCGGTTCCCGATGCTCCTCCAACTCAAGCAAACCGCTGCTTAGAATATTTAAATAATCTTCGGCCTCGTTTTTGAAGATTTCCTTAAGTTCCTCGGTGAAATCTTGATCCATTATAACCCCGAATTACAATTGATATTGGGAAATCATGGTTTTTAAATTGACGGCTGTTTTTTTGAGCCCGCTAATCACTTCTTCCATTTGGCGCATGCCATCCAAATTTTGTGCCGTTGCCTGTTTAATATTTTCCATGGCTTCCTTAATCTGAGCCGTTCCTTCCAACTGCTCATGGCTGGATTCGGCTACCTCTGAGACCAAGCGAATCATCTTTTCGATGGAATTGGACAATATATCTACGGCATTATTGACATAAGACATGTGGGTGGAGCCCTCGCTTACGATTTTATTGGTTTGTTCCACCTGCATCACCGACCGCGTAATCGATTCTTGAATGGTATCCAAAATAGAACGGATTTGCTGAGTAGCTTTTTTTGATTGTTCGGCTAAGTTACGTACTTCGTTGGCCACAACGGCAAAACTACGTCCGTATTCACCCGCTTTGGTGGCTTCTATAGAAGCATTGATGGCTAATATGTTGGACTGTTCGGCAATTTCTTGCACAACCGATGTGATTTCGCTAATGGTTTGGCTTTGTTTGCTTAAATTGATCATACTGTTGGCCACTTCGTCGATTTGCGTTTTTACCTGACCGATTACGTTGAAAATGGCCTGAATGGCTTCCTGACTTTTCTCCGAAGCATCCGCGGTTTCATTGCTTAAGGTTAAGGCATCTTTAGCCTTTTCATCAAAACTTTTGGCCAGTTGGGCCACTTCTTCCGAACTACTGGCGGTTTCGGTTATGGCCGAGGCGGTTTCGGAAGAGGAGGCCGTTACCTGCGAAATGGTAGCCGAAATTTCGGTTGAACTGGCCGAGATGTTGTTAATATGCTCGGTCACATCGGAAATTTGGTGGTGCAATTGTTCTACCATTGTTTTAAGATTTTGCGAAAGTTCATCCAACTCGTTTCCGTAATCGAACAAGGGTACGTCAACTTTTAAGTTACCCCGTGTTACTTCGTTGAGTGTGTAATTGATTTTTTCGATTGGTGTACTTACCAATCGCGAAAGCCAAAATACAATCAGCAATCCCAGCCCGGTTAAAACCAGTACGATAAAAATCAAATACAAGCGCAAATTGTTATACGGCGGAGCTAAAGCCTCTTTATCGATTTGGGTAACAAGATACCAATTGTGGTTGGTGGCAAAAATTTCGTTCAGAGGGAGTAGGGCTACGGCGCTTAAGGCGCTTTTGTTGTGTAAATTATGCGCGAAAAAGGTTCCGCTTTTTTTGAGCAATTTGCCGTCCGCTTTTAAACCGGCCATATTGGCTAATTCTCGCACCGGAGAATAGGCCAGTATTTGGCCTTTGGCATTGGCCAGATAAATTTCGGCTTGTTCAACCGAAGATAGTTGGGCGCTTATATTTTGTGACAATATTTGTGGCGGTTCTTCCAGCAAAACGACGCCAATAATCTGGTTTTTGGAATTAAACAACGGCGCGCCGATAAAAAGCGTATTTCGATTAAGTAAAGTCGAATAGGCAAGATCGGAGATAGAAATGTTTTGCCGCGTTATGATTTCATTAATAAAACGAACGATGGCAGATGCGGTAAATTTAGCTCCGACCGGTTTAACCGAGGGGGCATTTGTCTGAAACACGATGCGTTTGCTTTGCGCGTCAATTAAATAAATAGGATTGCGTCCCAGACGACTTAAAAAGCGTTGTGCGCCATCGAAGTCGTTTTGAATGTTGGCATTAAAAATACCACGCGAATACGAATTGCCCGCTGCGTATTTTTGCATTCTGTTGGCAATATTAATCACCGTTGGTGCGTTTGCAATAAGAGTTGCGGTTTCTTTTTGTGTGGTTAGGTAGTTTTGCAAAGCAAATAAATTGGCATCACGCAAAGCGGTAATGTTTTCTTTTTGCGCGTCGGCAATATACGCGCTAAAATAATAATACGTTACAATGGCTCCGGTAATAACCGGAATGACGATTAAAAGCAGCATTACGATTAAAAATTGCGTCCGAATGGACGAACTGATTTTTTTGAGTGTCATTGCTTTTGTCCTCTCAAAAATTATCTTTAGAATTCCTTGGATTCCTTGGTGATCTTTTCCAGCATTTTATCCATATTAAGCACAATTAACGTATCTTTCGTGATTCCTTTTATCAAACCGGTCTCCATACTTTTAATTCCGGTAATATCCGTATCCGACATATCTGCGGGAATTTTTTTAAAAGACATAATCTGATCGACCAGAAAACACACTTTCAGAGTTTCATGCTCGACAATAAGTAATTTGGAATTTGCAGAAGATTCGTTATGGGCCAAACCTAAAAATTTTTTAAGATCAACCACCGTATATAGCACCCCGAATATATTAGTAATGCCCTTAATAAAGGGGGCAACGCCAGGCAAAGGAATACAATCCTTTACCGAGCGGATGCTTTTTAAACGGCGTGCTTCCAGACCATACGCTTCGTTGCCAACTAAAAAAACGATTAATTCCAAACCTTCGTCTTTGTCTTTGTTAACATTCTGTTCGTATTTGGCTAATTGTTGTGTTCGTTTTTTTAATATTTCTTTGGTTAGCGAATTTTCGTCCATGTTTTGGTTCCCTAATTATTGGGCATGTTTATCATTTTCTTTACCAGTTCTCTAAATTGCGAAACCGCCATTCCCTCGCTTTGCGGAACCGTTTCTTCCGGATTACGTGATTCCAATATTTTGAGCACATTTCGGTAGAATTTTCGGCTTTCTTCTGTCCGGTTATTCATGGCGTAAATATTAGCCAGTGCGAAATGGGCCATTACAAAATCCGGGTCAAAATAAATGGCCCTGCGAAAATTATCCTCTGCTTGTGCCACGTCCCCTTTTTCCATCAAAACGGTTCCCAGCAAATAATAACCATTTTTATCCGTTGTTTTGCGCTTAACGTACTTTGTGCAAAGTTCCAGAGCTTCGTCCAAATGCCCTTTGTCCGCCGCCTGACGAATGAGCGCTAATTCGTTTAGAGTTTGACACGCTTCCGTACTTTTTTTTTCGTCCTTTTTTGTAAACTCTAAAGGAAAATACAATTTTCTCTTTGCCGCAAACGATTGTTTTGTCGGCTTCGGTGGTTGGTGTCGCGAGGGGGTGTCATGATTTGCAATGGGGCGGTTCGTTTTTACGGGTGAAGTAAAATCGCCTGCAGTGGATTTTTTGTAGACAATGGTGCCGTGCAAAAGGATAGGCCGGAATTCTTTATTTTTTAAGGTGGGAAATTCGCTCGGGCCGGTTACAAGATATCCCTGTGGATGCAAAACACGATGAAATTTATCGAGAATGGTTTGCACAGCTTCTCGAGACATGTAAATCATTACATTGCGGCATAGGATCAAATCGAAATGACGAATCGTACTTACGGGCGGGAAAGGACCCTCGATCAAATTATGCTGCAAAAAGGTGACCCGCTTGCTGATTTCCGGAATAAGCTGAAATTTATCTTTACCTATCGGTTTAAAATAGCGGGCTTTAAAATCGGGCGGAACACCCCGAAAAGACCATTCCGAATACACGGCCTGTTGTGCTTTTTTTAATATTTGCGCGTTAAGATCAGTAGCAATTAGATTAACCGTCCAAAGATCCAAATCTTTTCCGAGTAACTCGTACAATAAAATGGCTACAGAATAGGGCTCTTCGCCGCTGGAAGAACCGGCGCTCCAAATAGCTATTTGACGCGTGTATTTTTTGCGACGGATAATTTCGGGTAACAAATTATTTTTTAATGCCCTGAATAAACGTATGTTTCGTAAAAAATAGGTTTCGGGAATCGTTAATTGGGAAATCAGATCGGGAATTTGCTCAAAATGTCCGGCCAAAAGTTGTTCCGTTACACGATTTAAATGTTCCTGCGGGATGTTCTGCAAAGTACGATGAAGGCAGCGTTCCAAATCGTTGAGCTTTTCGCCGTTGTAAATGAGGCCGAATTGCCGCTGAATCAAATCGGCAATATGCATCAACTCTTCAGGCTGTAATTTTATTGAGGGCCGGGTAGATTTTATCATGTTGCGTATCAACCAATTTCTGCACTTTTTGAACTTCTTGTCGATTTAACAATTTTTCGCTGTCTATAATCAAAATAAACCGATCGTTTTCTTTGATAACACGTTCGATTACAGGCGAGTTTTGCAAAATATCCTTAAGCGGCACATCGTTTTCGTGATAAGCGGGAATTAAACCGATAATGGATTCGGCAGTAAAACCGACGGTTTGGTGAGCCGTTTGTACGATGATCAGATAATCGGTTAACGATAAAGGTTTCTCCGATAAATTTAGGCGTTTGCGCAAATCGACAACAGGTACAACCTGACCCATAAAGTTGATAATGCCCAAAATGCTGCTTGGGGCCTGAGGAATGGGGGTAATTTCCACAATTTGAGAAACACGTAGTACCTTTTCCACGGAAACGCCGAATATTTTATGATTCAATTCGAATCCCAGATAAACCTTTTTCATGTATTTTTATCCCTCTTAATTATTTGTAAAAATAATCGTCGGGTTTATGGGTAAATTAAGAGAAATGATGAAAAGTGTGCGGAATATTGATCGAATGGATTCGGAGAACTAAGGCGGGCTGTCAGCCCGGGCTCAATTAATCTTTTTTGACCTCTTGGCGAGACTGAATTGCCCGGCCGATAGTGGCCATATCCAAATATTCCAGATGAGAGCCTATGGGAATACCGCTGGCTAAACGAGTAATTTTAATATTAAACGGTTTTAACTGTTCGCTAAGGTAAATAATAGTAGTTTCGCCTTCGGTACTGGGATTGATGGCTAACAATACCTCATCGATATCTTCTTCCTGTATGCGGCGTATGAGTTCGGCAATATGCAATTGATCGGGGGTAATGCCTGCTAAAGGCGAGATAACGCCGCCTAAAACGTGGTACAAACCTCGGTAGGTATGCGTCTCTTCAATAGCCATCACATCCACAATATCTTCCACTACGCAAATTTTATGACGGTCACGTGAGGCATCGGTGCAAACGGTACACAATTCGTTTTCGGCAATATTAAAGCATCGTTTGCACAAATGTGTATTTTGCTTAAGCGATAAAATGGCTTCGGCTAAATCGTTGGCAAATTGGGAATCGCTTTTTAGAATAAATAAAGCCAATCGTTGCGCTGTTTTCCGGCCGATACCCGGCAGACGGGCCAACTGCTCGATTAAATTGTCCAAGGCGGTAATACCAAGGTCTTTCATAGTTACAGCCCGGGTATTTTAAAGTTTCCTGGTAAATTGTCCAACATGCCGCCGGTAACTTTTTTCATTTCTTCATCCGCGCGTTTTTGAGCGTTTTGAATGGCCTGATTTACTGCGGCAACTATCAAATCTTCAATCATTTCCTGATCGTCTTCTTTTAAAACATCGGGATCTATTTTGACAGACAGGATTTCCAATTTGCAATTGGCCGTTACTTTAACCATACCGCCTCCGGCGCTGCCTTCTACGGTGATGGAAGCCAGAGTTTCCTGAATTTTTTTCATTTCTTCCTGAAGCTTTTGTGCCTGTTTTAAAATGTTGTTCATATCGAACATGGGAAATCTCCTGAATTAAATTATTTCCAGACCGAATTCATCCACCAATTTTCGCATGGTGTCCGAGGCATTTTTGATTTTTTCCATGATCTCTTTTTTGCCCTGGTTTTTAATGGTTTTGTTTTTTACCGAGGCTTTTTTTTGAATGCGAATCTGCAAACGAATGGGGTGCCCCAGTGCTTGCGTCAAAAATTTTTCCGGCCAATCTTTTTGAGCTTCAATAATCTCGCCTTGTTCACTGCACAACAAAGTAAGGGTGTGGCCGTCAAAGCTTTCGATTTTTGCCTGCGCAAGAATGCCAGCCAAAGATGCGCGTTTTCGGCCGATTTGCTGCACCAAAGTGCTCCATTGACTTTTGATGAATTGCATATCTAATACAGTGGGGTGTGCCTCGGGGTTCCCTGCGGCTTGCGGCTGGGGAGTTATGTTGTTAACGGCTTTTTTTTTTAGTTGCTCAATGCTTTGCAAAAGTGTGTCGATTTGAACGGTTTTAGGCATTTTGGCCAGCTTTACCAAGCCTAATTCAAATTTTAATTGAGGCTGTTGACTCGATTTTACTTCATTTAGCGTATCGCCTACAATTTGCAAGTAACCAACTAAATCGTTTTCCGAAAAATCGACGGCCAACTGTTTGTAGCGCTCAAGATAATTTTCCGAGGTGTCGATAAGTTCGGTCGATCCGGTGGATTTGACGACCAAAATGTTACGTAAATGCTCTTCGAAACCCAATAAAAATTCATTTAAATCGTGGCCGGTTTCGAAAATGGTATTGGCCGAGAGAATGATGTCCTTAATGGCGCTGTTTTTAATTTGCTCGGTCAGGGTAAAATAAACATCCTGATGAATAACCCCCAAAGCCTGAACCACATCTTCAAAGGAAATTTTGTTGCCCGCATAGGAAATGATTTGATCCAGAATGCTTTCGGCATCGCGCATGGAACCGTCTGCCTTTTTGGCAATTTGCAACAACGCTTCTTCTTCGATTTCAATCTTATCTTCTCGGCAAATATGTTGTAAATGCTCCATTATGGTGCGTACGGCAATGCGTCGGAAGTCGAATCGTTGACAGCGGGAAAGAATGGTTGCCGGAACGCGATGAATTTCGGTAGTGGCAAAAATAAAGATCACATGTTCCGGAGGTTCTTCCAATGTTTTGAGCAAAGCGTTAAAAGCTTCTTTGGTGAGCATGTGCACTTCGTCAATTATGTACACGCGGTATTTGCCCATGGCCGGAGCAAAACGAATTTTTTCACGCAAATTGCGAATTTCGTCAATACCGCGGTTGGAAGCACCGTCTATTTCTACCACATCCAAGGAATTACCCTGCGTAATGGCTTTGCATGAGGCGCATTGGTTACAAGGAGTCGGGGTGGGCCCTTTTTCGCAGTTAACCGCTTTGGCCAATATACGGGCCGTGGTCGTTTTACCTACGCCACGCGGCCCGGAAAAAATATAAGCGTGTGCAATGCGATTATTGGCAATGGCATTTGCCAATGTGCGGGAAACATGTTCCTGCCCTATTACTTCTTCAAATTGCTGAGGGCGCCAACGACGGGCAATAACAACATACGACATGCCGACCAAACCTTATCGATAAATTAAGGTTAATAAAATTGCCAGGTGAGCCCGCGGCACATAGGTTAAGCACTTACCGCTGCTTCCTTCCGGACCTGACGGGGTTCGGTGCCGCCCTATTGCGCGGGACCTGGCAACGTGGAGCTAAGCGGATTCGAACCGCTGACCTCTGCAATGCGAGTGCAGCGCTCTCCCAACTGAGCTATAGCCCCATAGCAGAACGGTTAATTTAGAGGTTTAATAGCATGAAGTCAAGCCAATTGATTCTGCCCTCGAAATTTGAAGATACTCTGTGAACACCGCCTTTGGCTTTCGGGTAAAATACACTGCGCATCTCCCTTCGGATTGGGCGAAAGGCAAAAATTTAGCCGATTTTAATACCTTCGTGTTCCAATAGCCATCTTTTGCGCAACACGCCGGAACTATAACCGCCCAATTTCCCGTTAGCCAAAATAACCCGATGGCAGGGAACAATAATGGGAATGGGGTTCCGGCCGTTGGCCTGTCCAACTGCACGAATGGCTTTGGGATGGCCAATGGCATCGGCAATATCCTTGTAGCTGACAACCTGCCCAAACGGAATTTGACGCAAAGCTTCCCAAACTTGTTTTTGAAACTGCGTTCCTTGCAGGTTTAAAGGTACCGTAAACGTTTTTAGCTTGCCGGAAAAATAGGCTTTCAGTTGTTCTACGGCCATTTGCAACACTGCCGATTCGCTTTGGGTCGGGCCCAGGATATGGGTGAATTGTATGCCGGTTAAAAAACCCTCACTTGCGATTAACCTGAGCAGACCGACAGGCGAAATAAAATAAACGTCTGCGAGCATCCGATAAAAATTTCGTTGTTAAAATTTAAATGCGTAGGTACCGTCTTTGTACTTTAAGGGGGAAGACTACGCAATTCCCCGTTAGTCTACCAGTTCGAAATGAACCGATTTGGTTACTTTTTGTCCCGTATTTTCGTCTTTAACCGTAATAATCAATTCCTTTTTCCCTGTTGGCAAAGCCGAAAAATCAAAGGCGCCATATTCGGAAGCCATTCTGGAAGCGCCTACCTGATCCCGCGTTATTGAAATTTCTTTAGTGCCAATACCCAATAGCCGTTTGAAGTTGGTAAAAATATTTCCGGTTTTTAAAGGGCGTACCGTTTGTTCCACATGGTACCGGGTGTTTCCTTTTTTTAGTCCCAGATTGTACAGTTCGAAGTAAATGTAAACCAGTTCTCCTTTTTTGAATTTCATGCTGGGATTGGGAATAATTTGCAAATCATGAAACGAATATGGCGACTTTTTATCCGACGGTTGCACATTGTACGCCAAAACCAAGTCGCTAATGGCCAGTTTTTTGGGTGGCAGAGGATCGTATTTTAAAGCGAATTTGTAGCCGCCTAATTGGTTGCCTTTTAAGCTGCGCACATGGGTAGAAACGTAAAGTTTGTTTTGCTTGCTTTCGTAGGAAAACGGTAAAATATATTCGTTGTGACTAATGTGCACCGTATCGCCGGAATAATAGGAAACGTGTTCGATGGTTTTCCTTAATTCGTTCCAGCTCGAATCGTAAAAGGCAATTCCCGCTTCTAAAGGAATAGTGTCGTTAACAGATTTTGTTGTGTCAATGGATTTTAAGTCGATACCCATCCATACCAAGTAGTCGTTTTTCAAATCCGCCGAACGAAAACGCGCAGCAAAAAGATTTAATTTAATAGGTTTTAACGAATCGCTCCAAGTCGGGCGTTCGCGTTCCATGGCTGCGGGGATGGTTTTTTGGGCTTCCAGCCGCAGTTCGCTTAAGGCAGCATGGGCTTCCAATTCGTTGTGGGCCATCATGTAGCGGTCCAGCAATGGATCCCATCCCATCCGGGCATCTAACATGCGGCGATCGCTGGGTACGGCTACCAAACGCCAGTCGCCCGGAGGGGCATGTTCGGCAATCTCAAAATGAAAAATTAATTTGGGATTGTAGGGTGTGGCGTAATAAAGCCACGATTCGTTGGATTTCATTCCGTCGCTTAGCGAAACGGCGCGGTCATCGGGTGGGCCGTAACGGATGTACACCAAACCTTTGTCGTTAAATTTGGTATTGCGCAAAACAACTTGCGGCAACTTAAGAACCGTTAAACGATCAGGATCGTTAATGGGCAAACGCGGTCGATCGTAAATGTAGTCTTTTTCGGCCTTGATAAGGCGTTTGTAATGTTCTTCCAGTCGGGGATTGTAGGGCAAACTGCCCAAAGGGTTATGTTTATTCCAAAATTCGTGGTAAAAATTTTTGACGGCCTGCAAAGATGAAAAACGTCGTGTTAAATCTTTATCGGTCATCAGGTATTTGATGTCATCAAACAAAAAACGCATTTCCCAATATTCGGTTACGCTGTCAACCGCCTTCCAGTACATCTTTTCGGCTATTTTGGGGCGATTGGTTTCGTAATACAAGCGTACCAACGATAGATAAACGGGAACTTTGGGGTAGGGCAAATACTCTACCAACAAGCGCTGAAATATGGAATCTGCCTTTTTAAATTCACCCAACCGGCGATATTTCTCGCCTAAAAAATAGCGGTCGTAAGGGCCGTTTCGTTTTTTTAGCCATTGAATTTGGTAGCTATCCATGTCTTTTATTTGCAATAGGCCTGTCTCTCCGCCATGATACAAAAAAGCATCGTAAAACTGAAAAATATCGTAGCCGGCTTTGGTATCTTGGGGTTTAATGCGCAACTGCCGCTGGCATAAATTAATGGCGTCTTCGTATTCTTCTTGCTGAAGTTTTAATTTGGCAAATTCATCAAATACTTCTTTATAGGTAGAATCCAAGGCAATGACTTTGAGAAAATGCTTTTTGGAATTTTTCCACATTATGCGCATCCATATTTGATCCCGACCTATGGCATCTTGCCGATCGGCAATGGCCATCTGATAATGTGCCTCGATGTTGTCGGGTTCCTTTTTAATGACCTTGTTAATGAAAGGTTTGGCGTCGTGCCATTTTTGTTCGCGCATTAACAGCTTGCCCAATTCTAAGTAAGCTTCGGTGCGATCCGGATTGATTTTGATGGCTTTGTGCAACGTTTCTTCTGCTTGTTGCCAGTAGTATTGAGCCATTTGTTCTCTGGCATCGTCCAGCAGTATGTCATAATCCGATTTTTGAGCCAAAGCGGTTAATGGCAAGCAATACAGAATCACCCAAAAAGCAAGAAGGCATTTTTTTAACATTGTTTTTTCATCCTGTTAAATTTTACTTTTTATCGGTAAAAAGTTAATATCGTATTTTTTGAAGTAAAGTGTTGTACGAAAATTTAATTGTTCTTCTTCCAAAGGTGGTCCTGTTCATCGCTTTGATTGGAATTTCAACGCAAATCAATCGTTTGTTTAAAATCATTTTGCGCATCCGTCAGATTTATCTTGAATAGTGTACAAAAAATTGATTGCAATTCCAAATTCTATTGTATTAAACGCCGGTTCATCGGAAATGTTTATTTTCGGGCATTTGCCTTACCGTTTTCAATTTAATGAAGAAAGGTGTAATAGCGCAAAAGGAACATACGGTTTTATTTCCTAAAAAGAAACCAACTTCGGTCGATATCAAAATCATCGAAATTACGGTTTTCAGAATAGGCAGGCATGGTGAAAAAAATTTCTGTTGCGAATATTCGAGAAAAGTCGGCGCGGGGCATTAAATGGCAAGTGGGTACGGAAGTTTTGTCCCGTATGTTGCAATTGTTGTTTACGTTTGTATTGGCCCGGTTGTTAACGCCGACCGATTTTGGGATTATCGGTGTCGCCTTTATTTTTACGCGGTTAACATTTGTGCTGTTCGATCTGGGCCTAAGTTCCGCTCTTATCCAAAGAAAGGAACTACAAAAAATTCAGTTACAAAGTGCGCAAACGGTGTTTTTGCTTAGTGCCACGGTTTTTTTTGTTGCCATTTATTTTGCATCTCCTTATATCGCGGTCTTTTTCCATTACGCCCGTCTAAAAAGTATTTTGCGTGTTCTGGGGACCATCTTTTTTCTGTTTGCCCTAAGAGCCATACCAAATGTTCAACTTACGCGAAAAATGCGGTTTAAAGCGATCGGGCTTATTTGGCTGGCTTCGGTGTTGGTATACGGAGCGCTGGCTATGGGATTTGCTTTAAGCGGATTCGGGGTGTGGAGTTTTGTATTTGGCCTGTTGGGGCAGGAGCTAACGCTTACTTTGCTAACTCTGGTGGTTGCCCGCCAGTGGCTGCCCCCTGCCTGGCAATTTGGCCGGTTAAAGGAATTAACCGCTTTCGGTAGTCAGGTTTTGGCTAGTCGTGTTGTCGGATATTTGAATATAAATTTGCCTAATGCCATTATCGGACGTTTTATGGGTTCGGCTACATTGGGGTATTATTCGGTGGGCTACCAATTGGTCGATTTTCCGGTTCAGCGTATTTCCAAAAATATATTACGCGTTATGTTCCCCGCGTTTTCCAAACTTCAAGACAACTTACCCCAGTATCAGCAGTTGTACAAAGATACAGTAAGCGGATTGGCTTTGCTTGTATTTCCTGTTTTTGCCGGTATGGCGTTGGTGGCTCCGGAATTTGTGTCTGTTTTTTACGGGCCCAAATGGCAAGCATTAGTTCCCGTCTTGGAAATTTTAACCGTAGTGGGGCTGGCCCGTTCTATTTGGGTGACTACCAGTGTGGTTTTTTTGTCCAAAGGTAAACCCCAGTGGGAACTGCTGATTAATCTTATTTATTTTGCCATGTTGAGCTTTGTTCTGTTTTTAGTTTACCGGCAGGGACTTGTAGTGGTGGTTACGTTTATCGCGTTGGTTCTGCTCTTTTTTGTCGGCATTGCCCTTATGGCTAGTTTGCGTATGATTCGCCTAAGTATTTTGGAATGGTTTAAATTGGTGCGAACTCCTGCATTTGCCACGGCTGCAATGGTTGGCATTCTTTTGGGATTAAGGTTAACGGGAATTCAACATTGGCCCGCCGTAATTCGTTTGTTTATTTTGGTGGTAACGGGTATTTTGATTTATCTGGTAACCGTTTACGGGATTGATCGCAAGGCTTTTGCAAGGTTCAAATCTATTTTAGGAAGATCGTCTTGAGCGCGAATCGTGAAAAACCGACCATCGTCGTTGTCGGCGCCGGACCGGCCGGAAGTGCCGCCGTGTTGCAACTTGCACAATCGGGCTACCATGCCCTGCTGGTCGAAAAAGCCGAATTCCCCAGAAAAAAAGTTTGCGGAGACGGCATTCCCGGCAAAGTGTTCGTTTTGCTTTCGCGGCTCGGATTAAATACCGAGGAAATTAAGGCATTGGGTTTTCCTATTTACGGTATGGCGTTGTCCGGCCCGCAAGACCAGCGGGTGGTTTTTGGCGGGGCCAAAGGCAAAGCGGCAAAAAGTTTTTGTATTCCGCGCACCCAATTCGACCACTATTTGTTTCGAAAAGCAAGCGAACAGGCAAAAGACGTGTTCACGTCTTTTAAAGCCGTAGATGTACAACGCAGCGGCAATAAATGGCGGGTGGTGTTGCGCCACACACGCAACGGGCAGGAAAAACGTTTACATGCCGATATTCTTATTGCCGCCGACGGAGCTACTTCGCTGTTACGTCGCCAAGTATTAAATTTAAAAGTGGATAAATTGCACCGATTTTGGGGATTACGTCAGTATTTTACGGGCGGACCATTTCGGAATGAAGTTAACATCATCTATGACAAACGGTTGTTACCAGGGTATGCCTGGGTGTTCCCAGTTAGCGAGCATCGGGCAAATGTAGGCATAATGGTCGAACAGCGTTCCGTACAGCAAAAAAAAGAAAAACCGTTGCAAACACTTTTCGACCGAATTATTTATGATAACCGTAGGTTACGTCGAATATTGAAAAATGCCGTACCCGAAGATCATTACAGCGGAGCGCCGTTACCTCTGGGAACTGTAGTCGGTAAACGGGCAAGCGACGGATTTTTAGCCATCGGCGATGCGGCATCCTTTGTAAACCCGGCAACGGGCGGCGGAGTTTATGCGGCCGTGCTAAGCGGAATGTCGGCGGCTACTATTATTGTCCGCGCCGTGGAGCAAGGGGATTGGTCGGTTCGGGCTTTGGCCTATTACGACACTTGGTGGCAAAAGCAACTTTTGCCCGGTTTTAAAACAGGTGAATATCTGCGCCGATTGTTGCGTTCGCAAGGTAAAACGAATTTTTTGTTTAACCGCATGCAAAAGCAAGGATTAACAGCCGCTTTATTTGTTCGAGCATACGGCCAAACCGTTTCGCCATATTTTTGGCTGCATCCCGATTTTTGGCGCATGTTTTTTACCGGAAAATAGCAGCCGAAAACCGCATCTTTACGGGAATGTAATGAATATCACAGTGCGGATAATTTAAATTTGTATCTTAAAAATGTGATACTTGTTTAATCAATAAATTTTTAAGGAATCGCATGTACGTAAAACGAATGATCCTTCTGCTTATCCTGCCGCTTGCGCTCATGGCGCAAACTTCGCCAATTACCTGGCAAAAACACATTATTGCCGATACTTTAATTGGCATTAAAAAAGTAGCGGTGGCCAATATCGACCGAGATAGCGGAAGGGCACGTGATTTGGTTATTACGCTCAATCCAGAAACCGATCGGGCGGAAGATTCCACCAAGGCCAATGTGATTTGGTTGCGTAATGACGGCAACCAAAATTTTACGGATTACGTCATTGATTACAAATTGACCAGTGCCCGAGGAGTAGCCGTTGGCGATTTGACCGGCGACGGATTTCCCGATGTTGTGGTGGGAAGCCGCTCGGATTCGATCCCTTTGGTTTGGTACAAAAACAGTGGCACGCCTTTAGATATTCGTTGGACCCGTACAGAAATTGGCGGTCCTGCTCCGGATAATTACGAAGTTTGTATTTTGGATTTTGACGGTGATGGACATGCAGATATTTTAGACGGTTTTGGCGATGACGCCGATTACGGCGGTCCCGACTTGGGTGTGGTAACCGATTCCGTTCGTTTTTTTAAAAATTTGGCTGTTGCGGATACCGCAATTTTTCAAAATAAACTGATTACGCAAATTTCATCCCCGGCCGCATTCGGAATTGCCGATTTTAACAACGACGGCCTTTTCGATGTGGCTCCCGTCTCTTGGCTGGACTATTATTCGGCCGTTGCTCAAGATGGTGAAGATTTAACCTGGTGGGCACAGCAGCCGGATACCACTTTTTCCTTGCAACAACAATTGGTAAATTATTACGGCGGCAACGACGTTCAGGCCGTGGATTTAAATGGTGATAAATCTGTGGATTTGGTGGCTGTGGGTTACAAAACCGAAACGCTCGATTGGTGGGCCAATGACGGCACCGGTAATTTTGGCGTCCGCATTACCATCGATCAAAATTTGAATCGCCCCAGACATTTAGCCGTTGCCGACTTGGATGGTGACGGTGATATGGATATTGCGCTGACCGTAGATAATGATAACACAGTTTATTGGTATTTGAACGATGGTAATGAAAATTTTACCCGTTTTGTAATCGACAACGCCTTTACTTACGCTTATTTTATTTGCGCCAATGATTTGGATGGCGATGGCGATTTGGATCTGATCGGAACAGCTCAGGATGCCTCTACTTTGGCCTGGTGGGAAAACGATTTGGCCGAAAGTCAGGCCGTGGCTGCCGGAGATCCGGACACAGTACGTTTTAATCAGGGACAATTGCTTATTAAATATCAGGCACCTTATCCCGGTGGAGTAACCTCTTCGTTTTTCAATCATGGTTTAACCCCGGACAGCCTTGCCTTTGAAGCCGGTTTAAAAAAAGTAGCCTCGCGCGGTTTTTACACGCTGGTTTCGCAGGCCGTCGAATACAATGCCAGCCTGGTAGTCAAATACGATAGTATTCCGGAATGGAAAAATTTGGCCGCCGATGAGAGCAGCCTACGTTTTTGTTACTGGAACGATACGGCCGGAGTTTCAGGAGAATGGGAAATTTTGCAAACGGTCGGTCAGGTAGTCGATACGGTCAAAAAGGAAATTTTGATTTCGGACGTAACCTCTCAGTTGCACAAATATTCTCGTTTTACGTTGGGCGTTTCGTCCGGGGCCAGCGCCATAGAAAAGAGTCCGATTGCCCTGCAAAAATCTTTTAGCGAATTTAAGTTATCTAATTATCCGAATCCGTTTAATAGTGAAACTTGGATTCGATTTACCGTTCCCTTATCCGTAAAGGTTGCGCAGGTAAAGCTCGAACTTTTTAACATGCTGGGACAAAAAGTAAAAACATTGTTTGTCGGGACATTAAACTCTGGGCAATACCGCATTAAATGGGATGCTCGTAACAGGAACGGACAACCGGTTGGCAGTGGTTGGTATTTTTATCGTTTGCAGGTAAACAAAAAGAACGTATTAGGTAAATTATTATTGATTAAATAATCTTGCTTTTTAACCCTGCACAATAAACTTTCCTTTAAAGTACATCTACCTTTATTTTTGTATTGGGCTTTAAACCGTTTAAAGCGCGTGGAATTTTAGTTTCTTCCCTTTCGTTTCCTAACTTGAATCGAAAAACACAAATGCGCCGAAGGAGTTTAAATTGCGGCCGAATAAACCGAGATCGTTCGATAGCGTATTTACGGTTTGGGGCTTATTGTTTGGGTTAATTATTTTTAGCGCTTGCCACACACAAAACGAGGAAATCATGCATTCCAAAATCAATCATTTAATAGATGAAACCAGTCCCTATCTGTTACAGCACGTATATAATCCGGTGGAATGGTATCCCTGGGGAGACAAAGCGCTTGCTTTGGCCTTAAAAGAAGACAAGCCTATTTTTTTGAGCATCGGCTATTCATCCTGTCATTGGTGCCATGTGATGGAAAAGGAATCGTTTGAAAATGAAGAAATTGCCCGATTGATGAACCGTTTGTTTGTGAATATCAAGGTTGATCGCGAAGAACGTCCGGATATCGATCAAAAATTCATGCGTTTTGTGCAAATGACCACCGGTTCCGGCGGGTGGCCGTTAACGGTTTTTTTAACCCCGCAGGGCGAACCTTTTTACGGCGGCACGTATTTCCCGCCTGAAAATCGGTACGGCAAACCAGGTCTTAAAAAAATATTGCCGGTAATAGCCGACTTTTATCATCATAATAAAACCGAGTTGGCAAACAATGTGGAAAAAATAAAACGCATGTTGCTCCCTCCCGCGGACGAAGCGCAGGGCACGGCCATTCCCGACCGAAAGAACTGGCAAAATGCGGTCGAACAGCTTGTGCGGTTTTACGATACGCAAAATGGCGGTTTGGGCGGTGCGCCTAAATTTCCTGCCTGCGAGGTGTTCCGATTGTTTTTGCGTTACTATGCTCATACCCAGAATTCATCATACTTGCAAATGGCGGAGCAAACTTTGCAACGCATGGCCTCCGGGGGTATTTACGATCAGCTTGGCGGCGGTTTTGCGCGCTATTCGGTTGATGCCCATTGGATGGTGCCGCATTTTGAAAAGATGCTTTATGATAATGCACAATTGGTACATTTGTATCTTGATGTTTTCCAAATAACACAAAATCCTTTTTACCTGCGTATTGCGCAAGAAACCTTATCTTTTGTTTTGCGGGAATTAACCGATCCCCGTAACGGCGGCTTTTACAGCAGTATTGATGCGGACAGCGAAGGTGAAGAAGGACGGTTCTATTTGTGGGACAAAGCGCAAATTTTACAACTTTTAGGCAATGAGAACGGTACCATGGTATGTCGGTATTTTGGCGTTACCGACAGGGGAAATTTCAAAGGTCACAATATTTTGTTTGTAAATCGTTCTCTGGCTCAAGTGGCCCGAGAATGTAACAAATCCGAACAAGAGACAGAGCAAATAATTGAGCAGGGCAAACAAAAACTGTTTAAACGGCGTGCCACACGTATGCGCCCGCGGTTGGATTACAAAATTTTAGTTTCCTGGAACGGATTGATGTTAAGCGCTTTTGCACATGCCTATCAAGTAACAGGCCAGGCTTTATATGCCGACGCAATACGCAAAAATATCAATTTTATGCGTGCTCATCTTTGGCATCACAGTAAATTAAGGCACGTGTTTAGTCGCGGTAAGAGTAAAATACCGGCATTTGTCGATGATTATGCTTATTGGATTCAAGGGTTGATTGACGCCTATCAGGCTCTTTTCGATGATTCTTATTTACAATGGGCACAGGAATTGGCAGACATAACGAATGCCGATTTTTACGATAAGCAAAACGGAGGCTATTATTTGGTCGGTCCAAAACAAAGAGCCGTTTCGGGTCATTTGAAAAGCGAGCAAGATGCTTCTTTGCCCTCGGCTACATCGGTAATGATTTTAAATCAATTGCGTTTGCAGGCCCTGGCTAATACGCCTTCTCTTTTGCCAAAAGCCGAAGCTTTGCTTAAAAAGTACGGCACGCAAGCGCTTAGCAATCCTTACGGCTTTGCTACTTATTTACAGACATTGGATTTTTATTTGTGGCAACCGGTGGAGGTAGTCATTTTTCCGAATAAAGATGTGCCGAGTTTGCCGCTATTGCAAGAGGTATTTAACCATTATATACCCGATAAAGTTGTGATAATCGCTTCGGAAAATAATACGACATCCCACTTGGGCAACCCTTTGCTACGAAACCGCAAAGCCATTGATGGCAAGCCAACCGCTTATGTGTGCCGCGGACAAACCTGTTCGCTGCCGGTTACGAAGGCCGCGGAGTTAGGAAAGCTGTTAAGGAGTAAATAGATTCGGGTGTAAAAAGCAGAGTGTACCTGCGGTAAGAAAAAACTCCCGTGGCATTTTACCCACGGGAGTTTGCCGTGTGCTGCAAAAATTTAATCTTCCAGCGTACTTAAATCACCCACGTCCTGACCGAGTGCCTGAGCTTTTAGGACCCTGCGCATAATTTTACCGCTGCGCGTTTTGGGCAGGCTGTCTACAAATTTAATGCTTTCCGGGCGGGCAATGGGGCCCACTTCGCTGGCCACATGATCTTTAAGTTCCTGCTCAAGTTGCGGGGAAGCGGTTACGCCATGTTTAAGAATAACATAAGCATGAATCGCATGCCCTTTTAACTCGTGGGGCAAACCGATGGCCGCGGCTTCGGAAACGGCAGGATGGCTAACCAGTGCGCTTTCGATCTCTGCCGTACCCAAACGATAACCGCTTACCTTAATCACATCGTCGATGCGCCCAATAATCCACACGTAACCGTCTTTATCGATACGGGCAGAGTCGCCGGTTTTGTACCAGCCTTGTTTCTCGTAATCTTTCCAGTAGGTTTGCACGTAACGATCGGGATCGCCGTAAATGGTGCGAGCCATGCCGGGCCACGGATTTTTAATGACTAATTTACCTTCTTCGCCAGATGCCACTTCGTTTCCTTCATCGTCAACAACAGCTACCTCATTACCGAAAAACGGTTTGGTTGCCGAACCCGGTTTTAGCGGCGTAATAGGCAGCGGAGTAATCATAAAACCGCCGGTTTCGGTTTGCCACCAGGTATCCATAATCGGGCAGCGTTTGTTTCCGATAACCTCATAATACCAACGCCAGGCTTCCGGATTAATCGGCTCTCCTACCGAACCCAGCAGGCGCAACGAGTTTAAATTGTGTCGTCTGGGCCAGTCGTCGCCAAAACGCATTAGTCCGCGAATGGCGGTAGGTGATGTATACAGGATATTAATGCCGAATTTTTCGATCATTTGCCACCAGCGATTGGGGTAAGGATAATTGGGCGCGCCCTCGTACATCATAACCGTTGCCCCGTTGATCAATGGCGCGTAAACGATGTAGGAATGGCCGGTAATCCAGCCCGGATCGGCCGCGCACCACCAACGGTCTTCTTCTTTGATATCAAAAACGTAATGATGGGTAGTGGCGGTGTAAACGGCGTAACCCGCATGTGTGTGAACCTGACCTTTGGGTTTGCCGGTGGTTCCGGAGGTGTACAAAATGAATAGCGGATCTTCGGCATCCATAACTTCCGTTTTGCAATCGCCACCGTCCGGGCAGGCGATGGGGAATTGCTGCAAATCGTGGTACCAAAAATCACGTCCGCTTTCCATATAGACCTCGTGTCCGGTGCGTTTAACCACCACGCAGGTTTCTACTGTGGGTGAACGTTTAATGGCTTCGTCTACGGTTTTCTTCAAATCAGTAATTTTACCGCGACGAAAACCGCCATCGGCTGTTACAACCACCCGGCTGCGCGCATCGGCAATACGCTCAGCCAGGGCTTCGACGCTAAAGCCTCCGTAAACCACGCTGTGTACCGCACCGATTTTGGCGCAGGCCAACATGGCAAACATAAGCTCGGGAATTTGCGGCATGTAAATGGTAACGGTGTCGCCTTTACGTACGCCCATGCTGTGCAAAATGCGGGCAAATGTGCTTACTTCCCGATTTAGCGCATGATACGAAAACGTGCGTATATCGCCGGGCTCGCCTTCCCAAATTAAGGCCAGTTTATTGCGACGCCAGGTTTTTAGATGCCGATCTATGGCGTTGTGTACAATATTAAATTTACCGCCCACAAACCATTTGTAAAACGGCTTGTTGCTATCGTCCAAAACTTTATCCCATTTTTTAAACCATTCCAGTTTTTCCGCCTCTTTGGCCCAAAAGCCTTCCCGATCTTTAATGGAACGCTCGTATAGAGAATCGTATTCTTTTACATTGGCCTGTTCGATAATTTCCCGAGACGGATAAAACACTTCACCCTCTAATTTTTTCATAGAACGTCCTCCTGTATGGTTTGGTGTGAACAAAAGTTGTTTTCAAAGGTAAAATTTAGGAAATTCAATAAAATGAGAGAGAAAATAAAAAGGCAAGTCTGTCCGAAAACATAGCACGTTCCTGTTTGTTTTTCTGAGAATGTTTATAATAAAATATGAAAATTTTTTATTTCTGCAAATAAAAAATCATTAGGATTATGGTTTCGTTTATGCCGACATTTCGTTCTGTTTTCGCATTTTTGATTTTTACGTTAGGCCTTATGGCTTGTAAGAATATTCACAATGATAACCGGCAAACAGCCAATCGCGTATCGGGCGATTCTTTGGTGGTCATAACCGAAAACGGAATTTTGGAATCGATTAATGCACAAACTGTAAAAGCACCTTCCCATTGGAATTTGGAATATCGCATTATTTATTTGATTCCGGAAGGGCATTTTGTGCAACCCGGTGATACGCTGGTTAAATTTGATCCTACACCGGTGCTGGGAAAATTGCAAGAGGCCAAAGCACAGTTGGCCTTAGCACGGCAAAAGCTTATTCAAATTGAAGAAGAAAATGCCCTTAGCTTGCGTAATCAGCAGGATAATATTCAATCCATGCGCATGCAATTTCAATTGGATAGTGCGCGCTTGGCCGATGCCGTTTACGAATCGACTGTTATGCAACAAAGTTTGAAACTGCAGCTTAAAAAATCGACTTTGGAACTGCAAAAGGCGCAAAAAAAATTGGCCGCGCAAAAAATCATTAATAACTCCAAATACCATTTACAATTGGTAGAGATTGATCATGCGCAAGGTGAAGTAAAACGCATTGCCAGCATGTTAAAAGAAATGACCCTTGTTGCCGGACAAAGCGGCATTGCCGTTTACGGAAATGCCCGAGGCATGGCCCGGCAGATCCGCGAGGGAGAAACCGTTTATCCCGGACAAATGGTTATGCAAGTGGCCGACCTAAGCAAAATGATGGCTTTGCTGATGATTAACGAAGTGGATCGCGAAATACTGAAACGCGGGCAAAAAGTACGTTTGGTGGTTAATGCCTACCCAGATACGACCTTTACGGCTACCATTCACGAAATTGCCAAAATTGCGGATTTGGTTAAGGAAGACGGAACCGTAAAAGCTTATGAAGCCGATGCGTATTTGGACGGGGGACAAAATTACCGTTTAAAACCGGGGCTGTCGGTAAAGGCGACCATTGTAACCGATACGTTGCACAATGTTTTTAAAATTCCCGAATGGTGTCTTAAACATCAAAACAACCGTTGGTTGGTTATTTCGGAAAAAGGAGAAAAAATTTCGGTTAATCCGGTGCGCCTGAACAATGGTTTTATTTTTGTAAAAGGGGCGCTTAAAGCGGGAATGATTTTACGTGATTAGCTTGTATTTTGTTTTTACGGTTAAACTCCGGAAAAATGAGTTTACGGGTTGTTAATTGGGTAAATAAAAACTATAATTCAGGAATTATGATGGGAAAACAAACCATTTGGGGGCTGCGGTTAAAAAAGCATAAATGGAAAACGATTGCTATTTTATTTTTGTTGTTGCTTTTGGCCTATTGGTTTTGGCCCGGTCAGCCCGATGCCTTGCTTTTTACGGTTAAGCGCGGCGAGTTGATTATTGATGTACCAATGGACGGTGAATTGCAGGCCGTACAATCGTTCATTGTAAAAGCACCTTCCAATTTATGGGGCAATATTCGTATTGTGCGCATGGTACCGGAAGGAACGGTGGTTAAAAAGGGCGACTTTCTCATTCAATTCGATACCTCGGAACAGGTGCAGAAATTACAGGAGGCCAAAAATAAGTATGAAACGGCCCTGGCCTCTTTGGCCAGTACCAAAGCGGATATTCAGAATCAGATGGCCGATTTGGAGAGCGATATTAAAATGGAAGGGTATTCTTTGGAACAGGCACGCTTGCGGGCCAAGAATGCTGTGTACGAGGCGGAAAACAAGCGTCTGGAAATAGAATTGAATCTGAAGAAAGCCGAATTGTCGTACCGACGTTTGTTGGAACGGAAAAAGTCTCTCGAAAAAATCAATGCGGCCAAACTGCGCCAGGCCGAGCTTGAAGTAGAACAGGCACGGTTAAAAATGCAACAAGCCGAAGAAAATCTGAAAAAACTAACGTTAACTTCTCCGGCCGATGGTTTGGTGGTTTACAAAAAGGTGTGGGATGGCGGCCAAATGAGCAAATTGAAAATCGGCTACACTCCTTGGCGCGGTCAGGCTTTGATCGAAATTCCCAGCCAAAACCGTATGAAGGTGGTGGGCACGATCGATGAAATTGAAATTTCGCGCGTCAAAAAGGGCGAAGATGCCGAAGTTCGTCTGGATGCGATTAAAGATTCGGTTTTTACGGGTAAGGTTTCGGAAGTGGCTACCTTGGCCCACAAAGACCGCGAATCGGATAAAAATGTGTTTGACGTGGAGGTTCTAATCAACCAAGAAGATCCTCAGTTAAAGCCGGGCATGACCGCGCACTGCAAAATTATTGCCCGCAAATTGGAGAATGTGCTTACCGTCCCGCTTGACGCTGTGCAGTTGAAAAGCGGTAAATCGATTGTGTACAATGAGCGTGGAAAGCCGGTGGTTATTCAAACCGGAGAATCGAACGGCGATTTTGTGGTGGTTACAAAAGGATTGGAAGAGGGCGATCGCATTCAATTGCGCCCCTCTGGAACCCAACCCGCTACGCAGCCGCAAAAAGAAAAGCCAAAACCTAAAAAACGTAATACCCAGCGTATCATTATTATTGGCTAAAAAAAAGCATTAAAAAGACAAAATCATTTAACCAGGTAAAAAATAATGAACCTAAGGCTTAGAAATAAAATAAATTGGTCGGCATGGGGCGACCGCCTTTTGAGTACTCGCTTTTTTCGTCAGGTGTTACATGTGGACGAAGAGCTGCTACGCATGGGTATGCAAGGTATTTCCGAACATAAGCTGCGTTCTTTTTTAACCATGTTGGGCATTATTTTTGGTGTGGCTGCAGTTATTGCCATGTTGGCCATTGGCGAAGGAGCGCGACGAAAAACCCTTGCGCAAATTAAAACGTTGGGGTTAAACAACATTATCGTGCGTAGTAATGCACAAAATACGGTGGCGGGAGAGGGAACTCCGGTGGGCACGTTACATTTTGACGATGTGAATGCTATTTTAAACATTTTGCCCTCGGTAGATGCGGTTGCGCCATTAATCGAAACCAAGAGCGAAGTCATGTATCGCACGCGTTCCAAAGAAATTCAACTCAGCGGTACCACTTCTTCCTTTTTTCGCATGATGCATTTGCGCCTGGCGGGCGGAACGTTATTCTCTGACAATGAAAACAGAAATTATCAGCGGGTTTGCATTTTAGGGGAAGAGGTAGCCCGTGATCTGTTTTTGGCTGCAAATCCTTTGGGTAAGCAAATTCGTATTGGCCGAGTCTGGTTTACGGTTATTGGTGTTTTGGAGCATCATCCCGTAAGCACGGCCGGGGCCACGGAAGTGAATTTTAATAATCACATTTTTGCCCCCTTAAATACGGTGTTTATCCGTTTTGATCGCCCTACTCAGGAAAGCGAGCTGGGACAGTTGGTGGTGCATGTAAAAGATGAAAAACAAATTTTACAAACGGCCAAGCTGATCGAAGAAATTTTGTTGCGTCGCCATGACGCCCAAAAAGATTTTGCTATGATTGTTCCCGAGCAATTGCTGCGTCAGAGCGAGCAAACACAACGAATTTTTAATTTGGTCATGGGCACCATTGCCGGAATTTCACTGTTGGTCGGCGGAATCGGCATTATGAATATTATGCTGGCCTCTGTTTTGGAACGGACGCGCGAAATCGGAATTCGGCGCTCTTTGGGCGCAACGCGCAAAGATATTATGGGCCAGTTTTTACTGGAAGCCGTGTTGCTGAGTTTGATTGGTGGCATTGCGGGAATTTTGCTCGGTTATCTTCTTAGTTTCGGAGTTACTTTGTTTAGTAATTGGCAAACCTCCGTAAGTTGGTGGTCGGTTATTTTGGCCGTTGGCGTTAGCAGCGGGGTGGGAATTATATTTGGATACGTACCGGCGCGTAAAGCCGCCGAGCTTAATCCTATCGATGCTTTGCGTTACGAGTAGCCCCCTTGCTTTTAATATGCCCAATTTGTAAGGTTAATTAAGATTGGAATCGGAAACAGAACATGCTTCAAATTCGGAATTTATCCTATGCCATTGGCGAACGGGTTCTTTTGAATCGTATTAACTTATCGCTTAATCCCGGGCAACGTTTGGGTTTGGTTGGCCCAAACGGAACGGGTAAAACCACCTTATTGCGAATTTTAGCCGGAGAACTGAAACCTGCGGAAGGCATTATTCAGAAACCAAAAAACTTCGGCATCGGTTATTTACCGCAGGAAGCGCTTCCCTTTGATCGCGGCACGTTACTGGGCGCAGTTTTGGAAAGCAAAGCCGAAATCCGAAAAATAGAAATGGAAATGCAGGAAATTCAGCATAAATTGAGCAACGGGCACGAGCAAGATAGCGCCTTGCTGGAAAAACTCGGTGCTTTGCAAGACCGGTTTACCGTTTTGGGAGGCTACGAATTGGAAGCACAAGCCAAAAAAATTTTAACCGGTTTAGGATTTAAAGAACGCGATTTTCTCAGGCCGTTAAATACTTTTAGCGGCGGTTGGCGCATGCGCGCCTACTTGGCCCGTATTCTGCTCATCAAGCCCGATCTGTTGCTATTGGACGAACCCACCAATCATTTGGACATCCCTTCGCTGGAATGGATTGAAAATTTTTTACGTACATTTAGCGGTAGTATGATTATTGTTTCGCACGATCGTTTTTTTCTGGATCGTTTGGCACAGCAAATTGCCGAGTTAAATCGCGGACGTTTGACCGTTTACGCTGGTAATTATCATTTTTACGAACGGGAACGCCAAAAAGAACAACAGCGGTTGCTCAAAAAATGGGAAGAGCAGCAGGAAGAAATGGAACGTATTCAGCGATTTATTGACCGTTTTCGTTACAAAGCAACCAAGGCGGCACAGGTACAAAGCCGTATTAAACGTTTGGAAAAAATGCAACGCATTGAACCGCCGGACGAGGCCAGAACTATCCGGTTTAAAATAAAAGCCAGCGTGCCCGGTTTTAAGGAAGTGTTAAAAATTCGCGGGCTGTACTTCCGATATCCCGATCAGCGCGAATGGTTGTTAAAAGATATTAATGTAGATATGTTCCGCGGGGAGAAGGTGGCTCTGGTCGGGCCAAACGGGGTGGGCAAAACCACTTTTACCCGTTTGATTACGGGCGAACTGCAACCTATTCGGGGGCTCATAAAACTGGGCGAGCGAATCCGGCCGGCATTTTACGCCCAGCATCAGGTAGATGCCTTAAATTTGCGGCACACCGTATTCGATGAAGTACAAACCCAGGCGGCCGCAGAATTTCAAAATAGGGTGCGCGACATCTTAGGAGTATTCGGATTTAGCGGAGATACGGTGGAAAAGAAAATAAGTGTTCTTTCCGGAGGAGAAAAAGCGCGCGTTTCGCTGGCCAAAATATTGCTTTCGCCGGCTAACTTTTTAATCATGGACGAACCCACCAATCATCTTGATTTACAATCGAAGGAAGCATTAGAATACGCCTTGAA
The DNA here is from genome assembly GCA_964598255.1 of uncultured Caldithrix sp. GTDB lineage: Bacteria > Calditrichota > Calditrichia > Calditrichales > Calditrichaceae > Caldithrix. The sequence continues at coordinate 23,335 of CAZRBA010000086.1, read as the reverse complement.
AGATTATGACGGAACATTGCTGCTTATTTCGCACGACCGTTATTTTTTGGATAAGTTGGTAAAGCGCGTGTTGGAACTACGCGACGGACATTTACACATGTATGAAGGAAATTACAGCGATTATTTGCGTTTTAAGGAAATGCAACGGAGCAAAGAACAAACAGAAAAAACGGTAGCGAATAAAAAAGCGACACGTTTTTTTTCGAATACGTCCAAAAAAAGCAAAGAGCAAAAGCGTTTGGAAGCGCAAGCACGTCAGGCCATTAGCAAACAACGCCGTGCTTTGCAAGAAGAAATTGCAACTCTGGAAGATCGCATCGAAAAAATGGAAGCGGAAAAAAGCGAACTGGAAAGCACCTTGGCGGCTCCCTCTACCTATAAAAATCAGGAGCGCGCCAAAGAACTAAAACAGCGATATGTTTCTTTGGAACAAGAAATTGCTTTGGCTGAACAACGTTGGGAAAAGGCCAATTTACAACTGGAAGATTTGCTGCAGGAACTGGAACGTATGATTCGGGGATAAATAAAAATACACGCGTGGCTTACCCGTTAAAAGGCGACGCATAAAATTAGGCCGGTCTAAAAATGTTCTTCGATTAAAGCATGTAAATAGTCAATGGTTTTTTGCCGATTGATCGTGCGTTGGGGCAACGTGTTGGTAAGATAAATGATTTCGTCAATATCCGAATACTTTAACCCGCCTCTCAGTTTTACGTTTTTTTGATAATGTTTAATCAAATCGTTTACCACCCCCAAAACACTGCGGCTTGCGGTTTTGGTAAATTCAATTTCCTGATAATGGGTCAAAATTTGAGCCACTTTGTCTTTGGTAATACCCAAAAGCAGCAATACCTGCGCAACTCCGATTAAAAAAGCGCGCGTTAGTTTAGCCGGATCACCCTTTTTAACACCGTACACAATAAAGGAAGTAAGCGTTTTTTCGTTGACAAATATAACGGCTTTGCGGCGATCCAGCGTAAAAATGTGGGCATACCAATTGCCCAACGGCGACAAATTACCTTTAACGTCTGCCAGTTGATCGGAATTAATTTGCCAGTTTTTTAAAATTTTTTGCGTGCAGCGTAGTTGAATCATGATGCGTTTTTTCCTTTGATTTAACAATGATGCGTAAGCCCACCATTCCCGCACATCGGCCCGGTTTTGGCGGGCATTTTTTGTAATAATTGTAATAAATCCGTCAATAATGTGCAATATTAATTGTGGCCAACGGTTTCGGTTGAATTGGGCGAAGAGGTAAGCGAGGGCTTGTTTAAAAATACGTCCGAAAAATTATCGAGCAATTCTTCGGCCAAAAAAAGCGTTTCGCGCAAAAAGCGTTCGGAAGCACAACCGCGTCGCGTACACCGACGGCAAGGAATACCTAATTGGCAACCGACTTCTGCTTTGTATTCCCGTTCCATCTCCAGCATGGCTTCCTTAAAATCTTTAACAAATCCGTGATTGCGGTAAACGTAACGGGCCAGCTTCAGGATTTTTCTTTGCAGCATTTCCGATAAATCTTTAATTCGTCCCAAATAGCGGCTTAGGGCGCTACGCCAAATTAAATGAGCGCGTATGCGAATATTCGATTCCAGATCTTCCGGCGTGCCTGGGCGCAGGGCAAAACGGGTCAAATCCTTTACGCTCAGGGCTTCTTCCAGAATCGTTTTGACGTATTCCAGTTCCCTAAGGGTTTTTTCATCGGTTACGTAATACACCTGATCCATCCATTCGCGGAAAATGGCCTCGATAGACATGGTAATTTCATCCAATTGATTCAATTCGCTGCCCATGCGTTGCAATAACTCCGGTTCGAATTTTTTAAGTTGTTTTAAAGCAAAGCTTAACGTATCCAATACCGTTCGGTAATCGTTGATTTTATTGTAGCCAAGCGATTGAAAAATAATATCAAAATAGGCCTGAACCGTCCGTTCCATTTCTTTTAAAGCATCTTTTAGGCGCTGACTTTCGTGCCAGTACGATTCCATGACTTTGTTTACCACGGATTCGTCGTAATGGTTTTCCAGAATATTCAGAATTTTTTTGAATACTTTGCGCGGAGTGGTCAGATCGTTTGCCAGTTCCAGAATATCTTCCACGGTCAGAATTTTAGCCGCCAGCTTGCGCAATTGGGAATCGCGATCTACATGGCAGTAAGTTAAAATCAAAATATTATCAAAATCGGCCGGATTATCGGCGCAGTTTTTAACAAGATTGTAGCGTTTGCGTGTGAGTAATTTCCACAAATATTCATTGTGCGGGGTGAACACCTGAGGATCCTGCGAAAAACGCAAGTTGTTACTTTCGCGACGTTTCTGTACGATTTCCAAAAGGAAAGACAAAGCTTTGAATTGCTGTAACGGCGATTTAAAGTTGCGCTGATTCAAGACGGTAACCACAATGCGTTTTAATGCTTCCTGATCGATACGGCGCAACACGTTAAACACGGCTTTTTTTAATAATGATTCTTCAGCCATCAAAAACGGCAGAACGGATTCGATGTTGCGTTGAGATTTGGGATTACGCAAAAGGCGTTGCAGGATGGAAAGTTTGATAATTTGATCTTTTTTACGTGTCAGTGCCTGACGGGCCATGTGTAAAAAAATTTCATCTCTGCGGCCGTGCCCGCGTTTTTCCAGCAGTTGAATAAACCGTACCAGCATGGTAAGAGAAATGGCGGGATTATTTAAAATTTCCTTAAAAACTTCCTGATCGTCTTCGAACATAAGCAGGATGAAAATATTGTGCTTGTCTTCGTTGCGGGCAAAGGCTTTGCGTTCCCGCTTACCAAATCCCAAAATATCCAGATAACGTCCGACCAGTTGCCAGTATGACGTTTGGTAAACGGCATTGCGCACGTCGGGATTATCGTCATTGGCCAAAACATTTAACACGGCAGGAAAATGGCAATGGGCGGCAATTTGTTTTTTTAGTTCCGTGGCGCGTTCGGGTGAAACATCATCAAACTGCAAATAAATATGAGTCGGAATCGGAGGCGTTTTCCGAAAAAATTTTTGCATGATGTAATTGTAATAATGTACCTCGTTTTTAAAACGATATCGTCCGATGATCATCACGTCTTTTCAGCCCTCCAAGGCAATCGACAACGCCGTTGTCAATTTTAGAATATCCTTATTCGCACGACGCAGGCGGGTGGCAATTTCGCCGGCCATATTTCGGTAAACACGCATGCCCAAATCTTTATCTTTTTCGGCAACCTTTTCAAACGCTTTGCGGGTTATGCTGGCCAAGATGCAGGGCGATTGGGTAATAATGCTGGCCGAACGTTTCGAAGTATCGCCCAACATAACCATTTCACCGAAAAAAGGGTGATCGCCGTCCGAAAAATGCAGTAGCGATTTTTCCTGTTTGTCGTAAACAGGCAACCATTCCGGCAAAATGAGCGATTTGGAAATTTCTACCCTGCCTTCAAGCAAAATGAACATCTTGTCGCCTACCGTTCCTTCGCGCATTACGTATTCATTTTCAGCGAAACGTTCCACCTCCATTACCTGTAAAATGCGTTTGATTTGCTCCTCTTTTAATTCGTAAAAAAGCGGGACTTTCTTAAAAAAATCCAGCTTATTGACCAAAAAAGCGTAATTTTCATTTTTTTTCATGGTCGGTTTTCTCCAGAATGAGGTAAAAGTGATGTTTGGTAAGCGGCGTATCGGCCGACGGTGCCAAGTGTACTTGAATCCGTTTTTCATTAACCTGTCTGCCTGCCTCCTGAAATTTGCGCATAATGAATTCGTCCAAATAGGAATAATCGGAACTTAGCAAATTGTTCAGGTCGAACAGCTCGCGCTTTTCGCTTAAACCCAAAAGGATATTTTGCGGATTTTGACTTTGGATTAACGTTTGTAACTGACCGTAGGTTTGCCCGATTAGCTTGGCGGGAACGGGATATTGGGCAAGGCGGGTTTGTCCGTTTTCGCTTATTAATTGTTCCAAAAGATGCGGAATTCCCGGAGCGACTACATAATTGGCCAACAAATGGCTGGTAAATGCATCGCTGATGATAATTTCGTCCGCTTTGGCTTTGGTTAAATGAGGCACATTGTCCCGATCCGTTACATGTGCCACTACGCGGATTTTGGGATTTAATGTTTTAAGAGAAAGCGTGGCCAAAATAGTGCGTTCGTCGCTTTTGGGGGCCATAGGAATGCTTTCGTCCGGAACGATCAAAGCCATTCGCGCTTTGCGTACCCCGGCCCGGTTTAAGACGATTTCTTTGGTAAAATCGCCGCGAACAAACTTAACGTTTAAGTCGGAAAAACGCGTAAGTAGTTCCACAATCATATCTTCGGGCAATTGATTGATGAGCACAATACCCGAATAATTTTTTGGGTGTCGGCTTAATATGTTTAAAATTTCTTCTGCCTGGGCATTCCAACCCAAAAATAACAGATGATCTTTGAATTTGATATCTTTCAAACCTTTTCCCTCTTTAATTTTTTGTGTTACAAAAACCGAAGCCACGGTAGCCGTAATAACCGAAAGCAGGGCAATGCCAAACAACATCATTACGATGGCTACCAATCTTCCGCCCGATGTATGCGGTACAATATCGCCATAGCCAACCGTTGAGATGGTAACCAGAACCCACCAAACGCCATCCCAAAATGACGAGAATTCTTGATTGCGACCGTGTTCGATTGTAAAAATGAGCCAGGCGCTAAGTATCGTACCGATGGTGACCAATAAAACGGCTCTGAAAACGCCGCTTTTGCGCCAGCGTGCTATTTTTTGCCCGAGGTATTTTGGTCGGGTCAAATTGAATTTCCTTTGTTTTTTTTCGTACACAATTATGTTCGTCCGATTCGGGCGCTTGTTGAATGATTTTAATAAGCCGACAAGCGGCAAGAGGGCAGGCCAAGCTTGGCCGAAAAGAGTTCGGTTACCAGGACGCCCAAAAATAGCGCTTTAAAAGAAAACAAAATAAAGCAAACCCGCAAGCAAAAATCCCAAATTATTGGCTACCACGTCTTTAGGCTCTGCTCGATAATTGCGAGTGACAAATTGAATGAATTCCCAGAAAATACCAAGTACATTCCAAGCTAACCAAACCAACACAAATGCTTGTCCGGTTGCAACTTTCAATATTAGTAATGTGGCCAATACACCGATAAACCCCAAAAGAAAGTGTTCGAGTTTGTCGTATCTTAGGATGGTGCCATTGCGACTAAAAAAGGAATCCTGCTGCCAACGTTTAAAACGAAATTTTTTGTGAGGCAAAGTTTTCTCCTGATAAACAGCTTGTGGATGATTTATCACCACTCAAATTTCGCAAAAAATAAGTGGTGTGCAAATAAAAAATAAATCTGGCATTATTATTCCAAAAGTTCTATTTTTGATCGCAATTAACAAAAGGATGTAAAAGGTGGAGTACGTAAAACAAAATCCCATGTACCGATATTTAATGGTTCTTACCATAGCTTCCATGGCCGGGCTGCAAACCTGGCGTACATTGTTTAATAACTTTGCAGTGGAAGTGGGCCATTTGCAAGGAAGCCATATCGGCATTATTCAGGGCGTACGCGAAATTCCGGGCTTTTTAGCTTTGCTGGCTATTTATTTGCTACGCATTATCCCCGAACATAAACTCTCGGCTTTATCGATTATGATTTTGGGATTAGGGGTGGCGCTTACCGGTTTTTTGCCCTCGTTTACGGGAATTATGTTCACGACACTTATAATGAGTTTCGGTTTTCATTATTACGAGACGACCAATCAATCGTTAACTTTACAATATTTTGACCGGCAAACTTCGCCTTGGGTATTTGGCAAAATTCGTAGTATCGGAAGTTTGAGTAATATTTTGGCGGGTGTGGCTGTGTTGGTATTAAGCTGGTTTTTAAGTTACCGGCAAATGTATTTGCTGGCAGGTTCGGTTATTGTTTTTATTGCTTTGTGGGCCTTTTTTCAGCATCCTACCGATAAAAATATTCCCGTACAAAAAAAGCACATGGTGGTCCGGAAAAAATATTGGCTGTATTATGCTCTTACGTTTTTAGCCGGTGCTCGCAGACAAATTTTCGTGGCATTCGCCGTATTTTTGTTGGTAAAACGTTTCCGTTTTTCTGTTCAGGAAGTAACGGCTTTGTTTATCGTGAACAATGTGATCAACTATTTTTTAAGCCCGCTAATCGGAAAAGCCATTATCCGTTTTGGCGAGCGAAAAGTACTCTCTACCGAATATTTTAGTTTGATTTTTGTGTTTACCGCCTACGCATTTGTACAGCAAAAACCACTGGTTGCCGCGCTGTATATTTTGGATCACATTTTTTTCAATTTTTCCATGGCCATCCGAACGTATTTTCAAAAGATCGGCGATCCGCAGGATATCGCACCTTCTATGGCCTTTGGATTTACGGTCAATCATATTGCGGCTGTCGTTATTCCGGCGATTGGCGGTTTGTTGTGGATGATTGATTATAAAATTCCCTTTTTGGGCGGAGCCGCATTGAGTTTGGTTTCTTTGTTGCTTATTCAGTTAATTCGCATTCCGGAGCGTGCGATTTCTCATTAACCTTGCAAAATACACGTTAAGTTGAACCCCCCCGTTTTTATTTTAAGATTGTAATTTTACAAAAAACCGAAAGCAAAAAATGTTGCACATTTTAAACACGTATGGTAATATATTTCTATGTTTACTAAAATGCGATTAAATTAAACCGAAGGTAATTAGGCGAATAACGGTTTTTAGGATTTTGCATGGATCCCAAAGAGATTTTTTTAAAGCAATGGTTGTTTTTATACAGTGTTGCCGTAGAAACGGCCGCCGGTGTGTATTTGGCCATGTTTTTGATTGTTTACAACAAATTAAATCTTCAGGAAAGCACCGTTTTACTGCAAAAATATTACGCTATGTTTTTGATTTTATCCGGCATTATTACGTTGATTTTACTGCCATTGTACCTTTTTTATCTGCTTATTAAAAAACAATCCGGTTTACCGCTTTGGTATGCGGGACTCAAAAAAAATGCCTTTTATTTGTTCTTGGCTACGGTTGTTTTGTACATCCTTTATTTTTTGCACTTGCGTGGTTACCATCTACGCATTATGGAACTGGTTCTTGCGTTTGGCTTTATGTACATTATTTATGCCTTTCAAAACATTTTATTATTGCACGGTTACCCGGCTTGGCAAAATGTAACCACAACGTTTAATATTTTAATGGGAATGGGCAAAGCCATGATTGTGACCTGGGTTATCGTGTTTCATGTTACCGATTTACAGGGTTGGATTTCCGTATTTTTGATTTTTGAGCTACTCATTTTGTTTTGGCGTTTAAAATTGCTTAACAGGCAACGCGCCGAAACCAAACAAAGCGTGCGCTATTTACTTGTTCAGCACAGTCTTTTATTTGGCAGTCGACTGATCATTGGCCTATTTATTCCTTTGGTGTTCGATATGTATCAATGGCTGACAAACGGACGGGTTACGGGAGTGGAAATACTTTTTATTCTTTTTGGCGAGTTATTGGAGCGCTATTTATTTACTTTTTCGGCCATTCCCGAATATTACGAGTATCGGGAACGAATGTAGAAAATTTCTTTTTGTCAAAAGCCGTGGCCGGTTAGTGCGAATGAATTTAATCGGTTTAATTGCCGCTACGATAAAAACGAATGTCTACTTTTTCTACTGTAGCCAAACCCTCGCTAATGGCTTCATCGATTAACGGAATAAACGCTTCTATTTTTTCCAAAGTGTCCACAATTTCAATTATGATAGGCAAATCCTGAGAGAGACGCAGTAATTTACTGGTGTGCATTCGGCTGTGCCGTCCGAATCCTTCCAAACCGCGCAGGACGGTGGCTCCGGCAAGGCATTGTTCGCGTGCTTTTTGTACAATCCATTCGTAAAGTGGCTTGCCTTCGTAACGGTCATCTTCGCCGATGAAAATACGGAGCAGATGTCCTTTTTCCGGTAATATCATAATTTCCCCCTAAAAATATCGATTTACGCCTTATGGGCAATAGTATTGATGATAGCCATAAATGGTAAATGTTGATTATTGCAACTTTTAAATTTTTCAGATCATTTTGGCCGCTATTTCCCCTAACCAAACCCCGATAAGGCCCAAAATTAACTGTAGGCCTAAATTGAGCAAAGCACTGTTCAGTTGCCCGTCGTGAACCAGTCCTAAGGTTTCATAGCTGAAGGTGGAAAAGGTGGTAAAGCTGCCAATAAATCCGATGAGCCAAAAGGCACGTGTATCCGGACTGAATATTTGTCTGCTTTCCGCCAGACCGGCCAAAAATCCGATAAAAATACATCCTAAAATATTAACAACCAATGTTCCGTACGGGAACCATGGATTCTTAACGATTTTATAGGTCAAACCGCTAAGCGCGTATCTTGAAATAGCACCGAAAAATCCGCCGCCGCCAACCATTAATAAGCGAAACATGTAACGCAACTCCTTGATTCGTTTTAGGCGGATTCTAAGGAAAAAATATCACGGATTCAAATTTAATTGTTTGCGGGCTGCTTTGCGTTATTTTCGGGTTGAATTGTTGTGACTGTCCCCTTGGGCGGGGTTCCGGTGAACGGCTTTGTGGTTGTGCCCAAAAAAAATTGCCCCTCCTTATTAAGAGAAGGGGCACAAATGATAGAATCGGATGCAAATGCCATCCGACTCGGAATTTCTAATTAGGTAATTATCCGTTTGTTTTTTCGAATTTTTTCATAAAATCGGCGAGACGTTCCACCGCTTCCAGCGGAACCGCATTGTAAATGGAAGCGCGAATGCCACCAACTGAACGATGCCCTTTTAAACCCAACATGCCGTTTTCCAGCGCCTCGGCCACAAATTTCTTTTCCAAATCTTCATTGGGCAAACGAAAGGTCACATTCATTAAACTGCGGCTATCTTTACGGGCTGTACCGCGATAGAAGGAACTTTGGTCCAAAATATCGTAAAGTAACTGCGCTTTTTGGCGATTAACGGCTTCGATTTTTTCCAAACCGCCCTGAGCCTTCATCCATTCCAAAACCAATTTTACGATGTAAATGGCAAAAGTGGGTGGCGTGTTGTAAAGCGAATCTTTACCGCCGATAAGTTTGTAACTAAGCATGGTCGGTAAATTATCTGAACTACGTTCTAATAAATCTTCGCGAATGATTACAATGGTAACGCCCGAGGGACCCATATTTTTTTGCGCACCGGCGTAAATCAGGGCGAATTTGCTTACATCGATTTTACGGCAGTTGATATCCGAAGACATATCTGCGATTAAATCCACGCCGTTGGTTTCGGGGAAATGGTGAAATTCCGTACCGCGAATGGTATTGTTGGTGGTAATGTGCAAATAAGTCGCTTGCGGAGAAACCTTAATATCTTTTGGAATGTAGGTAAAACTATCATCCTCTGACGAAGCAACCACCTTAACCTGTTTGCCTAATTTTTCGGCTTCTTTAATTGCCTTGGTCGACCAGCTACCGGTATTAACGTATTCCGCGAACTGACCTTTCCCCAAAAGATTTAAAGGTACGGCGGCAAATTGTAATGTGGCTCCACCTTGCATAAATAACACTTTGTAGTTATCCGGAATCCCCATGATTTCTTTCATCAAACGCTCGGCATCTTTAATAATGCCGTCAAAGGTTTTGGAACGATGGCTCATTTCGAGAACCGAAATGCCTTCGCCTTTGTAGTTCAGCAAATCTTTTTGCGCTTCTTGCAAAACGGGTAGCGGTAAGGCGGCCGGCCCCGGATTGAAATTATAAATGCGTCCTTCCATTCTATCACTCCTTTGTGTTTCCTGTGACCTTTTTATTACAAAATTCACATATTTTTTAATTGCCTTTAATATAATAATTATTAGATTAAAATTGAATTTTAAATTTTAAGACTGTGCATTAAAAACGGAGAAATTATGCGTTCGTGGACAAAATGGTTGGGTGTTACGTTTGTTGTTTTGGGCATTGTTTTTTTATTGGAAGATTTGAACATCGTTTTATTTAATTGGTCGTTGTATGTTATTTTAACAGGCATTGCCTTTTTGTTGGCTTTTTGGCTGAACAAAGAGAATTTGCTATTTATTTTACCGGCTACGGTATTGATTGTTTACGGTTTGTTGTTTTTTTATTGCCAGATAAGCGGTTGGCAGCATATAGCTTTGCTTTGGCCGGTGCTGTTAGTTGCGCCCGGGCTGGGTTTCCTTTTAATGTACGTCCGCCAAACAAATCGGCAATTGTATTTGTACCCTGGTGCTATTTTATCCGCATTCGGTTTGTTGTTTTTTTTAAGGAAGATTAATTATATTAAATATTGGCCAGTACTGCTTATTATTATCGGACTCGTGTTGATCGTTCGTTTTTATCTGCAACGGGATAAAGAAACCCCTTAGGTTATGCCTGACAAGCCGGTTAACAAAGTGCGGAACAACTTTTTAGTCTGCGGTGTTTTTCCCATGATATGAATGTGGAAAAGATAAATTTAAATAAGTACGAAAAAATAAACGGAGGAATTGATTATGAAAGCCATTCGCATCCATGAACACGGGGGCTATGAGGTATTAAAAATCGACGAAGTACGTATGCCGGAAATTGAACCGAACGAAGTGTTGATTAGTGTGGAAGCCGCAGCATTGAATCATTTGGATTTGTGGGTGCGCAAAGGAATACCCGGCGTTAAATTGCCTCAAATTATGGGCAGCGAAGCAGCAGGCGTAGTGGTAGATGTAGGCGAAGTGGCGCACGATCGCTATCATTTTGAAAAAGGCGATGAGGTGTTTACTGTGCCCATCCGTACTTGCGGCCATTGTTTCTACTGCCTCTCCGGTCAGGAAAATTTGTGTCAGGCATTTGCCATACCTGGCGAAACCGAAGAAGGTGTGCAGGCCGAATACATTGCCGTTCCGGCCGATTTTGTTCTCAAAAAGCCCGAAAACCTAAGCTGGGAAGAAACAACGGCATTCCCCTTGGCCGGAATGACCGCTTACCACATGCTTTCGACCAAGGCGCACGTTAGGCCGGAACATTGGGTTCTTATTTATGGCGCATCGTCCGGAGTGGGCAGTTCGGCCATTCAAATCGCCAAAGCGTTCGGGGCCAGCATCATTACTACGGCAGGCAATGAAGATAAAGAAAAATTGGCCCGACAGTTAGGCGCCGATTATGTAATCCGTTACGATAAACAGCCTATCGGACAAACCGTAAGGGAAATTACCTCCGGACAAGGCGTGGATATTGTTATCGAACATACCGGCGAAAGCACCTGGAGCGAAACATTACGCGCGCTGCGGCGTGGCGGCAAAATTGTTACCTGCGGTGCGACAACCGGGCCCAATGTGCGTATCGATTTACGCGCCTTATTTATTAAGCAGCAGCAAATTATCGGTTCTACCATGGGCACCCGCCGAGATTTGATAGACCTGCTTGCCCTTATCGAACGCGGTAAGTTTAAACCGATTATTGCCAAAGTTTTCCCTTTTGAACAGGTGGACGAAGCACACCAATTTTTGCAAGAAGGTAAAGGATTCGGAAAAGTGGTTTTGAAATTTTAACAGGGCAAAATCGCAAAACGTTTTTAAAACGCAAATAAAAAGGGGATTTTTTAGTTTTGCACTAAAAAACAGGGAAAGATTTTTTTCGTAGCAGCCAACGGGCTGGCATTGGCTTTTTATATTTTTATGGGATTAATGTATTGTTGATTTTTATTTTGAAGAAGACCGTAATTTTTAATAAAATTTTTAAACTTTTTTTGCCTTGCTGCATCTAATTATTGAATTTTAAAAAAGCGGTTTAAATTCTGGCAATTTGCTTCGGGAGGGGAGGTCATGAATCCTGAAAAATTGCAGGAATTTAAAAAACTTTTACGGCAAAAGCGCCAGGAAACATTAGCGGAACGCGACCGCTACAAGGAATTGGTTCAAACCTTGAATGACGAAGAAGAAGATTTTGCCAAAAATGCCTACAAATTTAGCGAATTCGGTACCGACACCATGAACCGTGAACAGGCTTTCATGTTTTTGGCACGTTTCGAGAAGTACCTGCAGCAAATCGATGCGGCGCTTGAACGTATCGAAAACGGAACCTACGGTATTTGCCGGGTGTGCGGTCGGGAAATAAGCGAGGCGCGCTTAAAAGCCGTACCAACCACTACGATTTGTGTGGCTTGTAAACAAAAAGAACCGCATTTTGCGCATTACTAAGGCTCGGTACGTTTGCTGCCGTTGACCGTAAATTCGTCAATATCGTCTAAGTTTTTCGACAAAATTGCCTTTTTGCGCCTTGTTGCAAAACAGCGGATTTTGAGCAGCTATTCTGCAAAGCATGGTTTTAATGGTTTCCGCCGTCACAACAGGTGGCTGGTTATTTGTTATCCTGTCTTAATTCATTTGGCAGATGGCATTAAATTTGCCCTTCTTTTATGGTTTTAATTACCCTGAGAAATGTCAGAAAAATACGAGCAAAAGGAGTAAACTTTTCGGGGCGATTTCCGTATGAAAGGATTTGGTTTGTTTCAGGAGGATATTTTACATGATCGGAAAAGCGGCAAACGGAATATGGTTTGTGATGCTGACGGTTGTTTTGCTGGCGGCGCAACCGGCTTATGTTAAGCGAATGGCCGGTGTCAAAGGCAGTATTTACGGTTTTGTTTTTGATGACGAACAAAAGGTACCTATTCAATATGCCAATATTATTTTGTATGCGCTTCGCGATTCGAGCCAGGTGACAGGGACCATTACGGATAAAAACGGATTTTTCAAACTGGAGAATGTGCCGCCCGGGCGATATTATGTGGATGTGGATTTTATCGGATATTACAAAAAACGTATTCATCGGGTTTTGCTTACGCCGCGGCGTCGCGATGTCAATTTAAAACAGATATTTTTGCAACCTGCGATTATGCCCGGCGAAACGGTTACGGTGGAAGCCAACCGTACGCCCATTACCTATCAAATCGATAAGAAGGTAATTAAAGTGAGTGGGCAAACTACCGCCCTTTCTGGGACGGCTGTGGATGTGTTGGAGAACGTACCTTCTGTGGATGTGGATATCGACGGTAATGTAAAATTGCGCGGTAGCGGAAGTTTTCAGGTGTTGATAGACGGAAAGCCGACCATTCTGGAATCCAGCGAAGCGTTGCAACTTATTCCCGCCAGTAGCATCGAGGATATTGAAATCATAACCAACCCATCGGCCAAATACGACCCCGACGGTGTGGCCGGTATTATTAATATCGTTTTGAAAAAAAACAAATTACGCGGTATTAGTGGCATGATCAACGGAAATGCCGGAACTTACGGGCGCTATGGCGGCGATGCCTTATTAAGCTACCGTCACAAGAATTTGATATTCAATCTTTCGACCAATTACAACCGTCGCAATTTTCCCGGAAATCAGACATTAAAACGTCGTACCATAAACAACGGCCAAATATTTTACACCAATTCCAACGGTGATTCGCGTTGGACAATGATTCCGTATGGCATTCGGGCCGGACTTGATATCAATTTGGGCCATTGGGATGTCCTAAGTATCGGCGGAAGAGTAGGCAATCGCAGCATGGAACGTCATTACGATTTAGCGTATCGGGAAAACAGTCCCCTTAAAGGAGAATTCGAATATCGGAGTAACGATCTTTGGAAACGTTCCGGAGACTATTATGCTGTGAATGCGGGCTATCAGCACCGCTGGCCACAAAAAGATCATCGTTTTTCGGCACAAATTATTTTTAACCGGCGCACGGGAGATGAAATTTCCACCAATGAATTATGGCAAAAAGACGGCAGCCTGAGCGATCGAAAACGCACGCTGCAAGATGGCCCAGGCCAAAGCCTGCGTTTAAAAATGGATTACACCTGTCCCGTTAACGCGCAAACAAAATGGGAAGCCGGTTATCAGAGCCGTTTTTCGAATTCCGACGATAATTCGGAGTTGTACAATTATGATTTGCAGACCAAGCGATATGTATTTCAACCTTTATTTAGTCATCAGGCTACAAGCCGCCGGGATATTCATTCTTTGTACGTTACTTTTTCTTCGCGCCTGGCCGCGTTAGGGTATCAGCTTGGTTTAAGGGCGGAATACACCTATCGCACAATTAGCGTTAAAGATTCTCAAACCTTTAAGATTGATCGTTTGGATGTGTATCCTTCGGTGCATTTATCGTACCGGTTTGGCGGAGGACGGCAAATTATGGCCAGTTATACCCGTCGCATTCGTCGCGCCCGTCCTTGGTTTTTGGAACCGTTTTTAACATGGACCGATGCCTACAATGTACGTCGCGGCAATCCGGCACTCAAACCCGAGTACATCGATTCTTACGAAGTGGGCCATCAATTGTTCTGGGGGCGCAGTTTGCTTTCGTTGGAGGCCTACTATCGGGTAACCAATAATAAAGTGGAAAGGGTGCGTTCGGTTTATCCCTACCATGCCAATGTAATTTTGCAGACGTTTGAAAATGTGGGAAAAGATTATTCTTTGGGTGTAGAATTCCTGTTAAATCGGGATATCTTTAAATGGTGGAATGTTAATTACATGGGCACTCTGTATCGGTATCGGGTGGAAGGCCGTTTGAATGCACTGGATTTTTCCAATAGCAGTTTTAACTGGGGGTTGCGTTTTAATAATGATTTTCGTCTTGGCAAACACACACGGGTACAATTGAATTTGCGCTACAAAAGTCCGACGGTTACTTCGCAGGGACGCAGCGAAGCTTTTTTCAGTACCGATTTAGCCCTTAAGCAGCAATTCTTTAAACGCAAACTTTCCGTTACATTACAGGCGCGCGATTTGTTTAATACCATGCGCCACGAATACACATCCGAAGGAACAAATTTTTATTACTATCGTTCCGTAGATCATCCTGGGCCATTACTTTCGCTTACGGTAAGCTGGATTTTTAACAACTACAAACAACCGAAACGGCAAAATGTTAATGGTGAAAATTCCATGAGCGGAGAAGAAGATTTGTTCTAAGCGAATGGAAGGCCAGGCCGTATATTCACAGCCATGAAAAACCGGTTTTTTCTTCGATTTCTTTAAAAGGAGAATATTTGGGTCGTTTTGGATTTAGAAATTGATGAATGAATGTCGGGTGTCCGTTATTTAATATTTTATCCGTATTGTCGATAGTTTTTTCGATAATAGGATGCCATTGTTGTGCTTTTTTGCCCCATAAAATATAATACGGAGCGGGATGTCGTTGGTTAAGCGCTTTTATCAGGGCCCGGTGGAACGGTTGCCAGAAAACGAAATGCCTTTTTTTGTCGGCAAAAGAACTAAATGTTAAGGAAACGTTGATTAGCAAAACGCCGTGCTCCAACCAATGGCGGAACAAATCGCCCGGGCTCTTAATATCATGTTGTGCGGCAATTTTTCGGCACACTTTTATCGGGGTTTGGTAGGTGGCTAAACCGTGGGCCACCAAAAGCGCTTTGAGAATGTTTTTCATAGAATTACCCACTGTGCGATCTTCCCAGTCCGAAATTTGGGCATCCCAAAAAGCAATGCCGTTGGCCGAAGCGGATCGTGGGTAAGGATCTTCTCCGTACAGCACACAACATACATTTTGCGGCGCTACCTCGCGGAACACGCGGAAAATGCAATCTTCACGCGGGATGATGGTTTCGAACCGGGCAAGAAAAGCTTTCAGCTCCGTGTAAAATATTTTCGCATTCAAATAGGGGCTTAAAAAATTTTCCCAGACTTCTGGCAAACGAGGTGTCATATTATTCCTTATGTTACTGAAAAATCACAAACCGAATTTCCGATAAACAAAGAATTAATGCAAACCGGAATTTCGGTCGTTAATATCTGTTATTAACGGGCTTTTTCCGGCAAAGCGTATTTTTGCCAAAAGGATGTTGGGAACGGAAGGCGTTAAACATCTTTTTACGAATACAAAATTTTTTTAAATTACTTTTTTAAAGCAGAAGAAAAACCAAATATAATTTAGGAATCATAAAAAATGAAAGAAGCTGCAGTGGTTCGCGGTATTTTGGAGATTACGCCTCAAAAGCATGGATTTACACGAAATCCTTCCCGAAATTTTTTACCCTCTTCCGACGATGCGTTTGTACCGCCTTTTTTAATTCAGAAATACAAATTGCGTGAAGGAGTGGAAATCGAGGCCGTTACTCAGCAGGCCAAAGGCCGGGTTCGCAACAATCCGATCAAAGAGATTTTAAGCGTTAACGGATTAGCACCGCAAGAATTCGTTAAGGTACCGGATATCAAATCGTTAACTTCGGTTGATCCGCATGAACAGTTAATAACACGTAAAAACAACCGTGATACTACCGGACTGGTTATCGATTTGTTTGTGCCCATTGCCAAGGGTACGCGCGGCCTGATTATTTCGCCGCCCAAAGCAGGTAAAACCACTATTTTAAAACATATAGCTATGAATGTACATGCCAATCATCCGGAAGTGGAGGTTATGATTTTATTGGTGGACGAGCGTCCTGAGGAGGTTACTGATTTTCGGCGCACCGTGGATGCGCGTGTTTTTTATTCATCATCGGATCAGAGTGTGGAAAATCACTTGCGTATTGCACGGTTAACTATGAATCACGCCATCCGCAAGGCGGAAATGGGCAAGGATGTTTTGGTGTTAATCGATTCGTTGACGCGTATGAGCCGCGCCTTTAATAAAAACGTTAACACACATGGTCGCACGATGAGCGGCGGTCTTGACGTACGTGCGTTGGAAATTCCCAGGCAATTTTTCGGAGCGGGGCGAAAACTGGAGGAAGGCGGCTCGTTAACCGTTTTAGCTACTATTTTGGTGGATACCGGCAGCCGTATGGACGATATTATTTTTCAGGAATTCAAAGGCACAGGCAATATGGAACTGGTGCTTTCCCGAAAATGTGCGGATCATCGGGTATTCCCAGCCATTCATATGAAAGAATCGGGGACGCGGAAAGAGCATTTGATTCTGGACGAAAATATGTTGCGTGCCGGTCAAAGGCTGCGCCGTTATTTGATTAACTTTGACGAAGTTAAAGCCATGGAAATGTTGATTGAAAAATTACCCGAAATTGTTTCCGGTGGTGACGAGAATGAATTGAGAATTTTATTTTAAATAGCTGTGAGCTGCCCGTCGGATTTTCCCCACCTTTTGTATAACCAATGGCATAAAATCTTTTGGAAACGTACATATTGTGTTTTACCAAAAAACTTATTTTTCTATTTTCTCCCTGCAACTTTCCGATAAATTTTCGTATATTGCTTTGAATTGATTAGCTTACGGGGGTACAATGAGATCGACCTTTATCATCTTTGTATTTTTATTTTCTTTAAGTACGCTTTGGGCCAAACCCTATTTTCAACAAAAAGTGCGTTATAAAATCGATGTGGTATTACATGCCGAAACCAACACCTATTCGGGCAGCGAACGCGTTACCTACATTAACCATTCACCGGATACGCTGACATTTATTTGGTTTCATCTGTATCCGAATGCTTACCGAAATAATAAAACGCCGTTTGCCCGCCAAATGCAAAAGCAATGCAGGGCCGAATTTTATTTTTCGCGCAAGAAAGATCGGGGGTATTTGAATTTAACTGAAGTGCGTGCCGAAAATAAGGCATTAACGTATGCCGTGCGCGGCGATTCCGTGGACGAGGTAAAAATCTTTTTACCGCGTCCACTGGCTCCGGGCGATTCCGTTACCTTGCGTTTGAAGTTCGATGGCAAGTTTCCGATTGTCTTTTCGCGCATGGGGCATTGGGGGAAATACCACTATGCCGCCACCCAATGGTATCCCAAGGTAGTTGTTTACGATCGTTTTGGCTGGCATCCGGATTCGTATTTGAATCAGGGTGAGTTTTACGGTGAATTTGGGAATTTTGACGTGGCAATTACTCTGCCCGCATCCTTTGTTATTGATGCGACCGGCATGCTGGTCAATTCCCCTCGCGAAGAAGCGTTTATGCGACAGCTTGCCGATACAACGGCCTATTTTTTGAAACTGTGCAAAAAGGAACGTAAAAAATTTATCCGACGTTGGTATGCTTGCAAAAACAAAGATTTGGATTTAGGCAAAAGCAAAACGGTGCGTTTTCATGCGGAAAATGTGCACAATTTTGCTTGGTTTGCCGGTTACGATTACATGGTGCTGCGCAAGGTGCACAATCATGGTGTTTTAACCAATGTGTTGGTTCAGCCGCGGTTTGCTTATGCTTGGCGGCACGTTCCGGAGTATGCGCAAAAAACGGTGTCTTTTTACAGCAAGCACGTGGGTCCGTTTCAATATCCCAAAGCTTCGGTGGTGCAGGGGGCACTTAGTGCGGGCGGCGGAATGGAGTATCCCATGATTACCATTATTTCCGCTCCGCCGACTCCGGGTACCCATATTCTGGAAATGGTGGTCATGCACGAAATTGGCCATAATTGGTTCATGGGGATGCTGGGTTCGGACGAACGGCGTTCTACGTTTTTGGATGAAGGAATGAATAGCTTTTTGGAAATGAAATACATGGAGCATTATTACGGAAAATACAATCTTACGGACTTGAGCAAATGGTTTGCTGGACACCATATTTTAAACGATTTGGGTGAATGGCAAGTAATGAATATGAGTTACGGCAGGAAGCTGAGTATTCGTGATGACCAACCGTTAGATTTGCGTGCCGAAGCGTATTCGCCCAGTAATTATGCGGCCATAAACTATCATAAAGGTGCCTTGATGTTGCTTGCTCTGGAAAATTATTTAACCCCCAGGGTTTTTTGGCAGGGCATGCATGAATATTACAATCGTTGGAACGGAAAGCATCCTACGGTGGAAGATTTTTTTAGCGTTATGTCCGAAGTAGCGCACCGCAATTTGTCCTGGTTTTTTAATGACTGGTACAAATCCACTCGCTATTGCGATTTTGTGATTGATCGGGTTAAAACGCAAAAAAGCGGAAACGAATTGCATGTGTTGGTATTTGTTAAAAACAAAGGCACCATGAAAGACATGCCCGCCGATGTGGCTTTGGTGACAAGTTTGGGAGACACTCTAATCAAACGCTGGAATGCCGATCCGCTAAAACCTGTCAATTTTGAGTTTAAAGGAAAATTGAAATACGCGGAAGTAAATCCTGAACATTTGATTTTTGAAAGCAATTATTTGAATAATCGTTCCACCTGGCCTCCGATAAAAATTCACTGGATTATTCCGCAAGTACCGGATCTGGAACACTACGAAATAACGGTTCTTCCGTATTATTGGTACGAGCCATTTGTGGATCATAATCGTTTTGGAAGCATTGTTTATGGCGGTAACCCGTTGTTTAATCAATGGTTTTACAAGGGGAAAATTTACTATGCTCCAAGCAGCCAAACGGTAGGCTATTCGGTGTCTTTAAGCAATCGTTTCCATTGGCCCTTTGCCAATTACACCGATGTTACGGCCGGAATGAAGGAAGAAGACGGAATGAAGAAACAAAGTTTTTCGGCTACCAACGTTTATTTGCAACCGGCAAATGAGTGCATTAAACGCTCCGTAAGTTTTCGTGGGGAAGCTATCGATTTGTACGATATGCGTTATTACGAATCTTCCATGTTCCAAAAAGCCCGTTATTTATTGTTAGAAATTGAAGGCCGTATGGAAAAACGAACCATGTTGCACAAATGGCATCTTGATATTCGTGTTGATCGGGGCTTGGGGATGCACGGGTACGACACGAATTTTTTGAAATTTGAAACTCAAGCGGATTATTTCCGGCGTTTGAGTAAGACGCAAAGTATTCACGTTTATTCCTATTTGGGCTCTGTTTGGTCCGGAAATTTTCCTTTGCAGGAATCGATTTTTGCCGCCGGAACGGTGGATCCGCACCATCGTAAGTTTGTTTTTGCCCGACGCGGCAAACTGGCTCCCAATCGCTATGTAGCGCTGGGGCAAGGGATGAACATGTATGGTTACAACCAGGCGGATGGGCGCTATTTTGCGGGAAAAAGCGGAGCTTCGCTGGGAATGGATGTAAAACTTTCCAGGTTTTTACCGGTGCTTTATGCCAGTACCGGTGTTTTGAGTGGCCGCTCTCTGGACTGGTTTGCCCGTAAACCTTTTGCCGAAATAGGAATCAAATTTCCGTTTTTTAATTCCAGTATTATTCTTCCCCTTTACCTAACCGATCCGGCTCCGGGAGAAAAGCATTTGGCCTTTCGCTTTTTGATTCAATCTGCGTTTAAGTTACACATTCGTTTGTAATTAGTCGGTTGTTTGGGAACGAACGGGGCTGCAAGGCCCCGTTTTTTATTTGTGCGTGCGCGGGTTACATTTTCGTGGCTACCGTCCGTTGCGCGGAATTAAAATTGTGCGTATTTTAAACCGTTGAATCAATAAACAAATGGTCCCCGATGCAATTAGGTAAAGTGATCGGCCAGGTTGTGGCCACACGAAAAGAAGGAAAGGTGCACGGACTTAAAATTCAGGTTGTGCGTTATTTGGACGAGGCCATGAACGAAACCTCGAAAACGGCGGCCTGTGTGGATACGGTGCAGGCCGGTCCCGGCGATATAGTACTTTTATGTTCGTCATCTTCTGCCCGGATGACGGCCGTAACGCATGGCGTTTGTACCGATAATGCCATTGTGGGCATTGTAGATACTATAACCAGCGGCGGACGTCCGCTTTACGAAAAAAACAAAACATCAAAAAAGTAGGCCAATATGATTTTTGCCAGAGTAATAGGAACGGTTGTCTCCACTTCCAAAGATCCGAATTTAGAAGGTAAAAAACTTTTGCTGTGCAAAGAAGTGGATCATTCGGGGAAGCCGCTCAATTCGTACCACGTTGCCGTAGATGCCGTGCAGGCTGGTGAAGGCAGTTTTGTGCTTATTTCGTATGGATCGTCCGCGCGCATGACCGAACTGACCAAAAACGCTCCGGTGGACGCGGTGATTATGGCTATAATCGATGAAGTGCAAATTACGGAAAAAGGTTTTTCCGCCGCAAAAAAAGGAAAGGAAACCCGTAAATGAAGATGGGACGGGTAATCGGCATGGTTTGGGCGACCAAAAAAGTTTCGGAGCTGCATGGTTGTCGTTTGTATGTGGTACAGCCTTTGTTAACCGACGGGCGGGAAGCGGGTTATCCTTTGGTAGTAGCCGATCCTAAAAATATTGCGGCTCCGGGTGATCGCGTCGTTTTTGTTACCAATACCGATGCCAGCCAGGCTTTTGATACGGGTTTTGCTCCGGTCAATGCCAGTGTGGTGGAGTTAGTAGACGATATTGCCTGAAGGAAGCGCCGCAGGGGCTCCTTTGCTTTGATTAATATTTATCGCCGGAGAACGGAAAAAGGTGGTTGGCCTGTATTTTAGACCGATAGATTCCCGAAGAACGGGCAAAGGGCACCCAATTGACAGTTCTTCCGCTTGGCAACAAACCTGGGAATTTACATGTTTTTAGCGCGGGTAAAAAAGAAAGTAGTCGCATCGGAAAAGCATCCGGCTTATCATGGCAAGCGGCTGTTTGTGGTAAAACCGGTTTATCCGGACGGTCGGGAAAAGGATGCGACAACCGAATGGATTGCGGTGGACTACGTCGGTGCGGGGCCTGGTGACATAGTGGTTTGCGGAGGCGCTCCTGGAGTGGCCAAGGAGGTTTTTGATTTGGAATTGGCTCCGATTCGCACCTTGATTATGGCCATTGTGGATTATGTAGATTACCGAGATATTGAAGTGTAACAGTAAAGAATGCGCATAAAAATAGCGAGTAGGCCGCAATGCAACATTCGTTAGAAGTGTACGAAAACGAGCAACTTATTTTTTATTCGGATAAAGATTGGCTGCATCCGTTGTTTGATTTCGAAGCGTTTTTAGCTCGGCAGAAAAAGGACTGCGAGACATTTTTGGTAAAAGATGCCATCATCGGTCGGGCTGCTGCGTTGTTATTGGTTTATTTGGGAATTCGGCACGTGTACACACCGATATTAAGCAACCATGGTCGGGAGGTACTGGATTATTTCGGCATCGATTACGGCTACGAAACATTGGTTGCGGAAATTGGGTGTCAAACCGAACAGCTTTTGCAGGGGGTATGGCAACCCGAGGAAGCGTACCGCATTATTTCAGAACGGATTGCCGCCCGAAATCATGAAAAACAAAAATCTGGCGACAGGAACGAAGATGCCCAGTGAGTGGGAAATTAAGAAATTAATGGTGGAAATAGGCCAACGTGTGTGGATGCGCGGTTTTGTAGCGGCCAATGACGGTAATTTTTCTGTGCGTGTGAGTGAAAATCGTATTTTGACCACACCAACCGGCGTAAGCAAAGGGTTCATGAGCACGGAAATGCTCGTTAAAGTGGATGTCAACGGTCGGATTATTGAAGGGAGCCATCGCTACAAACCTTCCAGCGAGTTGCCCATGCATTTGGAAGTTTATCGTCAGCGTCCCGATGTGCAGGCGGTGGTGCACGCGCATCCGCCTTATGCAACCGCATTTGCCGTGGCCGGTATTCCGCTGGATCAATGCGTATTGCCTGAGGCCGTGCTTAGTTTGGGTGCGGTACCCGTTGCACCTTTTGCTCTGCCTTCTACCGAAGAGGTGCCTCTTTCTATTCGGGATCTCATTCGGGAAACAGATGTGATTTTATTGCAAAATCACGGGGCGTTAACGGTGGGGCCCGATTTGCTTGGTGCTTATTTTAAAATGGAGACTCTGGAGCATGCAGCGCATATTATTTGGAACGCCATGCAGTTGGGCAAGGTAAACGAACTTTCAGAAGAAAATCGTGATCGGCTTTTTAATTTACGCAAGAAGTTTGGGTTACAGGGAAAAATTTTGGGGTGCAAAACAAAGAGTTGAATTTTTGGAATTTATTTTTTCATTTAAAGAACTAAAATAAAAAAGATAGTGAATAAACCGCAAAAGAGAATATAGTATTCTTAACTTTCCGCCAAAAGAAAGAAGCAGACAACGTACACCGACAAAATTTAATTTTACCAATTGCAAAAATGAGCGGATAATTTTTTAATCTTCCTGCTAAAAATTATTAGGATATTAAAGGACGATTTTTATTAATCACCTTACATTTTTTATATTGAATTTCCATACAATTCTACGATGAATTATTCTTTAAAAGACCTAATTACTTGAATATCAATCAATTAAATAGTTTTTGCATAATTATTACAAGCAGCGAATATATAAAAATGCATTATATTAATCCATATAAAACAATAAGTTGTATCTTGTAAAAAAATATTTTCTGCCCATTGCTTTTAGATATGAATCCCCCTATATTTTATAAATGAATTAAATGGTTAAAATTTAATAAGATAGCAAAATTTTGAATAATTTTACATTCGCTTAGCGAAAATTTATTACTCAATAAACAGGAGGTTTTATGGAACGGAAACGTATTCTCATCATGGGC
>CAZRBA010000085.1:0-15375 GCA_964598255.1 uncultured Caldithrix sp. | reverse complement strand
TACAGGATTTTCCCGTTTTAGTTCGGTTATGATTTCCAATATCAACGAGGCGGGCTACATTTATAACCATTTTCAGTCCATGTATTATCAAATCGCGATTCTTCTATTGTTTTATAGGGGAGCCATATTGAATTTTTCGGAAAGAAGTGAAAAAATATCTAATAGTATTCATGCACTGCCCAACGGAAAAACGATTGAAAAAAATGAAAAGAAAAGACTAAATGGCATACGAAATGAAACAGAAAAATTAAATAAAGATTTTTTGCTATTTCGAAATAAATTTTGGTTTAGGGAAGTAACGGCTCAGGATCAGGGAATAGAAATTTTCGATTTGTGGTCCAAAAAAATGCGTAACCGAGAGTTAATGCAGGATGTGCAATCGGAAATAAAAGAGTTATTTGATTTTGTAGATTCAACTTATGAAAAAGATGTTTCAAGATATGTTAATATTTTAACCTTATTAGGAGCTATAGCGATTCCCTTGGCAATTGTTACCTCCTTTTTCGGAATGAATTTATCATTTATTTCCGATTTTTTATCCAAAGACCTCAATTTAGTAGCCCAAACGATGATTCACAAACTATCTACTTCATTTTCTCCTGAGAATGCTTTGTACTATTCATTCTCACTAATAATTTTCGGTATGGGCTTTTATCTTTTTTACGGAGCGACTCGTAAGATTTACAAATATTTTTCAAATCAGGAAAGTTTTGATATCCCGACATTTTTTAAAATGATATTGGCAAGTTTCGGAAAGAAAAACAAGGAATATGTTTTCTTCCTTGGCGGCAGAGATGCCGAAATGTGTGAAATACAAAAAATATTATTAAATGACTATTACAAATTTTATGACAAGAAACTTGTATGGGGAGCTAAATTAAGTGATTATGAAAATGAAATTAATGAATTGGATACGAATTTTAAACCAATATTAATTGAACTGGAAATTGATAGGCCAAAACCCAAAGGAGCTAAAATAATTGATCATCACGGTAAAAAATCTGGATGCCACAAAGCGACATCCATCGAACAGGTCGCAAAATTACTCGGTGTTACCTTAAACCGTTGGCAGCAACTGATCGCCGTAAACGATCGCGCCCATATCGCCGGACTCAAAGCCTTCGGAGCAAGCAAAGATGAAATCGAGCGGATTCGACGCTACGACCGGCAATGCCAGGGCGTGACGGAAGAAGAAGAACAGCAGGCCGAAAAAATTTGTTCGTCTTTTCAAAGCGAGGGTCCATTGGACATTCTGCAAATCCCGTTTACACACACCTCACCCGTAACCGACCGATTGCACGGGCGCTATCAAAATTTACTGATCATCACACCGAAAACGATTAATTTTTTCGGAAACGGAAAAGTTGTAAAAAAATTGGGGCAACAATTCAATGGCAGTTGGTACGGCGGCAATTTGCCCAAAGTCGGATTCTGGGGGATGCAAAAATCCGATAACTTTTCTCCGGACACTCTGATAACCTTAATAAAATCACGTTTGAAATAGAAAGGACATAACATGCAAAATTATCCAATTTTTAGCTATCATGCTTTTTTGTTCCCTTTTCGATGGGAAAGTAAAAAGAAAAATGAAATCGAATTATTCAAATCGGCTTTGCAAAATGCAGGATGGGCATACAGGCCTTTTCGGATTAATACAGAAAAAGACTACAACGAATTTGTGTATTTTTACGAATATGCCAGGGATGCGTTATATAATACGGAAAACGAATTTAAGCCAAACCAGACGACCTATCATTTTGAATATCCCCTTCAAAATGGCAAATATATCATAAAAATCAAAGACAGGGAAACGCCGCTTCAATTGGACATCGAATCCGTTTCGTTAAAGCTTTACGAGACAGGTATTGCGATTCTCTCTTTTCAGACGGAAAACAAGATTTACCCTAAAAAGGCAGACATAAAATTAATCAATGATTACGGAAGAAGAATCTATCCGCAGTTTTTGCCTTTGGATGCGGTACAAGAGACGTTTTTAGCGGAATATATTGAAATAAAAGCCGACAAATTGGCTTTAAAAGAAACTTTTGCCGGTTATGCTGATATCCGGTTTGATCTCACGCAAAACCAGAATCCGGCCTATTTACCCGAATTTATTAGCGGACTTCTGGGTGACGCGTTTACGAACAATAGAAATGAAAACGATAAATTTTTTGTGGATCCGGTTATTGACGATCGGATGTACGTTATTTGCTGGTACGGGAATGATGAAGAAGCGAAGCGCTTAAGCCGATTTGACAACGAAACGAAAAAATATGTTTATGCCAGCGACCCGTTTTGGCATGAGCTGATTTTTATTGACGGAAAAGAAGCGAGTTGTACGTCCGAGACGATGCTTCCGGAATTGCTTGAAAATCACACCTACAACCGATGGGCCGGACAGGCCACGCTTTTCGGTATTAGCCGATATTCATTTATCTTGCTTACCAAACGCGGCTGGTTCCCGGAAAATATTTTATTAACGCATTTAAAGACAATGTATCACCAATTGGTTGTGCTGACCCTGGCGCAAAGGGCTTCGGTACTGAATTTTTCCAAAAGGGTTACGGAAATTTCAAAATTGGAAGGCGAGATGGCCAATAAAATTTCCAGGCTTCATAAAGACTTTATCCGCTTTATTAACAAAATGTACTTTAATGAAGTCACCGCCCAGGAACAAGGCATCGAACTGTATTCAATGATGCTGAAGATTATGAATATAAAAGAAAATGTGCGGGATGCGGAAAATGAAATAAACGCATTGCACGATTTTGCGGAACTGGAACAAAATAAAAAGACCAATCGGGCTGTCCACATGATTACCCTGATTGGCTTATATCTTTTATTGCCCACTTTTGTTACCGGATTTTTCGGAATGAATATTTTCAACAACACTTGGCTGCAGTGGAATAAACATCGGCCTGAAATGCTAATCGTCTATTTTATCGGTTCTTTGGCTGTGGCGGGAATAATCCATTTTTTCATTCATATAAAAAACAAACGAAACGCGACGAAATAGGGAGGAAAAAATGTCAAAATTCAAATTAGAGTTTACCTTAAAACAGCATACGCCGCTGATTCATTTCCAATATAATCAGAGCGGCGCCACGCTGCGGGCAACGGAATTAAAACCAAAGCTGGATCGATTTCTAATTGAAAAATTCAAAAAAGAAAATACTAACTTTGACAAATGGTTGAATAGAAAAGATCCCCCCCTCTCATTGGATTATAAAATAAAAATTAAATATGCCGGTGATATTGAATATTACCTACCATTGGCATCAATTGCCAATAGAAAAAAGCAACCCCTAATAGATTTTATTAAACAGAATGCAAAACTCGATATTATTCTTCTTGAACAAACTCCATATTTTGGCAATTCTGATAAAATCGAATTTACTAAAATCAATAATTCATTTATAGTTAATCAAAGCAAAACAAAAGTTGATGAATTAAAATTTGCAACATTATCCAAATCAGAAATAGATGTAAGTATTTTTTCTTTTAATGAAGACCTGCTTAGGCAAATTCAAAATAATCTTATATTATTTTTTCTGCATCATAATTTTGGTACAAGGCAAAATAAAGGCTTTGGTTCATTTACTGTAGAAAGTTTGAATAATCAAAAAATAAGTGTGTCAGAGGAACAATTGAATAAGGTTTTTACACATCAATCAAATATAGAACTTAACAATTACAATAAAATATTTGCTTTCATTTTGGATGAATATCAATTGTTAAAAAGCGGGAAAAATTATCCGCAATATAAAAAGTCAGAAATATTTAAACATTTTATTAAAAAAGGAATTCGCTGGGAAAAGAGGTATATAAAAAAATATATTAATACAAATAAAATTATGAATAAAGAACTTTATTGGACGAAAAAGTCAGCTCCCATTGATTTTGATAACTCTACTTCGGATTATTACAATGATTGGACTGATACACAAAATAATACCTATGGATATATTCGTGCTTTACTTGGCTTAGCGGAGCAGTTTGAATATACTGTGTTTAATCGAAGAAGGGATGGCAGTGATAGGCAAATGAGATATGTTGTATCAGTAGAACATAATCCTGCTTCCGGTCAGGAAAAAATTGAACGGTTTCAATCCCCGATCTTTTTTAAAGTTATAGATAATAAAGTATATATAGGTCTAAATGAGTCTTACAATAATATATTAGGAGAAGAATTCAATTTTAAACTAAAGTTAAAAGGAGATAGTTCGGATACACTTAAAAATATTGGAAACATAAAGATCCCGCAATCATTTGATTTAGAAGACTTTGTTAATAAACATGTTTCAAATAAATGGGAAAAATTGTAAAAATTAAATACTAATTTCTTTCAAATTATTTAACACCATAAATTATTAAATTAAATCAAAGAGGTACAAAATGCCAACTAAATACATCGGCCTGACCATCGGCCCTATTCATCGAACCATGGCCCGCACAAAAGCCACGCGGGAGCTTTGGGCCAGCAGCTATATTTTTTCCTACATCATGAAAAAAATGATTGAAAAATTAAAAGACAGCAAAGAATTCATTATTCCGTACACAAAAGATAACAGCATATTTCAACCCGGACAGGGTGTCGGACTTGTTCACGACCGGTTTATTTTTAAAGCCGGGGACGGCGATTTTGAAAAGGTCGAAAGCATAAAAAACCGCGTACTCGATGAAATTGCCCAAGAAATTAACACCTACCTTAAAGCAAATAGCATATCACAGGTGAGAGATTTTCTAAACCGCTATTTTCAAATCTATTTTTGCGAGGCGGAAATACCCGGAAAATACAAAGAAGTCAATAAACAAATGAACGATTATCTGGACAGTTTGGAGCTGCAAGCCAAGTTTATTAAAATGGAATCTCGTGAAAAAAATTATTTAATGGATCTATTCTATCGAGTTAATAAGTCTTTTCTGGCCAAAGATGCTTTTTGGGGTAAAAAGAAAATTGGATTTCCTTGTATTGCGGAAATTGCCGCATTAAAAGAAAAAGGCGACCTTAATTGGGAAGGGATAGAAATTAAATTCAAAGATAAATTTGAAACCGATGATACGGATATTTATATCCAACTTAAAAAACAAAATCCGAAAAAATTCAAACAATATCATAAATACATTGCGATTGTACAGGCCGACGGAGACAGCTTGGGTGCGGCAATTAAGGCCTTAAATGACGACGCGGATTTCGGCAACCTATCAAAAGCGCTCTTGAATTTTGCCAAAGAGGCGCATAAAAAAATAGAAAAATTTGGCGGCAAAACGATTTATGCCGGCGGCGATGATCTGCTCTTTTTTGCGCCGGTCGTTTCAGGCGATGAAAATATTTTTCAGCTTGTAGACGGATTAGCCCGTGAGTTTGCGGAACAATTTAAGAACTTCCCAAGCTCACCCACGCTTTCGGCCGGCATTTCCATCACCTATTACAAATACCCCATGGGCGAGGCCCTGGAAACCGCAGCGGATTTGCTGTTTAAAAAAGCAAAGGATAAAACCATGGGCAAAAACGCCGTTGCTTTTGAAGTGCAAAAACACAGCGGTCAGCGGTTTGCCGGTGTGTTTAACCGGGCCGATTCCGATTACGAAAAATTTACGAAACTCATTTTTAATAAATCCGATCAAAAGATGTTAAGCAGTCTAATTCACAAGCTTGCGCTTCACGAAACCATTATCGAAGAAATCGGCTCCGATCGAACGAAGCTTAAGAACTATTTCGAACACTTCTTTAATGAGGATGAGCATAAAAACCATCGGGAAATGATTGACGCCACCGCCGATTTGGTTTACGAAATTTTTAACAACCGCAAAAGAAATGCGCAAGGCAAAGAAAGGGGAAAAACCGTTTTTTCCGTTTTAAGACTCAAAAAATTTTTGGAAGGAGGTGATGAGTAATGCGCTATTTAATTAAACTCAAACCGTTGACGCCCTTTTTCTTCGGCAGCGAAAAAACATTTGGTGAAGGGAAAAATCAAAACTACTTCGCTAAATCCAATCCCTTCCCCCAGCAAACCACCGTTTTGGGCATGCTGCGCAAAGAACTCTTGATTCAGGCACAACTTTTTAAGGAACATTGGAATTGTTATACCCCAAAAGACAAACAAAAAATAGAAGACCTTATCGGTAAACCTTTTAGGATAAAGATAAACAATCAAAATAATTTCGGGAAAATTAAAAAGTTGTCTCCTGTATTTATTGAATGTAAAGACGAATTCTATATTAGAAGGCCTCTTTTTGATTCTAATTTTGAATTTAAGGAAATAACCGGCCAAACTTTTCTTAATAAGTCCATGAAGCATATTCCGTTTATTAAAAATTATAGCCCGAAAGAAGGGTTACCCGACGGGTTTGTTGCTTCTGATAGTAAAAATGAAAAAACATTTGAGGAAATTTTCAAGGATTTCGTTAAAGTAGGCAACGCCAAAGACAAGTCCGAAGACGACGAAGACAAGTTCTTTAAACAATTATTTTATACCCTTTCCGAAGACTGCTCGTTTGCCTTCTTTGCCGAATTGGAATTGGATTTTGATTTAAACCCCGCGGTGGTTTTTATGGGCGCGGATAATTCCGCTTTTAAGATGCAGGTGCAAGAAGCAAACCAAAGTTTCGACGATTTGTTTGTCAATCAATCCGAACCCGGAAAAATAACTTTGCTGAGTGATGCGTTAGTGGACGAAAAAATTTACGAACATTGCAAATTTGCCATCACTCAAATCGTCGATTTCAGAACAATAGCGATGAATTACGGCAAATTTGACAAAAAGAATAACGAAAAATATGAAATGCTTGGGCGCGGTTCCGTTTTGTTTTTTGACGAAAAAGAAAGAAATAAGATCACTGAAAAATTAAACAATAATAGTTTGCAACAAATAGGCTATAACATTTACAGATAGGAGCGAAAAATGGACTATACGATGTATTTGATGAAGGCATTAACCAACATGCACGTTGGCGGCGGAGACGACACCTTTGGCGTTGTGGACAAATTGGTACAACGCGACCCGGTAACCCATTATCCGACTATTTATTCTTCAAGCCTGAAAGGCGCCCTGCGTGAGAACTTTAAAGGAAAAGATTTTGAAAACCACGTATTTGGATTTCAGGATAACATTTCAAAGAATACGATACCAGGTAATTACCGTTTTTTCCCGGCAAATTTATTGGCACTTCCGGCGCGAAGTGACATCGCTCCCTTTTTTCTGGTTACCAGCCCGGCTATTTTGCAGGAATTCATAAATACGATTTCGGTTTTTAAAATCGAAGAGAAAACGGTGACGGAAATTGAACTCTTGAAAAATTTAAGCCATCTTCAGCCTGAGAAAGATAACGCGCTCGTAAACAATCGGTTCTCAGGGAAAATAGAAGATTGGGCAACGGGAAAAAATGATACTGTTCCGGAAGAATCAACTCTGTTAGGTAAATATATCGCGCTGGTGTCTGATGAAGATTTCAAAAAACTTAGCAAAAATCTGCCTGTCATCGCCCGCAACCATCTTGAAAACGGCCAGAGCGCCAATCTTTGGTACGAAGAGATCGTTCCCAGAGAGACCCTTTTTTATTTTGTTGTTGGTCTGGGGACTCAATATAAAAATGATTTTGAATGCGCCATTACCGAAAAAAACGTACAAATCGGGGCCAACGCTTCCATCGGCTACGGTTTTACTCAAATAAGCAAGATAGGAGGCTGACTATGAATCGCAGAGTTGAAAACTGGATACCGGCGGCCATTCAAGCTGCCGAGACCCATTTGGCTAAAAACGGTGTTATCAAAAAAGAATACAACGGCTACATCTCGTCCTTCGGCGCCGCCGTGCTTCATTCGGGCCTCAAGGCTGCCATTGCTTTTAACGAAAGCGCCAGTTCCGGTTCAAAAGAGGAACGGGGCCCCTTGATGAAGGCCATACTAAATATAATTACGAATGCCCCCAAAAAAGATGAAAAACTTTTGGATTATGTGCTTGAGCATGATACGGCAGACACCAGAGAAAAAATACTGGATGCCGCCACCGCTCTTAAGTTGGCTATCAGAACCTTTAAATTAAGCAAGGAGGAAGAAGCATGAGCGGCAATATGGGTTTTTTGTTTTACAAAACATTATACTCAAAGTTTACCGAACAGGATTGGAAGGAAATCATCACCAAGGATTCTGCTTCACAAATTGAACTCGAGGATGAAACCGTAACACACATCAAAAATACAAATTCTACAATTTTGGATTTCGCTAAGTCACAGAAAATCCCCCCTCTGTTTTCCGCTCCTTTTTCGTTAGAGCTGACCACTACGTATCCGGGATTGGTGATTGGAACCGGCTACCACCATCAAACCGGCGTGGAAGGCGAGTTTAAAATCGGTTTTTATTTTGATTACACAACTGGTCTTCCGGTCATTCCCGGTTCATCGGTTAAAGGGCTTTTGCGCAGCGTCTTTCCAAACAGGGAAAACAAAAACCTTACGAATGAATATAAAAATCAAAGGACGGAATACCTTCGGGAAAAATTTGAAGAGTTGAAGTTAGAAAATGGAAATTCTATTGATATTGACAAATTAGAATTGGAAATTTTTAAAGGGATTAGAGATAAAATGGCTAAGAAAGCCACAGACAAATATGTCCCCATGTCGCAAAGAGATATTTTCTTTGACGCCTTTCCCATACAAACCGGTCAGGACGGATTGTTTGCCGATGACTTTATTACGCCTCATAAAGAAAATCCGCTTAAAAATCCCGTTCCGCTAAAGTTCCTCAAAGTTGCGCCGGGCGTTACATTCCGGTTTAATTTTGATCTGCACGACGGGATACTATCCAAAGAAGTAAAATTAAAACTGTTTTTAAACATTTTACTGGATATGGGAGTCGGCGCCAAAACCAATGTGGGTTACGGACAGTTTGACGGCTCGAACATAAAAAAACTTAGGGATGATATGGATAAAAAATTCGCCGAACAAAAACAACGGGAAGAACGGGCCGCCATGACGGAAGGCGAACGCCGCGAAGCGGAAAAAGCAGCTTTTATTGAGGAAATCAGGCATTATCAGGGGCAACCGGCAAAACTATTCGATAAATGGAAAAAGAATCCTAACCTTAATAACAATAAAGAAGTTGCGCAGGCAATGTTGCAGGTTTTCAAAAATATGCCTTCCAATCCGCAATTAAAATATTTAGCTCGGGTTCTGGAAGTGGAAAAGAGCCAATTAAAAAAGGAATTCATTTAACGGCAAACACTGAAAGGAATTTAATTGTATCTCCTTATTACCTACGATATTGCCAATAATCGCCATCGGGAAAAAATTGCCGATCTGTTGTTAAATGCGGGCTTGCTGCGCGTACAAAAAAGTGTGTTCGAAGGCGAAATAAAAACCTCTGAATTCCGGAAATTGAAATCCGGCCTTAAAAAATATGTTTCTAAAAAAGACACCATAAGGTACTATGTATTATGCAAAAAATGTCAAAAACAGATTCGGGTAAGCGGTTACGATCCGATAGCCTCGGAACAAAACGAAATCAACATTTTCTAACACAATTTGAGTTTTTATTGGATCTTAAAATCGTTAAATTCCGCTTTTATTTAAAAGCTGAACGCGAAATTTATCTGCCCGAATACAAAGGCGCCGCATTTCGCGGCCTATTCGGGACCGTATTTAAATCCGTTGCCAGAGAAATGGGCTTCTCGGAAATTTATGAATATATTTTTAACACACTCAATGACGGACGCCTGTCTGATTATTCCAGTCCATTCGCGCCCAAACCCTTTGTTCTGGAGGCCCCATTAACGGACAAACGGGTTTTTAAGCCTAGTGAAATCTTCCGGTTGGATTTTATATTAACGGGCCGGGCCATTAACTACGCACCCGCTCTGATTTTTATTTTTGACGAGGCCGGGCGCTCCTATGGCCTTGGTAAATGGCGTTCAAGCGGTTTCGGGAATTACAGTCTGGAAAAAGTTACCGTTGTCAATGAAAACAAGGAAGCTCTGTATTATCAGCCGGGTATACGGCAATTGTCAAATATCATTCCAGATATTGGTTTTGATATGGTTAGGCCCCAAAAGGCCGAATCCACATTGCTGATTATTGAATTTCTGACCCCGACGCATATTGTACGAAACGGTTCGGCCGTAGAAAAAAACGGGACGAATCCGCTATCGTTTGAGATTCTTATCCGCAGTTTGTACCGCCGTTTGTACTATCTACTCTACTTTCATCAAAGCCAGGACATTCCGGAATTTCAGCCGGAGCCACAGGTATCCGGGATAAAAGTTCTTCGTAAAAATTTATCATGGAAACGCCTTTACCACTATTCCAACCGCCAAAAAACCAGAGTGCCTCTTTACGGATTTACGGGTTCGGTAGTTTTTAAGGGGTTCTGGCAACCCTTTTGGCCTTTATTGAAATTAGGCGAGCTGTTACATATTGGTAAAGAAACCACCTTCGGTTTCGGTCAATATCATTTAAGTAGTAAGAGCGCTGTTTAAGGAAGTCAATAAAACAGGATAAACAAATGCCGGCATGGTATGATTCCGATCGTTTGTACAAATGCTCGGTAATCGTAAAACAAAAAGGAACCCAGGGCGGTATTGATAATATAAGCATCGACCGCTATAAATTACATCTGCGACGTAAATTGAATAAATTATCATCTCAATTAAGAAGAGGAGAATATATTCCGGAACCAGGCAGACAGATAAAACTAAAAAAGTCAGATGGAGGGTTGCGAACAATCTGTATGACAACTATTGAAGATAAAATTGTACAAACGGCTGTCAAACAAGAAATTGAACCGCTTTTTGAAAAAGAATTTTTATCGTGTAGCTATGCCTATCGCCCCGGACGCGGTCACCGTAAGGCTATCCATAACATCGATCATTATTTATCCCAAAAAATGCACTGGATAACCACCTGCGATATTGATAATTTTTTTGACAGTATTGATCATACACTTTTAATAAACCAGTTGCAAAAGAAGGTAAAAGATAATTATGTTTTAAGTTTAATTAAAATGTGGTTAACGATTGGCGCTTTTTCCGGCGATCGTTATTATGAAAACAAGCAAGGAGTGCCACAGGGTGGCGTAATATCACCATTATTATCCAATATCTATTTACATCCGTTCGATTTAGAAATGCGGAAACGTAAAGCCCATTATATCCGTTATGCGGACGATTTTATTGTGTTGGAAAAAACAAAAACAAAAGCCAAACAACATTATATGTTTATAGAGAAATATTTACAAAACCAACTGCATCTGCAATTAAATAAAGTATCTGAACCTGTATTGCATATATCCGATGGATTTGTTTTCCTTGGAATTCATTTCCAAAACACTCAAAAAACTATAGCCCGCAAAAAACTGCGCAAAGCGCTGAATAACATCGAAAAATTATTTAAACAAGCCATTGGGAGGCCGTTCGCCGATACTATTAATCAATTAAATGAAAAAATTTCTTCCTGGCTTTATTATTATGGAGAATGTGAGAACGACGTTTCGTTTACGGTTATCCAAAACAAGATATTCGATAGAATTGCCCACTATGTTTCCCGTATGGCCGAGGAGGGGAAACTTCCGGAGCGTAACTATTTGCAGGGAAATCTGAACCGCTTGAAACTACTTGTCCCCTTGCCGCCGGCTCAGAAACAAAAAATTTTCAAACAAGTTTTATCCGGTAAAATAAAGAGTGTTATAAAAAATGCATCGTTTAAACCTGAAATTCAAAAATCCGATTCGGAATACCCGCCATCAAAAGGCGCAAAAAGGGAAAAAACATTAACACAGGCAGAAATCAAACGTGCTGTAGCCCTTAAAAAAAGAAAATACCAGCGGCAATTTTCTTTGGAATATGATCTGGTGTTAAGTAGTTACGGAACATTTCTGGGCCGTCATCTTCAACGCCTGGTAGTAAAGCAAAGAAATGGTAAGCCTAAGGAATTTGCCGTTTCCAAAGTAAAGCATGTTTTAGTGCTAAATAGCTCGGTAACTATATCTTCTGCAGCTATCTATTTATGCAGTAAAAATAATATACCCATTGATTTTTTGGATTATCAGGGCAAGCCTTTTGCCCGATTAGCCGCTCCGGAGCGGCCTGCGTGGCGGTTCGGATTATATCAATTGAAATCACTGACAAACAAAAAAGGTATGGTTTTAGCCAGGGCCTTTGTGCTGGGTAAAATAAAAAATCAGATAAATTTGATGAAATATTTTTCCAAATACAGAAAATTAAGAGATAAAGATTTTATGGTGCTTTTTAACCAGGAAACCGCATTACTCAAATCCTATATTGATGAAATAGAAAAATTGGAGAATTGTGTATCGTTGGAAAAAATGCGAGGTTCCTTATTAGGCATAGAAGGCCGGGCCGGAGCCGCTTATTGGAAATTGGTACGCGGACTTATCGAAGATAGAATCGAATTCAAAAAAAGAGAGCGGCACGGGGCCAGAGATTTGTTTAACAGTTTGTTAAACTATGGTTACGGAATTTTGTACTCCCGCGTTTGGGGAGCGTTAATGTTAGCCGGTTTAAATGTACAAATCAGCTTTTTGCACTGCCCGCAATATGAAAAACCCACGCTGGTATATGATGCGGTAGAAGAATTTAGAGCGCAGGTTGTGGATCGGGTGGTGATTAGCTTAATAACCAGAGGAGAAAAATTAGCACAGAATAGCAAAGGATATTTAACCAAAGAGAGTAAGGATAAGTTGATTGAAAACATATTCGAGCGCCTGAATACACCGATTAAATTCCGCAAAAAGCAGCGAACTATGCAGGAAATAATACAATATCAGGCCCGTGCTATGGGAAACTATTTAAAAGAAGGACGGCCCGTATACCGGCCGTTCATCGCCAAATGGTAATTTTTTAAAGCCGTTTCATGTGTATATTGCGGTGATTATTATAACAATAAAGGCCGAATAGATTTGCGAACTTTGGATAAAACAAACTAACTAATTAAATAACAGCAGCTAAAGTGAAAATTATTTCACTTCCGCTTCAACAAAAAAAATACGCAAATAAGGGGCAATAGGCTTTTTCGGCTTTCATTTGCGAAAATTGAAAAAATAGCCCGCTTGCCCCTATAGAAATAACAATAAGTTAGGACTGTTAAAAAATATAAAAAATCGCTTGTTTTTCGCAAATGGGTGAATAGCCGACAACGCAGCTTACATTTGCGAACAGCGGTAACCACAATAAACATAGAAAGTTAGTTCTGGTTTTTAAATAAAAATAGAGACCTGTAGGCAGTTTACTAACGAATATTTGCGAACATTTAAAAGAAAGAGCTTTAACATGGTTAAAAACAAGTCAATAAAACAGTTGCATTTTGAATGTACACCGGTTAACTTTCGCTAAGTCTATAAAGCTATTGCTATCTGGATGCAGAACGGCTCGCGAGAGCATTGAGACAGAGTATTAGGCTCGTCAGCTGACTGGTAAAATTCAAGCGGGCCTAATTTGGCTGAATCTGGATGCAGAACGGCTCGCGAGAGCATTGAGACTTCCCCCAAAAAGCTTCCAGCTTTTTGGGATCACTAATCTTTACCTGGGACACGCCGCATCTGGATGCAGAACGGCTCGCGAGAGCATTGAGACAATCGAAATTTGATAGAAAAGACTTAAACACATCGCTAATAGCAATATCTGGATGCAGAACGGCTCGCGAGAGCATTGAGACCATGCACGAATCTTGTTCGGGATCGTAATAGGGATTTAATCCTTCATCTGGATGCAGAACGGCTCGCGAGAGCATTGAGACACCCGCGGAATGTTCCGTAGTCTTCCGCGTTTCTTGCTATTTCTAAATATCTGGATGCAGAACGGCTCGCGAGAGCATTGAGACTTTCCGCGAGCTGAATCGTCGCCCATGGTATTTTGCAACATACCACATCTGGATGCAGAACGGCTCGCGAGAGCATTGAGACGGGAAGATACTTTCCGATCATCGTTCGGAATGTATTTGTGAAATTATCTGGATGCAGAACGGCTCGCGAGAGCATTGAGACAAATTCATGCTGGCCAAAGGCTTGTTTATATTTCTGCCAATAGTATCTGGATGCAGAACGGCTCGCGAGAGCATTGAGGTACAAACTGGAAAAGAAGCGCTACAACCATTATCAAAATAACCCGACCCGTGCATTTATTGGTAAAAATTTCGGCCGGGTTATATCCAAGATATTATATCGCATTAAGGAGATCCCGACAGTGTACACTTTTCTGGAAAATAATAAGGACTAATTTACTTTGATCGATCAAGATTTATTAAAGCATTGCATTATTTTTTATTCTGGGGGAAATTGAAGAAAAACTTTCGCCAATTGTTATTTCCAATCTGTTAAAACTTTCTTATCAAAACAATAACTAACCTATCGAATTTTACATTAATTCTCTCAGGGACATTTATAGTAGAATGGAAAGCATTTTCGACGAGAACATGCCGAAAACGCCAGGAAATAAAAAATTTAATAAGAGCTATACAAAAGTTATCGGAAGAATTCCCAAAACAATGGAAAAACGGAATTGAATATATCAAAAATACCGTTTAAATCGCCAAACAGATATTTTGGGAATTTTCTTGTTTCTAAAAAATCATCACCCTAAAAGCGTTCATCATTCCGTGGTAATTCCAGTGACATATTAGCGCATAAACCTAAAAAATAGAATTTTCAACTCCACGCCCCGATAGTAAAATTATCGAACGTCTGGCAAAAAAACA
The DNA here is from genome assembly GCA_964598255.1 of uncultured Caldithrix sp. Classification (GTDB taxonomy): domain Bacteria; phylum Calditrichota; class Calditrichia; order Calditrichales; family Calditrichaceae; genus Caldithrix. The sequence continues at coordinate 672 of CAZRBA010000085.1, read as the reverse complement.
ATAAATTCAGTAACTGCATGATATTCGATTTTTCATTTTCGGGCTTATTCAAAAACCATTTCCGTTGATCATTACATTGTGGCTCGTAATTTTGGGGAAAAATATATTAAACGAACCGGTGGTCCGTTGCAATGTTGCCCGTATCAACGTGATAGTAATATGATATTACCGGTATCCGATAAATTTTCATTATTTGTCGGGGTGAGTGCTATTCTCGGACGTATCATTAAGCTATTACCTGCACGCTTCCCCACGGCCGAATGCTCAACACATGCACACAGCCTTTTCCGAAAACCGCTTCCATTCGACGAACGTACTTATCTACCACTTCTTCCGGCAAAAAGACCTGAATGGTACCGGCAAATCCGCCACCGTGTACGCGAGAGGCCCCCTGCCCCACGGATCGAATAAAATCTTCGCTTAAGGCCAATGCCAAACTTATGCCCTGCTCCTGCGCATTTTTTGGGCTGTAAATATTTTGCAGCCATTTAAATGACGAATTGCCGGAATCTTGCAGCAAAGACAAAAACGTTTCGAAGCGGTTTTCTTTCAAAGCCTTCACCTGCTGCATCACCCGTTCATTCTCGCGAATAAAATGAAAGGCGCGCAGCACGGCACGATCGCCCAGATTTTTACGCAAAGCGGGTAATTTTTCCAGCCAATCGTTCATGT
>CAZRBA010000084.1:0-3972 GCA_964598255.1 uncultured Caldithrix sp. | reverse complement strand
CCGGCAGGCCCAGATTGGCAAAATCCGAGGCCTTGTACGCTTCCAGAAAAAAGCCGCGTTCGTCACCGAACACTTTGGGCTTTACCAGTACAACTCCGGGAAGCGTGGTTTTCTCAACCGTAAAAGGCATAATAAAACTCCGATTGATTAACGTATGGGCATTATTTTTTTTGAATCGTTGATCGGTTGAATAGTGCCCTCATTTGATTTTTAGCTGTCCTCACGCACCCTTCTGTGCAAATCAGCAAAAACCAAATGCAAAATCCGACTTATGCAGCAATTTAACGAGGCAACCATTCATTTCATTTTACAAAACGATCGTAAATCAGAATGGTTGTGGCAATGCTGCTCATAATGGCTGCCGCATCGCGGATAGCGCCTGACCAGTCGATTTCTTTCTTTTCGGCCAATACAGGCACGTAAATAGTACTTCCGGCGGTAATTTTTTCCGGCAGATATTTCCAGAACAAAAAGCGCTTGGGCTGGAATTGTTTCCCGTTTGCCAGCCTGATGGTAATATTGCTTTTATCGGCCAAATCAGTAAAACCGCCCGCCGCTTTAATGTAGTAACTAACTCCCTTACCCTTTTGGTACAAAACGCTAATGGGAAAATTCACCCCGCCGGTTACGCGTACCGTAAACATCTGTTCCGGAATAACAATTCGATCGCCAGCTTGCAGAATGATATTCTGGGGATCGTTGGGATTCTTAAAAATTTTCTCAAAATCAATACCGATTTGTCCCACACCGTCTCGCGTGCGATAAAAACGCGCACCGGCCAAATAAGCCGTGGGTTTCAATCCTCCGGCCCGCTCGATTATATCGGTAATACGTTCTGTTTTGTTTTTCAACGTATAGGTTCCCGGATTCTGCACTTCGCCATCCACCACAATATTACGCTGCAGCTCCCAATCGCTATTACGGCGAATAAAGACATTATCAAACGGCTTCAGGAAAAATTGTTCGTCCGCACTACCGATTAAATTTTTAGTGTAGTTCGAATCGATTTTTACATGAATAATGCGGGCCAATTTGTTTTTATCTTCAGGGTGGAAGGGAAAAATACGCGAGATTTCGGCTTCGGTAATCGAAGCATCCTTGCGAAAACCACCCGCCTCAAAAATCAAATCTTTTAATGTCATGTCCTTTTTTAATAAAAATTTTCCAGGTTTGTTAACTGCGCCTCGGATTATAACCGAATCGGGGGGAAAAAGCGTCATGGAAGAAGTGATGGCCACATGATCTTGCGGCGCCAAAGGGAAATCTGCGGTTTGACTTTCCAGCAATTCCTTAAGATTAATGGAATACAATTGTCGGCGATGATCAGGCAAAGTACGTGTAATTTGCACCCTTTGTAAAAAAGCGTCACCGCTGATGCTATCCACTTCGGCAATTAATTTTTTAAGCGTCATGCCAGGATAGTAAGCGAACTTTTTTGGTCCGTATACCGGACCGCTAATGGTAATAAAATTTTGTACATCCCGATCCATTGTGGGTACGGTAATCACATCGCCGTCCATTAAAACAACGTTCCGTTTTTTGGTTTTAATGCGGGCAAAGTTAACGCTTATTAGCTTGTGTTCCTTGTTGTTCAAATATCGATCAATAAGAATATTTTCGATGTAGGCATTGTCCTTAAATCCTCCGGCAAAACGAATCAAATCATCCAAACCTTCTTTGCCTTTGAGTTCGAAAACAGCAGGTTTACGCACGGCACCGAGTAACTTTACGCGTTTGGTAGCCGTTGGCACCAAAATCACATCATGAGTTTGCAAACGCACGTTTCCGAACTCTTTACCATGCTTTAAAAACTGATAAAAATCAAGATCGGCAATAAGGCGGTTATTGCGGATCACTTTAATATGGCGCAACGAAGCTGTTTGTTGCAATCCCCCAGCATAAAACAACATTTGCAAAGGGGACGTAAGCGCCGGTACAGTAAACACGCCCGGACTACGCACATCGCCAATTACGTACAAACGAATCGAACGCAGCTTTCCCAGCGAAACGTCGAGAAACGCCTTGTTATTAAGTAACGAAGAATACGACTGCCCCATGCGGTCGAACAAACGTTTGCGCGCCTGTTTTAATGTTAAGCCGGCCAATTTGACAAGGCCCACATTATCGATAAAAACCTGGCCGTCCCGATCAATGGTTACATCGTGGCGCAATTCCACTTCGCCCCAAACGGTAATAATGATCTCATCCCCGGGTCCCAAAGGATAATTTTCATCTACCGGCCCGTAAATTTCCGGATTAAAATCGATACGTGCTCGTTCAAATACATCAAAACCAAAAATCGGCAACGAGGTTTTCCTTACCGGCTGCTCGGTTATTTTGGTTTTGGTCGTATCTTTTGTTTTGTTATTTTGAGATTCGGCTTTAGGAGGTTGCGAAAGATTTTCTTTGAATTGTTCGAGATTTTTTACCTGCGGAATTTTTTCTTCCTGCGGCTTTTGTAAAGTTGTTCCGGCTTTTTCCAATTGATTTTTCAATTGTTCGAGTTTCTGCAAATCCTCGATGGATTGTGCTGAGCCAAATGTTACACTTAACAAAATAAGCAAAAAAATAACCAACATGTTTTTCATAGATCTATCCTATTTTTTTAATAGGTTAACTTTTTGGATTGTATCATTTTCTCAAATCGTTTCTCGAAATTTATAATTCCACCCATAATTTACTTATAGCTCCGCCACGTCACTTACATCAAGTGATGAATAAACGTAAATAATATAAAAAATCAGATGTAATACCAAATTTAAATAAATGCGAATTCCGCAATCGACTTTTTCCCCGGCATTCTGCGTAAAGTCGTTTACCGCGAGCATTAAACCATACAATAGCTTATGTAAACGGATTTTTAACGACCGGTAAAAATACAGCGTATGAATTTTAACCACTGTGATATATTCAACATATTGCAAAATTTATGTAAGTCCGAATATTTTGTTTTAATTGAATGAAATTTAAACATTTCTGTATTTAAATTCTAATTCCTTGTAGAAGAGAATTCGACGTAAATATCGTTGTTAGTTTATTTGATTATCAGACCCACCCCAAAAGCGCCTGTGCGGGAGCTGAAAAATGAAAAAAATGACCGCCGCAGGGAAGCAAACTGCCCCACTCTAAAAGCCCCCCTTTGAGGGGGGCCACAGGGGGTAAACGCCGCCACAAATTACCAAGCTACTCTGAAAAATCCCCAAGGGAAGCCCTGGCACCAAACAACCATTCAACAATTCAACCGATCAACTATTCAACTTTTCCCGGCCACTGATCCACACAGATTGGCACGCATCCCCTTAATCCTTACACCCTTAACCCTTTACCACCCCAGACACCAAACCACGCCCAATGAGCACCAAACAACCATTCAACAATTCAACCGATCAACTATTCAACTTTTTCAACCCACTGATCTGCACTGAGCGAGATGAAAAAGGAAAAATGAAAAAAGAAAAAGGAAGGGGGGAAAAGAGCGCCGGTGCCTCGATACATCTCCTCTGGCGCGGAGCCACTCGGCAACCGGATTCTCCCCGCAAGGCAGCAAACTGCCCCACTCTAAAAGCCCCCCTTTGAGGGGGGCCACAGGGGGTAAACGCCGCCACAAATTACCAAGCTACTCTGAAAAATCCCCAAGGGAAGCCCTGGCACAAATAACTATTCAACAATTCAACCAATCAACTATTCAACTTTTCCCGGCCACTAATTCACACAGATTGGCACGCCTCCCCTTAACCCTTACACCCTTAACCCTTTACCACCCCAGACACCAAACCACACCCAATGAGCACCAAACAACCATTCAACAATTAAACCAATCAACTATTTAACTTTTTCAACCCACTGATCTGCACTGAGCGAGATGAAAAAGGAAAAATGAAAAAAGAAAAAGGAGAGGAGAAAAGGCCGCCGGTACCTCGATACTTCCCGACGAATCGGGACCACTCGGCAACCGGCTTCTCCCCGCAAGGC
>CAZRBA010000083.1:0-4931 GCA_964598255.1 uncultured Caldithrix sp. | reverse complement strand
GTTGGGGTCGTAATCGCGGTTGATGCCTCCGAGGCGTAACAGGGTATTTTGTCCCAGGCGCTCGGCAAAGGTAATGTCCAGATCTGTGTAGCCGAAGTCGCCTTCGCGGTACATGATGCGTGTGTACGGTTTTTCGGGATTCAATTCTCGTGATTCGAGACGAACCGTTCCCGCGGCTTGCGGCAGCCGAGGCGAGCGGGCGCTCAAAGTGCGCCCGGCAATCACAACCCGTTGCAATGCATCGGGATAAAGTAAACGGGTATTAAACATGCCGGTAAGAGGATCGTTTAACACAAGGTCATCCAGGACAAAACGCGTTTGTTGCGGCCACAAATGCAAGGCGGAGACAAAGCGCGGCAAGCCCATTTCCAGAAAATCGAATCCCTGCATGCCGGGATCGGTACGGAACACATCAGCCAGACCGTTGTAATTGAGACGCAGTAAATCGGAAAATTGAAAAACCGGCACAAACTGCGAATCGATTGCGGATGGAGCGCATGAAATTCCCAAGGGCCAATTGTCAAAATGCAAATGCTCAGGTTGCGCAACAGCAGAATCGGAGAGTACGGAAACGTGTGCCGTATGGGCAACCAACGAATCCCGTACAACCATCAGAGAATCCGATGCCGCGCTTCGAGCGAACGAGCCACCCCAGAATAAAAGACCCAAGACAAATGAAACGGGAACAGATAAAATTTTCATAAACGTACCATGCCAACAGGTTTACATGTACAGAAAAAACGATACTAATTGTGTAATTTGTGGATTATTTTAAAAGGAAGCAATTATTTGCCTGAAAAATTCATATACTTTCTCTGCCAGCCTACTATCCGAGAATTCAACCAACTTGATTCGGATATCATTTTTCAAGTAGGCGATTATTTCACCTTTGAGCTGCGGACGATACAAATCGGCAAGATTTTGCTTTTCGAACTCTTTGATTTCATCAAAGTTGATTACTCGCGCATGGTCCGGATTTTTTAATTCCATGTAAAAAATTTCATTTCGTTTAAAATTAACTTCCACCGATTTCTGCGCATATTTAATTTCCTTAAATCTGAAATAGATCGAAAACAAGGGAAAAAGCGTCAAAACAAGAATCAAATAAACATACTCAGGGAAAATAGCCAACATATAAGCCAATAGGGCGAATATGCCCCCGCTAATAATAACAGCAGATTTAAGGCCGACCTCATTGGTCTTAAAAATAATCGCATCCTGACGGACGGAAACGGCCACATATTTTTCATTTGCAATTAAAGGATGAATATTCCGAACAAACCGTTTAACGGGAGGTGATAAACGAATACCTTGGTTTTCCAATTGAGCGAACCATTTGTCAATATTCAGCACACAGTTAAGGTTATTCAGGCTTTCATGCAAATCGCAGCCGTACAGAGCAAAATTTTGGGCGCAATAAATACAGGGAAAATCAGGATTTCGGTTAACAAAATAATATTCTGTGGGATAATCCTGGTTACAAAATTTACACAGCATAGAAATTCCCAATCCGACTTCAATCGTTTATTAAAAAACGAACCAAACATTCAGGCTAACATTTCTTGTTCCCAAATCAAAAAAATTGAATATTCCCACGACACGCAACGTGGGCAAACCATTTATTGTAAATTCAAAAATACCAAGGATTCAATCATCCGAGATCATTGACCTTTTAGATACGGAAATACGGTTGTTTTTTACAAATTGTCAAACCGAAAATCCATCGAGAATATGCGCAAGCAAATGTTCGATTAGGAATTATTTATTTTTTTGATTAAATTAAGAAGTAGAAAAACATACATCAATTTTAACGTACAGGACGGGTTCAACGACTGAAGTGCAATTAAAAACGAGGAAGGTATGCGATCGACACCATTTGATCCGAAAGAAAATTTGGCACCCATTCCGTTTTCCGAACGGGTATGTATTTTTGCGAAAAACTTAAAAGACAACGGGCTCATCTGGGATCCGCATCCAGGTTGCTTTATCTGGGATCCCTCACGGGCACTAAAGGTTTCTTCCCCGTTTCCTAATAATATTTATTTTGTATTGAATGTTTCACACTTTGAAAAAATTTTAGGGAGCAAGGAAGCCATGCGTCGACGATTAGTCTGGTTGCCCACTTGGCATCAGGCACGTTTGCTTTTACAAAAACTGAACACCCCTGTTGAGGAAATAACAGCCTGTTATTCTGAAGATCCGGAACAGGAATTGCTGAATTTATACACCAAAATTTTAAACGGACTTTGACCTTTCATCTTAAAATCATTTGTAAGCCATTTGCCACCTTTATGTGCAGATGGCTTTTTTAGTTTAGTGAACATCTGCAATTTTATTCGTAAAAACCAAGGGCAAATTATGAAAAACGATAACGCGGGCGTTACAACCAGCCGCATCAAATTTTGTGATTTACGTTGTCCCCATGCCGAATTTCCGAAAGAAGAAGCAATCGACGGTTCCGGTACCTGCCGGACGTTTTTGGCACTTTGGTGCACCAAGTTGAACAAATACGTTACCAAAAATGCGCCCTGCGAGGCGGAATTCGGAGCCCGACGTCCGAAGACGAAATTTTAGGTAAAAAATAACCGAGAACGGCTTACTTACAATATCTGGAAGTTTCTGTTTTTCGTCGAATTTAATTTTTTGCTTTGCGTAAGTCGATTAGGATTCCACACGAACGCCATCGTCGACCGTGACGATGTAAGCACGGCCGCCTTGCAGTTCAATTGCTTTGGCCACGGCTTGCGGATTCTCAGGCGCGTAAACAAACATACACCCCCCGCCACCCGATCCGTTTATTTTGCCCCCGTATGCACCGGCCTTTAGGGCGCTACACAACATGCTATCGATTTTAGGCGTGCTTATCTTCAGTAATTCGGCCAAAACGTTCTGATGTTCGTTTAATAATTTGCCAAATTGACGTTCATCCAACGTATCTTTACTCATCAGTTTTCGGGCTTCCAGTGTCAAATCGCGGTTTAAAATCGCGCCGCGCAAAACTTCCGCCTGCTCGTTTGTCAAAAGTGTTTGATATTGGGAAACACTATCATAAGGCTCTGTTTTCAAATCGAACTGCGGATTTTTCTTTTTAATGATTTCAATCGCTCTTAGCACACCGAATTTGACTCTTGCCAGAATGCCTTTGGTATCTTTGGGTTGCAGTGAGTCGCCCAAAACAAACGCGCCCAATTTTACGGCAAAAGGCTGCAAATTTACCGAATCGCCAAATTCTTGAAACAACAAGCCGCCCATGGCCGAAGCATAATGATCCATCATGCCACCGGGCTCACTGAATTCGGCGACCTCGGCCAAATGGGCTAATTTAGCAATAAAATAAGGATTCGCAAATTCCGCTTTGTGAACGCTACTTGCCTGGGTTAAAAACCGTGTCCAAGCCACGCATAACGCCGATGATGATGAGGTACCGGAATTTATGGGAATGTTTCCGTGAACAGTACAATCCCACCCCTGATCGATGCGTACGCCATGGCGGCGCACCACATTGAACACGCTGCGGAAATAATCCCGTTCTTTTACATAGGGGACAGCTGTATTTTTAGAGGGCAAATCAAAATGTTCTTCGTTGTTTATATCCGGTAAATTGATAAAAATATGGTGTTGACCGTTGGGACGTCCTTTGATCGTAATCCGCAAATTAATGGCCGCGGTAATTACCGGAAGGTGTAAATAATCCTGATGTTCACCGAATAAACAGATACGTCCGGGAGCAGAAGTTTTTATCATAAATTTTCCCTGATCGTTAGAATTTTTCGAGCAAATTGCATATCTTCTTCGTTGTGAATTCGGAATAACGGCAGGTCGTTTTCAATGGCAAGACTTTTTATTTCGAATCCGTTATCCGTTATTTTTTCGATTACATCCATTAGGTGCGCATTCTCCCGTTTATGCAAAACCTGATACAGAGCGCGTTGCAGGCAATCCCATTCAAACAGAAACGGGAAGCCCGTTATTACAAAAGGATTCTCTCGATCGGCAAACGGCTGCGAAAAAAGATGCAAACGACGTATGTTGTCTTGTCCATCCCGAATGATGCGGGCGTGTTCTTTTTGTGCCCGAACGGAATGTGCAACCGGCAAACAACCGACCGCTTGCTCTGCATGCAAAAAACCCAACAATCGGGAAACAAGGCTGGCGTTCACAAAGGGTAAATCGGCCGTGAGCAACAAAACATTGCCCGAAAAATTTTTGAACCAATCTTCTGCCATAATGATGGCTCGGGCAAAATCGAGCTCATCTGTCAATATCAAATGTAGTCGATGATCGACAGCCGGTTCGAATTCGGCTTTATTCTGCGCCGAAACTAAGAGTCCGATTTTTTCCAATTGCGGAACAGTAAGGGCATTTAAAATACGCTGCAGAACAGAGATGCCTCCGATTTTCATCAATGGCCATTTTACCGGACCGACAGCCCAGATCAAAGCTCTGTCTCTAATGATTGAGTGGCCCATTTTATGCTTCCGGAAGATTGTCTTTTGCTTTTGTTTCGGACAAAGAATCTTTTCCCAAAGCGTAGAACATGAACTTAAGCTCGGGCCAGCCTTTAATTAAAATTTTTAACGATAAATATGTAAATGAGAGCAATGAAAACAAAATAACAATCAACCAGAATATTTCCCAGAATTTCATTTTGCGATCTCCTGTTTTTCTTTTTCAGGGCCAAAAAGATTGTGAATCCAAGAGCCGATAATCATGCCGATGAACGCCAACAGGAAGCCTCCCCAACCCATGGAAGAGGTCCAACCTTCAATTAATTTTTGCGGCAGGACCAAGTACAGAATCGGCGGAATCATTCCCAGAGTAATGGCCAGATAGGCACCGCCGGATCGGGCTTTTTTCCAGTAAATCCCGAACGCCACACCCATAATCACTCCCGGGATAAAGAGCATGCCGGTCATGTTCAGATAAAAATA
>CAZRBA010000082.1:0-6596 GCA_964598255.1 uncultured Caldithrix sp. | reverse complement strand
TCAGTGCCAATCCGGGGGGATCAGTGGCTGGGGGAAAGTTGAATGGTTGATCGGTTGAATCGTTGAATGGTTATTCGTGATTCGGTGCACTGGGTAAGAAAGGCCCTCCCTTTTGAGGGAGGGTGCCCGAAGGGCGGGTGGATTTTGCGGAACCTCGATACGTCTCCGCTGGCGCGGAGCCACTCGGCAACCGGCGGTTTTCCTCCTTTTTCTTTTTTCATTTTTCCTTTTTCCTTTTTCCTTTCCTCTGTGCCAATCCGTGGCCAAACGTCATGAATCCGAACGCTATCGGTAAAAATCCGTAGTTCAGATGAATAAATATTGCAGCACTTGTTCCATGAGACGATTGACGGTATGAAACATCTCTTTCCCCACAAAAAGTATTTGCTCTTCACTTTGCACAAATTTGGCTGGTAGCAATTCATGGAACGCATTTTCTACCAAATCTCGCACGGATGAAGGCGTTGTTTCCAGATGAAATTGCAGCCCAATAACTGAACGCCCCATTTGAAACGCCTGATTTTTACATGCCTTATTTTCAGCCAACCTTATGGCTCCTTCAGGCAAATCGAAGGTATCTCCGTGCCAATGAAAAGCCGTAAATTCCCTTGGAAAGCTAAAATAATTTTTCGGATTGTCGGAAACGCCTGTTACGGAAAACCAGCCGATTTCCTTGTAAGCATTGGAAGACACCTTTGCCCCCAGAGCACTGGCGATAAGCTGCGCGCCGAGACAAATCCCTAAAACCGGTTTGCCGGAATCGATCACGGAACGAATAAACGATTTCTCGTCAGACAACCAGAAAAATTTTGATTGGTCATAAACTCCCATCGGTCCGCCCAAAACAATCAATCCGTCGATTTCGTCGACCAAAGGAAATGTAACGGATTCGAAAAATCGGGTAGCCGTTAATTGACATCCTACCTTTTTCAAAAAAGGCGCTATGCTTCCCAAACCTTCAAATGGGACATGCTGCAAATAATGAATACGCATTTTTAAATTATTTCCGCTGTTTGACAAATATTTATTTTCACTGGTTTGTACAAATTTAAGGTGGTTGTGAAAAAAATAAAATCTTTCCTTAAGCGCAACAGAGAGAATTCGACCTATTAAAAAAGGATTTGAAGAGGGTCGAAATTTTGCTGCAAATTCCTTAATTCTTTTCGGATCTTTTTCAAACGTTCATACAAAGAAGAATCGTAAATCAAATCGATTTGGGCAAACAATTCTTCCCGCACAAGTTTCATTTTTCTGGCGGCCAGCATGGTGTATTCTCCGAATGGCCAGCGAAAGGTAATTGGCTGAAGCTCTCCGGAGTACGGTAAGTACAAATCGCCCAAGCCTAATTTTTTAATACGCCGTCCGTTACCTTCCTGCTCCGAATGAAACGGAATAACAACGGAAGGTTTTCCCGAAATCAGAATTTCCATGGTGGAACCGTATCCGCCGTGCTGAATAACCAAATCGCTATTTTGAATAGCGGCCATGCCATCCACCCAATCGGTAAACACCACGTTTGCCGATCTTCCCTGAAACAACTTAGCCGGAACGCGATTGGCCGTGGTAACAAGCACGCGGAAATCCGTTTTATCGAAAAGGTTTAAAATTGCTTCGAAAAAAACGCGTTCGTTAAACCGATTCGCCCCGCCGCCGATGGTTACGTACACCCGTGGCAAATCATTTTGTTCGGCGAAAAAAGGAATTTTTTGCGTTCCTCCCGAAAGTTCCGCCAGCGGCCCGCCAAATACGATTTTCTCTTTTCCGGATCGTATCGGTTCCACAGATCGCGAAGCAGGAATAAGGTACAAATCGCCCCGCAGCAAATCTTCGGCTCGTTTTATGTCGGCCACCCCCAATTCATCCAATAATGCTTCGAAGGGCGCCAAGGCGTCGGGTGGTTGCATATCGGGCTTTTTTCTGAGCCACCAAAAAAATTTGGGAGCCGGTGGAAAACCGGCCAGACGTGAAATTTGCACCACAGGCAAATTAAATTTTTGTCCCAATAAAAAAGTTAAAAAATGCGTATCGCCAATTAGCACATCCGGCTTAAATCGGGTGGCAATTTTTTCCAATTGTTTAAAACGTCGACGTACGATTTTCCGTGAAAGGTAGCCGTCGCGCGGCACCTGATAGGCTAACCCGTTAAACGCCAAAAAAACCGGCGGATGCTCGGGCGCAGCAACCATTTCTACTTTGGGCAGGTGAGGTTTGCTCAATTGCCAGCCCAGCAAACGCTCTTTGTTCGTATTTAATAGATAGGTCTCAAGGCCCGCATTCAAACCGTCCGGATAATGTTTATTTTCCAATACAATGGCAACCTGAGCACCGGCGGCCTGTAGTTTTTTTGCCAGATAAATCGTGCGGGAAACATGTCCTTTTCCGCCACCGTGATCACTTGGTAACAACAGTACCCGTTTCATATCAATCCTCTTCCAAGATTTCGATCGTTCCGCTTTGTCCGTTCATGCGTATCCACTGTCCGGATTTTAGCCTACTGGTCACCTTCGGTACGGCGGCAATCATGGGAATGCCGAATTCGCGGGCAATAATCGCCCCGTGCGAAAGCGCACCTCCGATTTCGGTAATAATGCCTCCGGCCAGCACCATTAGTGGTGTCCAACCCGGATTAGTGGCTTTGGTAACCAAAATATCACCCCGTTCAAATTGCACATTCTCATCCGCCTGCATAACCACTTGTACGCGACCTTCCGTAACGCCGGAGCTACAAGGAATACCCACCAAATCTTTTTCGGTTGTTTCCGAACTATCCAAGGCTAACCATCGATTCCCGATTTGTTTAATGCGAGAAGGATGCAGTGTTTCGCTTTGCCGATTGCGCAGCAAACGACGTTGTTGAATTTTTAATGTTAATTCTTGTCCTTTTAATTTCCCCCTGACCAGCTCTCGGACTTCGGGCCAGGTCAAATAAAAAATTGCCCGGGGATCATCAAAATAATGGTGACTGAGGACAGTTAAATGTTCTTTTATTCCGGCAAACAAGCGAACTATTTGCTGTTTTAAGATCTCGCGTTCCAAACTGAAATATTCCGCCTTCTTTAGCAAATACCGAAATAAACGATAGCGTACCCACGATTGCTTGCGCAAACCGGTTAGGGCCTTTTCCTTTAAGGTATTTCGTTCTTTTTCCAGCCGAAGCAATCGATTTTGCAAATCGAATCCGTTGCGTTGGTAGCGAGCGAAATTGCGCAACGATTGCAAAATGTAGCCCGGGTCTTCCTGCCAACGCGGATAAAGTAGCTCGAATTCGTGTAATGCTCCATGACCGTAATGTTCGAAAAACAAATCGATAGCCTTTCGCAAAGGATCACGTGTGGGCAATTCAGCAAGCCATTCACGCAACTGTTCTACGGTCATTTGCGAAAATTTTTCCCGATAGACTTCGTTTTTACGAATCCATTGACCGATTTCCCAAAGGGCTCTTGCCGGGCGGGTACTTTCCACATCGCCGATGCCTTGCAGCAAACGAGCGGCATCGATATCCCACTGAACACACCACGTTTTACACATTTTATCTAAGGCCTGATAAAAAATTTCGGCAAAGATAGTAACCGAAATATGCAAATTCATCAATTGACGCGTATAACGCAATAATCGCTTTATTTCCCTAATCCGCCGATCGGGTTTTAAATTTTCGCCAGTAATGATCACTTCCTTCGGCACAGTGCGGTTCCAAGGCCAAATTTTGTACGGCAGGCGCAACAAAAAGAATCCTAATCGTACCAGCAAATACCCAAAGCGCACCAGTTTAAACATATTTTTAAGACCGAGCTTATTTTCCGCTCCGAGATAGGTGCTCAAATAAAATGATTCCATTACACGGCGGAAAGCGTTTTGATTAAAATAAACTTTACCTTCGTACAAAGCGAATAAGGGCTCTTTGGGCATGCTTAAACCGAGGTTACGCAAAAAATAGCGATAAGCACCGTTGGTCACGGGTTGTAAAATGCTCCAACTAAAGGGCGTTACCACATCGGGGATTACTTCACCCACATTTTCATCGCTCCAAATGATGCCTGCCGTTAACGTGGTAACCGGACGGAACTGCAAAAAGTAATAATTTTTGCCGTCAAAGGCCCATTCCACATCAACAGGTGTGCCGACCTGTTTTTCCAGTTGCAAAATTCGTTGTACAAACGCCTGCCATTCGGGCAAATGCGCGTTTATATTTAGCAAGGCATCCTTCGGAGTACCAGCCCGTAATTTTTCCCGATTCAAATAAATCTGCCGCGGAACGACTTCGCCATCCACCAACTGTCGGGCATTGCCTTCGGCAAACTCGATGAATACTTCGTCTTTTTCCGGTGCCAAAGGGTTTTGCGAAAAAGCCACACCGGCAAAACGCGCTTGCACCATTTCTTGCAAAATAATTCCCATTGAATGCGCGGGTAACGGAAGGCCGTGTTCCTGACAGTAACTCCACAAACGCTCCGAAAATAAAGAGGCCCAAACTTTGCGCATGGCACGGGCCACCGCCTTCGCATCGGGCGGAACATTCAATTCGGAAAAATACTGACCGGCAAACGAATGGTTACCTAAATCTTCGCTAATTGCAGACGAACGCACTGCCAAGGCACGTACACCGCTTTTCCGCCAGAATTCCAAAAACCCGGCCAACTCGCTTTGCAGTTTTTCGGGAAATACAAGTCGTTCGATTTGCACTCGTAATTCGGTTAATGTTTGCATAGCGATTTGCTTGCCCATTACGGAGCGTACTTTGTCATCCAGTCGGTTTTCACGCAACACCGCGTCAAAAGCGGCAACCGGAACAAATACGGTTTTGGGAACGGAATAATCGTGCAAAATCAAAAACGAAAGATTCGCCGCTTTTTGGCCGACCTCAGCCGCGGTACGTTTTTTTGCCGGTGTAAGAATCCATTTAGTCATTTAAAAACATCTCTTCGCCAAAAATTTCCACGTTTCTATTTTGCGCATCCCGAGCTAACCAGCGCCGACGCCGATATTTGCCATTGGTCAGCCAATTACGCAATGGTGCCAGTATTTTCCGATCTAGCGTAAAGGCCGCCAAAATTTCGCGTATTTTTTCCAATGATTCAAATGGTTTTGGCCAAACCGGAACCAAAAAACGCAGATCATCCAATTTATAATGTTCAATATAGTCAAAATGCAAATCGCCAAGCGGACTAACAATATTCAATCCATGCTCATCCGATTCGATATTTGCTTGTAGCGTAAGATCAACGCGGGGCATTCGGACACGCAGCAAAACATTGTTAACCTGTTCGTGCAGGGGAACAATTTTACCCGCAATCCAAAGTGTTTCGTTTTGGTAAATTTTCATCCATTGCCATGCTTTTAGTTCTTTTTTTAGATTAAATCCCCCCGAATTGGCGTCATGATATGCACGCCCGTTTAGAGTGATTTTTTGCCAATCGCCTTTTTTGTTTTGGATTTGCATAGTGCCGGAAGCTTTGGCCAATGGCATGAATAACAGCCAGCGAAACGTTTGCAAAGCAGAACTGCGTGCGGGAAAATGCACATCTAACGGCGCAGATAAAGGCGTATCCGTTGTCATTTCCAAATCCAGCGTCAGCCAATCGGCGCGGGCACTTAAAGTAAGGGTTCTCGTATTGCGTTCCAATAAAAACAAGGGATTATCCCGATGATGAATACGATTGCCGTTTTGTTCGATTTGCAGCTTGTCCGGTGAAAAAAGAAGAAATTTATGGAGCAGAAGCCGGTTGTTTTGGTAAACGAACACATCAAAAATACTCACGGCAAAATGCGACATAAAAGGTTTGACATGCAAACTAAAAACCAAATCGTAACCATCCGGCTGATGCACATCCCAATACAGCCATTCAAATGTCTGCGCGTCGGTCATTTGAGTTTTTTTGGCCAAATAAATACTCCCGTTTTCACTCGAGCCTCCAAAAATCAATTCGGCATCGATTCCGGAACCTTTAAATTCGGATCGAACAAAAACGGAACCGTCACCGAAGAATGTTGTTTTGTTGCTCTTCTCATTCGGTGACGTTTGCTTTGTTTTTCCGAATACGGATATATTCTTTTGCTGCTCGGTAAAAGAATGAAAACGGCCGTTGTATAATTTTAACGGCCGGAAGCAATATAAATACGGATTTTCAAGGCGACTTTTCAAGCGCTCAAATTTTATCGTTCTGCTTTAATATTTCTTTGATCTCTTTAATTTCCGATTCGATAACGTCTAATTTGTGTAAAATTTGCTCCGACTCGTCCGGAGCATGCACGTAAAAGTTATTCTGTTCTTTATTCCTGATACTTTTAATTAGTATGGATACAAACAGAATTATTAACACAAAGACTATTATCAATAAAAACCAGCCGTTCCACGTCACCGGCATGCCGCCCATCCCAGGACGCCCGACCATGCAACCGCTTAATATTATGCCTGTTAAAAAAAGTACAAAAAATGATTTTATTATTTTCATCGCATCTGTCTCCTTTGCAAAACTAAAATTGGTCGACCTGTTTCAGCCATTCTGCGCGTCCGAAAAACGCGAGCGGATCGGCTTTCTGAAATTTGCCGTGTAATTTTTCTTTTTACCGTAGCTTTCGACGAATTCAAATCCTTGTTG
>CAZRBA010000081.1:0-8375 GCA_964598255.1 uncultured Caldithrix sp. | reverse complement strand
AGGCCGGGCTGCCCCAAACGGCCTCTCCGTCAAAAATGCCGTCCATCACCGGGGTGCCGCTAAAAGCAAAAGCAAAAAACAAAAAAAGCAGCAATACTATGGTAGATAATTTCATGTTAAACTCCTTTGCGGTAGATTTTTTAAGACTCCTACAAAATATAGCAAAGCAAAAACAAAAAATAAAATTTTTTCAAAACGGATAAACATGTCATATCGGTTTGTCAATTTTATTATATTTAAGCGAAAACGTCCGAAAATTTCATTGTTCTAATGGATAGATTTTTTGTATTTTTACGGGAACAAACAATAAAAGGAGATAAAGAATGGAGCGTGTTTTGGGTTTAATCGTTTTTTTCTTTTTAATACCGTATTTACTATTGGCCGGTGATATTGACCGGCAAGTGAATCAATGGCTTTCGCAAATGACCATGACCGAAAAGATTGATTTAATAGGCGGAAGCAAAGGGTTTTTTATCAAAGGTGTTCCAAGGCTCGGTATTCCGCAAGTCGAAATGAGTGACGGCCCGTTGGGCATACGTGCGCATGGTAAGTCCACCGCTTTTCCGGCGGCTATTGTTTTGGCCGCCGGTTGGGATCGCCAATTGGCCTGGAAGGTCGGTAATGCCATTGGTCAGGAATGTCGTCAAAAAAATATCGGATTTATTTTGGCACCGGCCATTAATATTTACAGAGCCGCCATGGATGGGCGTAATTTTGAATATCTCGGTGAAGATCCTTACCTAACCGGACAAATGGCTGCGGAATATATTAAAGGGGTGCAGAAGAACAAAGTGGTGGCAACGGTTAAACATTTTGTGGCCAATAATCAGGAATACGACCGGCATTGGGTCAGTTCTAACATGGATGAACGTACACTTCATGAAATTTACCTCCGCGGTTTTAAAACAGCAATTCAACAAGGCGGTGCTTTAGCAGTTATGTCTGCTTACAATCCTTTAAACGGTGTTCATTGTAGTGAGAACAAAGAGTTGTTAACGACGATTCTAAAAAAACACTGGGGCTTTTCCGGATTGGTTATGTCCGATTGGGGCGCTGTGCATAGTGTAAATGCCGTAAATGCTGGGTTGGATTTGGAAATGCCCTCAGCTAAATTTATGAACAGAGAAAATATTATGCCCATGTTAAAATCAGGGGCAGTAGATACAGCAACGATTGATGATAAGGTGCGTCGGATATTACGGGTTTGTCTAACCATGGGATTGTTTGACAAAAATCGTTCCAAGCCCACTGTGGATTGGGACGCCCATCATCGGCTTGCCTTACAAGAGGCGCGGGAAGGAATTGTGCTATTAAAGAACAAGCACCATCTGTTGCCTTTTAATTTGCAAGATATTCATTCCCTAGTCGTTTTGGGGCCCGATGCCGATCCGACTCCTTCCAGCGGTGGCGGGTCTGCATTTATTAAACCATATAGGCATATTAATATTTTTGAAGCGATCAAAAATAGGGCCGGAAGCGGAGTTAAGGTGGATTTTATTGATGTGAATCGGTATCCGGATTTGCAAAAAATGGTTGAAGCTTCAAAGTTTTTTACCACGCCCCAATTGACAACGCCCGGATTAAAAGCCGTATTTTTTAATAATATTCGGTTAGCCTGGCCCCCTGTTGCCCAAAGAACCGATCAAAAAATAGCTTTTAATTTTAGAAATTTGTCCCCTACTTTTGGTGTGCATGCTACGCAATATTCTGTTCGTTGGCGTGGCTATTTTAAAGTGGAAAAAACCGGCACTTATGTGTTTGGCGCGGAAAGCGATGACGGAATTCGGCTGTTTTTGGATGATCAGCCGATTCTTGAAGATTGGAACGACCATGCGCCAAAAACGGATTATGCGGAGAGAAAACTAAAGAAAGATCATGTGTACAGTATTCGAATTGACTATTATAACAATCAAGGTGGGGGCAAAATACGTTTTGGTTATGCCATGGTTGATCCAACCCCCCTTGACAAAAAGCTGGTGGCGGTAAAAAAATATGATGCGGCTATCGTGTGCGTGGGATTTAATGCGCAAATCGAAGGGGAAGGACACGACAGGCCGTTTGCTTTACCGGAAGAACAAAATGAATTGATTAAAAAGGTCAGTCAATTAAATGAGCGAACGGTCGTTCTAATTACGGCCGGAGGGGGCATCGATTTTTCACCCTGGATTGACGATGTGCCGGCCGTTTTGCACACCTTCTATTTGGGCCAGGTCGGCGGAACGCCGGTAGCCGAAATTCTGTTCGGTGATGTGAATCCTTCGGGCAAATTGCCGTTTAGCGTGCCCAAACACTGGCAAGATGCGCCGGCTTACGGTCATTATTATCCTGAAAGTGAAAAAGGCCCCGTTTACAAAAGCAACCATCGGGACCATCCAACGGGTGTTTTTTATGCCGAAGGAATTTTGGCAGGCTACCGTCATTACGACCAAAAGAAAATCGATCCGCAATTTCCCTTTGGATTCGGTCTTTCTTATACAGAATTTGCGTATGATGATTTGAATCTTTCCCGAAAACAAATAAATAAAAGCGATTCTCTTACGGTACGTTTTACCATAAAAAACAAGGGTAAACGCGCAGGAGCGGAGGTAGCACAGCTTTACATTCACGCCAAAACCGCTATTCCCACCCCACCCAAGGAATTGAAAGGATTTGCGCGCGTGTATTTAAAACCGGGTGAAGAAAAGACGGTAACGCTTAAAATTACCCCCGATTTATTGAAAATTTATGATAGTAGGGCCCACGCATGGGTGCTTAAAGAAGGAAAGTACGAAGTGCTGATCGGTGCATCTTCACGGGATATTCGTTTGAAGAAAAGCTTTTTGGTTAACCCATAATATTTAAACCAAAAGGTCGGAATACCCGTATGTCTGTTAAAAAGATCAGGAAACCCGTTTAATTTGTTTTGCCGTACGGGTTCCCTGATAAATTAGGAATTGACATACCCGCGTTAAGCAACCTTTGGCTGTCATTAAGGTGGCTTATTCGGACAGCTCTACTTCGGTCATCCAAAAATCGTGTTTGTTACAAAAGCTGGTGGCATACAGTTTTTTGACAGGTTTGTCCGGCAAGGTGTAAGCTGAGATTGCTTTTTGGTCCTCGGGAAAAAATGTTTTTGCTCCGATAACCGTGCCGTCGTCAGCAACTAAAGTATGGCGTACGATGTAATGTTTTCGGGACATGGGATGCGGGGTGAGAATGGTAACGGTTTTCCCTTCCATCGAAACTTTAGGCGCATGAGAGCCAATCTTTTTTTTCCACTGTCCGGCATTGGTGGCGGTGTAAATAATTCCGTTTGGTAAAGTGCCAATATTAGCCAGAGTTGTCGATGCCTTTCCGACAGCCATCCCCCCTGCAATAATTAGGCCGGATTTTAAAAAACTTCTGCGATTTGCCATATTGTCCTCCTTAATGCGTTGCATTTTTTGTGTAAAGATTACGGTAGTTTTTTTATGTGGCTTAAAAATAATACAACGATTCCTAAAAGGCGAAAATTCCTAAATTTTTTTTACTTTAAGGTCGATCTTTATTAATTTGTTGCTCGAGTAAGTACCGGATATTTTTAGTCCGGTAAAATAACCATATTAATTTGAAATTACGAGTTTACGAAATAATTGTTTTCATCGATTCGTTTGATCGGTGAAACAGAGATCGGTGTGTCTTTTTAGGAGAAGTGTATTTTCGTTACGGTTCTAATACTCTGTCTTTTATTTTACAGGTTGTTTTTAGCGCTTTTGTATTTTTATTATCCCACAATTTCATTTTTATTATTTCATATTCGATTAAATCCCTATAATGTCCAATTAACTGAAGAGGTTTTATGAAGGCTATTGAAGATTTTATTAAGAAGGAATCGTCCGGCGGGATTATTTTGATTTTTGTAACCGTGCTGGCGTTGATTTTTAGCAATACGTTTCTGTCTTCATGGTACGAATCATTTTTGCACATTCCCGTACATATTCGTATCGGTGCGCTCGAACTCAATAAGTCATTGTATCACTGGGTAAACGACGGTCTGATGGTAATTTTCTTTTTGCTGGTCGGGTTAGAAGTAAAACGGGAAATTCTGGAAGGACATTTGTCTTCGCTAAAGCAGGTTGCCTTACCTGGAATTGCGGCCCTTGGGGGGATGATAGTTCCGGCAGTTGTTTATTTAATATTTAATTTGCATAATCCTCAGGCTGTAAACGGCTGGGCTATTCCCACGGCAACGGATATCGCTTTTGCTTTGGGAATTCTTTCGTTGCTTGGCAAGCGCGTTCCGATTTCGTTAAAAGTTTTTCTTATGGCTTTGGCTATTATTGACGATTTGGGGGCCATTATAATTATTGCTATTTTTTATACGGCTAATTTATCGATGGTTTCAATAGGTATTGCGGCTATTGCTTTGTTAGTTCTAATTTTATTTAATATTTTTGGCGTGTCCCGTAAGTCGGTATATTTTTTAGTCGGGCTGGTATTGTGGATAAGCGTATTAAAATCGGGCGTACATGCTACCTTAGCGGGTGTTGCCTTGGCCTTTACCATTCCTTTAAACGCTCGGGATAAACAAGGAAATTTATTTTCGCCGCTTAAAGATCTTGAGCATAAACTTCATTTTTGGGTTGCGTTTGTAATTTTGCCTTTGTTTGCTTTTGTTAATGCGGGTGTTAATATTACCAAGATTTCATTTGGTCAGATGTTCGGTCCCGTACCTTTGGGTATTATGTTAGGTTTGTTTTTAGGTAAGCAGATCGGTGTGTTCGGGTTTAGTTGGATTGCCATCAAATTAAAATGGGCCCAATTGCCTCAGGATAGCAAATGGCTTAATTTTTACGGTGTGGCAGTATTGACAGGCATTGGTTTTACGATGAGTTTGTTTATTGATACATTGGCATTTGAGCAAGATAATCTTTTTCAATATACCGATAAACTGGCAATATTATTAGGCTCGTTTTTGGCCGGTGTTACGGGCTATTTATTGTTAAAAATGATACCTGTAAAAACGGAAGCGGAAAAATAAAAAATATTCAAAAAAGCATTTTATAACGGCATGAATTATGCTATCGTGTAAGTGGTTAAAAAAATTTACATTTAATATTTAGTTTGTTAATTTCTGGTCTTGCGGAAAATTAAGATACGAGAAAACGTAAAAGAGTTAGATTAGCGTATTAAAAAACAAAGGAGACGGATCATGTTTGACCGGAGCATTTTGGAAAAATTAGGAATTAAAGAGCACAATTTTGGTGCTTCCACCGGTAGGGAATGGAGTAAAAGCACGGATGGCGGCGAATTAAAAGTTTATTCCCCAATTAACGGAGAATATCTTGCCTCTGTATTTCAGGCTACGGAAAAGGATTACGAATGGGTAATCGAAAAAGCTCAGGCTGCGTTTAAGGAATGGCGTAAAATACCGGCTCCGAAACGCGGAGAGATTGTGCGGCAGATCGGTTTGCGTTTGCGCGAATATAAGGAGTTATTGGGGCGCTTGGTTACCATGGAAATGGGTAAATCCATTCAGGAAGGATGGGGCGAAGTTCAGGAAATGATCGACATTTGCGATTTTGCCGTGGGCCAGTCGCGTATGTTGTACGGCTTTACCATGCATTCTGAACGTCCCGAACACCGCATGTATGATCAATACCACCCATTGGGGCCTGTGGGGATTATTACGGCCTTTAATTTTCCGGTGGCGGTTTGGGCTTGGAATGCCATGATTGCCACGGTTGCCGGTGATGTCAATATTTGGAAACCGGCTTCCAAGGTGCCTTTGACGGCCATTGCGGTGCAAAATATTATCAGCGAGATCGTTAAGGAAAACGATTTGCCGGAAGGACTGTTTAATCTGGTTATCGGAAAGGGTTCGGTGGTAGGCGAACGGATGTTGAACGATAAACGTGTACCGCTTATTTCGATTACGGGTTCGGTGCAGGTCGGTCGTCACGCCGCAACAAAGATTGCCTCGCGCTTGGGGCGGTACATTCTGGAATTGGGTGGCAATAATGCCATTATTCTCACTCCAAATGCGAATTTGGATTTGGCCATTCCGGCCATCGTATTCGGTGCGGTTGGTACGGCAGGACAGCGTTGCACCACCACGCGCCGTCTGATCATTCACGAATCGATTTACGATCGGGTTAAAGAATCGCTGATAAAGGCGTACAAGAGTGTACGTATTGGTGATCCGTTGGACGAGAAGAATCACATGGGTCCGCTGATTGATAAAGGTGCCGTTGATACGTATCTGAAAGCTATAGATCAAGTGAAGCAAGAAGGCGGTAAAGTGATTTACGGAGGCGAGGTGCTTAATGGCCCTGGTTATGAAGCCGGTACTTACGTACTGCCCACATTGGTAGAAGCCGAAAATCATTATCAAATTGTTCAGGAAGAAACGTTCGCCCCGATTTTGTATTTGATCAAATACAAGGGTGAAGTGGAAGATGCCATTGCCATACACAACGATGTAGTGCAGGGCTTGTCGTCCTCGATTTTTACGGACAATTTGATTGAGGCGGAAACATTCCTTTCGGCCTGGGGCTCGGATTGCGGTATTGCCAATGTGAATATCGGTACGTCAGGTGCGGAAATAGGCGGTGCTTTTGGCGGTGAAAAAGATACCGGCGGCGGCCGGGAATCGGGTTCCGATGCCTGGAAAGCTTATATGCGCCGACAGACAAATACCATCAATTACGGGAAAAAACTGCCGTTGGCACAGGGAATTAAATTTGAAATATAAGGTATGGAGCGGAGAATAAAATAATGAAAAAAGGCTGCCTGCTGGCAGCCTTTTTGTTTTTGCGGAAAATAATACGGACCAAATTTTTTCGATATGTAGTAGCGCATAAATTTATTTTTAATTTTTGGAATAATTTGCGATATTCCACTCTGTTATTTTTACAAATTTTCGAATGAAATTACAAGGAGGATGTTAAATGGCTAAAGTTTTGGATCATGTAAAACCTGGTGTGCTCACAGGTAAAGATGTGCAAACGGTGTTTCAGATTGCAAAAGAAGAAGCCTTTGCCTTGCCCGCGGTAAACGTGGTGGGAACCAATTCCATCAATGCCGTACTGGAAGCGGCTCGTGAGGTGAATTCGCCGGTTATCATTCAGTTTTCCAATGGTGGGGCTGCCTTTTACGCAGGCAAAGGCCTGTCCAACGATAATCAACTGGCTGCCATTAACGGAGCGGTTTCCGGGGCTAAACACATCTGGCAAATGGCCGAACTGTACGGAGTTCCGGTAATTGTGCACACCGACCATGCCGCTAAAAAGTTGCTCCCCTGGGTGGAAGGCCTGCTTAAAGTAAACGAAGAACATTTTGCCCAAACCGGCAAACCGTTGTTTAGTTCGCATATGCTCGATTTGTCCGAAGAGCCGCTGGAAGAGAACGTGGCTATTTCCGCCCGGTTTCTGGAACGCATGGCGAAAATGGGCATGACACTGGAAATTGAGCTGGGCGTAACCGGCGGTGAAGAAGACGGGGTGGACAACACCAATGTGGACAGCAAGCGCCTTTATACACAGCCGGAAGAAGTGGCTTACGCCTATGAGCGGCTGATGGCTATCAGCCCGAATTTTACCATTGCCGCGGCATTCGGAAATGTGCACGGCGTGTACAAACCAGGCAATGTAGTATTGCGTCCGGTTATTTTAAAGAATTCGCAGGAATACGTGCAGAAAAAATTCAACATCGGGCCGAAGCCGGTGAATTTCGTCTTTCACGGCGGATCGGGTTCCACGCTGGAAGAAATTCGCGAAGCAGTGTCTTACGGGGTGGTCAAAATGAACATCGATACCGATACGCAATGGGCTTTCTGGAAAGGCGTAATGGAATATTACAAAAAGAACGAAGCCTATTTGCAGGGGCAAATAGGTAATCCCGAAGGTGAAGACAAACCGAATAAAAAATATTACGATCCGCGTAAGTGGCTGCGCGCAGGCGAGCAATCTATGGTAGAACGTTTGAAAAAAGCTTTTGATGATTTGAATTGCGTCAATCGCAATTAAAGATATGCTGCGATATCCCCCGTTCGCAACGGGGGATATATTTTATTTATTTGAAAAATAGAGCTATTTTTGCCCGTAATGCATTTCGGCTTTGAAACTTATCTTCGTAACTACAAATTCCACGTAGATTAGTGCGAAAATAAAAAAAGCCGGTCCCAAACGGAACCGGCTCGTCATAAGGTAGCGGGGATACCTTATTTCATCAATAACATCTTTTTCGTCTGTACGAAATTTCCTGCTTTAATCTGGTACATGTACACACCGCTGGCCAGATGGCTGGCATCAAAAGTAATCTGATGCGCACCGGCCGTTTGGCGGGCGTTAACCAGCGTAGCTACCTTTTGTCCCAATACGTTGTACACTGTAATTTGTACCTGTGAAGCCTTGCCC
>CAZRBA010000080.1:0-2788 GCA_964598255.1 uncultured Caldithrix sp. | reverse complement strand
TGTGACTTGCATGAGCCGCCATTCGCGCAACCGTTACGTGGGGGAACAGATCGGTAAGGGACGTTCGTTAAAAGAGGTGCTGGACGAGATGGTGATGGTGGCCGAGGGAGTGCGCACTGCGGAATCGGCTTACGAACTGGCTCGGCAGAAGAACGTGGAAATGCCCATCACCGAACAGATTTACAAGGTGTTGTTTCAGGACAAGTCGCCTTCGCAGGCCATGCTGGATTTGATGACCCGCGCTTCGAAGATTGAAGATTGGGGCGCGTGAAAGAAGAAAAGAGTGCGCATAGCAGGCGACGACCAATTCATTTTTTGTGATTCGGTTGCCGTTTTTCGTAAATTAAAGCAATGAGCATGAGCCCACGGGCGAAAGGAGCAAACAATGATCAAATCCGTGTTGTTACCCATCGACGGTTCGCCGTACACCGAATCGGTTTTAAAATACGGCGTTTATTTTCATAAAAAATTCGGCGCTTTGATTCGCATTTTGTCAGTGGTAGATATCCGTTTGTTCGATTGGAGCGTGGCCACCAGTGCCGATAGTTTTGTACCCATTTTGCCTTCGGCCGAATTTCAGGAAGAATCACAAAAAATTCAGGATGAAAAGGCGCAAAAGGTCATAGAAAAAGCTGCACAAATTCTGGACAAAAAAAAGGTAACTTACGAAGTTCTTAAAGTTTCGGGCATTCCCATTGACGAAATTTGTCAGTATGCCAAAACCACCGATTTAGTCATCATGGGTACACGCGGCGAATACGAACGCTGGAGCGGGAAATTATTGGGTGCCACTGCCGAGGCGGTAACACGGCAAATCGCTAAACCGGTGATGTTGGTGGACAAAACATTTGTGGAGTTCAAACAAATTCAATGTGGTTACGATGGCAGCATTACGGCTAATCACGCCCTGCAGATGGCTGCTTTTCTGGCCAAAACAATGAATTTGCCGCTCGTTGTCATTTCCGTTTTCGATTCGGAAGAAGAAGCCGAATCCGTATTAAAGGAAGCGGAACAATACCTAACCCCTTATCAACTTAAATTCGAATTAAAGCATGAAAAAGGCGGGGTAGAAGAAGTCTTGATTTCGGAGCAAAACAATGCACCGCTTCCTTCCCTGATGGCCATTGGAGGATACGGGAAATCGCGTTTAACCGAGGCCATCCTGGGCAGCACTACGGTTCACGTGATGCGTAAAGCGAAAAAACCGATATTACTGGTCAAATAAAATCACAGGAAAAGATTCACCGTGATTCGAATTTTGTGCGATCGAACCATCTCCCTGCTTGCATGAGATGGGCGTATATAAATTACGTTTAATCCTTCCTTTAATCTTTGTTCATTTAATCTGAAAAAACATCAAAAAGACATTTTTGTTTTGCATATTTTTTTGTAAATTATCATTGACCTTTTCTCACTTTTCGGTGTTTAAAGACACGAAAAAAAAACAGAAACGAAAAAATAACAAAGCGGGGAGTTATTTATGAGTGGTAAAATTATTACGCTAACCAGGCATATTATCGAAGAACAACGAAAATATCCTGCTGCAACCGGTAAGTTCACGGATTTAATGAATGACATTGCCTTTGCGGCCAAAATCATTTCGTACAATGTGAACAAAGCCGGATTGTTGGATGTTTTGGGCGAAACGGATAATATTAACGTGCAAGGGGAGGTCGTAAAAAAACTGGACAGCTTTGCCCACGAAACCATGGTGCGGGCTCTGGATCACAACGGACATTCCTGTGCCATGGCCTCCGAAGAAGAAGAGAACGTTATTTCCATTCCGGACGAATATCCGTTGGGCAAATACGTGGTGGCCTTCGATCCGCTGGACGGTTCGTCCAATATTGATGCCAATGTGAGTGTAGGCACCATTTTTTCCATCTATCACCGTATTTCGCCGGAAGGCAGACCGGGCACGGAAAAAGATTTTTTACAGCCGGGCCACAGACAAGTGTGTGCCGGATACGTTATTTACGGTTCCAGTACCATGCTAGTGTACACTACAGGTAACGGTGTTTACGGTTTTACGCTCGATCCGAGTTACGGCGAATTTGTTCTTTCCCATCCCAATATTAAAATTCCCAAAAAAGGCAAGATCTACAGTGTCAATGAAAGCTATTACGGATTTTGGGACGAACATGTAAGGCAATACATTAGTTATATTAAACAGGTCGATGGCAATTCGGGTCGTCCCATGAATTCACGCTACATCGGTTCGTTAGTAAGCGATTTTCACCGCAACTTATTATATGGAGGTATTTTCCTTTATCCGCCAAGCACCAAAGCACCAAGCGGTAAATTGCGCTTGTTGTACGAAGCCAATCCGTTGGCCTTTATTGTAGAACAGGCCGGAGGTCGGGCCATTGATGGCAAACAGCGTATTTTGGATATCGTGCCGGAAAAATTACATCAGCGGGTACCGCTTTACATTGGCTCCGAAGAAGATGTGAATCTTTTGGAACAGTTTCTGCGTGGAAAACACGAATCGCAAAAGGAAAGTGCTTCCAAAGAAAAGTAGATTTTTATCCGGCTCTTCGGCAAATTGTCGGAGAGTCGGTTTTTTATCGTCCTTCCCGATTTTTATTCCCGATTCTTCTTCTTAATCTTTTGCACCCTTTCTCCGTCTTGCTTAGATTTGTCACGTTGCTTATATTTGTTTTTTAAGAAAATATGCAGGCAAACAACACCACTTATCAACAGGAAGGATTGATTCGATGGCAGAAGTAATTCGCATTAGTGAATCCGGTAAACACGAAAACAAAGAAGTCACCATTCAGGGTTGGTT
>CAZRBA010000079.1:0-10682 GCA_964598255.1 uncultured Caldithrix sp. | reverse complement strand
GCATTTTCGAAGGAAACTTCCCCGCGAATAATATCGTGCACCATGGTATGTCCGTAATGCGGCACTTTTAGACGAATGACATGCGGTTCGTGTTTCATGCGTTTGCGCGCTTCTTCTTTTGGAATATTACGGCAGCGCCCGTCGTACATTACGGGCAAGCCTTGCTTTTGCTGCTCTTCCCGCATTTTGTTCAGGGTTTCTTCGGAACAAAAGCAGGGGTACGCGGCGTCTTTGTCCAGCAGCTCTTCCACATGTTTCAAATAAATTTCTTTACGCTGCGATTGAAAATACGGACCGTACGGACCGCCTTTTTCCGGGCCCTCGTCGTAATCCAATCCGGCCCAGCTCAATGTTTGCAGCAAATTTTCCACGGCACCTTCCACGTAGCGCGACTGATCGGTGTCTTCAATGCGCAGGATGAACGTTCCCTTGTGGTGCCTGGCAAATAAAAAGTTGTACAATGCCGTGCGCAAACTGCCCACATGCACATATCCGGTAGGACTCGGCGCAAAACGAACACGTATTTCGCTCATATCTATTTTCCTATTCTTTGGTAACACTTTTATTTTTAATCATAAATCGATAAAACAAATACGAAACAATAACCGCGGCGGTAATTATCAAAACAATTTGATTGTATTGTTTTAAGAGCCCGGTAATTTTTTGCCAGTTTACACCGACCAGATAACCGCCATAAATCAACAAACCGTTCCAAATAGCAGCGCTGATAAATGAATAGAGCAACACCAACTGCCAGCGCAATCCGAAAAACCCGGCAAAAATGGAAACCACGCTGCGGGTACCACTTAAAAAACGATTGGCAGCGACCACCCAGTAACCGTACTTGGTAAACCAATACTCGACTTTTTTAATCTTTTCCGCACTAAAGGTTTTTTTTGTCCAACGTGCATTTAGTAATCTGGTACCCAACTTCAGTCCCAACAGGTACATAATGAAAAACCCGATCACACTGCCCACAGTGGTAGAAACATATACGCCCCAAAAACCCAGTTTACCCTTACTGACAAAATAGGCGCCAAAAACCGTAACCGTATCTCCGGGAATAGGCGGGAAGATATTTTCTACAATGGCGCTAACCATTAAAATAAGATAGGCAACCAAAGGGTTGATATTATCCAAAAGATGAGGCAACGAATTCAGCATACAAATCCTTATTATCCGATTAAAGCGATCGCTTGTACCTGTAAATAGGGTAATTTTTTCAGAACATATTGCTTTAGTGTCAATTGATCCGGCTCCAGAAACAATGGCTTGCGTAGTTCATTTTTCCAGATATTCAAATGCTCCGGAGCCAAGGGAACGGCAGTCGAGAACGTTACGTCGATATTCCGGATCTCAAATCCGTCGTAATGCAAGCGTAATTCGATCTTTTTCAATTGTGCCCTAGGATCGGAAACGGCAAACGTATCCCGTTCGCTTAAAATACCGGCCGCGCTTAATAAAGCATCGACCACGGCGCCGATTAATGCGGCAAACGTGGTCGATTGCAAATTAAGTTGTTCGTTGTTTACAAAAGAAAAACCAGACCCTACTCTCAAACGTACTCTTTCCGGTTACAGTATTAGCATGGCATCGCCGTAACTGTAAAAGCGATACTTTTGTTTGACGGCTTCGTTGTAAGCTTTTAAGGTAAAATCTCTGCCGGCAAAAGCGGCTACCAAAAGCACCAGAGTAGATGCGGGCAAATGAAAGTTGGTAATCAAACCGTCAATAATTTTAAATTGATAAGGCGGGTAAATAAATTTGTCCGTCCAACCGCTATGCGCTTTTACCAAATTATCGGCATTGGCCACGGATTCCAAGGTACGTACGGTTGTTGTTCCCACGGCAATAACACGTCCGCCGTTCAGCTTTACCTCATTGATTTGTTTGGCCGATTCTTCGGAAACTTCGTAATATTCAGAATCCATGTTGTGGCGGGTAACGTCTTCTACCTTAATGGGGCGGAAGGTACCCAGCCCGACGTGTAATACAACCGGAATAACGCGCACGCCTTTGTCTTTAAGTTTTTGTAGCAGCTCTTCGGTAAAATGCAAACCGGCCGTAGGTGCGGCAACGGCCCCGATTCTTTTGGCGTAAACGGTTTGGTACATTTTTTTGTCGATTTCTTCGGCATCGCGCTTAATATATGGCGGGAGAGGAGAATTTCCCACTTGATCCAAAATGTGGTAAAAATCTTTACCGTTGTAATCAAAGCGTACCACCCGGCCGCCGGAGGTGGTATTATCAATGACATCGCAGCCGAAATTTTCCGTAATTTGAATACGATTACCGACGCGTACTTTGCGCGCCGGTTTTACCAATACTTCCCACATGGTATCTTCCAGTTGCCTGAGCAATAACAATTCTACTTTGGCATCGGTTTTTTCTTTGGTACCGAATACCCGGGCCGGGAACACTTTAGTTTCGTTTACCACCAGAGCATCGCCTTCGTTCAGGTAATCCACCAAATCCTTAAAAATTTTATGTTCCCATGTTTGATGCTTGCGATCGAGCACCATCATGCGCGATTCGTCTCTTTTTTCCAGAGGGTATTGCGCAATTAATTTTGATGGAACCTCGTATTGGAATTCCGACAACTTCATTGTAATCTTTCTCCTTTCCTGCTTTTAAAAAAGCGAGGTTTGTTGATTATTTTTATTTGTTTTTATTCCGAAATGCTCATAGGCCAGCGGCGTTACCACTCGGCCTCGCGGCGTACGATTTAAAAATCCCTGCTGGATTAAAAACGGTTCGTACATTTCTTCAATCGTATCCCGCTCTTCTCCGACAGCCACGGCAATGGTATTAAGCCCCACCGGACCGCCCTGATATTTTTCGATAATGGTTAATAAAATACGCTTATCCATTTGATCGAGTCCCAACTCATCCACTTCCAACCGATCCAAGGCCATTTTGGCCACATCGCGGGTAATTTTATTATCCGCCACCACCTGAGCAAAATCACGCGTGCGGCGTAACAAGCGATTGGCAATGCGGGGCGTTCCGCGGGAACGGCGTGCCAGTTCCATGGCGCCTTCGTCTTCGATTTCCACGTCTAAAATTTTGGCCGATCGTTTAATGATTAAAAACAAATCTTCCGGCGAATAATAATCCAAACGCAACACCACCCCAAAGCGGGCACGCATGGGAGAGGTCAGCAAACCGGCACGGGTGGTAGCCCCGATTAAGGTAAACGGTGCCAAATTCAGTTGCACCGACCGCGCATTCGGCCCTTTATCAATTAAAATAGTAATGTTAAAATCTTCCATGGCCGAATACAGATATTCTTCCACCACATTGTTAACGCGATGGATTTCATCAATGAACAAAACGTCCTTTTCTTGCAAATTGGTTAATAGCCCGGCCAAATCTCCGGCGCGTTCCAATACAGGGCCGGAAGTGGTTTTAATGCCCACGTTAAGTTCCTTGCTCACAATCATGGCCAGTGTGGTTTTACCCAGCCCGGGAGGGCCGTACAAAAGCACATGATCCAGAGCTTCTTGCCGCTGTTTTGCCGCTTGAATAAAAACGGCCAAATTATCTTTTACCTTTTGCTGACCGACAAAATCATTCAGGCTTTGCGGCCGGAGAGTACTCTCCAGCTCCAAATCTTCTTCCAACAACCCCGGACGGATTAGTTTGCTCATGGGCACCCGTTAAATTATTTGCAATGCTTTTTTAATCAATTCATCCGATCGATGGCACGGTTTTTTTTTTTGCACACGCACAACCGCCCGTTCGGCCTGCATTTTACTATAGCCCAATGAAATCAAGGCTAAAATAGCTTCGCTTTCGATATTATTAAAATCGACAGGCGCTATTTTCCCCGTCTCTTCCGATATCTTTTGCGGTAAACGAATTTTATCTTTTAACTCCACAATCAAGCGTTGGGCCGTCTTTTTACCCACCCCCGAAATGGATGACAGCGCGCGTTCATCCCCATTTAGTATGGCTTGCTGAATTTGATGGACCGATAAACCGGAAAGTAAGGTCATGGCTAATTTAGGGCCTATTCCCGAAATTCCCAATAAACCCAAAAATAAATCGCGTTCTGCCTGATCGGAAAAGCCGAAGAGTTGAATAGCGTTTTCCCGCACGTGCAAATACGTTTTTAAGGTGGCCATCTGTCCTTCGGAGGGCAATTTTTGCGCGGTATTGAGACTTACTTTTATGGCATAACCGATGCCATTGGTTTCCAGCACAATTTCCGTTGATTTATTCGTTACTAATTTTCCGCTTATGTAATCAATCATTTTTTACTGCTTTTTTATTTGAATCGCATCCGATGCCAATGGCAAATAGCGGCAGCCAGTGCATCCGAGGCATCGGTCGGGGTGAGGGGATCACTAACACCTAAAATCCGCCGCACCATAAAACCGACCTGTTCTTTGGAGGCGCCGCCGTTTCCGGTAACCGATAATTTTATCTCGCGCGGTGAATATTCTTCAACCGGAATGCCTTTTTCTTTGGCGGCCACCATAATGGCTCCGCGGACATGTCCCATGGTTATGGCCGTTTTAATGTTTTTGGCATAAAAAATATCTTCCATAACCAGCACATCGGGTTGCTGTTGTTCGATTAATGTTTTTATTTCCGTATGAATTTTAAACAAACGGTCCGCCAGTTGTTGTTTGGCTTTTGTTCGAACACATCCATACACAAATAGCTGAGGAACTGCTGCCTCAGCTATTTGAATCAAACCATAACCCGTAATATTTAAGCCGGGATCGATTCCTAATATTTTCAACTTGTCTACTCGCCCGAGGCCAAACGCTCCATTTCGGCATCTTCGATGTCAAAATTGGCGTAAACGTTTTGCACATCGTCATGATCATCCAAGGCATCCATTAAGCGTAACATTTGTTCCGCTGTTTTCCCTTCGATTTTGATGGTATTTTGCGGAATCATCGTCAGCCCGGCACTTTCCATAACGATGCCTTTTTCTTCCAAAGCCGTGCGGACGGTGTTAAAATCTTCGAACCCGGTATAAATTTCGTAGGCGTCATCGCCAGTTTGCATATCTTCCGCACCGGCTTCCAGTGCAATTTCTAACAAGTCGTCTTCAGTATATTGATCTTTCGGCACGCGAATCAGTCCTTTGCGCTCAAAAATCCAAGCCACACTGCCGTTTTCGCCCAAATTACCGCCATGTTTACTGAATAAATGGCGCATTTCGGCTACCGTACGATTGCGGTTATCGGTAACGGCTTCCACAAAAACAGCCACCCCGCCCGGGCCGTATCCTTCGTAAGTAACATCTTCGTACACCACACCGGGCAATTCGCCCGTTCCTTTTTTAATCGCATTGTCAATATTTTTAGCGGGCATATTGGCCGCTTTGGCTGCCGCAATGGCTACGCGTAAACGGGGATTTGCTTCCGGGTCTCCGCCTCCCATACGGGCGGCAACGGTTATTTCTTTAATAAGTTTGGTAAAAATTCTTCCGCGTTGTGCATCGATTTTAGCTTTTTTATGCTTAATAGAATGCCATTTGGAATGACCTGACATAAAACCTCCTATTCTTCAAAGATGATAAATTTAATAAATTTAGGACGGGTTTTCAAAAGAATTTAAGTATTGATAAATTTTAAATTTATCTCGGAATGGTCAAAACGAAGACAAGTTGTTAATAATGTTTGGCTTTGCCCGCTCGCCAAGTGAATTGCACGGAAGAGACAAACCATCCGTAACCGCGATAATTTTATGTATAACCGAATTTTTATTGTCCGCTTTGAGGTATTAATGCTTTTTTTAACACATGGAAAACCGGGGCAAAGAAATAAAATTCAAACCAATTTAATCGCTTCTGTTCCCCGAGCGGTAAGGATTTGTTCAAAATAGGCAATGGTACGCTTTAAGCCGTCTTTTAATTTTATCTGGGGTTGCCAACCTAATTTTTCACGAGCCAAAGCGATATCGGGTTGCCGCTGAGTCGGATCGTCCGCAGGCAAAGGTTTGTGCACAATTTCAGAGCGCGAACCGGTCATTTCGATTACGGTTTGTGCCAATTCCAAAATCGTAAATTCATCTGGATTACCCAAATTAACCGGACCGATAAAATCATCCGCCTTCATCATTCGTAATACCCCGTCTATCAAATCGTCTACATATTGGAACGAACGTGTTTGGCTTCCGTCTCCGTAAATGGTAATGTCTTTATTCGTAAGGGCCTGAACGATAAAATTGCTAACCACCCGCCCGTCGTTTAAAGCCATACGCGGGCCATAGGTATTAAATATGCGGATAATCTTGATATCCACTTTGTTTTGCCGGTGATAATCCATCATCAGGGTTTCGGCCACGCGTTTTCCTTCATCGTAACAACTGCGCACTCCAATGGGATTGACATGCCCCCAGTAATCTTCCCTTTGAGGATGTACTTCTGGATCGCCGTAAACTTCCGAGGTACTAGCCTGCATTATGCGGGCACGCACGCGTTTGGCCAGCCCTAGCATATTAATCGTCCCCATCACATTGGTTTTAATTGTTTTTACAGGATTGTACTGGTAATGTACCGGTGAGGCAGGACAGGCAAAATGGTAAATTTGATCGACTTCAAGAAGAATGGGTTGCGTTACATCGTGGCGAATTAATTCGAATCGTTTATGGTCCATCAGATGCCAGATGTTGTCTTTGCTGCCGGTAAAAAAATTGTCCAAGCACAAAACATCATGGCCTTGGTTAAGCAAGGCTTCGGAAAGATGAGAGCCGATAAATCCTGCACCGCCGGTTACTAAAACACGCATACCAATTCCCCTTTAACCTGAAAAATTTTGCTTTTCCGATTCACATCACAAACGGAAATCAACACATTTGCCTAAATGACAAACAATTTGTCATCGGACTCGTACTTAGTTTTAAGACTACGCCAATTTAGATAATTTTGGAGAAGTAAACAAATGGTTGGATTGGCTAAATACTGAAACTAAGGAATAATTTTCTGAAATAATCAAGCCCTAATTTTTTTGTAAATTCATCCCCAATAGAACCAAGGCCTTGAAGGGTAACCGGAATGAAGCGTAGCGAAATGCAGATTACCGCGCTTGCCCTATTCCGGCCATCGCTGTGGATTTGATTGTTTAATAATGCCTTATCCAAATATCTACATACTGTTAGTCATTGCTCCAGTTGTTCCATGCACACATTTCCAAATAAACGTATACGGGATGCTTTATTCGAGATTATTCAAATAACACGACTGCGTCTAAATGGTTCCCTACTAAACCGTTTAAACATATTGGTTGAGCGCATCCACTTACAAAATTCTGCTAGGAAATTGTAAACCGTAAACAAGATTCTGCCTCTGCATACAGCCTGTCTGAAAGCTTTGGCTTTATTATCTCTATTTCTTTTCTAATCGCTCTTTGCGTTCAGTACCCGATCAATAAAAAATTTTGATATCACTTTTATATTAAAATTTTTTTTATCTTAAGAGAATCATCTTTTTCACTTATTCAAATCTATCTCTCGAGACACCTTTAATTTCAAGTTTGTACACATACACCTTGCTGGCCTCGGGATTATTCTGCGCATCTCGGCCATCCTACTAAACCTAGTATCGCCCCATAGGTTGGTTTTATGTTTGCAGACAAAATCTATTGCAAAGCGATCCAAGGGAAATACCTCCTCTTCTTAAATGCGCGATAAAGTTGGCCCTGATTAATCAGTACAGCGCGGCAAGTACGGCTAAATGAGCAAATACCATGCAGTTCAAAGTTTTCCGTATATATATGTCCTTTTAATTCTATATATGGTTCTTCCTCCCCATATATAGGAATTTTTTTAAGCTTTTTGGCCCACGAAATTTTTCACGTCCCCAACGCCTTTGCTACCGCTGGCGGGGCGGGCTGCCGGGCTCGCTGATGCTCGCTTTAAAAACATCCTGCTACGGCAGAAAAAAAGAACGCCAAAGGCGCCACGCCACGGCAGGGAAAAATGTAAAAATTAAAAAAATTTAAAATTTAAGGCCTCCTCAAAATGCGAAAACCGACACCGCTGCTGCTGAAAGACGGCGCGTAGCCGAATCGATAGGCCACACGCACGTACCTGGCGCGGTCGTTCCAACTACCCCCGCGCAGGACACGGACCGAACCTCTTGCAGGCCCCTTAGGATTGTCCTGCAAGCTATTACTATAATGGTCCGAAACGTACCAATCCCAACACCATTCCCACACATTGCCGCTCATGTCATAAATGCCCAATTCATTGGGTTGTTTACTACCAACCGGTAAAGTGCCTTGCCCATTGTCCAAATTGGAATTCCCCGAAGCATTGGAATTATCCCCGTACCAGGCCACTGCATCCACATTACTACTCCCGCTGTATTTAAAGCTTTGTGATTCATTGCCACCTCTGGCGGCATATTCCCACTCCGCTTCCGTGGGCAGGCGGTAGCCGTTGGCGTTCATGTTGGCCGTCCAGTTGTTCAAATTATACACCGGTGTCAATCCTTCCCGCTCGCTTAAATAATTACAAAAAGCTACTGCGCCGTACCAGCTTATTCCAATCACAGGATAATCATCATAGTTGTTTTCCGTATACAACTCATTACCGTTATAGATAATCTGATGAAAACCCAGATCCAACAATTTCTGCTGATCCCCTTCCACATTCTTTACAATAGACCTGCTAGCCATGATCTTGCCCTGTGCCAAAGCCCAGTTAAACACATCCACCACCTGAGCGTTGGTTACTTCATATTTGCCCATATAAAAACCGCTCATCGTAACCGAGTGTACCGGTTTTTCATCGGATTCGCCGTCGCCCCAGGTATCGCCCATTTGAAACGTTCCAGCCGCTACATAAACCATCTCTATGCCGCTTGGTGTTATTATTGTTTTCCTATAAGCTGTACCTTTTTTTAAAGTATAATCTAATATAGTAGTATGATTTTGCTTAATATATATTTTTTTATTTATTGATATATATCCATTAGCAACTACTTCTATATTATATTTGCCAACCCCAATGTTCTTTAAATAAGCTGCACCCTGCCATTGTTTTACAACTTTACCATCTTTTTTTAAAATTACTTTAGCTTCAACTGGAGTTACTGAAAAATTCAGTTTACCCATCTTTTGCTTTAAAACATAACTTTTTCGTAATGTTTGTCCAAGCGATATGGTAATATTTTCACTCAAACCGTAATACCCTTGTGCATTTATCTCAACGCGATAAACACCAGGCGCTAATTCTATCTGGTTCTGACCGCTGTAATCTTCTTTATTTATTAAAACCTGTGCATTCGATGGCACAACGGATAGAACCAGTAAGCCCGCATTTTTCTCCAATTTGAAATTAAAAGTATTATTTTGGTTCTCCTTGACTTCAATAATTTTCTGCAAATTCGTATAGCCTGAGAGTAATAATCGTAAATTGTATTTCCCTGGAAATAAATTTAATCCCTTATCGGTAATCCCCTTTTTTATTCCGTCAATGTAAATCTCTGCTCCCTGAGGTATTGATTTGATGGCCACAGGTACTAAATCAACTTCCTGCATGGTATAATTAAAAAGTACATGGTTTTTATCCACATAGATTTCTTTTTCGACAGTACGAAACCCTTCCGAGGTAATCTTTAATCGGTGCTTACCGATACTCAAATCTACCGGTTTATTGGTTGACACGGAAATTCCGTCCACAATTACATTGGCTTTCGCAGGTTGAATTAAAAAAGTTACTGGGAGTGTATCCCCCACTTTGGGCGCGCCACCGACTTTAATCACCCACACCTGCCGCGAGCCGATGTGGATGCCTTGCTCGGAAAAAATGAGCTTTAAGGGTTGGTAGCCGCTATGGTAAATTTCAAGTACCCGCTCATCCGGCTGGAGATAAACCAGATCCTGCCCGGGTTCATCATCCACGGCCACCACTCCGTTGTTTGCCTGATAACTAAAACCGTCCATATCGGAAATTACTTTAATACCCGCACAATAACGGCCGTTTACGTCGCGTTTGGCTACAAATTCATCGGGTGATTTATAGGGCTTACCGATGAGACGCATTTTTGCTAAGTCCTGTGCCGAAAGGCTGCCAAGCAAAAGCAATAAGAAAAACACACGAAGTAACATTTTTTACCCTTTTGATTTTAGTAGTAACACGCTTTACTAAAATTTACAAATAAATAGATTAAAATCCAGCATGCAGAACATGTGGGGAAGATTTTTTTCGATGATCGTTTTATTTACTTATATCCCTTAGGGATGCCCTTTGTTGGCAGGGCTTAACTTTTACCCCATAACCTTCCTCTCTCCCTATTGCACCATTCAAGCGTTATGTTAAAAGTCAAGTAATAATTTAATTTTTTTAGATTTTGGGAAGAGGTACCCTCTCTTTTCCCTTCATCTAAAAACAAATTTATCCCAAGTTCTCTTTAATAATAAATATCCG
Source organism: uncultured Caldithrix sp. (assembly GCA_964598255.1). GTDB lineage: Bacteria > Calditrichota > Calditrichia > Calditrichales > Calditrichaceae > Caldithrix. The sequence continues at coordinate 290 of CAZRBA010000079.1, read as the reverse complement.
ATCAAACTGTTATTAAGGGTCTTTACCATTTTAGTTTACAGATGTCCTAATTAATTTTATTTTAAATACTGTCCTTGATAAATCAACGTTTAGGACGGATTTTTTACCCGTTTGAAAAACAATCCCCCTAAAACAATGACAACTGATTTGTCTGTGGCTTGCCAACGTCTTTTTCAAAAGGCTCATCCAACCATCTTTGCAAACTGATCTTTACAAACAGATTTAGACGTAAAAACGATACCAAATTCGATAAATGCCATGAATATTTGGCCATGGCTTTCAAAAATTTC
>CAZRBA010000078.1:0-45517 GCA_964598255.1 uncultured Caldithrix sp. | reverse complement strand
GTTTTATCAAAACGATTTGTTTTCTTTAAAAACTCAGTAACTTTTTGAGCTACTATTTTGGTTCGTTCATCAATAACAAGATTTCTGTCGAAATCTTTGGTGTTGTAAATGCGATCTTCAACCGGATTCCCATTTATATCTGTTTTCCCTTTTTCAGGGCGCCATCCTTCCAGATCAATATTAATTCCAACACGGATTACTTTGTACGGCGCCAAAAATCCATCGGCTATTCCCTGCTTTAGTGAATAGGTGTAAATGGGCTCTCCAAAATATTCGATATTTGAAACTTCTCTGGTTTCTTTAGGCGTGGCCGTTAAACCAATGTGTATGGCTGATTTGAAATATTCCAGAATTTCCCGCCATGCGCTATCGGCGGCAGCGCTACCGCGGTGGCATTCATCCACGACAATTAAATCGAAAAAGTCTGGGCTGAATTCTTTGTAGGCATCTTTATCTTCATTATAATTTGTTAATCCTTGATACAACGCAAGATATATTTCATAGGCTTTATCGATTTGTTTCTTTCGAATCACCGTCATTCGATCTTTAAAATGTTTAAAATCACCCCGCTTGGTTTGATTGATTAGCGCATTACGGTCTGCCAGAAATAATACGCGTTTTACAGTTCTACTTTTCCATAAGCGATAAATAATTTGAAATGCGGTATATGTTTTGCCCGTGCCTGTTGCCATTACAATTAATATTCTTTTTTGTCCGCGGGCAATTGCTTCAACAGTGCGGTTAATAGCTATTTGCTGATAATAACGGGGGGTTCTACCGGAACCGTCAAAAAAATAATCAAAAGAAGAAATGCGCTCTTGTTCGGGGGTATCAATCCTTTTGAATTTTTTATATCGCTGCCATAGTTCCGACGGGGCAGGAAAATTTTCAAGAGATAGTTCTCTTTCAATTTTTTCAGAATAACCAGAACGATCATGTTCCAAAAACGCATCACCATTAGAGCTGTAAGCCACAGGAATATCCAAAATTTCTGCATAGGCCAAAGCCTGCTGCATCCCCGAACCTAACGAATGGTTATTGTCTTTCGCTTCAATTACGGCAACCGGAATATTGGGTTTGTAATAAAGAATGATATCAGCCTTTTTACCCTTACCGCGTTTTGTTTTGTTCCCTTTTACATAAATCCTGCCTTCGGTGAAATACACTTCTTCGCGAATTTGTTTCTGCGTATCCCATCCTGCTTCTTCCAAAGCCGGAATTATGTATTTGGTGATTATGTCGCGTTCGGTTAAATCCTTTTTTGATGTCATTTGAAACCCAAAAATATTTTATTAACCCGCCAAAGGTGTCGGGTTAATAAAGGTAGGTAATTTTTTATAAGAGACAAAATTATGCTTTAAAAAATCTATTAGGTATTTAACCATTAATTATTTCAATCACTTTATCCCCGTTAAATAAAACGGTTTTTACCATTTCCTGAAAACGACGAGGGAACGCCCGTTTATCTTCTTCGGTAGCATTCGGGCCTATTGCACCCATTAATATTTTATGGGGATTTGCCACTTTACCCGGCCGGTAGTTTATCCCCACTTGTTTTTGCGTATCAAGCCGGGTTAAGCGTACATCCGTTTCGATGGGTGCCTGATAAAACAGCAAATTTCTACGGTTAAACTTACCGCCAGGTAAGCCTCCGAAACCGTAATCGCTGGTTGCTCCGGTGATGTTAGAAAGAAGGCAGCCAATTACCCCTGCGTTGTCTTCTGTCGGCGCTTTTCTTAATTCCACCTTTATCATTCCCCGCTGAGGCAGTTCATCGCCATAAAGCGCTTTAAGCCCTTTTAATGCAATTAAATAGCCTCCGGCAACAGTGGCGCAACTGTGACCTGAAGATTTCACCATATCCAAATAGGAAAACTCGATAATGCCGTCATCGTTAACACCGAGGAACCGGCACAGTTCATCCTTTACGGTAATGGTTTCTACTTCGTTAAAAAATTCCGGATACTTCATAACACACTCCATTCGTCTGGTTAGATTTTCAGTTATTAATTAATGACTTTATTTTATTTTCGTTTTTACATCCCAAAAAATCGACCCGGCTCCTTAAAGAAATATGATACGTAAAAAGTGCATTATTTGCAAAAAGAAACGAATCATCGGGAATTCAAGCGGCGATAAATGCCATTGCGGCTTGCTTTCTTTTGCGCTTTAATGTAGGTTAGCGCCATGAAAAAAATCATCCAAAACTCTACCGAGTCGGCCGCCGTTTCCCGAGCGCTTTTGCTTTGGTTTAAAGCAAACCGACGTGTGCTTCCCTGGCGTAATACCGGCAATTGGTACCATGTATTCTTATCGGAATTTTTACTTCAGCAAACACAAGTGGCGCAGGCACTACCATACTTCACTAAACTGGTGCACCTTTTTCCAGACATCGTATCGCTGGCGGCTGCTTCCGAAGACGATCTTCTACAAAACTGGTCCGGTTTGGGGTATTACAGTCGGGCACGCAATTTACTCAAAGCCGCGCGCATTATCGTAAATGATTTCAACGGTCAATTTCCGCAGGAGTTTCGCCAAGCGCTTTCGCTGCCAGGCATTGGTCCTTACACTGCAGCCGCCGTGCTCTCTATTGCCTTTAACAAACCTTACGCTGTTGTTGACGGAAATGTGATGCGCGTAATTAGCCGTTTATTCGGCATTAGCCATGACATCCGTCTATCAACCACTCAAAAACAAATTCGCCAATTGGCGCAATCTCTTTTACCCCCAAACGCACCAGGCACTTTTAATGAAGCCCTAATGGAACTGGGCGCTTTAATTTGTTTACCCAATGCTCCGCAATGTGCCCAATGCCCTTTGAAAACCAAGTGCATAGCCTTTAAAGAAAATCGCATTTCGCAAATCCCGTTAAAATCGTCGCCCCGTGCAAAAAAGCACTTGTACCATTTTGTCTATTTAATGGCTTGGGAAGGACACATTTTAACCGTTCAACGCCCGCGCAAGGGCTTACTGGCCGGAATGTGGGAATTTCCGGTTTGTAACGTCGATGCGCAACAACTAACCAAAGTCTCCCCCTCCCCCACGCCTTCCTGTTTCGATATTGAGCGAGTAACACCTGTGTCCGCATTACCGATTTTCAAACATCTCTATTCCCACATTGCCTTACAGTTCCGTCCTTTACTTGTTACTCTTTCTGCGCCTATTACGTTAAAATCCGATTTTTATTTAAGGCAAAAATGGTTGTCGCCGCATGAAATGTTTTCCGTTGCCTTACATAATGCGCACAAAAAAATATTGCAACACCCAAAATTTAAAATCTGGTGGCAAAAACAAAAATCAGAACGTACATAAGGTGCACCGAACGGAACACGCTAAAATAAAAATACTTGCTCGGGCGCGCATTAATAATCAAAACCAAACGAAATATATCCTACCGATTTACCACGGGTTAAATGGCCGTAAGCAATAAATAACGGTCCCAAAGGTGTTTCGATACCCAAATAGCCACCCATTCCGGAAAAGAAGTCGCGCGAGGCAAAAACCAAATTGGGCACATGCCACACCCCGCCAAAATCGTAACGCAACGATAGGTAAACGTTTTTAAACATTAGTTTCCCCAAAGGAGGCTTAAACGGAAGATGATAACGGTATTCGGCGCTAGCAATAAATACCTGACGGCCAAAGTATTCGTTTTGATGTAATCCGTAAAAACTGTGCAATCCGCCAAAGCGAAAATTTTCCGAAAAAGGCATACTACGATCGCCAATACCAAAAAACAAACGCAAATGCCAAGTGGCTAAATTGCGATATGAATAATATCCCTCAAGATTAACATACGCTTTAGTGTACGATTCCTTACTTGCCAGCACAAAGCGGTTGCCCGTTTCCCATGACCAATAGTTATTAATACCTTTGGTGGGGAAATCGGCCCGGTTCCGTTTGTCGGCCACGGCGCGGACGGCAAACGTACGCAACTCAATATTCTGCGGATAGCGAAACGTACCCGATTCGACACGGTCTTGTACATTTTCGTGACGCAGTTCGATGATAAACTGCCCTAACCGTCTTAATTGTTGCCCCACTTGCAAGCGCACACCTTTGCGCGTTTCGCGATACATGCCCGTGGCTCCGTTTCGATCGGTTATGGGATTGATTTGCCACTTGTAATAACCCTGCAAATCAAAAGTCAAATACGTAGTAAAAATACGATCATCGCGAATTTTGATGCCCAGCTTTCCGTCACGCATGCCAAAACGCCCCACCAACATCGACTTAATTCCCATGCCGAACAGACATTCATCTCCAAGTTCCCAGTACAACTGCGCTCTTCGTTCGGTACCGTATTTTCCGCCAATGCGCATTACAACGGTAGAACGTTCTTTAACGTGTACCTGCAGGATGTATTTTTTGTTTTTTTCGATGATATTCAAGGTTACCCGTTCGAAAAATTGAGTAGAATAGGCATTGCGCATGGCTTGCTGTACGTCTTTCCAATTAAACACATTGCCGATCAACCGGCCGAATTCACGGGAAATTACATAGCGCTTTACCTTTTTATTACCTACAATCTGCAAGGCATCAATGCGTCCTTCGTTAATACCAAGCGTTAATGTCCCTGTAGCCGGTTCCCAGCCCAAGCTATCCACACGCATCAGGGCATATCCATCCGAACGGTACAGCTCCGTTAGCAAGTCCACATCGTTTTTCAACGCGTAGGCATTTAAGGGTTGCCCGTTTCGCGTAAAAAGCAATTGGCGTAAACGGTTCGGTTTATATTTGCTTACACCGGTGAATCGAATGCGCTTAACCCGGGTAAATTTTTTAAAGTGAAAACTAACCTCAAGGCTGTCGTGGCTGGTATCAATTCGAGCCGAAACGCTGCAAAATTTTCCGGTCTGCGCCGCAAAATCCAACAAACGTCGGATATCACTCAAACGGATTTCGGCGCGTGCTTTAAGCACCGAAAGAAGGTTGTAAAAAGAAAGCGGCACCACAGGATCATCAAGGCTCGCTTTTTTCAGCACGTAAAGCGATTGTGGTCCCAACGACTTTTTACGGATAATCGCACGCAGTTTTGGCAATTGTGCATCGGTGGCCCGAATGCCAATATCCACCAATTCTTCAAGGTGCGAATAATCGTCGTTTCTTCTGTTTTGCAAACGGGGACGAATCAAAATATCCGCTTTTTTACGTTCTAAGCTTCGTTCCAGCTCACCCATAATGGTCGTTCCCTGATCAACAATTTCCCAGGGAGCGTTTATTTCATTCTTTTTACGCAAAGGCGAGGTAACATCCACGGCAATAACAATATCGCAGCCTTCCTGCTTGGCCACTTCCACCGGTAAATTGGAACGCATGCCGCCATCCACTAACAACATGGAGTCGTAATCAACCGGCACAAATAATAGGGGAATGGCACTGGAAGCATTAATTGCCTCGGCCAAATTCCCTTTTTTGAGTACCACCAATTTCCCGCTCACCAAATCGGTAGCCACGGCCCGAAAAGGAACGCGCAGGTTGTCAAAATTGTTGCGTGCCTGATAGCGGCCCTGCAAAATTAGAGAGGCCAAAGTAATGAATAAACGCTGCCCGGGCGAAATAGCCACGGGAATATACGGATTGCCGTTTTTTAACCGCAAATTAAGCAAATAGCGGTCTTGTTCCCCTTTTTGCCCCACAAAAAGGGCAGTGCGCGGCGGTTTGTCTCGATAAATACTTGACCAATTGATTTTTTGGGCGATGGCCAAAATTTCGTCCGGAGAATATCCCGCGGCATACAACCCACCAATCAAGCTGCCGATACTGGTACCGACAATCAAATCGATCGGAATATGATGCTGTTCCAAAGCCTTAAGCACACCGATATGTACCATGCCGCGAGCGCCGCCGCCACTAAGTACCAAACCGATTTTGGGGCGCTTTTCCAGATAACCGTTTTGCCGCAAAACGACCTTGCCATGTTCAAAACGATACTGTTCGGACAAAACGAATTGACTTCCGCCCGCCGATAATCGGGCGCAAAAAAACAACAAAAATAAAATTTGCCAATACCTGAAAGCGCGTTTAAGCCCGTTCACCCGTTCACCCTTAATTTTGCTTGCGTTTTTGGTAATCTTGTATTAAACGTTTGAAATACGCTTCGATCAAACGCTGATAATCCCGATTGTACCCCTGTTGCAAAGCTTTGCGCAAGGCATCCTGCAATTCTTTAACCGTCATATCATAAGGATTTTTAAGCTTACCCGGATCTTGCGCCAAATAATGCTTAGCCCGAATGGCCTGCCGCTTTTTAGAATATTCGCGTTTGCGAACTGATTTTTGCGCATCCAACATTCGGGAAAGAATTTTTTGTTGCCGTTCGATGGTTTTACGGTTTAGGTTGTTCTTTAACAGGTCCTTAACCACTTTATCCATATCCCGCGCTACTTTTCCCAGTCGTCCCAGCATATTTTCGCGCTGTCCCATCTTTTCGTTCAACTTTTGCAAAGCCTGCTCCAAAGCGGCTTGTTGAGCGGCAATGCGCCGCATTTCCTGTTGTTGCCGTAACGAAAACGATCCGTTATTTCCGGCTTGAAATAAATTCATCGTTTGTTTGTTCAATTGCCCTTGCTTACCGGCCATTTGTGCCAATTGACGCATAAATTGCTCGAATCCCGTTCCGGATTGCGATTGCGCCAGTTGCCGCGCCGATTGCATCATTTGCCCTACCCCCCGGTTCAATGCGGCCATGGCCCGCTTTTGATAACGCATGCCCGAACCTTTCATGCGATTGCTAAGTTGCTGCAAAGCCTGATTCATATTATTGGCCGCATCCTGCATGTTTTGGCTCATTTGCGGCTGAATAAGAAACGTTTTTTGTGAAAGCCGTACCAGTTGCGCAATAAGTTTGTTCAAATTTGCATTTAATGTCCCTTGTTCCCGAATTACCCGATCAAAATTTTGGCTTAATGGCGATGTACGGTTTGTCTTTTTATACACATTTTCCTGTTGTTCCGAAAGTTGCAACAGCCGCTGCAATGCCTGCTGCATTTGGCGAGAAATTTGTTGTTTGTTTTGATTAAGCATTTGCCGATAAGCCTGTTGCAACGATTGCGCTATTTGCGCTAATTGTTGTTGAATGCGTTGCGATTGCCGACCGGCTTGTTGCAGGGTTCCCTGCTGCATTTGTTGCTGCACCTGCGCCATTTGCTTTTCTAACTGCGATTGTTGCATTTGGCTAAGGGTCGAATCCAATTGCCTGGCTGTCTGCGGGTATTTTCCCATAAAAGGATGTTTTTCCATTTCACGGATATCAAATTTTAACCGTTCAAAAAGTTCTTTTTGCTCTTTTTGCATTTGCTGCAAATTTGCCTGTTCGTTTGATGGTAACGAATCGGATCGTTGCAACCGATCGGAAATTTTTTTCTGTTGTTTTAACAAGGATTGTGCTTTTTTTACCAGCTCGTCCATCTTTTGCTCGAACTGCACTTGCTTCAGCAATTCCATGGTACGTTCGATGCGTTTGGCAAACGCCTCCTGATTCAATCGAAAATCTTTTAACGCTTTTTCCACGTCTTGGGGCTTGGCGGATTGCTCGATTTTCTTTTGCAATTTTTGCAGGGCTTTTTGCAATTCCGGTGTAATGACATCTTGCAATAAATTTTGTAATTGCTGGTATTTTTTCAACACCTCTTCGCTAATCAAATCGTTCCGATCCAGTTTTTGCATCACATCTTTCAGCTCTTTACGAATTTGTTCCATCTTTTTTTGCAATGCCTTTTGCCGATTAAGCGCTTCGGTAATTTGGTTCTTTTTATCCCAATCCAATTTTTGTGTTTGCTTTAATTCCCGATCAAGCCGACGCAATGTTTTGTTAAGGTCTTTGGCCTGATCGCTAACGTCTTTCAAATCATTTGTTTTTTCCCGCTGGGTTTCATCGGTCGTTTTAAATAATTCTTCTATGGAAGGGAAACGTATGTAATACAGCGAACTTTTGCCCTTGCCGGGGCCGCTAACAAAATTGTTATCCAAAGCAAGGGCATAATACTTTAAGCGATCGCCGAAAGCAAGGGGCAAGGTATTAAAATCAAAAAGGTAATCCACATTTTGCAACCGTTTTCCCCGTGCTTCCAAGGGAAGTAGGATGGTTTGCCATAACGAATCGCCTTTCATTTTCGGCTTTAGAATTTGATAACGCAACTTTATTGCGCTAATGCCAAAATCGTCCCGCGCTTCGATACGCAACGGCAGTTGGGCATCCAAAGGTAATTCGATATCGGCCCCAGGCTTAACAATTTCTACCAACGGCGAATAATCCTTTAACAATGACAATTGGTAAACAATTGGATTGCGATTCTTATACCCGCTGGTATCCGTTAATTCGAAATAATAACTGCCTTCCTTTTTTAAAAAAAATCCACCATTGGCCAATTGATTTCGCACGGTTAAATTCAGCGTATCGCCATAAGAAAAAATCGCCCGTGCCAAGCGTAACGGTTTATTGGCCATCAGACGCAGGTGCACAAAAGTACCTTTTAAGGCCGATATGTCGCCGATATTTCGTTCCAGCTTTTGCGGAGGCAGTTTTGTGTACTCGGGGGCTCTCAACGTAACATCCAGGGTGCGAACAACGGGCAGCGTAACCACCTTTACCCGAAACGGATTACTACGGATATATTTTTCCAGCTCTTCAGCGGTTAAAGGTTTACCCGCCACTTGGTACGTAAACGGTTGTTGAATATTTTTCAGGTTTAAGCGGTAAATATGATCCTGTAAAGTTAACTCCCTTTTTTGCGCTACTGTTTTTCCCCCGAGTACATGCAAGATCACATAACATTCTCTTAATGGCGGCCCGATGTAACCAACCCGAATGCCAACGGCATCGCCTTTAACAATCGTAGTATCGCCGGGCATAACGGCAAAACGAAAATCGGGTGTTTGCAAATACAAAGCGGAAGGATTGGCCATCCGCAATGTGGATCTCCAAATTTGTGCCGGGCGAAAGGCCACAATAAGCAGCGAGGCAAAAACCATCAATACCAGCCAGGGCCATTCCGGCAACATATCTTTTAACCGGATTCTTTGTAAAAAATTTATTGAGGCGTATTTTTGCACAATGCGTTCGATGGCGGCCCTTTTTAACGCTTCGGACTCTTGCGTTTCATGCAAATTTTTTATCAGTTGGTAGGCGTTGACAAAATCATCTTCCACATCAGGGAAAAGGCGGGTAATGCGACGCGCCGCTGCGGTCAAATCGCTTTTGGGGGTTAGCAGCCAATAACGGCGCAAAGGCTTTATAAGCAAGCGAACTGTCAAATAAATAAGTAACATAAAATTAAAGACCCAGAGCCCCCAACGTGTAATTTCCGAAAAATAAAACACGCTATCGGCCAGAGTAAGGCTAACCCACAAAACGAGTACTGCCGTAACAAAACGTATAAGCGAGGTTAAAGCCCTATACTTTACATATTTTTTTTCGAAGTCGAAAATATGTTGAATGAAGGTTTGCATTTTTGCCAATGAATTGCTTTCTTTTTTAAGGGACTTTGGGTTAAACCGTATTTAGTTCTTTTAAACTGCCCCGTGCCGCATTGCCTATTTTTTTACGCCCTTTTTCACTCCAACGTATTTTCTGTTTTTAATTTAACACAGCGTACAAAAAAATGTTCACGGCCATGCGCAAAGCCTGTTCGCGAATTTCGGGTGGATCGCCGTGAATTTCCGCATCTTCACAGCCATCGCTTATATCGGTATTAAAACTGTAAAAACAAACCAACCGACCTTGGTAAATAAGGCCCAACCCGTGCGGCGGCCCGCCGTAATGTTCGTGCACTTTGGGCAAGCCGTGATCGAACCGGTAATATATGTGATAAATGGGATGCGAAAACGGGAGCTCGACAAACTTTAGTTCGGGAAAAACTTTTTTCATTTCCCTGCGAAAAGAGGGATCCATACCGAAGTCGTCATCCGCATACAGGAATCCACCCGAGGTCAAATAGCGCCGCAAAATTTTAACTTCCTGCGGCGAAAAACGAATGTTTCCATGCCCCGAAATGTAAGCGATCGGATATTTGAAAAATTCGGGGTCCGTAATCCGATGGGCTACTTCGCGTTCCCCCACATCGATATCGAAAAGCTGGCGAACGCGATGCAAAATATTGCGCCAAGTGGTTTTGTTGCCGTACCAATCGCCTCCGCCCGAATAATGAATCCGTTCCGGAACCATAGGTTGAGCCAAAACGATTTGAGCGGCAAATATTAAAAATATTATTTTTTTTAACATAAAAAAATCCCGAAATGTATGTGACACTTCGGGATTAAAATAACAGAAAAATAGATATTTAACAAGATTATATTAGATGATTGACAATCATAACAGCTAAAGTAACCGAACCGACCATTTTAATACTCAAACCACCCAGTCGTCCTAAAAAGGCGCCGTATCCGGCCTTTAAACCGTGGGCAATATTCGGGTTGCGTAAAATCTCCACCACAAAGGCACCTAAAAAAACTCCTAACAACGAACCGAGAATAGCCCCGAACAAAGGAGTGAAAAACGCGCCAGAAAAGGCGCCCAAAATACCGCCGATAATGGCACCGGCAATTCCCCATTTGGACGTACCGTATCGTTTGGCTGAAATAGAAATCAAAATAAACTCCAGCAATTCAAACAATAGCATAACGGCTAACAGGGTTAAAACAAAAGGGAACGAAAACCGATGAAAACCGGTTGTCAGGGCATAAAAAAAACTACCGAAAACAATAAGTATATTTCCCGGGGCTCCGAAAAAATTGGAAATAGCCGAAGCCGAGACAAATGTGATTAGAAAAATTTCAAACACGGCATGCATGCATATCAATCCTTGATTAATTTGAACTCATAGCAAACTGAAAACGACGCGATTTGGTATTCAAATTCAATTTGGCCAAAATCGAACGCACCTTAAACCATCCCACCTTTGTGTATCCGTACTTCGGGGTATTTAACTCCTTTTTAATCCGATACGATCCATAGCTGGGATTTTCTTTAATAATCATTTTAATTTTGTCTTCCAGACTCAAATTTGCGGGATTAATTTCCTGATTCGGGGTGGCTGTTTCTTCGCTTTTACCGCTTGTTTCGGAGGTGGCCGCCGTAGATGGCATTCCGCTTGCCGGAGCGGAAGGCGCAGGCGCCTGCTCTTTTTTAGGAGGCACTTTGGGGCGAACGCTCGCACCGGAAGATTCGGCCATTTCAAACTTGTTAATGGCCTCGTCTACAGAATCGTAAACATCAAGGATGTGATGAAATTCCAACAATTCAAAAATTTCGTACACATCCGGTACCATTCTTACAAGCTTTAAATCACCACCGTTTTCGCGAATGGACTTTATCTCGCTAATAAAAATGCCCCACCCGGCGCTGCTAATGTAATCAACGTTACCAAGATCTACGATTATATTAAAGCGACCCTGTTTTAGCAATGAATCCAAAGCACGTTCCAATTCCGATGCAGTGGTCGTGTCAATATAACCGCCTACCTTAATAATCGAAATATGATTTCGACTTCCGGCAATTTCCGTTGATACTTGAATACCCTCCATTGAGTCCTCCTATAAGGAAATAGGCATTGTTGCTCACGAACGCGGTTCGATGAACGCATCGTCCGATATGATTTTTTTCTTCTTTAACTGCTCCCTAATTTTATCCAGTTGACTTATACCGGAACCCTGAGCAGTCTGGAAAGACTTCGCCAGTTGAAAATGTTTAAATCCAACCGCATTAATCGCTTCTAATAATTCATCATAAGTTTTAAATATATCGTTATTTTCGAGATATTTCAACACATCTTTACAACCTTCAACAATTATTTTGGGTTCCAATTCCTGAATTTTTAGCTTAAAGAATGAAAAAAGGTTGTGCATTTCGGTAAAAAACTGGCGCATCCCTATTAAATCGTCTTCTTTTAATCTCGGATGAGTTGTAATTATTTTTAGCAGAATGTTTATCTTTTTTACCGTTGTCGGATAATCATCACTGGCATTTGCGGCATGCAGTAAGTTTCTTATTTGCCTTAAATCATCCTCTACCAATTCCAGAAACGCTTCGTTTTTTTGCGGATTAAAATCGCGCGAGAGCTTTTCTTTTAATTCTTCCGGAGAGTAAGAAAGTCCCAAAATAGTACGCGGTTTGGTTTCGTCCGTTTGAGCGGCTGCGGGCTGTGCTTTACCTGCGGGCTTTTCCGGTAATTTTTGTGCCTTGCCCTTGGTCTGAACCGGCGGCTTTTCTTCGGATTCGGACTTTTCTTGTTTTGCCTTGGTGGCTTTTACTTCTTGTTTAATGGGTTGCGCCTTAGGCTGATACGTTTTGCCTTCTTTGGTAATAATTTTGCCTTTGTCTTCTTGTTCGTTTTCCGGGGTAAACATACGTACGGTACGCTTGGTGTCTTCTTTTTGGGAAGGTGCGGGGGATACGATCGAAGCGGCGTTTTTACCGCGTCGTTTCTCAATTTCTTTTTCGGAAGATTCAAAATTTAAAATCACCTGTCCGTCCAGCGTTAGCAAAGGCGTACCCGGTTGTTTTAACGGGCGCGTACTGCCTTTTTTCACCCATTGCCGACGCCGTTCTTCGGTATTAAGACGCATCTTAATCAGTTCTTCGTAAATACGATCCGGATCCACCCGAATATTGCCATATTCGTCTTTGCGCAGTTCGTAGGCGATCATTCGCGGCCCGTATTCGGGATGTTTGCGAATGACATCGTAAATTTTGGTTTTAACTTCGATACTCAAATGCTTCTTTTCGATAGGATCCATGTCCGTTAAAAATTCTTTGAATCCGGACATGCCTTTACGTTCGATAATTTGCTTGTATTTGTAATAATGGTGGGGCGATACTTTTAGCTGTTCCAGTGCGTCTTTTACTTTTACTCCCGATTCGATTAAACGCTGCAATTCCTGTTGCGTACGAATAATTACATCGCTGGGCATCATCTTTTCGCGAATGGCTACCACGGTAATATCGTCGTTTTGCGGGGCGCCTCCGGTAAATTGTTTTAGCTCGGCATTAATCGTTTTGATGAATTCTCCGACGCTTAAATGGGCGTTACGGCGTATGGAATCAAGAAACCGTTCTTCACGGTACAATTCGCGTTTGTGATTCATGGCTTCGGTAACGCCATCGGTGTACAAAACCAAAATATCATCTTCGCGCAGGCGAATGGATTCGGTTTTAATCGTGCGATCGAACAAACTCATATCCGGCAGCTGAATACCTACCGGGAATCCGGGCGGATTTAAATAATAGGTTTGTTTAGTTGAATTTCGGTACAAAATCATGGGATTGTGTCCGGCGCTGGCAAAATGGATTTCACGGTTGCGGGAATCGAGCACCACGTAAAACATAGTTACAAACATACCTCGCTTCATGTCGTCCGCCACGAACTGGTTCACCTTGGAAAGTACTTCGGCCGGATTTTTATTCCCACGCGATTCCAGACGCAGTGCAGTACGGATCATGGTCATAATCATGGAACCTGGCACACCTTTGCCGGAAACATCGGCCACACAAATGCCGATGGAATCGTCATCTACTTCCACAAAATCGAACAAATCGCCACCCACTTCTTTGGCCGCCTCGTAATAGGAGGCGATATCGTACCCTTCCACTTTGGGAAAATCGCTGGGCAACAACATCTGTTGAATTTCCTGAGCTACCTGTAATTCTTTTTGTAGCTTTTGTTGCTCCATAAGGGTCACTTGAGCTTCTCTGAATTTGTGGGTCATTTCGTTAAAGGCCTGGGCAATTTCGCCGATTTCATCCGAGGCATCGATATCGATTTCATCCTGATCTACCTTGCCGTGCACCACTTGGCGCACCCAATCGGCCAAACTGTGAAAAGGTTGCAGAATGCGATGGATAAGAAAGAACAGCGGGATGTATCCCAGAATCAGAATCAACAAAAAGTAAATAATCAAATGCAGCTTACGCTGATCGACCAGATGCCGGATGGTATTGGCATCCACCCAAATGTGCACCTCGCCCAATTTGGGTCCGCTGGCCATAATCACATCGGTGGAAAGATCGATTACGTTTAAGCTGTCGTTTACGGTGTAATAACGAATTACGGAATTTTGTAAGGTATCGGCTTTTGAATTTTTCGCCTTGAAATCAAGACGATTAAAGGGATAGGTAACTTCCGGCCTGCTCCAGGCCAGAATGTTGTTTCGGCGGTCGGTAATAAACACTTCTTTAATATATTGAGCGTGGTTGGCGCGCACTTTGTACGCTTTTTCAAACAATAAGGCGGTATTTTCGTTCAGCAAATCATCCACAATATTTCCGGCTAACGATTCTCCTGCGGCAGCGGAAACGCCGAAGACCATATCTTTAATCGATCGCTCGCTTTGCATGTAAACGGGAGCAAAAATGAGAATAACCAACACGGTAAAAATTAAACTGGCAAAAATGGAATATTTGGTTTTCAGGTTAAGGGCATTCCATTTTTGCAGCAAAAGTGGTTCGTGCGACCCTTCGCGATATTTTGTCAGCCGCAATTCGTTCCCGCGTTCGGTAACCGCGTATTGCATGTCGTCCATCAGCTTGCGCATCATCAAAATGCCCAACCCGCCTTTTTTGCCGATGTTGATGTACTTTTCCAGATCGGGGGTGTTGGCTTGACGCGGATCGTAGCTTGAACCTTGGTCGATAATAATAATGGTTAAACTCAAGCGTCGAATAATGGCTTTTAAGGTGATTTCACCGTTTTTTATATCGCGATAGCCGTGGCGAATAATGTTGGTACACGCTTCGTCCACTACCAATTTGAAGGAATTGATAATTTTATCGTCGAATTTGTAGCGTTTGCCGATTCGTTCGATAAATTCGCGTACCTGAATCAGGTAGCTCATTTGAGCGGGAATGGTTATTTCTTCTTTTCGGACGTTTTTAAACATTTAGCTTTTCCGTATTTATTTACTTTTTCTCAAGCGTTCTCGGGCGTTTTCGATGGCCGTAAGAACTTTTTTATTGTAGGGATGGTCTTTCAGGATTTCCTGCCAAATGTCAATCGCTTCCTGATATTGTCCCTTAACGAATTTGTCCACCCCCTGCAAAAATTTACGTTCCGTAGCCGGATCCATTTTTTCGTTGGTACTCTTGCTTTCGATTTTGGCTTTTTCGTAATACTGACGCACCAACTGGTTGTTGGAATTGATTTTGAGCGCCTGTTCAAACACCTTTAGCGCCCGATCGTATTCTCCGACTTCAAAAAAGCCCAAACCGCGTTGAATGGTTTCCTGTAATTTAATACGCTGGGCCAAAGTGTCAATTTCTTTTTGTAACTGGGCATTGTCACCGCCCAACAAACGCGCTTCACCAACCAGACGTAATGCTTCCGAATAATTACCTTGCTGGAATTTTTTCCTGATTTGCACAACCAAACGATTCAGTTCTTCGTTCAGACGTCGTTTGGTAGTTTTAATGGCATTGAGAATTGTTTCGTCATTCGGGGCCCGTTCCAATGCCAAATTGAATTCCATTAAAGCCTGTGTAAACTGATTCTTATCTAAATATAGTCGACCTTTTTGGAAGTGTTCTTGAATAAATTTTCGATCATTTTCGGCCTGCGCCTTATTTACCGCTTCCTGAACCGCTATGCGGCGTTCTTCGTCCATGCGCTTTTGCAGTAAAACATCGGCGGAATCGAGCATGACTTTGGCACGTTGATTAAATGCATCCTGTTCCAGCACCTGTTCATACTCCACAACAGCATCCAAATATTGCCCTTTGGTAAAAAAACTGTCGCCTTTAGCCAAATGCAATTTAATCATCTTCTGGCGATCGGCTTCGCGGATGGCGGCAATGAGCTTGGCCTCGCGTTCCTTGCGTTTGGTTTCGGCCAACTTGTACAAATCATCGCGGGTTGGGCCGAAATTCAAAGAAACCGAAAAACGATGCACGGAAGAAAACACATTGCTGTATGGGCTTGATGAAAACGCGTAGTCAATCTGAAAAATTTTGTACGTTAATCCGGCGCCAAATGTCGGCTGACTCCCGTCCATACCTACCCGTAACATGGCCAGATTACGGAAGCGGTATTCCGTACCGAAATGTATCTTTAAATCCCGCTTTTGCGAATAATCCACATCTATGGCCAAGTTTACATGATTGCCCAAACTGCCAAAATAAATTTTACGCAAAAATCCTAAACGCACGGTTAACGGAAATTCATCAATGGCATCTCCCTCTTTAACCTGAGGCGGAAACAAATTGCGCACATCAAGTCCTACGGACCAGTCTTTTAGCAAAATATTGGTAAATACCTCCGGGCGATACATTAAACCCAAATCCATACCCACGCCAATATCGTTTAAGCTGCCTTCTCCGGCCAGGCCGCTCCAGGCACGGCGTACCACCCGTACGGTAGCTCCGGCAGACACATCGTAAGGCAATCGTTTGGCATAGGAGAAAAAACCGTGATATTCCTCCCAGGAAAAAGTACCCAAATCGGTATTAAAATTATCTCTCTGATGAATTCCGCCGATTCCAATGCGCCCCACTCCCACACCAAAAGTACCCAAATTTAACGTGGGAAAGGCATAGCCCAAAAAGTCATAACTGGCGCCTTCGAACAGGGATGTATGAAAAAACGTAGCGCTTTGTTGGTAAACGAACTCCAGACCAGCCGGATTCCAAAAAACCGCCGTAGGGTCATCGGCTACGGCTGTAAAAGCGCGTCCCATGCTAAAAGCCCGGGCACCAAAGCCCAAACTAAGATTGCTTTCGGTGCCGCCCTGTCCGTCTTGCGCAAACGCAAATCCTAAAGGCAAAAGACTGCTGACAATTAAAATCAGAATCGAGCGTTTCATATTATTTTTTCCGTTCATCATGATTACCACACTTGCTTTATTTAATGTAGGCAATTTTGGTTATATAGCGCTGCACGGCGCTACCATCAAGCGGTTTTATTTCGATAACGCCTAAATACACGCCGTTCAGCACGGTTTGACCTTTGTCGTTTTTACCATCCCATTTAACCAGACGATCGTAAAAGCCCCTATGTAATCCGGTTAACTTTCTCGTCCAAACCAGATCGCCGGTTAAGGTAAAAATACGTATATCCACATCCGAATCTTTATCCAGCAAAAAGGCGATGTTAGTATAGGCATACTGCCGGCCGAACGGATTGGGATAATTGCCGAATGCCTCTTTAGGATCGGTGGATACCAGAACAAATGCTTTAGAAGTCAATTGATCGCTATCCGTAAGTTTTTGTCCCAATTCGTCCGCTGTTTCCAGAGGCTTATCCGGGTCGAAGTCGTATACCGTTACCTGACGTAAATTGGCCCGAAAAACACGATTTACCACATTATCCTGAAACTGGGCGACAACAATCAGTTTTTTCTGGCCACCCGCTTCAATATCCGCCACTTTGTCAAAGGTAATGGTTACCGGATTGGCCGTGGTATCGGTAATTTGCAAATTGGCGTACGAAACGCTTGTTTTGGCCAGCCTTCCGCTTTTGGTCAGGGCTTGAAAATCGTCGAAATCCATCACCTGCAACGATTTAAACATGATGGCCAGCGCCTTGGGCGAAAGCAAATTATTTTCGTCCGGTGTTTCGCTGGTGGCGTAAAAAGCCAGTTGTACACCGCTAACATGCAGCGGATCGTCGAATTCTTTGTTAGAAACCGTAAAGCTAAACAATGGTACGTTGGTTTGCCCACGGGTTAAATTCGTATCTTGTGCGGCCAAAGCCTCGGCAATAATGGTAATGGTTTTTTGGCGGACGCGCACCGGTACCGATACAACACCCAAATCCTTATCCACGTCGGCAGCCGTTTGCGTGTTGGCATCCAAAGGCAATCGATCGAATTTGAATGTCAGATTAGTGGTCAAATTTTCGTATGGTGCCTTTAATGTCCAGCTTAGTACCTGCCCCGTATCGGTAAAGGTTTGAGTAAGCGGTGTGTCCATTAGGCGGAACCCCTGCCTTGTAATAACCGTAGTATCCAAGGTAACCGTACCCTCTCCGCTCAATTTGGCATAAGGAAGCGCATTATTTTTCGGTGCGTAAATGGGTTTGATTGAAATTTGCACTTCTTGGCCCTGTGAAATCAAACCGCTACTGGCCACCGTTGTCGGCAATATAACCGGATTGCCAAGAGCCAATTTGGCTTTTTGCTGAATGGTTAAGGTCACATCTTTACTATCTGCTAATTGCTGTCCGCTGTTCTCATCCGTACCCATCAGTTGAATATGAATCACCTCGCTTCCGGAACCGGAATAGGCAACGGGTACCTGAAGATTCCACACGGCCTGATGACTGGCATTTAGCGGTAAATCACCAGGGGCCTTACCCAAATAATCGTTATCTAAGGTAATTTTAACCAGCGGATCGATTATATTATCTGAAAGCTGCGCCTTGATTACCAACGGAAAGGTTTGGCCGGTGGAAAGCGTATCGGTTACGATTTCACTAATTTGCACCTGTGCTTTTTGACTGATAAATATACTTTTATCATACGAAAGATTCTGAATAAAAGCCGGTTGTCCGGTATTGCTATCCAAAGGCAAAGCCGTAATTGCCACCCGTAACGCATTATCTTGCAAATTGGTGCTAAGCGGTTGGGTATCCGATATGGATTTATCAATGGCCTCTATGAGTTGTTGCGGAGAAAGTCGTCTTCCTGGTTTGGCATCGGACTTGTTGATCATTGCATTATCCGCGACCTTTATCCACCAAAAAACCGGCGTATCGACAGTAAATGTTTTGGCCGAATCCTGAGGCAGCGGATTACCGTTCACATCGACAATTTCGAAAAATGCGCCCGCGGAAAGAACGACACGCCCTGTACCCGATGCGGGAGCCGCTCCTGTTTTGTTGGCAACTAAAGCCTGCAACTTAAATAATTGACCGGGCGAAACCGAATCGTCCACCGCACCGGCAGGTTCCACAATGCGCGCGGTTAAAGAAAGAAACGTTTTAGGTACCACCCGAACCATTAGTGTATCGGTCACCGTAACCGGATTCAAACCCGGAATGGATTTGCTGCGTGCAGTGGCTTCGATCAGAATACGATCCCAATTTTTACTGTTTGCCGGAGCACGTACTTGCCACTGCAAATCGGCGGCCTGTGCTTGGATGGTCCGTGTTAAACTGGTATCCAAAGAGGTAAACCCTTCGGGTAAGTTAAGCACTATCTTTTTATCGCCATCCAACAATTCATGAAACACCAGCTTGGCTTTAATTACAATAGGTGTTTGATCGGTAGACACCGTTAAAGTATCCTTATTGTTTTTGGCAAATATTCCGCTCACCAAAATATTTTCCACCTTTTTGATAGCCAGGTTTAACGTATCCGCTGCTGAGGTATCGCTCAGAAAAGCCATGGTTCCTGCGTTTTCATCCAAAGTCGGTCTTTCCGGATCGGCCGAAACCCGAAGGGAACCGGCATAATCATCGCCCGGCGATTTGACCTGCCACTGCGTAGTGGCGCCAACAGCCACTTTGTGATGCAACGAATCGCCATTTAAAAGCGTTAAATGGCTATTCAACGTATCCAGTTTAATCCAAACGCCATCGGTCACCCCGGCCGTGCCCCGGTTTTCCACTTTGGCGGTAACGGTAAAAATTTGATTGGTCGAACGATAAAGCGTATCATTCAATGTGGGCATTTGGTCAAAACGAACACTTAAATCAGCCCGTTTTACAATTACAAAAGCAACGCCCAACGAATCGCGTCTTACGTTGGCCGGAGTACCAGAATTCAAATCGGCCGGACGCTCATTGTCCAAAATTTGCACGGAAACAGAAGCCGATCCGGTAGTGTCCGGAATAATCAAGGTATCCTGATAAACACCTTTGCGGAAATGCTCGATAACATTAACCGTACTATTGGCCTGTCCGTTCTGACGGTTATGCTTAAATACGATGCCGCCGTTAGCCGTTAAGCGTAACGTACCCGTGGTGTCGAATCCGGCTTGGCCCACATTGCCGATAATGGTTTGCAAAGCCACCTGCTGGCCGGTGGAAACCATATAATCTTTGGCACCTTGCGGCGCGGCAATATTATTGGCCAATACAATTTCGGCCGGGGTTTGTACGCGAACGGGCAAAGCTGCCGATCGTAAAACCATCAATTGTCCGCTATTGGCATCGTTTACCAGAACATCCACAAAAATGCTCATGGGATTGCTACTGGCCGTTGACGGTGCCACCACTTGCCATTCAACCGGCGGTACGGTCAAACCGTCGGGTAAATCTTGCGTTGAACTGTCTTTAACGGAAAATCCGCGCGGTAAGATAATTTTTGCTTTTTTGCCGTAGGGCGAAACCGGCCCGACAAAATCGAAAGAGGCTCGTACCGTAAAGGTTTGTCCGGCCGAAACCACACTGTCCGTAGCACCCAATGGTGCCACCGGAATTAGGTGCGTTTGCACAATACCAGAATTTTCCACCCGAACCGGTAACCGACCTTGACGACTTACCACCTGCACGCTTTTTGCGCTATTGGAATCCAAAGGTACGGTTTGCAGATAAACCGACAGGCTGTCAAAGCTTTGTCCCTGGGTAAGTGCGGTAGGCCTTATGTGCCATTCGGCTGCGGGATTAAGATGATCGAACGAACGCAAACTGTCATCAGGCCCATCGGCAAATTGGTAGTTGGCCGGTAAGCGTAAGGCCAAAATGCCGGTACCGTAAGGCGAACTACCCTGTCGCCGCACAACGGCCTGTACCGTAAAGGTTTGGTTAACCGTCACCACCGAATCCAGCGCACCTTCGGGAGCGGTGATATGTAAAGTCGGCCAAATTTGGCTGGGTTGCTGAACCATAATCCGTTCTTGATCGTCTAAAGCCTGGGCCACTGCAACTTCCTGCCCAATGATATCTTTAGCCGTGAGAACTTTGGCTTTAAGCTGCTGAGCATCCAACTGATCGGCCTGCCAATTGTAGTATCCTACCCGCTGCGAATCCGGTGCTGGCGGAATGTTGCTAAAAGTAATCTCTCCGCTTAACGCCGTACCTTCCCGATATAGTTTAATCGAAGCGCTGGCGATGGTATCTTGTCCGGCATTGGAAACAACCACTTTTAACGGTACTTGTTGGCCATAGTTTACATATGGCGCATTGGGGACCAAAGCACCGGCCAAAATTTTCAACGAATCGATACGAATTCGGGCAGGATAAATAACGCGCACGGAATCATCCGTTTCCACGGAATCGGATTGCACATCAATAGCCGGAGTTCGTTGATCGTAAAAAGTGATTAACGGTCGCGGTGCCACCAATCCGGTATCGGCATCGGTATTAATATTAAAGTAAGCTGTAAACTGCAAACTGTCTTCTCCGGCGATAACCGTATCTTCCGCGGTACCATGGGTCCACACCCAATTGCTCGAAACATCCTTGGCATCCTTTAAGCGGATAAAACGATGGTCAATTTGTGTGATATAAACCGGCGATTGCCCGCTATTGTGCAAACGGAACACAATAGGAACATCCGTTTGCCCGCGGCGCACTTGTTGTGCCGGAATATCGATGCGTGAAATATGTATTTCACCCGATTTGAGCACAAGTAAACCGGAGGTAAGAATTGTATCCCGTTCAAAAATCGTTCCTCCGATGGTTTGACCGTAAACATGCAATTTAACGTCATACGCACCGGGAGCCAATGATGCCGGAAGTTGAGTTTCTTTAAAATTAACCGTGGCCGTATCTTTGCCCGGAATGGTGTATTCGGCATATAATTTTATCGGATCCATTGCCGCGTTTAAAATTTGTAAATAGGTTTGATCGGCATTTAAAGTAACCGATGCACTGCCTGTATCGATTAAGGCTACGCTAAAGCGTACCTGTTGTCGAGCCACTACCGAATCGGGAGAGAGAGTATTGGCTTGGTACAAAGCACTGCCGGACGTTTGCACATATAATTTGTCGAAGGTATTGGAAACCTTAACAATACTACCATCGTCCAAGCCAATTTGACCGTAAATTTCCGTGTAATTTTCGGCCGGAAAATTATCCGTAATGTCAAACTGAAATTTTAAAAGATTATTGTCTTCTTTTTTAAGCACAGTTAACGTATCCAGACGCTGAAGATTTAGTACAAATGCATCGCGGTCGTCGGAATTGTTAGGACCTTTGAAAATTAATTTGGTCAAATCTGGAGTAATGGTTTTGGGACCTTCGCTATTGGAAACCTTCATGTAAACAATAATGGAATCCGCCCCTTGAGGCACATGGTCGTTGGTTTGGATTTGAACGGATTTGATTACGATTATGCTGTCGCCAAAGGCAAATTGTCCGGCATAAATATCTTCATTGTACACCGAATCGTTGGTGCTGCCCACTAAGTGTAAAAAGAGTTCGTATTCTCCGGAAGCAATGGGCAGCACCTCTTTGTGAAACAACAAATGGGTCGAATCCGGTTTGCTGACAATTATTTTGCTGCTTTGCGCATCCAATTTAATTTGATGGACTACGGTAGAAGAATTTACATTGCGGATTTGCATTACGGTTTGCGATGTATCCAGTTTAACGGTTGCCTGTCCGTGATTTAAAACCACCGATTCGAACTGAACAGCAGCCGTATCCACGCTCCAGGAGCTGGGCGTGGTACTAATCCATTCCACATCGGCCGCACTTTCCAGCAAAAATGATCCCGGACGGGTCGATTGTGCCGCTGTATTCTGTGCCGAATTCACATCTTCACCGCTGACACTGGCATTTACATGAACCGTTAGGGTATCGAGATTGGTGCTGGGCATTTTAAGCGAATACGCCAGCGTATCACTGGTTTGCCCGCCCAGAATAAACGGTGTTGCTTGGCTGATCAGTACCGGGTTAAAATCCAAATTGGACGGATCGAACTGCAAATCGGTTGCATTGATTTGGACACCCGCTTCGCCGGTGTTGGTATATTTGACATAAAGCCTTCCGTGATCCTGATATTCGCTTAAAGTATCGGGAGCAACCCAAACCGTATCCACGGCTAAGTGTGCCACTTGCTGAACTTGCAAACTTCCTGGCGTATTTACCGTTATGGTTTCGGTAACATTTCCGTCGTTCACATCTTCGCTTTCTACCCGCGCATAAACATCATAATTTCCCGATAAAGCATCGGAGTTTACAGCCACGTCAAAATCGAAGACCAGTGTTTTGCCGTTTTGCAATACAATGGGTAGCGAAGGACTGCTGTGCCGGACAATGGTAAATTGATCGTTGCTGGGATTTCCGTTGCGGCGCATTAATAAAACCACATCATTAATTTGCGCATCGGCGCGATAGGTTCCCTGCTCGTTATTCACATAAACTTTAGCCAACAAGCCTTGTTGACCGGTAGAAGCAACGGCAGGCGTCATTTCAATTTTATCGATTACAACGGACGGCCGTTGCTGTACTTGCCAAGCATCGTTGATGGTGCTGTCTTCTACGGTATAGCTTAAGCCGGTTTGCGCTTCGTGCACGTTTAAGGCAGCCCACAATGTATCGGGTCCGGTATTGGCTGTCTGGTTCACATCCACCGGAACGGTATAGGTTATTTCGACGCCGGGTTGAATGGTGCCTAAAGCCGGTGAAATTGTTCCCTGAGTGTAAGCCGAAGCCGGATTATGACTAAACTTTAACTCCAGCGAATCGATGGTGGCTTCGCGATCTCCGGTATTTTTTACCCGCACTTTCACATTAATTCCGGTCTGACCCAGCGAAACATTTTCCGGATCGGCATTTACGGAAACGATATTGATCAGCGGCTTGCTGCTGATAATTTGCCAAATTAATGATTCGCTACCGTTTGCGACGGATGATTTTTGCGCATATAAATCGGTAAATGCCACTTGCGCGGTAAGGGTATCTTTGCCCGTTGCCGAATTAGCCTTTACGTCGGCTGTAATGGTAATCGTGGTATCGGCATTACCGTTAACCGTAAAATTGTACGCCGGATAATGGAAGGTATACAAACCGATTTTTTGCTGTAGTGTAACATCGGTAATCAGGGCCGGAGCCGTTCCTGAATTATGAATGGTTACATAAACGGGTATGGCGGTATCTCCTTGCTCGACCACGGAGTCGGGCGAAGTAAGGGCGCTGGCTGTCGCCTGAGCAGGCGTAAAAACCGTCCATTCATCGGGCACATTGGCATGGTTATCGGCCAACGTGGAATCGAGCCCGCCGTTAACGTAATTTTGATCGCGTCCGCGCGCCACCGCATCCAAGGTTTTCGTACCCGTAGGATCATCGGCCGGTACCGTAAATCGTAATGTAAACCGTTGACTTCCGTTGCCGCTAACCTGCGCAGGTAAAGAAGGCGTAATTTGTGTTATATCCGGATAACTGCTCAAATAGAGCGTATCAACCAAAAGTGTGGCCTCTCCCCCATTGCGGATCACCACCACGGCCGTAGTATCGGTTCCTTGACTGATATTATCCGCCTGCGCCAAAACGGAATCGATGGTAAGCTGGGCCCCTGTTTGAATGGTTAATTGGCTGGGTATATTGAGTGTATCGGCATAATAAGAACGATTTTCCTGTCCTTTTATTTGCAAACGAATATCGTATTGCCCGGAGGGCCCGCTGGCATCATCCGCTTCGAAAAACAATGTATCGGTCGCTCCGCCTTCGATGTAAGCCGGGCGCACCAGTTTACGATAAAATGAGGGTTGGTTATCAATGTACAATATCGTTTGATTTTTATCGAATTGCAAAACCGCTTGACCGGAATTGGTAACAATAACCCACGGGCGGATGTACTGTCCCGATGAAATTTGTACCGGCTGATACTCATTAGCTGCCAAATTAACGGCAGATACTACCAACCAACTATCGGTGGTATCTGCACCAGCATCTTCTACCGCAACCTGACTAAACGTATCGTGCCCGTAAGCGTTTCCGTTGATGGAAGACGAGCCTACGGCCGAATTGGAATCGACCGTTACATGAAATTGCAATGTATCGCTTTGCCCGACCGCTAAGACTTTGCTAACCGTTCGTTTTGTAGTTGCCGCATCATAACTTCCGTTAGAGAAGGTTAAAATTACGCTGTCCAATTGAACCGAATTATGACCTTCGTTGCGCACCCGCATGGTTACCAGAATACTATCCTGCCCGGTACTTACGGAATCATAATCCGTTGCCACCGATAGGACCCGAATTTGTCCGCGGCCCAGCACATTCCACGAATCGAATTTGCTCGGATCGGAAGCTTGATAGTTCAATCCGCTGTTTTGATCCTGATAGGCAATTTGTACACGCATGGTATCAAGTCCCAAGGGGGCATCGGCAGCGGTTTTAATCAAATAGCGCAACTCCCCGCTCCCGTTCCCCACAATATCGTAGGGAAACGATTGCAAAGGTGTAAACGTATATTCGGAATTGTATTGTAATAACACGCTATCGGAAGCGGTTATTTCGGCTGTGGCCTGCCCTGTGTTCTGCAAACGTACCGTTAGGGTATCGTTTTCATTACCCTGCGTTGTGGTGGTATCGTTCAACAGAACCGAAACGATGGAAAGTCGGGCAATACTCTGAACATGTAGGGAATCGCCGGTAGAGGCAGTGTACAATGTATCTTTAACGGGAGTCGTATTCTCGGTTCCGTAAGCATACAATACACCGGCATAAGGTGAGGCATCAGCGCTTAACGCAACAGTTTGCGCGGCAAAAGAAACGGAGCTGGTACTATTTCCGCTAACGGTTTGATTATCGGTCAAATAAAACGTCTGGCTGCCAAAAACCAAACGGGTGCTGTCTTTATCCAAAATAACATCGTAAGCACCGTTGTTCTGAATTTGAAACGTAAAGGCTACTGACTGATTTTCGGAAACGGTTTTGGGAGTAAAATCGACATACTGCAAATCGGCTTGCTGTGTAATGAGAAAATAATCGGTTTGATCGGCAGCGCCATCCTGTACCTGATCTCCGGAAACCCGCGCTGTTGTAAGGATTTGTCCGTCTACGGTAACGGAATCTTCCGGCGCTGAAGCAGGTATTGATACCGTAAACTCAAAAGTCGCATCCGTACCGGGCTGAATACTATCCGGACCGGCCGTGCGTTGTTGTGTAAAATTGTAATTGGGGGTAAAGGTCAAATAAACCGAATCGACCAGAACCGTATAATTACCGGAATTGCGTACTTTTAAACGGATATTTTGTTTGTCGGTACCGTGTTGCACTTCTTTGGGAGAGGGAACTGTAACCGACAAAATGCGCACCGGCTGAACACTTAATTCACCGTCGTCGGTATAGGTGGTACCACGCATGTTTTGGTAAACTCCGCTTCCGGTAAATGTAATAGCTGGGGTATAATTACCGCCATTAATACTTCCGGGAATGGGTGTCGCCTGAAATTTGAGATGGTTAACACCTGGCAAGAGCGTTGCCGGAGAATCCAAAACAGCGGAAAAAGCTTGATCGGCAAACGTAAAATCGGTCTCTGCCAAATTTAAAGGGACAGACTCTTTTCCGGCATTGGTTACATTTAGTTCGAAACTTATCGTATCGTTAACATCAACAATTTTGGGGCTCAAACTTGCGTTTTGGTAGCGAATGGCATAAAGGGTAAACACGGTGGTATCCACATCGCTTATATACGCCTGCACCTTGGAGCTATCCGCATTATCGGGACTGGTGTAGGTAGTGGCGGCCAAACCGTGCGCATCGGTGTTTACTTCGTACGCCGAAAGATAAGCATCTGCATTCAAGGGCAAAAAGGTAACTTTTTGATTGCTCACCACATTGCCGTACTGATCGGTAACTTTGGCTCGAATCAGTTGCGAATTACCGGCAACGCCGCTTCGTCCGTTTCCGGAATCGGCCAGCACCACCGCCGGTTGATCCGGAATTAACTTGGCTAAAACATTAAGGGAAGCCACTCCCGCACTGCTAACAGAAAGCGTATCTTTATCCACATGGGAACGTAATGTCCATTGTGTAGCAGCCAGGCCGTCGGAGTTGGTAGTAGAAGCGGCATTGCTAACGGAACCATCGGAGGTAGGTGCCCAGGTAATGGTTACGCCGTTAACACCGTTACCATAAGCATCTTCCGCTTTTATCCGTACGGAATCGCCGTAAACCGTAGCAACCGTATCTTGCATATTATTTTGAGAAATCAGGGTTAAGTGATCAACCGCGCCGGGATTTGCCGTAACGCTAAAGAACACCGTTCCGCTGTTTATCAAATTATCGTTGTAACCGGTAATGGTGTACGTTCCGGATTTACTGCCCGGAGTAAAATAAACCGTAGCTCTTCCGGTTTGATCCGTGGTTTCCGAAGCATCCGGCGAAAAGCTAAAGTCGCCACCGCCTTCCGGAAAATTAAGTACGGCGAATGTAATAGGCACATCGCTTACCGGATTGCCCAAACTATCGGTTACTTCCAGAACAAACGGCTGGCTTAACTGGGTTTTTACCGTTCCCGTACGGGCGCTATCATTGCTGGCATCGTCCCAACGGGCCAAAGAGTTTGCCTGTGATTCCAGTACATTGGCCGTAAATTTCAAGGAATCCGGAATATCCGGTACAATAGCATAGGCCGAATCTTTGCCGATGGTATCGCGCAGTTTCCATTTGCTGCGCGAAATTCCGAGATTATCGGTAATATCGGTTGTCGGTGTTAAATTGGCTGTCGGGTCCTGAGCTTCCCAATTTACCGTAACACCAGGTACCACATTGTCAAAAGCATCCAGCACTTTAATGGCCAGCGAATCGCTTATTTTCGATCCGGCGCTGCCCGTAAAATTATTGGAACTAACATACACCATGGTGTCTGCCGCACCGGGTGAATTTTTAATAATACCCGAAGCATCGGTTAGGGTACTACCATTAAAATATTTGGAAATCGAAAACTTACCGCTATTAGCCCGCGTAAAATAAAAGGTATTTGACGAAAGAGAATCGGCGCTGGCAAAATAGCCGATGGAATCTCCGCTTGCCGACCATTTTACGGCCACGTCCTGCAAATAATTTCCGTAAGTATCGTATCCTGCTGCATATAGGGTCCAAACATCTCCGGCCGTGGCCGCGGAATCGTTCAGGGCCACCCCGTTTCCTCCTGCAGCCGTACGAATTTCGATACGGGCCAGGGTTGCATTTTGTACATCAATTGTTCCGGTGGCGTCGTTTGTCCAGCCATTTGCGTTGCTCGTTTCCACCGTTCCGCTACCTGCCGAAGTGGGGGATAAGGTCACCACATAGGTATTGGTATTATCGGCACTCAATCCGCTCAAAGTGCCGGTTACCGCCCAATCGACATCAACATTACCGGCGAAATTATTTTTACTGTCGTATCCGGCAGCGTACAAAGTAAGTGTTTGGCCGGCCGTCATGGTAACATCGCCCACTTCCTGTCCGCCACCGTTGGCTTCGTTGCGAATAAGAACATAATTCACCGCACCGGCCGTCACACGAATGCTACCGGTTTGATCGCCAATTTGTGTATTACTTGCCGCCTGAGCCGAAATAGAGCCGCTGCCGGTAAGATCTGGTGTAAATGTTACCGAAGTGGCAGGGTTGGCCGGAGCAAGACTGCCGGACAGAGTATTCAAGGTCCAATTCGCCGAGGTAAGACCGATATAATTGCCGTCCGCATCATAGCCTACGGCGTAAACGGTTAAATTTTCGTCTGCAGTTAAGGAAGTATCGCTCAGGGTTGTGCCACCGGCAATATTTTGTGTTTGAATACGCAATTCAGCCAGCGATCCGACGCTTACCGTAATGGTGCCTGTCTGATCGGCACCGGCACCTCCGGAAGGCGTAGCTATAATTTGACCGCTGCCTCCGGCCTCGGTAGGATTAAACGTAAATTTGCTGCCCGTGGCACTAACGGATTCCAAAGTTCCGTTAGAACTCCAAGTAACATCCGTATCGGCAATATAATTACCGTAAGCATCATACCCGGCGGCATAAAATGTGTAGGCATCGTCGGTTGTTAAACTTAAATCGCCTACTTCGGAACCGGCGTTATTGGCTTCGGAACGAATAAGCACGTAACTCAAAGCCCCTGCATTTACTGTAATCAAGCCGCTTTCGCCGTTAATATCGGTATTGGCATCGTTGGCAACACGTACGGCAAAACTGCCACTTACCGTATCGCTAACGCTAAAACTGACGGTACTATCACCGTTAAAAGAAAGGTTGGCGGAAGGACTTACCGTGGCCGTACTACTGCCCGGAGTATTTACGGTTACATTATCCGAATTTTGTACGGCATTTTCATATTGATCTCGTGCGGTTATGGTGTAATTAATGCTGCCTCCGGCCGTAATGGTTTGATCGGTTGACGGATTAAACGTGTAATGGGTTACCGCATCGGTCTGTAGCGGCAATACATATTGGGTTGTTACCGAACCGGAAACCACATCGATGCTATCCGAACCATAACTTGTCGAAGTACTGGCTGTGTAAGTTGTCTGTGCTACTCCGTCTGCATCGGTAGTAACGCTAATGGAAGACAACCCGTTGGAAAAAGTACCTGAACCGCGAGCCCGCGTAAACGTTACGCTTTGTCCGGACAAATCGTTGCCATAGACATCTTCCAAACGCACCTGAAGCAAGCGATCGGTTCCGACGGTAATCGCTGTTTCCGAGCTGAGTTTCACAAAGTGGTCGGCAGCAGCGGCCTGCACGGTAACCAAACCGCTCTCGCCGTTAACATTGCTATTGTTATCATTAACCGCCTGAACGGTAAAACTACCGGCGGTATTATCGCTAACACTAAAATTTAACGTACTATCATTGGCAAAGGCCATACTTGTTCCAGGAGAGACATTTGCCGTATTGCTGCCGGGCGTGCTTATGGTTACATTATCGGAATTAATCACCCCATTACCGTATTGATCCTTGGCGGTAATGGTGTAATTTAAACTGCCACCGGCGGTAAGTGTTTGATCCGCAGAGGGCGAGAAGGCATAATACGACACATTTCCGGCCACCACATCTACGCTGTACCCTCCGTCGGTACTTTGGGCCAGCGGCGACTGATCCAGCCGGGCGTCAAACGAACTGGCATACGCATTATTGGCGGAAAGAGTTGTCGGCATGCTTTGCCCGAAAACAATCCGTACCGAATCGGGAACATCGAAATCAGACGTTTGTACGATGAGCGAATCTTTGGCCGAATCGTAATACCAAACCGCATACCCCGGATCTGTTGGTGGGGTTTGGCTGTTTTGAATATAGGCGGAAGCACCGTTAAGATACACAGCCGTTACCGAGGGAACCGTACTGAACGGAATTTTAACGGCAAAACGATCCAGTTTTCCCAGCCCCTTGGCTCCGGCAAGATCGATATCGTAAAAGCGATAGGTAAACGTAACATACGATCCAGCCACGGCAGAAACAGGGCTAATGCTTGCTGTAGCTCCCGAACTTAATTGCCGGTTGTGAAACAGAATGGCCATGTTGGATGTTAAAGGGCCCAAACCGGTACCGTTGCCATAATAATATGCCAATCCGTCGCTTGCATCGGCCCCAATACCCACAGTGGCTTCTCCGCCACCATTTTTATCGCTATCCACGATTTTATATTGAAATTTGATTAGATTATTGCGCTCATAAATCACCGCTTCAAAAACCAAAGTGGAGGTAACCCCCAAGGCCCCAGCGGTAATAGATTCCCACTGTACTACGATTTTGCGATTGGGGGCCGAACCGACCACAGCATAATAAATACCGTCGTCGTAACGTGAATCGCCGGCCAAATCGTCCCAATAAGGGGCCACAATCGAATCGGGTGCATTAACCGAAGGTAGTGTATCGTTAACCGGGTAGGAATTTCCGTTGGGATTTTTGAAACTTAACCACCCGTTTGGCGAAATAAACAAACTGTCGTGCGCCACTCCGTAAAACCAAACTTTAAACGGAAGTGCTTTGCCAACGGGTGCTTCGTCGTTGTAGGCTGCTCCGAATACTTCGTTGGCCGAAGATTTGATATCGATCCAATTATAACCAATAGTAACCGTTCCCTTACTGTCTGTCCACATATAACCGAAATTATCGCTGCCTCCCTGGTCGGCCAAAGCAGCGGTAACGTTCAAAGCGAGTAATACGATCGTTCCGAGTATATACTTCTTCATAATTCTTTTACCTTAAAATTTATTGCGGATTTTGGGGTAAAGGCATCGTTAATCGATTTAAAATTTCGGCTTTGCCGCCCGGGCCGTTCAAAGGCTGCAGGGCAACCGTTAACTCTTTTTTTACCGGTTGCAATTCATTGACGTGCAGGAGCAAATTTAAGTTGGCGCCTGCGGTCAACGCCTGCGGCGCAAAACGCAATTCCAAAAGCGAATCGGCAAAAAACCAATGCACGGCATTAGGCATTTGAGGCATGGTACGTGCATTTTTAAGCCAAAAGTCCTTTCCGTTTACCGTTATTCTTTGGGGGAATATCCGCTCTTTTTGAGAAAGGCGCAGAGCAAATCCCCGGGATATTTGAGAGGTAGCTTTAAATTGCAGGTGCAATTTAAAGCTGTGGGCCGCGTTTTTTTCGGCCGAGACATTAATTTTTACGGGAACAGACTGTGCAAATACGAAAAGCGGAAATAAAAAGCTTAAAAGAAGCAAACGGTGTTTAAACAAGTTAGGCATAAGCCTCTCCTTTTTTATTAAGGACGTTTTTTAAGCAGACAAACCATAAAAATCAATTAGTTAAATCAATATCGGATAGAACATGAGAAATTTCGGTGATGCAAGGCACAGTTAGAGAAAAATCGTAAATCTGATCCGGTTTAATGGTACATGGGCTGGGCGGCGGAACCTTTAAGCACATCTAAAAATGCTTTGACGACTTCAGGATCAAATTGCTGACCGGCTTGCTGCTCCATTACGTTTATGGCAACCTGTTTGGAAAGCGCTTTTCGATAGGGCCTATCCGAGGTCATGGCATCGTACGCATTGCAGGCAGCCAAAATTCGCGTTTGAATGGGAATTTCATCACCGGCTAATTTGTCGGGGAATCCCCGACCATTAAAATACTCATGATGATGCAACGCCATATCGACCAACGTGCTGCTAAAACCGGCCGCTTTCAGAATTTTACCTCCCTCCACCGCATGGGTCAATATGCGCTCTTTAACGCGCAAATCTTTATCGGTATTGCTTAAAGAGCCGTCGTACAATAAGTATTTATCGCGCACAGCCGTTTTACCGATATCATGCAAAATGCTGCCCATGCCCATTTGCTGCACCTCGTTTTTAGAAAATCCCAGTCGACGCGCGGTCATGGTAACGTAATTGGTTGTACGTAACAAATGGCCGCGCGTAAACATATATTTTGCCTCCAGCGCATAAAGCATGGCACGAACCGTACGTGAAAACTGATCGCGATAATCATCCGCTTTTTGCACCTGATCCAATACAAAAGCGCTTTGATTGGCCACAATGGCAATCAAATTAAAATCTTCTTTTGTAAAGGCGCGGCCCGAAATTTTAGCCCCAAAAGCTACCATTCCGATTAAACGGGTTTGCACAAAAACAGGACAAATCACATCATCCGAAAAATGATTTAAAAAACTTAATTCGTCGCTAAATAAATTATCGCGCGGTATTTCTTTGATGTAAACAGGCTCCCGAACCGAACGCAGCAATGAGATAAAATTTCCGTCCAAATACATGCGCATGTCTTCCGGGTGCATGGAGCGTAGCCCTTTTTCGACAATAATGCTCCAATAATTTTGATCTTTGCGTTCGCGGGCCATGACAAAGGCGTGGTTATTGCCCATTTGACCCACGGCGGTTAGCAAAAACGAGCGCAAAACATCTTTTGAATCTTTTCCGATGTTCATTTGTTCGCTTAAGGTCAAAATGTTTTGAATTTCGATTTCACGCCTTTTAATATTTTTACTTAAATTTTCACTACCCTGCTGCAAAACGGCCAAGCGTTGTTTTAAATCGCCATTTTCCTTATGGGCCTGCCATATTTTGCTTTTTAGCTTTTTATTTTCCGCTTCCATGGCTCCAATGGATTTTCGGGCCGCATACATTATTCCCAACACCAACGGGAATAAAATCAATTGGGCCGATATCTGCGCAATAAAAGAGGTAAAAACACCGCTCAATGCAAAAACAGCCGAAGTAATAATTAAAAGTGCCAGGGCAAGCATTATTAATTGTTTTACATGTTTTACGGAACACAGCCAAACAGAAGTGATTAACACAAATGCGGGAATAGCAATAAAAAAGGCCGATCCCGCGGACAAAGGGAATTCCAAAAAATAGGCTACGGCCAAATCGAACCCTAACAAAGCGAAAGCCAAAGGTTCGTTAAAGGTTTTTCCTTTAACTATAAAAACCCAAAGCAACAAACCGCCGGCCTGCAACGCAATGCCGGTAAGCACAAAAGGCAGCAAAGGTAAAAAGGGTGGTGCGGGCCAAAAGGCCAACAACCCCAAACCGGCCAAAATGACGGCTGTTTTTGTGCTAATAAAAATTTGCTCTCGTTTTTTTTGTAAATAGCCGGTATTCAGATACATCATTTTAAAATTGCTCTTAGTAAAATCAAAAATTCCTTTCCGTCATTTTCGACCAATTTTTTATTTTTTAATGCTTTTTCGTATGACGGATTTATTTCCAGGGCACGATCAAATTCATTAAGCGCCTGTAAAAACAAATTTCGGCACTGAATCAAATGTACAATCCCCAAACTATTCCATAGATCGGCATAATCGGGCTTAATTTCAATGGCTTCTTTTAATTCCTGCTCATATTGCCGAATTTCTTTATCGGTCAAACGTACCCCGTCGTACATAAACTTCAAATAGAAGCTGGTACTAATTAAACCGGTGGTATCCATGGGAAAAAGCCGGTCGCGCTGATTGTGTAAAATTTGTACCACCTGCTGAAAATCTTTGCGTTCCAGCAATTGCTCTATTTCTTTTTCCGTTTTGTCACTAAAGCCTTTGTTTTGGGTTCTAACTTTTTGCAACAATTGTTTTGCTCGTTGCGCACGAATGGATGGCGGCGGCAAAAAGGAACTGTTACGGTTGTCGACGATGCTTTGTAAATAGGCAATGGCCGCATTATATTGAGCTTCGCCGTACGAAGGGTTAATGCGCAAAGCTTCCTGAAAATAATTTAACGACTTGGAAAAATTTTTTTTATTCAAAAAGGCCAGGCCCAATTTGTTGTAAACATCGGCGTAGGAATATCCCGATTTTACGACCCGTTCTAACAATTCGACAGCGGCATCGTTACGGTTTAGCTTAATATAAGTAGAAGCCAGCAAAATCATAGCCCGATTTGATGTTGGCTCTATGCTTAACACTTTTTTAAACGTTTTAATGGCATCGGGAATTAAATTGTGCTTTAAAAACAGCAGGCCCAATTTAATAAGAGACGAAGTACTGGGTGCCTGGTTAATACGTTGGGCAACTTTAAACAAAAATTTCAGTTCGTCCACAGTGGAGGTATGGACGTCTTTGACAAAAGCATGGACATGATCTTCCGAGGCCTGAGATTCAGATTTCTTTCTGCGTTCGTATTTTAATTCGCGGGTTGTGATAAGGCGGCCCTTTTCGAAAACTTCGCAGCGTACCACGCCTTTAGATTTGTTGGTAGCGGTTTGGATATGGAAGGTGCGATTGCCGACAACCACATTGTCGTTGTAACCAATGTCCGACATGTTAAGCCCTCAAAAAAGATCAACAAAGCATGTACATTTTTTATTGACTAAATCTTATAATACAACGAATTCCGCAAAAAGGCAATAAGTTGTTAAATTTTAAAAGTTAAAATCCAAATCAGTTAACAAATCTTCGCCACCTTCTTCTTTCTTTTCTTCCTTTTTCAGAAAGCGGTTAAGGACCAGTTCGAAGTCAATTTCTTTTTCGGGGTAAATATATTTTTCAATGTCAAAATGAAGTTCGCGATCGGAATGGATTTTTTCGTCAACGGCAAAAGGTTCCAAAGCCTTTTTTACCCGTTCGATAACCGAGAACATAGCCTCTTCCTTTATGCCGGGTGCAACCAAGGCAAAAGTTACAGGTTCTATTAAAGCCAAAAAATCCTGCGTGCGAATTACCGGCTGCAATTTTTTACTTGCTTTGCGTTCGAGGGATTGAATTTCGTTGCGCTCCAATTTCTGCAATAGCACATCAGCCTCTGCAGGACGGATGATGAACAATCCTAAACTGCTTTTTTGTCTTTTGGCCCGACTCTTTTCTTCTTCCATACGTTTTTCGAAATATTTGCCGTTAGGCAAACCTGTGTTGTCATCAATAAAAGATTCTTCCGAAACTTTTTGGTACAGAAACTGATTTTTAAAGGCCAACGTAATGGTATTCATTAACACCCTAAAAATTCGGCGGTCTATTGAATCGTAGGCACCGCCGAACAATTTTTCACCGCAGCCCAATATACCTATCAGTTGACCGTCAATAATCAAAGGAGCCACCATTTGCGCCTTTGTTTCCTGGAAAAAGGGTAAAATTTCCACTTTGTCGCTTTTAAATTGGATATCTTCATAAAACAGGATATCGCCGCCTTCGCGAAAATACACCACCAAGGGATGATTTTTATCCAGCGAAAAATTCTGCTGTACAATACCAAACCCCTTGGAATAGAATTCGGAATAGGTGTCGGATTGTTCATTCAGCAACAGGGCAAAGGTACTGTCGGCTCCCAGTTGGCCCACAATAATCAACAAAGCGGTATTGATTAAATTTTCCCGATCCACCATACCAAATAATTCATTACTCACCTGAAAAAGCTGATCGATTTCGTGCAGACGACGTTTTAAATTTTTTTCCGCATCGCTCAGCCGATCGTTTACTTCAACAATTTGCTTTTTTAACAAATCGATTTGTTCTTTAAGGGTAGCGTTTTCTTCGCCCATGGTAAGCAAACGAGCCAAAGCGGAAAAATGGCTGAATATGATCTCAAAAAACGATTTGATAAACGCATCGGCTCGTTTATAAAGGAACAGATAATCGTAATTATGATGCAGTTTAAAAGCCATACCGCCTTGAGCCTCCACCGACAGTGGCGAGCCAAAGTATTTGGACAAATTGCTAATTTTGAGAACCGGTTCGTGATCTAAAAAGATCTCAAGCTTATTGGTATTTTTCATTTTTATATTTGTGGAATTCAACAAATCCATCCACACATCACCCGTACCACGCTCATGGCTTAAAACCATAATATCGTCTTTTAGCGGAAAGGCCAGCTCAACCAGTAAAGGCAAAACGGTTTTATGCAGTTCTTTACTGCTTTGCTGGCTGTAACAGGTTTTTTGAATTTGGCTTAGTACCGCATGGGTTTTCAAAAAAAGCTTATTAATAACTTTATGCTTCACCACCGGAAAATTGCGCCATATTGCACTTGCCATGCCATGCTCCAATATTGATTAAAACAATTGAATTAATTTATTAAATGTTTTAATATCGATTCCCAAAATTTTAGCCGCTTTGCTTTTATTGCCTTCCACAAGCCCTAAAATATGCCGGGCGTAACTTTTTTTTATCTCGTCCAAAGATTGAAATTCTTCACCCATTTTCACCATTTTTGCTGTAAAATCATTAAAGAACCGAGCAGGTAACATTTCTATAGTAATGTATTCCGGTTGGAGGTACATAAGCGTTTCTACCAAATTTTGTAATTCACGCACATTCCCGGGCCAGTTATAATTGCGCAATACTTCATAAATAGAATGCTGAATTTGCGGCTTGGGGATTTTACGTTTTTTAACATATAAATCCACATAAAAATTAAACAACAGGGGAATATCATCCCTGCGTTCTTTTAATGGGGGAATACGGATTTCAAATGAATTTAACCGGTAGAACAGATCCATTCGAAACCGCTTTTGCGACATTTCCACAAACAGATCCTTGTTGGTGGCGGCCAAAATGCGCGCCGCAACGGTTTCCAGTTGGGTGCCTCCGATGGGATAATACTGTCCTTCATCCAAAACCTTAAGCAACTTAGCTTGCAAATGAACGGGCATTTCGCCGATTTCGTCCAAAAGAATGGTGCCTTTACCCGCGGCTTTAAATTTACCGCTGGCGTCTTTTACGGCTCCGGTAAATGCCCCCTTTTTGTAACCGAACAATTCGGCTTCCAAAAGCTGATCCGGTATGGCAGCACAATTAATGTGCACAAAAGGTTCGTTGCGGCGGAAAGAACGATTGTGAATTAACTTGGCCAAAATGGTTTTACCGCTTCCCGTATCTCCGGTTATTAAAACCGTGGCATCCGTATCGGCAATTAAATCTACTTTTTTCAAAATTTCTTTTATGGTATGATGCTGACCGATAAAACGCACATCATCGGCCATATCCGTTAAACGCTGCTCTTTTAACTGATCTTCCGCTTTGGTAAGCACGATAGCCAAATGCCGAGGCAACCGGTCGTTAAAAGCAATAACGGGAATTCCGGTTTGTAGAGTAAAGGCCAAACGATCGTATTCGTCTTTGTCCGATACGCCTACTAAGGCATGAAAAGCCCGGCAAAATTTTAACCGGGCTGTATTGGCGGTTTTTCCCTCTTCTGGAAGCAAATCCAAATCAAAAAGAGCAATTTGGCCTTCGGAACTTTCCAGATGCTCCTCAAATGCGTTAAAACTATCCACCACTTTCGGCCGAAAACCAACGGTTTTAACTGCACTGACTACCGCCCTTTGCCGGGCAGGCGAAGGCTCAAAAATAAGTAATGCGCTCATGCATCAAGTTTCATTTATTTTAATATAGATATGCTTTTCTAACTGTTTAATCCATTTTTCATATTCGTTTTGCATTTTGTAATTCAAAGCATATCTCTGAATTTCTTCCCAATCATCCTTAAGGGTCAATTTATGCGCAGGAGTGTAAGCATTCAAACGGACAATATGATAACCATATTCGGTTTTAAACGGCTGGCTCACATCGCCTGGCTTCATTTTGGAGAGCACGACTCTGAATTGAGGAATTTGTAATTTGTCCAATTCGAACACTCCCAAATGTCCGTGATCTTTTTTTACATTTTGATCGTCGGAATATTTTAAAGCAAGACTATCAAAACTGGCACCGGCCAAAATCTCTTTGCGAATTTCTTCCAATTTTTTAATCACACGCTGTTCGTCGGCTTTGGTGGGCTGCACCCGAATTAAAATATGCCGTGTGTGAATGCGTTCGCCGCGCCGCTCTAATAGCTGAATAATATGAAACCCGAATTGGGTTTGTACAATTCCCGAAATCTCGCCGTCTTTCAAATTAAAGGCAACATTCTCGAATTCGGGCACCAAATCGCCGCGTTTGGTCCAGCCCAAATCGCCGCCACGTTTGGCCGAAGCGGGATCGTCGGAATATTCTTTGGCCAACTTGGCAAAATCGGCACCTGCCTTTAATTTTTTCAAAATCATTTCAGCCTTTTGGTAGGCCTTCATTTGCGCCTCTTCCGAGGGTTTTACCTGCATTAAAATATGGCTGATATCCACCGTGGCCGGGCGAACGGGCAAACTATCTTTGAACATTTTGTAAAATTCTTCCACTTCACGGCGCGATACTTTAATATCCCGAAATTTTTTCGCCCGCACCTGTTCTACCAAAAGCTGCTCTTTAATCATTTTGCGCGTATCTCTGCGAATTTGATTCATGGGCATGCCGAATATTTTTTCCAGTTTATCCTGCGATCCCACTTGCTGAATCATATATTTAATGCGTTCTTGTACCCGCTGATCGAGCATTTGGTCATCAACGGTAATCGTATCGGCTTCGGCTTTGGCCAGCAGCACTTTTTGCTCGATTAATCCTTCCAACATTTTTTTACGTAATTTATTGTATTCTTCCGAACCTGGTTGCACATCCAGCCTATTTTGCACGATGTAATTTTGCACAAACTGATCCAACTCGGATTTTAAAATGATCTGATCGCCAACGATGGCGGCTATCGCTTCTACCAACTGCTGGGCATTAACCGCTTGAAAGCCTAAAATTAAAAATGCGACGAGCCAAAATATTTTTTTCATAAACCACAACCTTAACTTTATTGAATTTTACTTAAATACGTTTGAATTTGCACATTCCGTTTTGCTTGTTGAATAAGCCGTTTCATATCTTTATCGCGATGTAATTTTTTTAAACGCAATTCGATATCGGCCCGCACCAAATCCAAGCTGCGAATCGTACCCGCTTTTTGCCGATCCAGCAATTGAAAAAAATGATATCCGTTTTTCGTTTTTATCGGTCGGGTTATGGTACCTGTTTTCATGCGTTTTAAAATACGGACAAAGCGTTCGGGAAATTCGCTAAGCGGTACATAGCCCAAATCGCCGTTTGGCTGATTCACGGTCGATTTTTCGTTAAAATAATACTTTTTGATAATCGACATCAAATCGTCGCTGTTGCGGATTTCCTTAAAAATAGCCGGATCGCTTTGCGCCATAAACAAATGCACGACATGAACTTCGTCTTCGCTTCGTTTGAATTCATCTCGATGTTGATTGTAATAATCTTCCACTTCTTTATCCGAAACCGTGTATTTCTTTTTTAACTTTCTGTCCAAATAGCGCTGAATGATTAATGATTTCCTGTACTCATTCACCAAAAATTTATCGTAATCTGTAAGCTCTGTTCCCGCTTCCATGGCCGCCTGATACACCGCCTCGTTTTCGACCCAGCGCGAAATAATATTCTTTTTAAGCGAAAGTGCCAAATCGTCGGACAAACCGGCCGGCACACTGGCTTTAACCTGTGAAAGACGCAAATAGTGATCATTTACCTGCGCCACCATATCTTCCGGCATTTTTTCGCTTTTCTTACAGCCAAAAAGGCTTGCCGCCAACAGAACGGCAAGCCCAAGATAACAAATTAAAGGACGGATAATCCGTTTCATTGTAAGGTTTCCACTAATTTTTCATTTACTTTTACGCCATACATTTTGCGTAAATCTTTTTGCCATTCTTCGCGACGTTTTTTGAGCATTTCGTTGCGCAAACGAGATTTAGCCTGAGCAAAAGCCTCTTCGTAACTACGAATGGTTTCAGGATGCAGTTTACCGGTTTTCAGCACCACATATCCGCCGCGATATTTCACCGGTCCGGCAATTTTATTCGGCCCTACTTCAAACGCCTTGCGCGAAACCGCACCGCGCCTATTTTTGGATTTGAACCCGACATATCCTTTGCGTTTCTGGTAATATTTGTCTTCCGAGTATTTCTGGGCCAGTTTACCAAAATCGTATCCGCGTTTGGCCAAACGCAAAACCTTATCCGCCTTTTTCTTGTCCTTAACGTAAATTTCCCAAATTTCGATTTCCGCCGGTTTGACAAATTCCTTTTGATGTTCTTCATAATATTGTTTGACCTGATCGTCGGTGGGCCGCACTTTTTGTTTAACTTCGTGCTCCAAGGCCATCGTAGCCAGTTTTTGGATTTGGAAATCCTTTAAACCGGTTTTAATGGCAAATTCATTCATTAGCCCCATCTTTTTGGCCTCTTGCTGGATGAGCTTGCCAATTAAAATTTGATCGACAATGCGTTGCATATTGTTTGCATTAGTAATACGACGCTGCAAAGCAGGAAAACGCCGTCCGCCGTAAATAAGGAACAAATCGCCAACCGTTAAATGTCCGCCTTTCCATTCGGCTAAAACGATATTTTTTTCTTCGCTGCTGTAATGTTTGGGATTGTTTAACCCGTTCTTTTGCTTTTCTTTGGCCAGCGCTACCACTTTTTGAATATTCGCATCGTCAATTTTGGCCTCATATTTTTTCTTTAGCATTTTCTTTTGCTCTTCCCAAAGCATACGACCGGTGTCTTGCTTGGCAAAATACAAATTCCGTTTGATATCTTCTTTTTGCTGCTCGTAATTGGCTTCGTTAAAAAACGGATTCGGGCGGCGATCG
This sequence comes from uncultured Caldithrix sp., assembly GCA_964598255.1. Lineage (GTDB taxonomy): Bacteria > Calditrichota > Calditrichia > Calditrichales > Calditrichaceae > Caldithrix. The sequence continues at coordinate 4,787 of CAZRBA010000078.1, read as the reverse complement.
ACCAATTTGATAATATGAAAACCGTACATGGTTTCCACCGGATCGGAAATTTCGCCTTTTTTCAATTTAAACGCCGCTTCCTGAAACGGCCCGACCATGCGTCCCCAAGTAAACCAGCCCAAATCGCCTTTATTGGCTTTGGCCGAGGGATCATCTGAATATTTTTCGGCCAAATAAGCAAAGCTCACTTTGCCTTCGCGCGCTTTCTTGGCAATTTTTTCGGCCAGTTTTAAGGCTTCTTCCTTAGTCCGTTTAGCGCGGCTGTTTCGCGCCCCTTTGTATTGAATAAGAATATGCTGAGCTTTAATTTCTTCCTTTTGTTTTTCAAAATTATCGCGCAGCTCTTTCTCGGGAATCATTTTGTCTACAATAACGCGTTCGAAATATTTGTTGCCCACCAAACGCGCTTTGTAGTTTTCCAGATCGCTGCGATACACCATCATGGTATCCAGCTTTAAATCCAGAGCGGCATTGGCTTGCAAATATTTATTGATCATATAGTTGAGAATACCTTTGCGTTGAGATGAATCGATCTCGGCTAAGGGTTTACCAGGAAACCGTCGCTGCAAGGTAAATTTGAAATCGTCTTTGGTTATGGATAGTTTGCCTACCTTGGCTACGGTATTCTCCGATAGTTTTTGGCAGCCAAATGCCAGTAAAACGATTAATAAAAGCACTATTGCCGAAGTCCATCGCTTCATGAGAGCCTCCTTAAAAATCATCAAATTAAATATGCGGTTTATCCAATTTTATCGTTAAAATCGAAGTTTTAACCTTTACCTTGTGTTCGGCCAACCGGTTTCACCTAATACGAATGCGGCGTTATTTCGCAAAATTATCCTTTTTACGAACAACTTAATTTAACGGTTATAGACAATGTTATGCAATAAATTTCTGGCGAACACCATTCGTTCCTTTTTATCCGCACCTTTTATTTGAAACTCGACGGCCAAATTTTTTTGATTCAAAAAATGCACGGGCGCCATTTTTTGGTTCATCATGGCCGGAATAAGCTCGGAGAAAAAGCATTCTTCCTTTTCCGCATGGCTTCCGAAAAACAGTTTTATTTTTTGCGTATTAACAACCACCCGATCGGCAAACAAACGTCCGGCCAAAATTTTAATGTCAATGGCCAGCAAAAACAATTCCAACTCTGGTGGAAAAGCACCGAACCGATCTTTCAATTCTTCTTTCAGTTGCTCGGTTTGTTCAATACTTGTAAAATTAACCAAACGATGGTAAATGGAAATTCGTTCCAATTCATAAGGAATATAAGCAGACGGAATCAATAAATCGAAATCCACGTCCAGTTTAGGGTCGGTAGGCCGCGATACATGCGCTTCTTCCTTTTGTTCACCTATATTGGTAATGCCCCGACGCATTTCCTGAACGGCTTCGTCCAGAATTTTGGTGTACATCTCAAAGCCCACGCTTTGCACAAAACCGCTTTGTTCCTTTCCCAACAAATTACCGGCGCCGCGCAATTCCAGATCGCGCAGGGCCACTTTGTAGCCACTGCCCAAATCGGTAAAGTCCATGATGGCCCGCAGGCGTTTTTGGGCCAGAGAGCTCAGTTTGTGCATGGGTGGCACAATTAAATAGGCATAAGCCTGTTCACTGGAACGCCCCACCCGCCCACGCAATTGATAAAGTTGCGCCAACCCGAAACGATCGGCACGGTTGATAATCATGGTATTTACATTGGGAATATCCAGCCCGTTTTCGATAATCATGGTGGCCAGCAACACATCGTATTTACCGTGCATAAAATCCAGCATTACCTGTTCCAACTGGCGTTCTTTTAGCTGCCCGTGCCCCACGGCAATTTTGGCTTCCGGGACAATTTCCGTCAAAGCCTCTTTGACACCTTCAATTGTTTCCACCCGATTGTGCACAAAATAAACCTGCCCACCCCGTTCCATTTCGCGCAAAATGATATTCCGTATTTTGCGTTCGTTCCAATGCATAATTTCGGTGTGTACCGGCAAACGATTGCTGGGCGGCGTATCGATATTCGAAAGATCACGGGCCCCCATCAGGGCAATGTGCAACGTACGCGGAATGGGCGTGGCCGTCATGGAAAGCACATCCACTGAAACCCGCAGTTTTTTTAATTCCTCTTTTTGCCGGACCCCAAACCGCTGTTCCTCATCCACAATGAGCAATCCCAAATCCTTAAAACGAATATCGTTGGAAAGCAAACGATGGGTTCCGATTATCAAATCGATTTTGCCTTCAGCTAGTTCGGCAATAATCTTTTTTTGCTGGGCCGAAGTGCGAAAACGGGTAAGCATTTCTACCGTTACGGGAAAATCCCTAAACCGCTGACGAAAGGTTTCGTAATGCTGAAAGGCCAAAATGGTGGTAGGCACCAGCAAAGCTACCTGCTTACCGTCCAAAATGGCTTTAAAAGCCGCACGCAATGCCACTTCCGTTTTACCGAAGCCCACATCGCCGCATAACAGGCGATCCATGGGCTGATCGCTTTCCATATCCTGTTTTACTTCCCTGATGGATTTTAATTGATCCGGGGTTTCTTCGTAAGGGAAGGAGGCTTCCAGTTCCTTAAGCAAATAGTTGTCCGGCGAAAACCGATACCCGCCCTGGGCCTTTCGCGCAGCATAAATACGAATAAGTTCTCCGGCAATTTTCTGAATGGATTCCTTGGTTTTTTGTTTTGTACGATCCCATTCCGAAGTTCCTAACTTGGTGAGTCTTGGTGGCGGACCGGATTCGGAGCTGTATTTCTGCACGCGGTTCAAACGATCGACCGTAACGTAAAGATGATCGCCGTCGCGGTAACCAATTTTGATGCATTCTTTTTTCACGCTACCGTAATTTAACGTTTCCATGCCCAGATACTGGCCGATGCCGTAATCCACGTGCACCACGTAATCGTACAGATTCAAACCGCTTAACTGACGCAAATAGGCCCCGCTTTTAAAACGCCTGTAGCCTTTTTTGCGCTTAAAACGCCTGAATATTTCGTGATCCGTTAAAATTTCCAAAGGAATATCCGGCAATACAAATCCGCCGTGCAAAGTACCCAGCATCAATCGCCCGCGAAATTCCAATCCTTCTTCTTCGAAAATATCGAACAGGCGTTCCTTTTGCTCTTCGTTGTTAACTTGGATGACAATAGCCTGATCTTCGTCGTGCACGTGTTTTTTCTTCAAATATTGCAAAAAAAGTTTAAGCCGCCCGTGAAATTGCGGATGGGGTTGCGCACGAAACAACACATGTTTTACGGAAGTATCGCATACCAGATCGGATTTTAATACCTGATGCGTTTTAACAAATGCTTCGAATTGTTTCGGCGAAAGATACACTTTATCTTTGGCAGGCAGCATAGTAAAATCATCGTCGTCTTCTTCCGCTATTTCGGCTTGATAGTTCCTGGCTTTTACGGCCACCGATTCAATATGGGCACGTGCCATGTTCAGATCTTCAAAAAACAACAACGTACCCGAAGGAATAATCCCATCGATAAAAACCCGTTGCTCGGCCTGCTCCAAGTTGGGCAGCAACACTACTTCGTCGGTTTGTTTTAGTGAGCGCTGAGAGATAACATCAAAAAAACGCAGCGATTCGATTTGGTCACCGAAAAATTCCAGCCGTACGGGATCGTCGTAATTCCAGACATACACATCCACAATACCGCCGCGTACGCTAAATTCACCCACGTTCTCCACAATTTCTACCCGCGTGAGCCCCATTTTTACCAATTGAGGGATCAATTTTTCGAAGCTAAAAGACATCCCTTTTTTTAGGTACAGTTGGCTATCAACAAAATCCTCGGCCCGTGGCCAAGTTTCCAGCAATCCCTGCGGTGTGGTAATGGCCAGCCAACTATCGCGCTCCAGCATTTTTTGCATTGATTCGATGCGTAAACGTAAAACACTGGGGTTGGCTTCCGAACGATCAAACGGTTCGAATTCTAAAGGCGGTAAAAATGCAAGGTCATCGGTTCCGTGAATCAGGTCAAAATCATCGCGAAATTTTTCGGCCGAATCGAGATCGGCGGCCACATAAAGCAGGGGGCGTTTACTATTTTGCAGCAAATATTGCAGAACAAAGGCACGCAATGAACCCGTAAGACCGGTAATTTGCAAATTATTTTTTTGGTCGGTTAATTTTTTTAATTGTCGAAGTTCGCTAAGACGCGCAATTTTATCTTTAATACGTTGCATCGTTTATTTCTTATTCCAGCTCAGAAAATTTTAAACCCATAAATTCTGGCTCCCGATCGTGCAATAAAAACCGCAGCGGAAGCATTTTAACCCGTTGCACTTATTTGCCAAATGTAAACTGAGCAACGGGCCATCCGGCATAATTAATTACTAATTTTTGCCTTAATTTGATCCAATTCCCTGCGGTAACGCCCGTTGGGGAAACGCCGGATCATTTGTTCATAATATTTATTAAAAACATCGTTTCGTCCCAAATAATGAAACGAGGCCGCTGTTAAAAAACCCAAAGTTTCCGTATCGTAAAACTTAGAATTATTTTTGGTAATGGCTTCGCATAAGTTGATGGTTTTCAAATATTCCTTTCGGGCAAACGCCACAAAAGCCAATCCGAATAAAGCAGACGAACGGAGATCTTCGTCTGGCGCGTTTTCCAGCATCTCCTCGAAAATATTCTCTGCCTCTTGCAAATCGCCCTGATAATAACGGATAAAACCGGTCATGTACAAAACGGAGAGATAATAATCTTTGTTGTTCTGGTAAAATTGTGTTTCCACCTCTTTAAATAAGGCTTCGGCCTCTTTGTATGCCTGTTTTTTA
>CAZRBA010000077.1:0-1830 GCA_964598255.1 uncultured Caldithrix sp. | reverse complement strand
CCATTACATAAATTCTCATCGAATCCTGTAAATCTATGAAGAGGATAAACTCCTTAGGGAAGAAAGGCCAATTTTTCTACCGGATCCCATTCAGTCGATAGATTCATTAAAAAGTCATCAACAGGCCAGCAAAGTATTTCGGTTCTTAATAGCTTTTCTTTTCCGCGGTATAGATACACCAATTTCGCGTCTGGATAGTCTTTTTTGAATTCACGCAAACTCCGTAAGTCCTGCGGTCGAATTTGTGCTGTATTTTTAACTTCAAAAGCAAATAATCCTTTTGGACCGTACAAAACAAAGTCTACTTCCACACCGTTACGAGAACGCCAGAAACTTAATTCGTATTTTTGCTTATTTGAATAATAGGCACACCAGGCCCTAAAGTGTTGGGCTACTAAACCTTCCAAAGCAGCTCCGCCAATTTCTTCCGGTCGATCCAATATACCTGTGGGACGAATGGCTCGAAATACGCCCGTATCAAAAAAATAGAATTTGGGGTGTGCGGATAATCGACGTTTTGCTTTTTTCTGAAAGGGATGAAGCTTAAAGCCAATTAAAATATCTTCCAGAATATGCACATATCCTTCCACTGTTTTCCGTTCAATTTGACTCTCGCGGGCAATGTTACTAATATTCAAAATCGATCCGTGCGCAAAGCTGATGGCTTCTAAAAAGCGGGAAAAATCCCCGATTCGGCGAACCAATCCCTCGGCCTGAACTTCTTCCCGGATGTACAGGCCTACATAGGCGGCCAGGGAATCTTGCGGATTTTTAGCATTGTAAATTAAAGGCAGCAAGCCAAATTCCAGGGCCTTTTCAAAAGAATAATGGGAACCTAATTCAGCTAACATAAATGGATGCATGGTACGCAAAAGCGCTCGACCACCCAAAAGGTTGACATCTTTGCGTTTGATTTTTCTGGCACTTGAACCGGTAAGCACAAATTGTAATGCTTTATTTTCTTCAATTAAATGGTGAATGGCGCTTAACAACTCGGGAACCTTTTGTACCTCGTCTACGATAATGACCTGGAATTGCGGATTACCATGTACCATATCAATAATTCGTTCCGGACGAGCCGAGAAATTGCGAAAAACATCCGGTTTTAATAAATCGATCCATAAAGCATTCGAATAAAATTGTTTTAGAAATGTGGATTTACCAGTCCCTCGCGGTCCAAATAGAAAATAGCTGCCTTCTGGCGGATTAAAGAATCTTGGAATTAACATTTCCAAATTTCCTGTATTATTGGAATTAATAATACCAAAAGTACAAAAATAAATTCTAAGTTACAAGAGGCGAATCACGGATTTTTGAATTTTTGTTTTACTCAGCCACCAGCATTTTGTTCTCCATCTTTTCCTTTTCCACTTGCAAAACTTGCAACTCATCCGCGAATAAATTGGCTTCGCCTGTTGGAACGAAGTGGAGATCCCGACTTGTCGGAAGCAGGCGTGATTGCACGCGACCTTTCACCACGTACGGGCCGTAGCCCCTGAACAAATGCCCGTACTGTTTGTACGCTTTGTCAAACAGCACGGCTTCCACCAGTCCTTCGCGGTCTTCCAGAGTGAAACTTCATCATGGTTGTATTTTGAGTCTCCACGCGGCGCATGGTCACCAGCCAGCCCACAAAGGTCACGCGTTGATTTCTATTTTACGTGCGGAATAAGCCAAATGATATTTCTCGTTAATTTTAGCGATAGGAAATGTAAATAAATTTTAAAAAATTTTGACATTTTTTATTTCATTTGGTAAAATTTAACTAAACAAAAAAGAACCTTCGCCTACAGAGCAAATTAAATTGTTAAACAATCGGTTAATTATTTT
>CAZRBA010000076.1:0-3423 GCA_964598255.1 uncultured Caldithrix sp. | reverse complement strand
ATGAAATTTAAACGTAATCATTCGAATACCCAATTTCTTTCTTCATGCATTCAAATTCCTATTTGCTATTTTCCCATAGGCATAACTTTTACAAAGCGCGAATCACTTTTTGTAATTTGTTGCCGATTTGTTCGGCGATTTTCAACAACGCATTGTTGCCCACGCCGATCATGGATTGCACCGGATTGACCGCAGCCACTTCTATTTTACCGTCGCGTGTTTCCTGAACCACCACATTACAGGGCAACATGGTACCGATTTTATCCTCCACTTCTAAGGCCTGAATGGCAAAAGGCGGACTGCAGGCTCCGAGAATACGATATTTCCGGAAATCTATACCTAATTTTTCCTTAATGGCTCCCTGAATATCGATATTGGCCAAAACACCAAAGCCTTCTTTTTTCAAGCCTTCCTGCACGCGTTTGATTACTTTTTCGAAATCGTCGCTTACAGTTATTGCATAATAATAATTCATTTTTTCTCCTAAACTAGTTCTTTATTTTCGATTTGATGCATCGTTTGTCATATTTTGCATATGCACCATTGGAACTTTATCCGTATCGAGCGATTGCACATCGATTTCTTTAATTAACACTTGTCCTTGTCCTGCAAGAGCCAATCCGTTCTGCCCTGCTTTTAAAACCGAACCGTGTCCGTGCACAATAAGTTTATCGTTAACATAGCCGCGATAATGCCCGTTGCTACTTACCACCTTAATGTTCAACCAACCGCTAAAAGGAAAAGAGCGATCATCAGTTAAAAAACGCACAACACCATTTTGTATTTGCCCCAGACGTACTTTTCCGCTCTCAACCGCCAGGAAATTGTAGGTTGTAGGATTATTAATGTGATGTGCCAGTAAGAAGCGCCCTTTAAAACGATCCAGATTTACGATCGCTTTAATTTGCATGTTCGTTAAAGCCGGGCCAAAAACAATCAAGGCAGAATTTTGCCGTTCCGAAACAATTTTCAATGTCGAAATGCCGTTAGCGGTTTTTACAAAGTTCAAATCAAAAGCATCCCGATTCCCTTGCAGCCATTTGAACTTTTGGGAAAATACACGTACGGCAGCCGGACTTGCCTTCCAGCCCCATGAACCGTTTTCACCGATGATCATATCCGAAAACAAACTCTCATCCGTTTCGCGAATATTCGCATCGCCTTTTGGTTGGATTAGCGTACCCACGCCATAACGAAAAACCAGTTCCCCGCCACGTTCGGCTGTCTGCTGGATTAACCCCGCACCTCCGGCGGCTACCAGCAAAAGACCAATGGCCACACTATTGAATCGATCCCATTTTTTCCAGGCCGACAAAATACGCGCAAGAGCATATATGCTAAAAAAAAGCATGGTATTCAAGGCCAGGTCGGCATGCGTACTTACCACCGCATACGCCGGTGCCGGAAAATGGACCATCTCGGCCGCTTCTTTTCCGGTAAGATAAGCTGCAATTGTTCCCACGGCACCCAAGACGTACAACCACAATGCAGCCGTCTTTAGCCATGGATATCGCCTTAAAATCAAGCCCAATAAGTCGGCAAAAACCGCTACGATCAACAGCGCAATGGGAAAGTGTACGATAAGCGGATGTATGTTAGGCATCCAGTCGGGAATTAAAGTCATAATTTACAGCCTTTCAATTAATTGAACCGTGCTTTACAAAGCATCACCGTTAATGGCACCGGTACGAATTTTAATAACCATTTCTACCGGCGTAACGTAAATAATTCCGTCGCCTTTCATGCCGGTATAGGCCTCTTTTCTAAGAACCGTAACAATTTTCTCAACCTTATCGGCCCGGCAAACCAATTCCAATTTGGCGATCTTGGAATACTTTTTAATGATTTCCATAGAATATTCCGCATCGGCCAAATCTTCCAGATGCTTGCCTACACCCATTACATCACCGATGGTGAAATCGGTAATGCCAAGATTTTGTAAGGCTTCAATAATACGATCCACTTTGTAAACGCGAACAAATGCTTTGATTTCTTTCACGACATGCCTCGCTTTTTTAAGATTCAAGTAAATCTCTTTTCATACGATCGAACTCTGCCTGGGAAATTTCACCGCGGGCGTAGCGCTGTTTTAAAATTTCCAAGGCCTCGGTAGTGGTTGGAAAATTGCCGTTTGACAAGTAATTCCGATTTTGATCGCGGTTGGCATTAAACATATTAAATACACCCCAACCGATCAGCAACAAGGCCAGCAGGCCGATAATGGATCCGAATCCCATTCCGAACATCATAATTTTTCTCCCTATTTTATGTTTTGTTATTAGCAATAAATGCAAGACCCGTGCCGAAAAACAAACAATAATGCTAATAAACTGATATTATAAGAGTTATCATCACAACCGATCATGATCTTTTTAATTAGGATGAAGAATAGTCCCCAAGAACATCGAAACACTGGAGAATATTCTGCACTTTGTTTTTTAAACAAAAGGATAACCGCAATTACAGACTTCGCTTTCGCCCATTTTCAACTGCTCGCGATAAAAAGAAGATTAAAAAAGAAAGGAAAGGTTAGAGTTGATTTAAAAAAGAAACGCCTGAATAAAACTGACGTAAAGGTATTTTTTAATTTCGATTATTTTCCGATTTGATGGCCATACCGTCAAATTTACAAAAATTCATTTTTTGCAGATTCATTGTAGTCGGGACAAACCGCATTCTTGGTTTTTGGATGACAGGATAATTTTTTATGTGAAATCCGAGCCGCAAAAATATTAATCAAGCAGAAGAAGATAATACCAATAAAAAAATACGATAAACGAAACGGCAATGGTAAAAAGAAACTGCTGCATTCGTTACCTTTAATTAGTCGGGCAGAACAGAATAAACTTCTGCCCTGCCCTGAAAGGCCCGATAGGAGCCAATCTTTATTTGGAACCGTGGTCACAATTTTAATGCGGTGTAAGTTATTCAAATCGCAAACTTTGCTAAGACGACTTTTCCACCTTTAAAAACCTTGCGTTAATCGCAACGATTACGGTACTTAACGACATGAGCACTGCCCCCATCGCCGGACTGAGAATTATGCCATAGCCGTACAAAACGCCTGCGGCCAGGGGAATGGCAAAGGCATTGTAACCCGTAGCCCAGGCCAAATTTTGCACCATTTTATGATACGTTGCTTTGGCCAGGCCTACAATGGCCACCACATCCAGCGGATTGCTGCGCACCAGAACGATATCGGCCGTTTCCACAGCCACATCGGTACCGGCCCCGATGGCAATACCCACATCTGCTTGCGCCAGAGCAGGCGCATCGTTCACTCCGTCGCCGGTCATGGCAACGGTTAAGCCGCGTGCCTGAACTTCTTTTACCTTATTCGCTTTTTCGTGAGGTAAAACTTCGGCAAAATACTCATCAAGTCCCAACTCATCGGCCACCCATTTGGCCACCAGGTGGTTATCG
>CAZRBA010000075.1:0-28749 GCA_964598255.1 uncultured Caldithrix sp. | reverse complement strand
TGCGAAAGTGCCGAAGGTACCCCCAGGGCAAAGGTTACCAGAGCCACAGCCCACACCACCTTTTTGCGCGGTATTTTTTTCTCGTCCACCATAAACGCCACCGGAACTTCCAGCAACGAAATGGTTGAAGTTAAGGCCGCCACAGATAGCAAAAGGAAAAACAATGCACCCCAAACGGAACCGCCCGGCATTTTGGCAAATAATTGCGGTAATACCACAAATACCAGCTTGGCCCCTACTTCAGGACTTTGATGATTGGCAAACAAGGCCGGGAAAATAATCAGCCCCGCCATTAAAGCAATTAGCGAATCGAAAAACACGATGTAACCAGCCGAGGAAAAAAGATCATCCGATTTAGTGACGTAGCTGCCGTAAGTAATCATTAATCCCATGCCCAAACTCAGCGAAAAGAAAGCCTGCCCCAGAGCGGCCAAAACCACCGAACCGTCAATTTTGCTGATATCGGGCATCAAATAAAATTTTAATCCTTCTCCCGAGCCCGGCAGAGTATTGGCGTAAACAATGAGTCCCAGCATCAACACAAAAAGCAAAGGCATTAAAATTTTGGACCAGCGTTCAATGCCACCGGAAACGCCGCCGTAAACAATGGCCGCCGTGATTAAAATAAAGAAGGTCATCAGCGATAGAACCGGCAAGGGATTGGAAATAAATCCGGCAAAATCACCGGGATTGCCGCCAAGCATTTTAAAAATGTAACCCACGGTCCAACCGGCAATTACGCTGTAAAAAGATAGGATACCCAAACCGGTAATCACCCCCAGATAGCCTACCCCTTTCCAGGCCGATTTGGGACGAATAGCTTCGATGGCCCCCACCGGATTGCGTTGTGCCGCGCGTCCGATGGCCAATTCGCCCAGCATGTACGGCAAACCGATCAGCACCACAATAATCAAATAGATCAGCACAAAAGCCGCTCCGCCGTTTTTACCCACAATGTACGGAAAACGCCAAATATTGCCCAAACCGATAGCCGAACCTGAAGCGGCCAAAATAAATCCGATTTTGGAACTCCATTCGCCACGTGCCTGCATGTGCGCGCTCCTCCTTTAAATTAAAGCCCTGATATCCGGGAATGCCTCTTGTTCGTTAAAAAATAAAACCGATTCGAAAAAGTAAATATATTGAAAAATGACCTTAATTTAAAAAAATTATTGCCTGCATCTGTTCGGGTAAGCATGTTTGGTGCTTGGTTGGAAAGTTGAATTGTTGATCGGTTGAATTGTTGAATGGTGTATTCGGTGCTTCTTCGGTGTGGCTCGGTGGTTGCATTAAGTTAAGAGTTAAGGGTGTAAGGGTTATCAGTGTGAAATAATGCCGACCTATGAGCAATTTCGGTGGTTTGCGGCATTGTTTACCCCCTGTGGCCCCCCTCAATGGGGGGCACTTTGTGTGTGGCCGTTTGCGGCCCTGCGGTAAGAAGCCGGTTGCCGAGTGGTTCCGCGCCAGCGGAGATGTATCGAGGCACCGGCGGCCTTTTCCCCCTCTCCTTTTTCCTTTTTCTTTTTTCCTTTTTCATCTCGCTCTGTGCCAATCAGGCGCCCGAAAATTTCGAATCGGTTTTCTACTTTGTGTCCTACAAACAAATGTTTATCTCTGAAAATCACGCACTATAAAACCGATGTGCTATTTTAATAATAACAGCTTTTTGACTAAAACCTTATTTTTTACTTTTAAACAATAAAAATAAACACCGCTGGCCAAAATTTTGCCCTGCTCATCGCTACCGTTCCAACGTACGCTGTAGATACCCGCCGTTTGTTCAGCATGCACCAATGTTTTAATCGTTCGGCCGTTCAAGTCAAATACCATCAAAGTTACCATACCGTTTTCAGGCAGCGCATAGCGAATAATTGTTTCGGGATTAAAGGGATTGGGCCGATTTTGTTCCAAAGTATAAGTCACGGGAAGAAAATCCTTATCGGCAATGCCGCTTGCCTTGTCCGAATAGAGCATTACGTTTCCAGAAATGTGTTGGGGATCATTTAAATTACGGTTATTGGAAACCACCCAATACCAATTACCTTCTGGCGGAACGAAAAAGGTTTGATTCGAATTTTGTACGTTTTCAAGAAAGTCGAATGCCTCAAACAATTCGTTGTTAAGATATTTATTGTAATTCATTTCGTCAGTCATAAAAACATCCACCTGACCGTTGTCAATATTTTTACCCGTTTTGGAATTATTAACGTCATCCATCCAAACCGGGCCGAAAAGAATTTGTTCGGGGGTGTTCAAGCTCATTACCATCTTGTAATGCGTCGTTTCTGCTGTCGGAGTATCCACTTGTGTCCAGTTTAATTCCGGCATGCTACCCGAAACTTGCACCGATTCGTTGTATGTTTCGCCGGCTATGGTTGGTGTAGCAACTTGTACGTAAGAACCGGAACTTTCGGGATAATCGCCCAGATCCGTGTGAATTTTCAGATAGTAATCCCGGCCGTCTCCCACAATAACCGAGCAATTACCCGAATTATCGGTTAGCGCGTAAAAATCGCTCCACAGAACAGGATAATCGAAATCTTTAATGTAAAAATACACTTCGGCTCCGTCAATCGGATTATTGTTGTCATCGGCAACATGGACGTTAATTGTGGCTGTACCTTCGGAATATTGATCGGTTACCGAAGTAATGTAACCATCGCTGCGGATTTCAAATACTACGCCGAACACTTTTCCCCAACCGTTTTCGTAAACCATGGGATTATCCACGTAGTGATTCACGGGTTCCCATTGCACCCATCGATCATCCCAAAAGGCATTCCACGTGTGATCTGTAGAATAGGAAAAGATGCTGGTACAGGGAATTAAAGCTGCCCGAGCAGCCGCAGCCGAAATATCGGCAAATTCGCCGCATCGGCCCTTGTGCTTGCGGTAAATGCGAACCGGTTGGTGCGGCCGTTCGTCATCGGAATCGAAAGCTAAACTGGAATCAATCCAGTTGGTGACGATTTCAATAGCGGAATTATTGTCTTGATCCAGCGTTTTACTGCCGTCCCAGAGTATTTTACAGCCCAGCAGCGTATCTTTTAAAGAAGGGTAGCTTTGGTCGTGGTGGCTGAATAAAAAATCTCGCCAAAATTTGCCTGTGGGCGGATCGGCAATGTTGTTATCGTGCGTGGAGTTATCTTCTACGGCATCCGGATCGATGTAGGCAGGGATTTCATCCGTAATTTTCGGATGGACAATGTACCAATAATAAATATCTTTGGGCACTTCACGTTCTACCGTGTCGCCATTGCTAATGGTGTAGTAGCGTGTGGTACTGTAATAATTGGAATCGGTGGCCGAGGTGCCGTAATCCACAATGTGCACATAATCCAGATATTGATCGTGATCGTAAATCGTTTCCGCATTTTCTTCAAACAGCCCCGGAGTTCCGTAATTGTCTGTCAAATATTGAAAGGATGAATGTGCAATCGAAAAAGCCACTTCGTCAATATACGGATCTTGAGCATCATTAATCGCTCCGGCCCAGATATTCTGATAATCTTGCGTCAAATTGGAAAAAACCCACGTCAAATCGTTGCGTAGCCAGGCCGGAGCTTTGTGAATGGCCTGAACGGCAGCAGAGGTTAACGGGTAAGCGTATTGCGGGCCAATAGAATCCAATTCCGAAGTGGCCGCATCGTAATAGATCGTAAAATGATGGCCTGCTTCCAGATACATGTCAAAATCGATTTGATCCACAAGCGACCAACCGCGTTGTTGGAAAAACGGTTGGGAATAAAATCTTGCAGTGGCTTCCGGAAACGAATGTTGCGCTTGTATGGCCGTAAAAGAACGAACGGGATTCCTTGGATTGGAAATGCCTGTAACCGGTTTTTGCAAACGGGCATCACTTGCGATTATTTGCATGGCATAAAGCAAACTTGCCATGAACATTCCGAAAAATTTTACGCTTTGCATGCTAAGCCCCTCCTCTCTTACACATGCAATATATTGTTTTAAGTCGAATTGTCCCCTTTTCCCAAAGCAGCATTATTGTATCCGTAAAATTCAGGCGACAAATATGTTCGGTAGCCGGTTTGCGATTGAAGCGAACGCTATTTGCTTTTTGGGCCTTTGTCGCCGTACAATTTAAAATATAAATGCGCAAATCAAAAATTCTGTGACGGAAAAATCCAAATTCCGAAATATTTTTGAACGATGAATGTTTGTGTCGTAATATTCCTTTGTATCATTTTGCGGAAAGGCAAGCTATGAAGCGCTTTATTACCATTCTTTTTATTCTCCCTTTGTTTGTTGGCAATGCTGCGTTTTCTCAAAGCAATCCCGTTCCGGCAACATCGGCAGAACAGCGTTTAAAAGGTTTTGAGCGGCGGCTCCAATTAAAGAAAACCTCATTGGTTAAAAATGTACCCTTCCGCAGTATCGGTCCCTCGGTACAAAGCGAACGTGTGGTTGATATCGAGGGGAATCCGGACAATCCGGCCGAGTTCTATGTGGCCTATGCTTCCGGAGGCGTTTGGCATACCGTCACCAATGGTATCGACTTTACTCCTATTTTCGATTGCCAGCCCGTTTTGACAATCGGTGATATTGCCGTGGATTGGAAGCATGGCGGTATTATTTGGGTGGGTACAGGCGAAAATAATTCCAGCCGCTCTTCCTATTCAGGGACCGGAATCTATCGCAGTGACGACGGCGGAAAAAGCTGGCAATTTTGCGGTTTGGCCGAAACGCACCATATCGGTCGCATTGTGCTTGATCCCGATGATGCCAACACGCTGTGGGTGGCGGCCGTGGGTCATTTGTATTCTCCCAATTCCGAGCGCGGAGTGTACAAAACGACGGACGGCGGAAAAACCTGGCGTAAGGTGCTTTATGTAAATGAAAATACGGGTGCCATCGATCTGGTAATTAATCCGAAGAATCCGAAAATTTTGTATGCTTCCCTTTGGGAACGTTCACGACGTGCCTGGAATTTTAAGGGAAGCGGGCCAGGTTCCGGTATTTTTAAAAGTAACGATGGCGGAGAGCACTGGCAGAGGTTGTCGGTGCCCAAGAGCGGCTTCCCGGCTGATTCCGGAGTAGGACGCATCGGATTAGCGGTTTACGCACGAAATCCGCATATCATTTACGCCTTTTTGGATAATCAAGATCGTCGTCCGCCGAAAAAAGATACGTTGAAAGTAAGCAAAGCGCTTTTAAGAAAGATTTCGGTTGCGGATTTTCTTAAGCTCAAACCCGCAGACTTGAATGCTTTTCTGGATCATTACGGTTTTCCCATGGAATACACGGCCGATACCTTGTTTCGACTGGTGCGCCAAGGTACGATAAAACCGATTACCTTGGTGGAATACCTGGAAAATGCCAATTCCCGGCTTTTTGAAACCCCGGTTATCGGAGCGGAAGTTTATCGTTCTGATAATGCAGGTAAAACCTGGCACAAAACACACAAAAATTATCTGGACAAGGTAGTCTACTCGTTCGGATATTATTTCGGTAATATTCGTATATCTCCCAATAATGCTAACCAAATATATGTTTTGGGCGTACCTGTTTTGTATTCGAGAGATGGCGGTCAACACTTTGTCTCGCTGGTTCGGGAGAACGTGCATGTGGATCACCATGCCATGTGGATCGATCCGAAAAATCCGTACCATCTGATAATGGGAAACGACGGTGGCTTGAACATCAGTTTTGATCGGGGAAATACATGGTTCAAGGCCAATAATCCACCGGTTGGACAATTTTACACCGTGGCCGTTGATCGGGCAAAACCGTACAATGTTTACGGCGGATTGCAGGATAACGGTGTTTGGGTGGGCCCGTCCACCCATCGGGAATCCCGCGCCTGGCAGCAAACCGGGCATTATGATTTCAAATCGATTATGGGCGGGGATGGTATGCAAGTAGCCGTAGATACACGCGACAACACAACGGTTTACACGGGTTATCAATTCGGAAACTATTATCGCGTTAACCGCCTGACGGGAAAATCTGTACGCATTACGCCCAAACACAAATTGGGCGAACGGCCCTATCGCTTTAATTGGCAAACGCCGATATGGCTCAGCCGGCACAATCAGGATATTTTGTACATGGGAGCGCAAAAGGTATTTCGTTCCATGGACAAGGGAAAGCATTGGCAGGCCATTTCGGGAGACCTTACCAAAGGTGGTAAAAAAGGAAACGTGCCTTACGGAACCCTGACAACCATTCACGAGTCTCCGTTACGTTTCGGTTTAATTTATGCCGGCAGCGACGACGGTCTGGTTTGGGTAACCCGAGACGGAGGCGTAAGCTGGCTGCGTATTTCGGACAGTTTGCCGCAAAATTATTGGATTAGCCGGGTGTGGGCTTCAAAATACAAAGAAGGAAGAGTATTTGTGGCGCTAAATGGCTACCGCTGGGACAATTTCGCGGCTTTGATTTTTCGCTCAGAAAACTATGGTAAGCATTGGCAGCGAATTGGGAAAAACCTGCCGCCCGAACCGATAAATGTGATCAAAGAAGATCCTGTGAACGAACGTATTGTTTATGTGGGAACCGATCACGGGGTGTACGTATCGCTTGATAACGGGAACCATTTTATGGCTTTTGCCAACGGTCTGGCCGATGCTCCTGTACACGATCTGGTCATCCAACCCGACAAACACGATTTGATCATTGCCACGCATGGCCGATCTCTTTACATAGCGGATGTGAATGCCGTGGAAAAACTTACGCCCGATCTTTTGACGAAACTGATTTATTTGTTTCCTCTGAAAAATTTCAAGGAACGTCCTTCTACCGGGCAACGCAACTATGCTTGGCAGTTTAATAAAGGCGATTCGCTAAAGATCGTATTTTATTGCAAAAACAAAGGTACCGCCCTAATAGAACTGCGCGGTAAAAAAAATTTTTTGTTGAAAAGATGGCAACAGACGGGGGAGCGCGGGTTAAATTATTTGTTTTATGATTTTGCGGTGGATTCTGTACGTTTGAAAAAATATCTGCAAAAAGCCCTAAAAGAAAAAAAGAAAGCGGCAAAATTAAAAGCGCGTGACAACGGTAAAATGTATTTGCCGCCCGGAGAATATTCCGTAACGGTTTTTTATGGCAAGGAAAAATCGGCACGAAAGTTTAAAATTAAGGCAGTGCCTAAAAAGAAAAGGAAAAACAAAAAGAAAACACCTTAAAATTCGAATATACGCAAAACGGAATTTTCTGCAATCCGTAACAGTTGCTTTTAAACGGACATCTTAAACAAAGAGGAATTGCCATGAAATCTGTGATTGCTTTTCTTGTTATTTTGCTGGGCTTGGCTGCGGCCGAAGCTCAGAAGATGGATGTTGCTCAATTTTTGCGGCATATTCACGAGCCGAAGTCACTGAACGGTTTCCACATTATTGGGCATACGCCACCTATGAATCAGGATACGACCTCGGCGTGTTGGGCTTTTGCTACCACCGCATTTTTGGAAAGTGAAATGCAACGTATGGGGCTGGATTCCCTGCGCCTTTCCATGATGTTTCCCTTTTATCATACCTATGTGGAAAAAATGCGACGTTTTGTGCGTACCCACGGTAAATCGCGCGTTGCACCTGGTGGCTTGTTTCCGGATGTAATGAAAATCGTACAAAAATACGGCATTGTTCCATACAAAGCTTACACAGGCTTGCCCGAAGGCCGAAAGCATTACAATCAACGGGCACTCTATCGTGCTATCGATTCGCTAAAGCGGGAAGTAAAGGCTTTACAAATTTGGGATGAAGATTTGGTCTTGCAAAAAACACGGGAAATATTATACCGCTATATGGGGGTTCCGCCGCAATCATTTGTTTACAAGGGAGCGGTTTACACTCCCCGTACGTTTTTGCAAAGGGTTGTTCGTCTTCCATGGAAAGACTATGTGCTGGTTACCTCGTTTGAATACGCTCCCTATTACCGTTTTACAGAATTGCGGGTGCCGGATAACTGGGCACATGATAGCAGCTATTTTAACGTACCGTTCCGCGTTTTTTACAACGGAATTCGGCACGCCCTTAAACAGGGATATCCCGTAGCCTTCGATGCGGATATCTCCGAACCGGGACGCATTGGCAAATATGATGTTTCCTTCATCCCGCCCTATGATATTCCGGGCAAGTACATTGACGCGCAGGCCAGAGAATATCGCTTTAAAGGCGGGTTGACCACGGATGATCATTTGATGCTGTTTTTGGGATACAGGCGCAATTATGGCAACGATTGGTTTTTGGTAAAAGATTCCTGGCGCGACGCTTGGCAGGGAAAATTTAATGGGTATTTTTTATTCCATGGTGATTATGTAAAGCTGAAAGTTTTGGCCTATTTGGTGAACAAAAAAGCCATCCCGCAAATTTTGAAAAAGTGACGAACAAGTAAACGGAAACACCTTCTTTTCGTAATTTCCGTTTTTCAGATTTCGCAAATATGATTTTTGGAAAACGTACGTATTTTTTCCTGATCCTTTAGCACTAGCGGTTCGTCGGCTAACCATTGGGCCACCATGGGCATTAGCTTTTCAACATAGGGAGGTGGGCTTTCGGTATTCAGACGATAAGTGACCCATTTTCCTTCCTTATGATCCAATATAAGCTCGACATCCCGTAAAATGGACAAATGTTTGGAAACCGTTGATGTTGCCAAATTAAGCACCTTTGTGATTTCGCAAACACATAAGGGGCGGATCTCCAGCATTTTGAGAATACGTACGCGATTGGGGTCGGATAAGGCTTTGAAAATTTTTACCACATCTCTCATAACATGTCTCCTTCTTGTCGGCCTTGTTTTTCGTCGTTTGATCGGGTTGCATATAGATGATTCCTTACCGCTGACGTTTACATCGAATGCCATTCGGCCGATTTGCTGCCATCGCTTTACTCGGGTAAACGCAAACAACGGCGCTTTTATACGTCCGTTTGATCCCATGTACTTTTTATCACGAATCTTCTTTCCGAAAATATCAATATATTGAATGATTGTCAAAATTTGTGCATAAAATTTCCGTTGCATGAATCGAACATTTTTTTAAATTAGGCAATCAATAATTTGCACTGGGGAACGCCGGATTTTTTTTGTGCTGTTCCTTGCTGCAATATGGCAAGGCATTGAATTTGACAAAGACGTTTTAACCGAACAATTAGAGAGGCACACGCATGACAGAAGTTGAGATTATTCGTTTGGTAGCCGAAGAGCTTAATCTGAAAGCCTTTCAGGTGCAAAATACCATTGAGTTATTAGACAGCGGCAATACGGTACCGTTTATTGCCCGGTATCGAAAAGAAGTAACTGGCTCGTTG
The DNA here is from genome assembly GCA_964598255.1 of uncultured Caldithrix sp. Classification (GTDB taxonomy): domain Bacteria; phylum Calditrichota; class Calditrichia; order Calditrichales; family Calditrichaceae; genus Caldithrix. The sequence goes on along the minus strand of CAZRBA010000075.1, from coordinate 19,480 downwards.
GATGAAAATCAAATTCGGGCTATTGAGGAGCGGATTCATTACCTACGTGCACTTGAAGCGCGCAAAGAGACCATTCTGCATTCCATCGAAGAGCAAGGCAAACTGACCCCGGAATTAAAAGAGAAAATTTTAAAGGCGACTAAACTACAAGAAGTGGAAGATTTGTATCTGCCTTACAAGCCCAAAAAACGCACGCGGGCCACGATTGCCAAAGAAAAGGGTTTGGAACCTCTGGCCGAAATGATTTTGAAGCAGGAGATTACCGAAGGAGCACCGGAAGAATATGCGGTAAAATTTGTCAGCGACGAAAAGAAAGTGAGTACAATCGAAGAAGCGTTGCAGGGCGCCATGGATATTGTTGCTGAAATCGTAAGCGACGATGCCGATGTGCGCAAGACAATTCGCGAAACAACTTATCAAACTGGGCTTTTGCAAAGCGAAGAAAAACGCAGCGAAGGGCGTACGCCTTACGAAATGTACTACGAATACAGCGAGCCGATCAAATCCATTCCTCCGCATCGGGTATTGGCCATTAATCGCGGTGAGAGCGAAGGGGTTCTCAAAGTAAGCGTAGAGGTGGAAACACCGCAAATGATTGCGTTAATCGAAAATATGTACGTCCGAAACGAAAGATCGGTTTTTATTGATTTTTTGCGACGGGCCATTGAAGACAGTTACCAACGGTTGATATTTCCGTCCATTCAGCGCGAGGTACGCGCCGCCTTAACCGAAAAAGCGGACGAGCATGCCATCGGCGTTTTTGCCAAAAATTTGAAGAATTTATTATTGCAACCGCCGGTGCGCGGTAAAATTATTATGGGCATCGATCCCGGTTTTCGCACTGGTTCCAAGGTGGCTGTGATAGACGAAACGGGCAAATATTTGGAAGGAACGACTATTTATCCTCATCCGCCGCAAAACCGATATTTGGAAGCCAAAAGTATTGTGCGCGATTTAATCAACCGGCATAATGTGGATGTGGTTGCCATTGGTAACGGAACGGCCAGCCGTGAGACCGAAATGATGGTGGCCGAGCTCATTCACGAAATGAAGGACGAGCGCAAGGTGGAATATGTCATTGTCAATGAAGCCGGTGCTTCCGTTTACTCCGCATCCAAAGTGGCACAGCAGGAGTTTCCCGACTTGGAAGCTTCGATGCGTGGAAATATTTCTATTGCCCGTCGTTTGTTGGACCCCCTGGCGGAATTGGTCAAAATCGATCCCAAAAGCATTGGGGTGGGGCTCTATCAGCACGATGTTAACCAAAAACGGTTGGCCGAAGCTTTGCATCAGGTGGTGGAATCAGCGGTCAATATGGTGGGCGTGAATCTGAATACCGCTTCCGCTTCGTTGCTTAAATACGTTTCGGGATTAACCAGCCGTACGGCAAACAATATCGTCAAACATCGGGATGAACACGGCCCGTTTCGGAATCGCGAGGAATTGAAGCAGGTGGAAGGCATCGGGGAAATCGCCTTCCAGCAAGCGGCCGGATTTTTGCGCATTCCCGAGGGGGACAATCCTTTGGACAATACTTCGATTCACCCCGAATCGTACGAAGCAACCGAAAAGCTGTTGCGCAAATTTGCCGTTGAAGATGTGCGCAGCGGCGGAAAACTATTGCGTAAAAAAATCGAAGAGGCACAAATCGATTTACCCGCTTTACTTGACGAGTTGGGGATTGGCGAGCCGACTTTTAATGATATTTTGGAAAATCTGGAGAAACCAGGGCTCGATCCGCGTGACGAAATGCCCAAGCCGATTTTTAAAAGCGATGTACTTAAAATGGAAGATTTGCGCGAAGGTATGGTGTTGAAAGGTACCGTACGCAATGTGGTCGATTTTGGCGCTTTTGTGGATATCGGTGTAAAACAGGATGGTTTGGTGCATGTGAGCCAAATGGCCAAAAAGTATGTTAAAAATCCGTTGGAAATTGTGGCGGTTGGCGATGTAATTGATGTAAAAGTGGTTTCGATTGATTTGGAACGAGGCCGCATCGGACTTTCGATGGTTATCGACTGATTGATATGAGAAGGAAAAAAGGACCACACTTAATTGCAATCTGTTTGCTTTAAAATGTTGTAAAGATCAAAGAAACTGATTATATTAACCACGCGTTCTTTTCATAAATGCAAAGAACCCTTTCAGTAACGGGAAGCGCGGTGAGAATCCGACACTGCCCCGCAACTGTGATGGGGGACGAAAGCCGGATAATGCCACTGTTCCGCAAGGCGGGATGGGAAGGCCCGGTTAGTAGGACGATCCCAAAGTCAGGAGACCGACTGAAAAGGGAAGCTTACGTTGCATACCACGCGGGTGGTAAGTAAGCTGCCGTGCTTGTTTTTTTGTGTTACTTGCATTAAAACAATCCCTTTTTGGTCCTTCGTTTTATTTTACTTCCCGTTTGCTGAAAAATTTGGTCTCGGATTTTTATTTTTAACGAAGCGGTGCAAACGGATGCGATTTTATCATATCATAAGTTTTGCTATTTTATTAGGTGTTTTTAATCCGGCCGTTGTCGAAAGCCGATCCGTACGAATCAAAGTGGTGGATATTTGGACGGGACAACCGGTGCCGTTTTCTTTTACGGTTGTGCAAAACGACACTTTGTACGCCGATAACACCGGAACAATTGTTTTGCCTTCGCATTGCCCGAAGCAAAAATACGTTCGCATTCAGGCTGCAGACTATTTTGCCGAAAATCTGAAATGTCCTGCAGCTAATGTAAATGTGGTCTATTTAACACCTGTAAATCAAACCCCGTTCATCACGGTGGTTCGTTCGAAGTTACCCTCGCGTCCTTTGAATATTCCGTCGCATCAAACCTATTTGGATGTTCAAACGCAACCCGTTTTTGACGGTAGTATTGCCGATGTTCTGCAAGGACAAAGCGGGGTTTTTATCAAATCTTACGGTCCAGAGGCCGCTCTGAAAACCATTGCCGTGCGCAGCATGTCCGCAGAGCAAACGCAGGTTTCGTTTGACGGGATACCGCTCAATAATTTGCAACTCGGTAGTGCAGATCTTAGTCTGTTTCCGGCAGACGATTTGGCAGGCATCGAGTTGTATCGGGGCTCGAATGTGTTATTGGGGGGCAGCGGAGCCATCGGCGGAAGTTTGAATTTGAATCCGCTACGGCCGGCCCGTCGTTTGTCGGCTCGTGCGCGTATTGCCTATTCTTCCCTGAAAAACAAACAGTTAAATGCGCAAATTCATGTACCTATATTAAAATATCATTTGCGAACATTGTTTACGTTTTATCATGCCAATGGACTGAATTGTTACCAAACCGTTTATCAGGGGAAGAAAGTTCCCCTGCGCAATCGTGATTTTGTACAGAATCATTTGAGTTACCAAATACGATTTACTCCAAATCGTTCGAATCGGCTCAGGTTTTTTGTCAGCCATTTTAGACGACATGCCGGAGCTCCCCGCGCTTTTACCAATCCCGTAAGCGAAGCGAGCAATGCGGCACGCCTTTCGTCAGATAATACGCTAGGCTATTTGCGTTGGCAGCACGGCGGAGAGGAGGCCGGTTTTTATGTTCAGATATATTCTCGGAACGAATGGATGACGTATGACGACCCAGGCTTAATGCTTAATTTTCGGCCGTTGCACAGCATTCACTTTAATAAAGAACAGGGCCTGCAGGTGCGTTTCCACTATTCCCCTCGCCAAACGCTCTTACTAAAGAGCGGTGTGGAAATGGCAAACCAAGCCGTGAACAGTAGCCAAGCAGGTAAACATCAACGTCAGCGCCAGGCGGTTTATCTGCTTGTCGATTGGCTTGCGTTTGAAAACGAAAGCACCTCGCAGGCTTTTCATTTAAACGGTGGCATACGTACGGAACATTACGGTGGCCATGCTTCGGTTGTGATGCCGGTAATCGGAGCGGGTTACAATTATCGCAGAATGCAAATTTATACCAGTGCCGGACAAAATTATCGTCTTCCTAGTTTTAATGATTTGTATTGGGTGCCTGGCGGGAACCAGAATCTTAAGCCCGAATATTCACGCAATTTTGAGATAGGTCTGCGTCAGTTGTGGCCGGTTGCTCGTTGGCTAGGGCGGTTCGAAATTAGCCTTTACCGCAATGATGTCAAGGATAAAATCCGCTGGTTACCCGAAAGCTCAGGGTATTGGACACCGCGCAACATTGCTCGGGTCCGCAGCCGCGGAATTGAAATCGATGTGCAGTTGGGCCATGTAAACAACAGGGATAACATACGTTTTAGCTACACTTTTGGTCGGGCAACAAAACAATCGCCCGAAATACCAGGAGACAGAACCGTGGATAATCAATTGCCGTATTTACCGCAGGAACAATGGAGTTTTGCCGCTCAAACCGGATGGCGGCGATGGCGCACCGGAATTTTAGTGCAAAAAACGGGCTTTCGTTATCTCGATTTTTCCAACGAAGCCAATGCCATTTTGCCCTCTTTTACAACGGCTCGTTGGTGGCTGCGCACAAAAATTTTTTGGGGCATGCTGCAATTCCAACCCGAAGTAAGTGTCGAGAATTTGACAAACAAGCGTTACGAGGTAATCAAGGGTTTTCCCATGCCGCAACGATATGTACGTTTGGGTTGCACATTCGAGTTCAAAACACAAGGGAATCGCTAAAAAAGTATCATAAAAACAGTTAACGTATTAAATTGTAGGAGGAATCTTATGTTTCGTTTTATTTTGTCTTTGGTTTTAATGGTCGTTCTTTTGGCGGGATGTCAAAAGGATCCGAATTCGCCCTCGGAAGAGAAAAAAGCGGAATCGGTTGGGGCCTTTATTATTAATGAAGGTAATTTTATGAAAGGCAACGGTTCGCTTTCGTTTTACAGTTTTAAAGACGGTAGCGTACAAAATGATATTTTTAAAACCGTCAACCATCGTGATTTGGGTGACGTACCTAATAGCATGACCGTTTGGGATACGCTGGGATTTATTGTGGTGAACAATTCGAACAAAATCGAAGTGATCGGTTTGAAAAGTTGGAAAAGCGTCAAAACCATTGAAATGAGCGGTGCGCCCAGCCCGCGCAATTTGGTAGTTGTGAACGACGACAAGGCGTACGTTACCGATTTAATGGCTAATAACGTAGCGGTTATTGACTTAAAAACGTTAAGCTTAACCGGCAAAACAATCGATGTAGGGGCCAATCCGGAAGAAATATTGCTGTACAAGAACAAGGCCTATGTTGCCAATAGCGGTTTTGGTTCGGGGAATACCGTTTCGGTAATCGACGTAACATCCGACAAAGTGGTGGGAAGTATTCGAGTAGGCGATAACCCGACAAGTTTAATGACGGATGATGACGGTGAAATTTATGTATTGTGTACCGGCCGCTGGCCCGCCTGGGGCGATACTACCGATACTGGTACAAACGGCGGCGTGTATGTTATTAATCCTGAAAAACTGCAAGTTGTCGATTCCGTTAATGTCGTCGGCCATCCTTCTGAAATTACCTATGGGGGAAACGATTTGGGGTTCTTTTTATTGAACGGTTCGGTGGTGCGCTTTTCCACGGAGGACAATACGATATTAAACGAAAAGTTCATCGGCGGATTTTTTTATTCGCTCGAAGCGGATCCTATTTCGCAGCAATTGTTTGTGTTGGATGCTAAGGATTATCAGAGCAAAGGCGAGTTGTTGATTTACAACATGGACGGCCAGTTACAAAAACAGGCAACCGTAGGTATTATTCCGGGAGCAGTGACCTTTGTTTACCAATAAATCGATTTTACGCTTTTTCGTAATTGTTTTGACGTTAATTCTGGCGGGCTGTCAAACGCAGCCCTGCCAGAAGACGTCGTCTTCGCTGCAGCGTATTGTTTCTTTATCGCCCAATATTACAGAAATAGTGTACGCTCTGGGGCAGCAGGATAAACTGGTAGGCGTGACGGATTTTTGCAAGTACCCGCCACAGGCACGAAAAAAAACACATATCGGAGGATTTGTAAATCCCAATATCGAAACCATTGTGTCGTTGAAGCCGGATATTTTGCTCGGTTTGCCCAGCCACCGGGATTTAGCACAAAAGCTTAGAAGCGAACATTTCGAATTTGTTCTTCTGCCGGACGATCGGCTGAACGATGTCTTTTTTGCCATTGATTCTTTGGGAAAATTGTTAAATTGCAAAGCAAGGGCCGATTCGCTTATCCGATCGATAAAGGACAGTTTGCAATTTTATCGAAAATGTGCCTTAAAAACGGAAACGTTTCGGCCGCTTGCCATGTTGGTTATTGGTCGTGACCCTGGTGCCACAACCCATTTGACGGTGGTCGGGCCCCATACGTTTATCGATTCGGTGTGGACATTGGTCGGCGGTAAAAATGCCTTTGCCGACTTACCGGCAAAATATGCGCAAGTGAATCGGGAGAATGTATTGCTCAAGCAACCCGATCTGATTATCGAATTTCGTTTTGGCGCCTTATGGAATGCGCATAAAGATGCGCTGAATTTAAAGAGTTGGCAGTCGTTTGCTTCGATTCCGGCAGTTAAAAACAAACAAATTTACGTTTTGACCGGTAATTACACTTTGATTCCGGGTCCGCGTATTTACAAACTGGCTGCGGATTACTACCGAATAATTCGCGCGTTTTTTGCCGGGAAAAGGAAAAGCGAAAGCGGAAATTTGTAAAAGCCGTTCGGATGGTAACTCCTTTTTAATTACGAAAGCAGTGCGCATTTGATTTGCCTTTCAAAATAATTACCGTAAATTTGCTCCGTTCTTTTAAAATATCAGACAAACGGACGGACCGAGTTTGCGATGAACAAAAGGAAAAATAGCTCCGAACGGTTGGAGCAATTTAAAGAAAAAACATTATTTCCCTTTTTACCCGAAGCCGACCAGCAAAAGTTAACAGCCTTGTTTAACGAGTTCTCTTTCACATTTCAGGAATTTCGGCAACTGGCAGAAATTGCCCGTGATCTTGAGATGTGGGGCGAGGGAGGTTTGCATGTTTGGTTGGGTAAAAACCCGATTGATGCGCAAAAAGGCAAAGGACGTAATGCCAAAGAACGATTTTGGAACGAACTTTTGCGGCGCTATTTTCGCTTAAAAGCGAAACCGAAATCGTACAAGAACTTTCGTGGCGATGTGCCCGAAAAGGTAACACAAGCGCGGTTGGTTGACGGGCATCGCGATAAAAAGATATTCGGTTGGTGCCCGGTAGCTTCGGAAAAAACGGTTTGTTGTAATTTGCGCACTATCGATGCCGTGGAAACCTGCGCCTTCGGTTGTAGTTATTGTACCATTCAAACTTTCTACAGCGATCGCGTTGTTTTTGATGCCGATTTGCAAGCGAAGTTGAAATCGATTGAAATCGATCCCCAAAAAAAAATACATATCACCACCGGCCAATCTTCCGATTCCCTTGTTTGGGGTAATCGTAACGGTATGCTGGATGCCCTTATGGATTTTGCCCGCCGCCATGCCAATGTTTTGCTGGAATTCAAAACAAAATCGGCCAATATCGGTTATTTTTTGGAACACGACATCCCGCCCAATGTGCAATGCACTTGGTCCCTTAATCCGCAGGTAATTGTGGAAAATGAGGAGCATTACACCGTTAGTCTGGAAAAACGATTACAGGCTGCGCAGCGGGTGGCCGAAAAAGGCGTAAAAGTAGGATTTCATTTTCATCCCATGATTTATTATGATACCTGGCAGCAAGATTATTTGGCTATTGCACAGGAAATTATGCAACGCTTTGATCCGCAAACGGTGCTGTTTATTTCCATGGGGTCGGTAACTATGATTAAACCCGTAATAAAACAAATTCGGCGGCGCGGCTTTAAAACAAAAATTTTACAAATGGAATTGGTTCCTGATCCTCATGGTAAATGGACATATCCGGATCATGTTAAAGTCGATATGTTTGGTCATTTGTACCGGGGTTTTTCTCCGTGGAAGAACAAGGTGTTTTTTTATTTGTGCATGGAAAAAGCCTCCATTTGGCAACAGAGTTTTGGTTTTGTCTTTCCCGATAACAATGCATTTGAAAAGGCTTTGCTCAATAGCGCCTTTGCCAAAATTTCGAAGTAATGGGGAAATAAGGCGAAATTTTTGTCTTGATTTTGCAAAAGGAACCGCAGGCAGATAAGATGATTGCTCAAAGGTTGCTTACTTCATAAGACCAGAAATACGGAATGCCGCGTTCTTTAAGTGCTTTTTCGGCTTTGGGATGGAACTGATGAGCCAGAGCAAGTGCGAAAACATCGGCTTGTAAATGTTTTTTTACGCGTTGTAACAGTTTTAAAAATTGAGTTACATCTTTAACCCCGAATTGCGCTTTACTCTCGCCGACGATAAAAATTTTACGGTCGTCTTTTTTGCCTTCGCCGTAAATATTAATTTCATCGAATTTACCCGAGGCGTACACAATATTTCGACGATACAGTTTTTCGATCTGAATACCAAATCGTTCGGGCAAAATTTTCGTTAACGATTTATAGGAACTGTTTTCCAACGAATAACCCAGCGTATTGCTGATTCCACCTACTTCTTTCTGCAGGTTATCGACGCGTTTATCCAGACGATCCAAGCGTTTTTCGGTACGTTTTTGTGCTTCGGCCAACTCTTCTACTTTAACGGTTAACGAGTCAAGGCGTTTTTCCGTAACCTTTTGTGCTTCGGCCAGCTCTTCTACACGTTTTTCAGTACGTTTTTGTGCTTCGGCCAACTCTTCTACTTTAACGGTTAACGAGTCAAGGCGTTTTTCCGTAACCTTTTGTGCTTCGGCCAGCTCTTCTACACGTTTTTCGGTACGATTTTGTGCCTCGGTCAATTTTTGTAAGCTGGCCTTTAACTCGTTAAAATCGGTTTTGGTTACCGTGTTGGCCAATTCACCGTAAATGCGACCAAAAGTTTCAGCCAATTTTAAGGCAACGTCCGGATCGAGATTTTCCTTAAGTTCGTTGTAAATTTTTAATGTATCTAACATAATTTTTCCACGTTGTTTTTTAAAATATAATAAAATTATTTTGCATACGAAAGTTTTACGCAGAGAAAATAAAGACGGTTCAAAATAGAAGCGGCGCTTAAACCGAAAGGAATAAACGCCGCAGAAAAGAATAAAAAGTTAATTCGAACGGGATTTTTGTTTTTTGCCTTCAAACAAATAATAAAAAGCGGGAATTACGAATAAGGTAAGCAGAGTCGAAACCAATAGGCCGCCCACACTTACAACGCCCAATGGTTGGCGCATTTCAACTCCGGCTGCCCCCACACCGATGGCCAGCGGTAACATACCCAAAATAATAGCCAGAGTGGACATAATGATCGGTTTCAATTTAGTCGGACATGCCTCGATTAAAGCCTCTTTTACGCCCATCCCTTTGTCGCGGACCAATTGATTGGTGTAGTCCAGCATTAAAATGGCATTATTAACCACAATACCGATTAGCATGATAATAGCCATTAACGAAGTAATGGCAAAAGAAATGCCCGTGTAATACAAAGAAGCAAGCACGCCGATAATGGCTAAAGGAACGGTTAGCAAAATAAAAACGGGTTGAATAAAACTTTCCAGAATGGCGGCCAGCAACATGTAGGTAAGGACCAATGCAAGAATAAAGGCAAAGGCCATATCCGAGACCATTTCGTTCATCATTTCTACCGTACCGGCCCATTTGATTTTGTAGCCTGGAGGAAAATGAATGTTTTGTAACCGGCGTTGGATTTCTTTGGTTACGTTGCCCAAAGGAACCCCCGGGGCCGGTGAACCGGTGAATTGAATAGCCACATATTTATCGCGATGCAGTATTTTGGAATAACTCTTGGTAAATTTAATATCGGCCAGTTGAGCCAACCGATAAACCGTTCCGTTACGTGAGGGAATGGCAATTTGTCCTACTTTTTGCGGTGTATTTACCGATGCGTCGTTCATGGTAACCACGATATCATATTCATCGCCTTTTTCGTAGTATTTGGAAGCGGTAATGCCCTCCAGCGCCGCACGAGCGGTTAGAGCGATTTCTTGAACCGTAATGCCGGTATCGGCCAGCTTTTTACGTTTGGGAATAATGGTGATTTCGGGTTTACCCTGACGTGAACTCTGATCCAAATTAATCAATCCGGGTACGTCATGAATTCGAGCCATAATTTTATCTTTCAAGCGATTCAATTCTTCCATGTCTTGCCCCAACAAAAAGAACTGCATGGGTGCACCGCCTTTATTCGTAAACGATTTGTAATCTACCGTAATCAAACGTGCGTTGGCAACGGTAGAAAAATCTTTGACAAATGAAGAAATATAGTATTTCAGTTTTTTGTCGCGCTTATTGGGTAGTACCAAATTGACATCCATGCGCGCCAAATTGGGGCCGGTGTTAACATCGCTGATTTTACCCAATTCCGTTACAATGTTGGTAATGCCCGGGTAATTCTTAATTTTATCTTCCATTGCCTTTAAAACACGTCCGGTTTCGTGCAAATTGTATTCTTGCGGCAATTCAACCGTAATTTGGATTTGACCGTTGTCCGATTGGGGAATCATATCGAAACCGATTTTAGGTCCGTAGTAAATTACCGAAAGCAAAAAAAGAACAAAGGAAACCGTGATGATGGCAACACTTATTTTTTTGTTTTCCAAAGATTTGGTTAACCAACGACGATAAAACGCATCCCATTTTCGATAAAATGCATCGACTTTTTGCGCGTATTTTCCCGTTTGATTGCTTTTCTTAGCCATAAGCGAAGCCAACATCGGGGTAAGGGTAAACGAAAACAGCAAAGAAAAAAGCGTAGAAAAGGCAGCCGCCAATGCCAGTTCTTTCATAAACATACCTACCATCGACGACATATTGGCAATGGGTAAAAATACTACGACATTGGTTAACGTTGCCGCGATTACGGCCACGGCCACTTCGCTTGTCCCCTTTACCGCAGCTTCCTTCGCACCGTGCCCCAGCGTTCGATGCCGAAAGATGTTTTCCAACACGACGACCGAATTGGCCACCAGCACTCCCACGGAAACAGAAATACCCATAAGCGACATGATGTTTAAACTCATATCGAACCATTGGAAAAGCAAAAATGTGGAAATAATGGAAGCTGGCATGGAAAGGGCGACGATAATGGTCGAACGAATATTAAACAAGAACAAAAACAGAACAATAGAAGTAAATAGAATCCCCAACAAAATGTTAGACATGGTGTCATTAACCGAGCTGCGGGTAAAAATGGAATTATCACTGACAATCTTTAAGGTTATGCCCGCAGGCAGAGAACTCTGAATATCCGGTAGGGCGGCATGAACGGCATCGGAAACTCGCACTTCGTTTCCGTCCGAACTTTTGATGATGGATAGCCGTACTGCGTTAGAATCGGTTTCGCCGGTAGCTGCATCAAAAAAAATCGTTCGGCGGCGGATTTTCTTACCCGTATCTTTTACGCTGGCAATTTGAGCCAACCGTTTGTTTCCAAAGGGTGTGGGGATCTCCAGATTCTTAATTTCGTCCACACTTCGGAATTTCCCTTTTACGCGTACCGAATATTCCAAATTTTTGATATCAAATGTGCCGCTGGGTAAATCGATGTTCTGAGCACCTAAAATGCCTAATAGTTGGGGGAGTGAAATGTAATCCTGATAGACGACGCGATTATTAAACGCAACGCGAATTTCCCGTTCCTGGCCCCCGGTTACCTTAACGTCGGCAACGCCGTTGATCTGCGAAAGACGATCTTTGATGCGCGTGGAAGCCAAATGATTCAATTCTCTGGGATCCACATTACCGCTTAGGATCAAATCCATAATGGGAAAGGCGTTAATATCCACTTTTTGTACAATTGGTTTTTCGGCATCGGATGGCAGCTCATTTAAGATTTGATCTACCTTGTCTTTTACCTCTTGGTTTGCCACGTCCACATTTTTACTAAGTTTAAATTCGATTAATGTAATGGCCGCTCCGTCCAAATTATACGATTCGATGCGTTTGATTTGACTAATGGTCGAAACCGCGTCTTCGATTTTTTTAGTAATCAGGGTTTCGGTTTCTTTGGGGCCTGCTCCCGGATAAACCGTGGTTATGGTAACGTAAGGTATTTCTACCTGTGGCATGTGGTTTAAGTTCAGTTTCTCGAAAGCCAGGCCGCCGAATATGATGAATACCATTAAAATTACGGTCATTAATACCGGACGATCTACAGATAGTTTTGCTAAGAACACAGCGCCTCCTTTACCTGACCACTTTAATCTTTACGCCGTTACTTAAACGGGCATTGCCCTCTACAATTAAGGAATCGCCTTCTTTTAATCCTTGGCTAATTTCATAAACGATACCATTGCTTTTAACAGTAGTAACCGGTTGCCGGAAAGCATGACCGTTTTTAGCTAAAAAGACGAAATGCCGATCGTTTTGAGTTCGTAGCAAATGGATGGGTAAAACAATAGCCCGATCGTTTTCATAGGTAATTATTTTTATGTCGGCGGTTGTACCGGGCAAAATGTCTCTTTTGGCGTTATCGAAAATCAAATCAGCGTAAAAGGCTTGCTTTAGGGGATTAACGCTGATAGATACTTGCTGCACTTTTCCCGTAAATGTTTTATTGTCCACCGTGGCCAAAGCTTTCATGCCGGGTTTGATTTGTTGGCGTTCGGCATCGGAAATCCAAATGCGGATTTTCATTCTGTCTAATTTAGCAATGGTAAACAATGGCGTTTTGGCTTTAACATTGTCGCCTTCGTGCACCATTATCTCGGTAATAACCCCGCTGTAGGGGGCATCTAATTTAAGCAAATCCTTCATGGTTTCGTAATTGCTTTTGTCCACCAAATATTTGGTACGCACGGCATCAAACTTTGCCTGAGCAATTTCGCCTTTTTCGTATAGGGCTTTCATGCGTCGGTAGGTTTTTGCGGACATCTCATAAGCCGATTTGGCCTGTTGGTATTGAGCCGCCGGCGAATCTTCGGGAAATTCGATAACCACTGCGTCTTTTTGTACTTTGTCGCCGGGTTTGTAATTGATTTTTTGAATTCGTCCACCGATCATGGCACCGACGATGGTTTCACGTTCGCCGCGAAAAGTGCCGAAAAACGAAAGCGATGTTTCGAAACGTTGCGTCTGCACGGGCCGAACAACAACAGGAATGCCCTGTTCCTTTTGAATTTGTTCCAAACTTTGCGCTTTTTCTCTTTTTTTACCGGAACAACTCAGCGTAAAAAACATCATGAAAACAGCGGATACAATAATGATGCGTACACGTAGTTTTTTGTTTTTCATAATCTATTCCTTCTATCGTTGAATTTTTTATTTCAAATAATTTGCATAAAGATCGAAGTAGGTTTGCTCTACCCGTCCGATCAAATTGTCCAACGAAGCTTTGGCCACCAAATAATCATGCACGGCCTTAGCGTAATTGGTGCGGGCGTCGTTCAACTGCAAATCGGCATCCTTTACTTCCAATTCGCTGCCTTCGCCTACCTGGTAACGGTGTACGGCCATTTGGTAAGCACGGCGGGCTAAATTGATATTGCGTTTCATAGCTTGAATTTGTTTTTTTACGCGTTTCAGATCGTTAAATTTGGATTTGACCTGCATTTCAATTCCGTCGGTTAAGCTATGAATTTGTTCCAGCGTTTGCTTGGCCGCGATTTTGTCTTGTTGAACCTTATGCAATGTCCGTCCGCCTTGAAACAAATTAACGGACAAACTGATTCCGACCGTGGACGAACTGTAGGTTTGAAAATCCCAATTTTCGCCGGTTCCGTTGTAAGTATAATTTCCGAAAGCCACTAACGTGGGCCAATATTCACCTCGATCCACAGCCGTTAATTCGTCATCCAATTGATTTTTGACTTTCAATACATGCAAGGAAAGATTGTATTTTTTAGCCGTTTCGATAAGTTGCGCTTCCGAAGGTAAGCTTTCGTCGGTATAAGTCAATTGCCCAATTACTTCCAAAGGTGTGCTTTGCTTGATATTCAAAACAAGTTTCAAACCGTTCAAAGCGTCTTCGTGTGCGTTGCGTAACTGTAACAAAACCGGCCGAATATTCTCAACCTGCACGGTAGCTTGCATTTCAACGAAATCGGAAAGAAGCCCCTGTGCGCGCATGGCCTTGATGTTGCGCAGATGTTCTTGGGCATTGGCAAAACGACTTTGGGCGATAGATTGCAGATCTTTGGTAAGCAATACCCCGTAAAAAGCGGTTTTAACATCGAGAATAGTTTTGGCAATGGCTCGCTTCAAATTTTCTTTGGAAAGATTTAAGTAGATTTGCGAAGCGCCGATTCCGCGAAATACGGCCGAATTGAATAAAATTTGGCTTACTTTTGCCTCGGCCTGGTAACTGTTTGTACGGGCAAAAGATTGCAATTTGAATTTTAACGGTAAAAGTTTGTTCGGATCGTAAGGGATTAACCCCTCTTTAAACAAAACGCCGTAAGTGGCATTGTTTAGCATGGCATTAAAATCGGGAAAAGGCATGCGCGGTTTTTGGATAAAATGGGTAAATCCGGCGGTAAAGTCCAACGAGGGTAGCGCGTAGCCAAATGCCTCTTTAACGGCAGCGCGGGATTTTTCCACATCCATTTTTGCGATGCGGATTTCGCGGTTGTTTTGCAAAGCCGTGCGAATGGCCTGATCCAAATTGATTCTCAAAGTATCGGCCGCATGTGCGGAAATGGCTGTAAACAGGATAAATGTGAAGAACATTAATTTTTTCAATGGCTATTCCTCCTTTGATTGCAAGGCGGCAGAGAAGGGAGCGGATGAAAGCGGGACGTATGGTTTCGGATCATAGGGGGACCGTATATCCGAATAATCCCCGCTTTCCGCTCCCGATTTATTGTTTTAAGCCGTCAAATACCAAACCTAAAATATAGTTAATGTCGTTTTCGATTTTATCGAAATTCATGTCACTTAAATTCAAAATATTGGAACTGTACAATTCCTTGTATTTAACCGCTTCAGAAATAGTAACGATCGCATCGGCAATTCTCTGCGCTTCGCAGGATTTAAGTTCTTTGTCCTTTATGCCGGTGTTTATAATGGCCGTTAAAAGCCGAACCTCTTCTCGCAAAACATCGGTCAGCATCGAATGAATTTTGCTGCTAATTTCCAAAAATCGCTGTTTGCTCAAATCGTAAATATTCAGTGTCTCTTTCATGCATTTTAATTTTGTGCGAATATAGGCGCGAATTTTATCATACGTGCCTTTCGGTTCTGCCAAGTTACTTTTAAGCTCCTTCATGTATTTTTCGGTTTCGGAACGAACCACTTCCTGAATAATTTCATCCTTATTACGAAAATAATAATACAAAGTTGTCTTTTTTATTTTGATTAATCGGGCGATGTCTTCGAGCGTGGTTTTGTCGTAACCAAATTTGGCGATTAAATGGCTGGCTGCTTGCAAAATTTGTTGTTTCTTTTGATCGAGATTGTTGGTTTGTGGCATCATAACACCTTTTCGAACTTTTTACTTGAAAGTTCGGAAATTATAGTTTTTGTTCTTAGGATGCAACTTTTTTTAGCGCTTTTTTTTCGAAATTTTCTTTAAAGAGCATTCCCCAACCGAAAAATAATCGCGTTAGGAAGGCTTGATTTTGGGGCATAAAAAAAGCCCTGCGGCGCAGGGCTTTTTTTCGCATAAGGAAGGTCGTTAGCGAATCAAAAGCATTTTTTTTATGGCTACCCGATTGCCCGCATGTAAGCGGTAAACATAAAGTCCCGAACTAACAGGTTTGTTTGCTTGGTTGTTGCCGTTCCAAACAACCCGGTGAATTTGGCCACTGTTTAATATTTTATGGCGATACAAAGTTTTTACTTTTTGCCCCAGTGCGTTAAATATTTCCAGCGTAACCGGCGACCGTCCCCGTAAAGTAAACAGGATGGTTGTGCTCGGATTAAACGGGTTGGGGTAATTGCCCAATAAGGCAAAAGTGTTTACCGGTGTTGTCTTTTCGTTCAAACCGGCGACCAAATTGCTGGCATGGACGTCATCGATGGCCCAACCCCAGGCATTGGTGGCCGCGTCGGCATAAAGACGGAAGCGAATATAAATTTTGGTATTTACCGGGAAATAATTGGTTAATTGAATATCATGCGAGCGAAACAACGATTCATTACCGTCCGCACCGTTGTCATAGGCTGTTTGCCAATCCGGGTCGTAGCGGCAATCATAGGGATCGATTAAAATCGTCCAGTTGTCACCGTCGTCCGAACCTTCTACGGTAACATAGTCGTAAAAATTGTTGTCACCGTAAACACTGCCTGTTTCGCCGGGTTCCACAATGGCCTGATCGTTGTAATCCAAATACGCACCGCTTAAAATGTTGATCGGCGTACCCAAATAAGCAATATAGGTTGTGTTGTCCGCATAGGGATGAGACGAATGCAAGGCAGGATCTGTAAAACCGTTGGCATCTTCAATCTGCAAATCACCGAAAAAAGTTGACGAATAGTCGTCAAAATTTTCCAGCAAGGTATCTACGGCAGCGTAAACGGTGTTGCTTTTTTGTTGGCTACTGCTATCGGCACCGTTCTTCCAGCCGACCACATAAGCGGTTACATCTTCCGGCGGATTTGTTTGATAAAGGCCGAAAGTATCTTTACCGGCCGGTACGTTGAACAAACGGTCGGTAATTTGGTTATTCACAAAAACCTGTACCGAATCATAATTATCGTTGGCCGTAAAACGCAATTTAAGAACACCGGTATTGGGATTGGGAACGGTAATATCGTGCATAGTCGGTGCTAAAGGCGGCCAGGCTGGCAATTGATCGAGATGGACCGACCAAACACCGCGACCGTGCGTGGCGGCAACCACTTCCTGGTTGACGATCTTCAGGCGGCGAATGCTGACCGCAGGAATGCCGTTGTTGGCATATTGCCACGACTGACCGTCATCGTAAGAAATAAAAAGCCCTAAATCGGTACCGATCCAGATTTCCGTGGTATCGTATGGCATAACCAAAACGGTAAAAACGGGAATATC
This sequence comes from uncultured Caldithrix sp., assembly GCA_964598255.1. GTDB lineage: Bacteria > Calditrichota > Calditrichia > Calditrichales > Calditrichaceae > Caldithrix. Next base: position 2,544 of record CAZRBA010000075.1, on the reverse strand, counting down.
CGGCAGGTTGTTAGTAATATCGCTCCAAGTTTGCCCCAAATCGTAAGTACGATAAATTTTACCGTAGCCCGAGCTACCGATGGTAATAAAGGCTTCGTTTTCATTGGAAGGATGTGTGGAAATGCCGGTAAGGTAGGCATGGGGACTTCCCGCAGGTTGAGTTACCTGATGGAAGGTAAGTCCGCCGTCGGTGGACACATTATTGTAAATAGTTGTGCTGCCAGTCCACACAATGTTCGAATTGGCTTTAGAAACGGCTATTCTGACATGCGTATATCCGTTGTAGCTAACCGTGACATCGTGCCAGTTCGCACCGCCGTCGTCGGTGTACCAGAATGTATTGTTATCGCCCGCCGTAAACAACTTATCCGAATTTTTAGGATCCATAATCAGCGGTGTGTGGAAAATGTTGCTTTGCGGCATATTATTATTAACGGACGAAAAATTGTACCCTCCGTCGGTAGATTTGTAAATCCGGGTGTTGTACAGAGTTCCGTAAACAATGCTTGGGTCTGTCTTATTCCAGGCACAATCAAATCCGTCGCCTCCGATCACACGAGACCAGTCCGAAGCGGCTGTGGGTTCATCGGGTGAGCGATGGGTGCCGTTATCCTGTGTTCCGCCGATAAAAGCGTTTTCCGTAGGATGGCGATCGGCGTCGTAATATTGGGTAACGTTGTATCCGTTGTCTTTGCTTTCCCAACTTTGTCCCATGTCGGACGAGTACCAAACACCGCCGTCATTTCCGGCCACCAAAGCAAAATTGGTATTACTGGTTTTAATGGAAACCAATGCGTGCTGATCGGCATGGACATACGGGTAGGAAGCACCTGTGTACCATTCCGTTAATTGGGTGGTTGTCATGGAAGAGCCGGATATTACCACACGGTAGAGATTGATTCCGCCGACAAAAACAACATCTTTATCCAAGGGGCTTACAACCAAATCATTATCATACCAGCCCTGCCCCCCCAGCCAATTGGTTGAATTTCCGTAGTTTACCCAGGTATTACCTGCATCGGAAGAACGGAAGAATCCCAATAGGCCGGAGTTGTCGTCAACCGGAGAGGCATAAACGATGTTGGTATCGGTGGGAGCAATAGCCATTTCGATGCGATAGTGATTGGTAATTTCATCGCTGACATATTTCCAGGTCAGCCCGCCGTCTGTCGATTTGTAAATGCCGCTGGAATAAACGCAAATAAATTGGGAATTAAAACGCAGCGGATTGGCTACGATTTGTTGCACGCGCTGTCCGTTGTTGAACACTTCCGTCCACGACGAACCACCATCGGTACTGCGGTAAACGCCGGTATTTGTGGCCACCAATACCGTGTTCGGGTCGTCGGGATCGACAATTAAACGGTTAACATAGCGAAAATTGGTATTGGATGCTGTACTGGCCAATTGGCTCCAGCTTTCGCCTCCGTCTGTGGATTTAAATACGCCGTCACCGATAATGGCGTCAGCGTTGTAAAATCCTTCGCCGGTACCGGCATACAGGATATCGGGTTGATTTTTACATATATCCATGGCCGTTACCGAAAGCACCGGCAGGTCATCGGTTTTACATGTCCAAGTAACACCGCCGTCTGTGGTTTTCCAGATGCCGCCGCCAACAGCTCCGGCCCACCAAACATTGGAATTTGTCGGGTCTATTACAATTGCGCGGGTACGCCCTCCGAAATTTCCAGGGCCTCGCTCTATCCAATTTAGTGTGGCCGAGATTTTGCGCAACGAAAGGGGCTGCATTTGCAGCGCCTGTTTTAAGGCTTTGAATCGCCAGCTTCCTTTGTAAGAGAATCCTTGCCCGATAATAGAGCGCAAGGCGATTTCCTCTTCCATGGCTTCATCCGGTTTATCCGGACGTTTATGACCTTCTTGCTCTTCTTCGTCAACATGGCTATCGATTTTTTTGTTTGACGTAAGCCGAGCAATGCTCGATTCCGATGTACGCAAGCCGGAGGAGAAAACAAAAAACACTAAAATAATAAAGCTCGTACCAAGTAAAAACAGTAATGATTTTTTCATAAAAACCTCACCTTATGAATGCGATATTTTAAACGATAAAACGGATTTGAGAATTTTTTCAGTTAAAATTAGAAAGAACACTAAAATTAACTTAAAGATACTCAATGTTAAAAAGATAAAAATAACCGAGATCACATTTAAAGCGAATGAAAAATGGAAGGTATGGAATTATTGATATTGTACGTGAAAGCGATTTAAGAACGAAGTCGGATTTTTTTGCATTATTCGAAAGAAAAAGGCGGATTTTGGAAGGATTTCCCTAAATCCGCCTTTGCAATAGTTCGGATTGCTATTTTTTGAACAGATCGTTCACCAAACTTTTCACTAGGTTATCATCTGCAATGTACGGTAAAGTGATGTGTCCGCTGTCTTTGTGCGCCTGATTCCATTTTTGGGCGGTTTGCAGGGCGTTGGCATTGCGCGCCCAACTGCGTCGGGCAATGCCGCCGATGACATCCCAGGAAATAGCTTTTTTGATGATCTCGTCCACGCGCGCGCTGCCATCCAACACCA